>NZ_NRRW01000004.1 GCF_016583835.1 Thiococcus pfennigii | reverse complement strand
CGCCGAAGCGAGCCCGTATTCACCTTTAACTGCTTGTTTATTCGCCGATTTGCCCGCGCTTGTCACACCCTTTTTGTCATTGCCGCCGCATGGCATTCGTCAATAAGCTTTCACTAATATGCGCGTTTATTAGTGTTTGCTTATATTATGATCTCGCTATGCGGAAATGAGAAACTTCAGTTTAGTCATAAAGATGTAAAAAAGCAATACCTTGTTTTTCTTCAGATGGTAATCGAGCGAGAGAATATAGAATACTAATTTCTAACATGCGCCTCCAGCGGACGCGCAAAAGGGGGCGCTCCGCTGAGGCTTGGCGTTGGGCTACAAGGGGATGAACAATGTCCAAAGGGGTGCTCATCTTTCGGGGCATGAAAGTCGGGATTCTTCCTGGGGACTTTACAATCAGCCTTGGAGACAACGCGGAAAGTGGTTCCAAACTTATTCTTTCTACAGCGTACAATGTACTACCTATCTGGATCAGAATCGCCCGCGATAACCTCCGGCTAGCGAAAAGTGCATCGCAAGCCTTGGTTGAAGAGTGGTCTGAAGACACGGAAAGCCAGAAAGCGCTTCTGATATCAGAGCTAGAGCCATCAATGCAGGTTTTTGTATCGTGTGGTATCGCGCTTGATGCGTTGTACGACCAACTCCGTCCATATGCGAAGCTATCGGAATCCGATATCGAACATTGGAAGGAGAAAAAGACGTCAAGAGCGAAGCAAGTCGCCGAGGTTATCCGGCGCGTTTACGCGCTGGACAAAAGCGTGTTCGAGCAGTTTCGGCAAGCCATTATTGACATAATGAAGTACAGAGACCTAGCGGTTCATCCTTCCCTAGAGCTGAAAAACGCTTGTTCGCGTCCCGACATTCCGGTCGGAGTAGATTGGAAGTTCGCGGCATATCGTTACCAGAATAGCGAAGCCTGTTTCAATTCTACAGTACAAATGCTCGGATATTTGTACGAAAGGAAATGCTCGGAAAAAGCTGTTGTAGATCAGATGGAAAACGTCTTCTCGGCGCTTCAAGAACTTAAAGTTGTTCAATTGAAGTCAGCGAATACTAGCCCAACAAGCGAATAAACTGCGACCCCAAACCGCGCGCACCGTTCGCGCAAAATGTCAAGCTTTCGCGCCAGCACGGCTTGGGTCGCGTTATTCTGAACGTTAGCTGTATCAACCCAATTTCATCGCTCTGGAAATGGTGTCACGGCGTGAAGCTTCGATTCCTAACAAAAAACCCACATAAAGCAGAAGAAGTGGCAGCTATTCTCGAAGGGACAGGGATATCCGTTGTCCACGCCCCGATCGAAATCCACGAGATCCAAACCGAAGATATCGACGCCATCGTACGCGACAAGGCTATAAAAGCGTTTCACATAATCGGAAGACCGGTTTTCATCGAGCACACTGGGCTTTATATCGACACTCTTAAAGGATTTCCCGGAGGCTTAACGCAGGTGTTGTGGGACAAGCTGCAGGCGGACAGATTCTCGGAACTACTCGGTAAGCTCGATCCCCCTACTCTGACGGCGAAGACAGTTATCGCGTACTGCGACGGTCGAAAAATACATACATTCACGGGAGAAATCGGCGGCAGGATAGCGCAAGAACCGAAAGGTAATAGGGCCTTCCAATGGGATTGCGTTTTTATCCCCGACGGCTACAACAAAACATTCGCCGAGTTAGGGGCAGAAAAGAACGAAATATCCATGAGACGCCGAGCCTTTGATGAGTTCTCCGATTTCCTGAAGAAGGCACACGCTTGATGGAAGAACTCATATCTTCATATAGAGATGGGAACGTCATTCTCTTCGTCGGCGCTGGGGTGTCGAAGAATCTTGGCTTGCCTACTTGGTCGGAGCTAATCGATCACATCGCTATCGAGCTGGGATACGACCCCGCGATCTATAAGTCCTTTGGGGACAGCCTCGCGTTAGCCGAATACTACCGCTTAAAGAAGGGAAGTATCGGGCCTTTGCGTAGCTGGATGGATACCAATTGGCATTCCACTTCAGTCGATATCACGAAGTCCAAAGTTCATGAGCTCATCGCCAAAGCGCACTTCCCAATGATTTATACAACCAATTATGACCGCTGGTTGGAACATTCCTTCGATTTCTACTCCAGGCGATACATCAAGGTCGCTGGCGTTTCGGACATACCGACCATTAGAGATGGGGTCCCGCAAATCATTAAGTTTCACGGTGACTTCGATGACGACGATAGCATCGTACTAGATGAGTCTGCGTACTTTGAGCGCCTGGAATTTGAAACGCCCCTTGATATAAAACTTAGATCGGATGTGCTGGGAAAATCAGTTCTCTTTGTCGGGTATAGCCTTTCGGACGTTAATCTCCGCTACCTGTTTTACAAGCTCGCGAAGCTATGGCGTTCTGAAAAGCGAAAGGGCGTACAGCCGAAATCGTACTTTTTTACTAACCGCCCTAATCCCGTTCAGGAGGCAATTCTTGAACAGTGGGAGATCAAAGTTGTGGTATCGGACCTAGACGATCCACAAGAGGCGCTAACTACGTTCCTGGAGCGGTTCCAATGATTCAGCTAACGAATAAGGTTAGATCGTCTGAGCGAAGCGGGCGACGATCTGAACAAAGCGTTTAATGCCGACGCTTGACCGCTTCCTCCCTTCGCTACCGCTCCGGTCGTCGCCGTCAAGCGCGGGTTAACGCGACGTTTATGTCCGCTCTGGGTCGCAAGCGGTCCTTCGGCAGCCTCAGCGAGGCAAGGGCCATCTCAGAGGCTGGAGAGTCGGCCAGTACGGGGGTACTCGCGTTCAGGGCCTGCGCTGCCGGATGGTGGGGTCGCGCTGGCCATGAAAGATTGCGAGGACGACGATCGGTTGCCTTGTCGGCGGTGGTAGATGTTGTCGGGATGGGCGGCGATGTGCCCGTAGGCGGACTCCTGCGCACGGATGAGGTGACCCAGGGCGTCCCATGCTAGGCTTGGGACAGGGCATCTTGATCCAATCACCGCCCCTGAGGCGCGAAACCGAGCTTCTGCTCCTGCTGTACGGGTGCAAACGTGAACCGTGACCAAACGCTGAAGCTTCTAGCCGAGCATAAGGCGGATCTGGCTCGACGCTTCGGTGCCTCCGAGCTGGCGCTCTGCGGGTCGACCGTTCGTGGCGATGAGCGAGTGGACAGCGACATCGACATCCTAGTCGTCTTCGATGGGCCCTCAACCTCGCAACGCTACTTCGGCGTCCAGTTCTATCTCGAAGTCCTTCTTGGGCGCCTCGTTGATCTGGTCACTCGCAAGGCATTGCGCCGAGAGTTGGTTCCTCACATCGAGCGCGAGGCGATTCGTGTCTGAGCCTGCCGGTAGGGCCTTGCTCCTAAGTCCGGACACCGAGCGGGCCGCCGAAAGCTTGATGTCCTTGGCGGAGATCTTCAACGGTAGACCTCGTCGTGAGTGACGATGTCGAGCAGGACGATCTCCTGTTCGGTCACCCTCACCAGCAGGGTCACTCGGTATGAGTAGGTCAGGCTGACAGCCTGGATTCTGCTCAGATTGCCGGAGAGCGGATGTAGCTTGAGCTTCGGTTGGAAGGGATCTCGGCAGAGATCGTCGAGGGTGTCCCGCAGGGCTTGGCGAAGATCGGGATGCTTGCGCAACAACTTGCGTGCGCGACGCTCGAGATGCTGGGTCGTGACCAGCGCGAAGCTCATGATTCGTCGGCGTCGAGGGCCTTCATCAAGGCATCGGCGTTCTCGTAGCGGCTCGTTCGACCGGTCTCCAAGTCGTTCAGGGACTCCCGCAAACGTGCCCTGGCCGCATCGTGGGAGCTTTCCAAGAGCTCTGCATAGGCCGCTTCCGTGAGCACGACATAGCTCGGGCGGTTGTTCTTGATGACATGAACCGGGCCGTCGCGAAGCGCCTCATCGACGACGGAGATCCCGCGGCGCTTGATGTCTTGGGCTGGAATGCTGTTCACGGCGGCTCCGGTACTTTATTTTGCACTCAGTCGAGCACGCAATAGGGTCTCTGTCAATGTTGTTGCTCCGCAGACTCGGGTCTCGAAGCCGTACCTCAATCACGGTCCACCATTTTTCGATTTCTGCCGTGCCGAGGCTCGAAATAACTTGCATGGGAACGTCTCGTACTTTGAGAGTTGCAGGCGACCAGCGGCTGGTTTGGGGGATCTGGTGGTCTCGGCGCCGGGATCGAGCATGACAGCTATGCGTCCGGAGCGGTCGCTCAGGACTCGACGCCGAGCGGCGCAGGTCTGGGTCGAAAGCGGTCCCTGGCCGCTATGCAGCCGACGCCGACATCGATCCCGCCATCGGCGGCGATCTGATTGCCGCCGTAAAGCACGGCGCTTACCGGGAGACGCCGGCGCCGGAGATCGGCTTTGCCGAGCTGGGCGATCAGAAGGCGCAGACCCTCGTCGTCGAGTGCGAGGATGTGCTCGGGCGTGACGTCGAAGAGGGGATGCTGGGACATGGATACGACTGGGCTCGACCGACCCAGGTCAATCCAGACCCAGGTCGAAGCCCTCCTTGAACGGGTTTTCGATGCGAAGTGCACCGACCATGCGGCCGTCCTGCATGTCTTCCGAAAGCAGACGGGTCACCCCTGAGGCGCGGGCCGCCTCGACCAGCATGGCATCCCAGAGGGCGAAGCTATCCGCTTCCTTCAGGCGGATGGCTCCGCTCAGGGTGCGACCATCGGCAACGGCCAGCGGAAAGAGCTCCATCCAGTCATGCACCATGGCGGCCGCGTCTGCCGCCGGCATCTTGTCCTTGCGCGTGACGGCATGGAAAAACTCGGCGAGGGCTTGGAGGGTCAGCACGCAATCCGCATCGGGCAGTCTGTCCATCACGGCCTGGGCCTGCTCGTGCCGCGTACCCGCGTCGACGTCGATGCTGTAGATGAGGATGTTGGTGTCGACGCTGAAGCGCTGCGCCTTCATCGGTCCGGCTCTTGGTCCCGATCGCGCTCGTGGAGGACCTCTCGATCGACGCGAGCCCCGCCGAGCGCATAGCCGCGAGTCATCCGTTCCCGCAGACGCTCGCGCGCGGCACGCTGGGCATCGGACAAGTGTGGCTGAGCCTCGATGGGCAGCAGGCGAGCGATGGCCTTGCCGCGCCGGGTGATGATGATCTCGGCACCCTGCTCGACCCGCTCCAGGTAACGCGAAAGGTGCTGATTGGCTTCCCGGATGGAGACGACTTCGCGCATCGATTGCCTTTGGGGGATGTCCTACATCGGCCGACCTTAGGCCATTCAAGCAGTTTCCGCAAGGCGCGAGTCTTGGACTGCTTGACGCGAGCAAGCCCAACAGAACGTCAGGTGACGGATGCGGACCGGTCACTGCACGCCATAGGCCGACTGGCCGCTCGGGGTCGCAAGCGGTCTTCGCCCCCAAAGTGGCGACAATCGGGCAACCGGACGCATCGCCTTGGTTCCGTAAGGCAGCGCAGTTGGTCGATCGCGCATTGCGATCTCCGCGAGGCGGTGGCCGGCGAGACCAGGTGGGAGATGCTCATCGTTGGCATGCTACGAAGCTGGCGCGCTCGGCAAAAGCTGGCAACGGCATTCGGGCAGACAAGCGGCATCCTCGGCCGCTTCGCGGAAACTGGGTCGACGCTCTTGCCCGCCGGCGGCTCGCCCCGGCAACTTCGCCGGAGCGCGTTGGGCACGCTCTTCCGCCCGCTTTGCCGCAACCGGCACTGCATCCGGGCGCCGCTGCCTGGTGTCCTCGACGACACGCACGAGGTGCGGAAACTCCTTGGGAGCTCGGCCTCGCACCATGGCGCGGATCTGGCGTTTGTCGACGCCCTGCCCCTTGCCGCTCTCAGCGAGCCTGTTCAGGATTGCCGGCGGGCGGCCGCTGGCCCGCCTGACGAGGTGGCTGGCGTGGAGCGCCGGCGCGTCTGGTCGGCCCGGGTCGGCCGTCGCCTGCGCCGCCTCGGCGCGGGGCATCGAGCCAGTCGAAGATGCGCCGGGCGGCGATGCGCACCTCGGGGTTCGCATCCGCGAGCCGGGCCTCGCCGTGCAGATAGGCGTCGTAGGCGGCCACCAGCGGCCAGTGGGTGTCGCCGATGCCGCGCGCGCGCAGGGCGGCGAGCAGCGCATCCCCATGGCCTCGCCGCGCGGCTTCGCGCAGCAGAAGCAGCACGAAGCCCTGGTACAGGGTCAGCGCCTCGCCGTCCGGGTCGCTCAAGGCCGCCGCGAAGCCGTCCGCGGCCGCGGGCAGGTCGTTGCGCACGAGCCCCCGCAGTGCCCGCAGCAGGTTGGCGCCACTCGCGGGGTGGCGGCCGATAATGGCGTTGAAGTCGGTGTCCGCAACTGGCTCTGCGTCATCGTTCAACAGCGCGATGGCCAGCAGATTGCTGACCACGGTTACGTCCGTCGGATCCAGATCGCGGGCCTTCAGGTAGGCCTCCCTGGCCTCATCCAGCTGCTCGCGGAAATAGAGCAGCAGGTAGCCGAGGGTGCCCCAGGTCGGCGCCGATGGATGCTGCCTGACCGCTCCTCGCAGCACCACTTCCGCGTCGTCGAGTCGACCGGATTGCATGAGAAGCTGGCCGAGGTTTTTCGGGTGATACGGGTTTGCCGGATCCAGGCCCGTCGCCCGGCGCAGCACCGCCTCGGCATCCGGGGCTCGCCCTGGATCCTGGGCGAGCAGGTTGCCGAGCGCCCCCCAGGCGAGCGGGTCCTCGGGGTTGCGGTCGAGGGCATCGCGATAGACGGACTCGACCTCGGCGAGCCGATTGGTCCGCAGCAGCAGCCCCGCCAGGTCGATCCATGCCCACCAGCCCGAGCCGCAGCCGATGGCCGTCCGCAAGGCCGCCTCCGCCTCCTCGTAGCGGCCCTGAGCGCTCAGCAGGGTGCCGAGGTGCCGCCACGCCGAGCCGTATTGCGGGTCCAGCCGCACCGCGGTGCGATAGGCCGCCTCGGCCTCGTCGGGCCGCCCAAGCTGCCCTCGCAGCAGGAGTCCGTGCAGATCCCAGTCCTCGGCCGTCTCCGGGCGGGGCAGGTCGCTCAGGTCGCCGATGTCGGCGAGCCGCTTGCCGCTGCGCGCCAGATCGGCGGCGATTTCGCGCTCGGCTTGCAGCGCCAGCGCCCGGCGCCAGGCGGGCTCGTCCTCCGCGTCGCTCAGGGCCACCAGGTATTGCCCGCGCTCTAGGCCCGCCCCCTCGGCGCCGCTCAGCAGCGACCGGGCGCGCTCGCGCAGTTGGACCGGGCTGTAGAAGCCGCGCAGAAAGGCGCTGAGCCAACGCAGCCGGACGCGCTGGCGGCGCGGGCCGTGGCGCATCAGGTACCAGATATTGAAGAAGCGCTCGGCGAGTTGAAAGGCGTCCCGATGGCTGCGCGAGACGCTGACCTTCTGCAGGATGCCGTCGCGCTCCAGCCGCGTCAGCTGTGCCGAGACCGTCTTGGTCTCCAGGCCGGATGCGCGGGCGACCTCGGCAGCCAGCACCGGGTCCCAGGCCAGCGCGACGGCATCGAGTACCGCACGGGACTGAGGCGCCAGGTCCTCGATCCGCGCCTTGTACAAGACGCTGACCTGATCCAGCAGCCGGTCGAGATCGGTCAGCGCATCGCCGCCGGTGTCCGTCTCGAGGAGCAGATAGAGCAGGGTCAGGGTGCGCGGATTGCCGCCGGTGAGGTCATGCAGCGCGCGGATGCGGCCGGGGTCGGTCGCGAGCAGCTGGAGCACCGCGCGCCCCGGCTCGCCGCGCTGGGCCGCGAGCCGGCGCAGACAGGTGAGCATTTCGTCGGCGGACAGGGGCTCCAACAAGGTGATCTGGAAGAAATCGTAGAAGGCCGAGCCCGGCGCCTCGGTCGCCTCCAGCCAACCGGTGGCGGCACCGACGACCAGGATGCCGCCGGGGCGCTGCAGCTCCTTGCGCAGGCGCCATTGCTGCCGAGCCAGGCCGTTCAGGATGATGTCCAGGTTGTCCAGCAGCAGCAGGGGCCGCCGACCTTCGGCCCGGGTCCAGCGGGTGAAGGTCTCCAGTGCGGCGTCCCCCTCGGGGTCCGCATCGGGTGCGTCCTGACCGACACCAGGGCCGAGCCGCGCCACGTCCCGATCCAGGGCGGCGGCCTTGCTGACCTCGCCGCGCTGTTCGAGCCAGTCCCCCAGCGCATCCAGGCAGTTGAGCCAGAACACGCGCAGGTTGTGCACGTTGTACTGCTCCTCGCGAAAACGGAGCGGCAGCAGGACCGCGGCCAGGCGCGGGTCGTCGCGCACCCCGAGCGCGAGGCGCCGCAGCAGGCTCGTCTTGCCCATGCCACGCTGGCCGAGGATCAGATGATGGGTCGCGAGCCCGTCGGCAGTGGTCTCGCCGAGCCGCTGCAACAGCCGCTCGGCGAGGGCCTGGCGGGCGACGAAGCCGTTCAGGAAGGCCTGGTCGCTCAGGATGGCCGGGTTGTAGACCGCGAGCTCCAGCAGTTCGCCCATGACCGAGGCCCTCCCGTCAGAGCACGACGAAGCGCAGCCACCACTCCCGCAGCAACCGCATCTGGAAGCGGTAGCGGCCATCGGCGGCGCGGACCAGGTAGCCGTCGGTGCACAGGGTGTCGAGCAGGTCGCGCAGCTCCAGCTCGCTGACGAGTTGATCGCCACGGGTCAGGGCCGCGAGCAGCAGGCCGGTGTCGGCACCGGCGTCGGCCTTGGCCACGGTCTCCAGGACGCGATAGAGCCGCGCGCGGTCCGGCTCGGGGAAGTTGCGATCCAGATGCTCGCGCCAACTGGCCCAGTACAGGCGTTTGTCCAGGTCCAGCAGCCGGTCCATCGCCGCATCGACCTGGCCCAGGTCCACCACGCTGCCGGCCGCGGCGCGGGCGCAGGCATCTTCGGCGATGCGCTCGAGATAGTAGGGCGACAGCCAGCCGAGCCGCTCGCACACGCGATCGGCCGCGCCGTCGCGCAAGGCCAGGCCGCGCCGCGCGGCGAGGTCGGCGAGAAAGCCGCGCGCCGTGTCGGGCGAGAATGGCCCGAGTTGAAACGGGTCCAGATCGTTCAGCGCCCCCTCCACGCGGTGGCGGCGCGCGACGCCATCGAGCCCGATGGAACCGGCGTAGAGCCAGCGGATACGCCGGTGCTTCTGCCGCATTCCGCGAAGCCAGTACAGGAAGTCGCGAATGGCGGCGGCGCCGTCGCGCTCCTGCAGTCGTTGCAGGAAGACCGGCAGCTCGTCGACCAGGATCACCCAGGGCGGGTCGTCCTGGTGGTCGTCGATGTGATCGAGCAGGGCCTCGGCGAAGGCCTGCCAGTCCGTGCGCACCAGCAGGCCGCGCCAGCCTTCCTCCGCCTGCGCGCCGCCGCCGTGCAGCAACTGGGAAAGGCGTTGGGCGAAGCTCGCCATCACCCGCTTCCCGGTGCTCTGCTCCTCCTGGATCGAGGCGCAGCACTCGCGGAAGAACGCCTTCTCGTCCATCAAGCCCTCGACATCGAGCAGGATGGCGCGGAAGCGGTTGGCCGGGGCCGTCGCGAACAGGTGATTGAGCAGCACGGTCTTGCCGATGCGCCGCGGCGCCAGCATCAGCAGGTTGCGGCCGGCGGCAAGCTGTTGCCACAGGGCAGCGGTCTCTTCCAGTCGATCGAAGCAGGGCATGGGGACCTCCGAGCTTCAAGTCCATGCGCAGACTAACACAACAAATCCGTTGCGCAACGGATTTGTTGTGTTGTGGTGTCGGGGCCAGAGCGGCACGCAGGAGGACTCCCTGCCGCGGATCGTCTGCGAACTTGGCAACCAGGGCGGGGCGCCGTTCGGGGGATGAACCCTGTTGTAACCACGCGGACACCCAGCGGGCCTTCGTGGCCCGCTGGTCTTCCTTCGCGTCGCCTCCCTGACGACCTGGGTGTCCGGCCTCCGTCGGAGCAACCGTCCGGCTTCGATCGGCCGACTGTCCGCCGGCCTTCGATGTGTCCCGTCTGAGTAGAAAAGGCGCTGGGCGCGCCTTCTCCGCCTAACGATCCTCCTTCGCCAGTCCCTTCCAGACCGGCTCGCGTTCCCACGGGATCGGTTGCGGGCTGAAGAAGGCCTTCTCCAGCAGCGCGATCTGGCTGCGCAGCGGTTCCGGGCAGCGCAGGACGAGGCGGGCGAGGTTGCCGGGCGGGTCGTCGGGCCAGCGCAGCCGCGACCAGGCGAGCAGGGCCTCGCGCGCGGCGGCGGCGTTGCCGGCGGTGTAAGCCGCGCGCACGGCGGCGACCGCCTCGGCGCGCGGGTCGCGCGGCGGGTCAGGCTCGGGGGTCTGCGGTGTGTTCGTCTTGGTCGACGCCGGGTCCTGCCGGCGCGAGCGGCGGGTGGCCAGATAGAGGAGGTAGACCAGGATCGCGAAGCCGGGCACCAGCCAGGGGCCGCGCTCCTCGCCCGCGCCGCGCGGCGCCGGCGGCCTGGCCTCGGTGCCGACCGTCTGTACCTGGGCGGACGAGCCGCCCGCCGCGGTGGTGCCGGCGACCAGCGTGACGGGCGGCAGGGTCGCGACCTGGGCCGCGTCGCGGGCCGTGTCCCACCAGGCGAGGCGCAGCTCCGGGAGGCGGAAGCGGCCCGGTTCCGGGGCGGTCAGGTAGATCCGTTCGCGGCGGTGGCCGACGACGCCCTGCGGGGTGCGCTCGTCCCAGAGCTCGGGCGGGGCGCGGCGCACCTGGAGCTCGAAGGGTGCGGCGACGGGGAGCTCCGGCAGGGCGCTGGCCGGCAGGCCGTCGGCGGTGATGGAGATGACCCGCTCCAACGCCTCGCCCGGGGCGACCGTGCGCTCGCCGCTCGGTTCGGTCTCGCTCAGTCCGACGGCGCGGGCGGGCAGCCAGGGCTGCTCGTCGGCCGCGGCCGGGCGGGGCTGGACGGCGACGGTCAGGGCCTCGGAGGCGGCGCGCAGCGATTTCGGTCCTGATCCCGGCGCGCTCGGGGTGTCGGCCTCGAACACGAGGGGCGGGATCTCGAGCGGTCCTGGGCGCTGCGGGAAGAGGGCGTAGCGGCGCTCGTAGATCTCGCCGCTGTGTTCCTCGCCGAGCGGCACGACCTCGGCGCCGTCGGGCTGCGGGTCGGCGAGACGCGCGGCGCGCAGGGGGCCCTCGCGCGCGACACGCACCGTCAGGAGCAGCTGCTGGCCGACGCGCACCTCGTCGGGGGTGACCTCGGCCGCGACCGTGGCGCGCGCCGGCACGGTGCTCGGCGCCGGTTCGCCGATCGACATGGTCGGTACGGCGGGGTCGGGTATCGGCGCGAGCGCTGAGCCCTCGGTCACGGTCAGGCGCAGCGGGGCGCTGGCCTCGTCGCCGACCTCGATCGGCGGGATCGTCACCTCGCCGGTGCGGGTCGGGAGCAGGCTCAGGGTCAGTCGGTAGCGTTCGCTGCGCTGGCCATCGACGATGGTGACGCTCGTCTGGGTGCGGCGATCGAGGATGCGGAAGTCGGCGTCGAGCCCGGACAGGTCGAGCGGGCTGGAGGCTGAGGCGGTGGCGCCGCTGAGCTCGATGATCAGGTCGACCGGTCGGTCGCTGGGCGTCGTCGCCTGCGTCAGCCAGGCCCGGATCTCCGCCGCCTGGGCGGTGGTCGTCCAGTACATCAAGAGGCCGAGCAGCAGGCCGAGCGGCAGGGGTGAGGTCAGCCGTCGGGGTCGGCGCCCGCTCGCCGGCCGCTTCGGGTCCGAGATTCGCATCGTCCGCGCCATGGCTTCCTCCCGTCGAGGTCCGATGCCTTGATTGTTGGGCGCCCGGCCGGTTTTTGCGAGCGATGGGTGGCCGCGCCGGGCCCCTCAGCCGAACGCCAGATGGAGCGCCTGGAGGACGCCCCAGGCCATCAGGCCGGCGACCAGGTCGTCGAGCATGATGCCGAGGCCGCCGTGCAGGTCGCGATCGAGGACGCGGATGGGCCAGGGCTTGAGGATGTCGAAGAGGCGGAACAGCAGAAAGCCGATGAGGACCCAGACCCAGCCGGGCGGCGCCGCGATCAGGGTCACGAGGAGGCCGACGACCTCGTCCCAGACGACCGGCGAGGGGTCGTCGACGCCGAGCTCGCGGGCCGTCTTGTCGCAGGCCCAGACGCCGATGGCGAAGGAGGCGGCGACGAGCGCCAGGTAGGCGACGAGCGGCAGCGGCGCGACGAGCAGATAGAGCGGGATCGCGGCCAGCGTGCCGGCCGTCCCGGGCGCCCAGGGCGAGAGACCGGAGCCCGCGCCGTAGGCCAGCCAGTGGTGAGGGCGGCGCCAATCGAAGCGCGCCACGACCCGGCCCGCCTTGAGGGGACCGGGCCGGGGCTCAGGGGGCGAAATGGTCATAGCCGCTCCTCGCGAGGGGCCAGAGGTCGCCGTCCGGGCCGCGGCAGCGCAGCCCCGGCGCGGCCGTGATCTGCCCGATCAGGGTCACCGGGCAATCGGGTGTCGAGCGCGCCTCGAGCTCGGTGCGGCGCGCCGCCGGGATCGTGAAGCAGAGCTCGTAGTCGTCGCCGCTCGCGAGCGGCAGCCCCCAGTCGCCGCTCGCGGCGACGACGGCCGCGACCTCGGGCCCAAGCGGCAGGGCCGCGAGCTCCAGGTCGGCGCCGACGCCGCTCGCCGCGAGGATGTGCCCGAGATCGCCGGCGAGCCCGTCGGAGCAGTCGATCATCGCGCTCGCGAGCCCGGCAAGCCGTCGGCCGAGGGCGACGCGCGGCTCGGGGCGCTCCAGCCGTCGGCGCAGCGTCGCGCTCGGTGCCTCGCCGGCGGCGAGCTGGCGGAGCGCGAGGCCCGCATCGCCGACGGTGCCGGAGACGCAGACGAGGTCGCCCGGGCGGGCGCCGGCGCGGGTCACGGCGAGCCCGGGGGCGACCAGGCCGTGGACCTGGATGCTCACCGTCAGCGGGCCGCGCGTCGTGTCGCCGCCGACCAGCTGGACGCCGTGGGCGGTGGCGAGTTCGCCGAGGCCGCGGGCGAAGCCGGCGAGCCAGTCGGGGTCGCTCTCGGGCAGCGTGAGGGCGAGCGTCGCCCAGGCCGGCTCGGCACCCATCGCCGCGAGGTCGCTCAGGCCCACGGCGAGCGACTTGTGGCCGAGGGCCTGCGGGTTGCAGTCGGCGAAGAAGTGGACGCCGGCGACCAGCGTGTCGATGCTGATGGCGAGTTGGCGGTCGGGCGGCACCGCGAGCAGCGCACAGTCGTCGCCGATGCCGCAGAGGACGTCGGCGCGGCGGGCGCCGAGCGCGGCGAAGTAGTCGCGGATCAGGTCCCGCTCGGACACGGGTCAGCGCGGTGGCGTCGTGGCGGTCCGGGGGTTGGCCGGCGGCCGCGCGCGGGCGAGCCGGTCGAGCACGCCGTTGACGTAGCGGTGCCCCTGCTCGGCGCCGAGCAGCTTGGCGAGGTCGATCGCCTCGTTGATGGCGACCTGGTAGGGCACCTCGGGGCAGAACAGGATCTCGAAGGCGCCGAGCCGCAGGATCGCCCGCTCGACCGGGTCGACCTGGGCCAGCGGCCGGTCGATGGCCGCCTGGAGCTGCGCGTCGATCGCGTCGAGTTCGCGCGGTACGCCCTTCAGCAGGCGGTCGAAGAGGCCCAGGTCGAAGCGCCGATCGCGGCGCGCCGCGGCGTCCTCCACCGCCTCATCGGCCTCGCCGCGCAGCCCGGCGGCGACCTCCTCGAGCCACTCCGGGTCGTCGAGGAAGTCGCTCGCGATCTCCTGCGGCGGCTTGCCGGTGAGCTGCCACTGGTAGAGGGCGAGCACGGCGTAGCGCCGCGCCAGGCGACGGGGGCTCGACATCTCAGTCGAGCGCCCGCAGCAGGCTGACCATCTCGATCGCCGACAGGGCCGCCTCGGCGCCCTTGTTGCCGGCCTTGGTGCCGGCGCGCTCGATCGCCTGCTCGATGGTGTCGACGGTCAGCACGCCGAAGGCGACCGGAAGGGCGTACTTGAGGCTGACCTGGGCCATGCCCTTCACGCACTCGCCGGCGACGTACTCGAAGTGCGGTGTGCCGCCGCGGATCACGGCGCCCAGCGCGATGATCGCATCGTAGCCGCCCTTGGCGGCGATGCGTTCGATGACGACCGGCATCTCGAAGGCGCCGGGCACGCGCACGATGGTCAGATCGGACTCCTGGGCGCCGTGGCGCTTGAGCGTATCGACGGCGCCGGCGAGCAGCGACTCGACGATGAAGCTGTTGAAGCGCGAGACGACGAGGCAGAAGCGGGCCTGCTCGACGTGCAGCAGCCCCTCGACGGTGTGGATCATCGGGCGGACCCTCGTGTTCCTGTGGTGATGGGTTGGTCTGGGCCGGTCAGGCGCCGTCGCCGCCGAGGTATTCGACGACCTCCAGGTCGAAGCCGGAGATGCCGTGCATCGAGCGCGGTGCGCTCATCACGCGCATCTTGCCGACCCCGAGATCGGCCAGGATCTGGGCGCCGATCCCGTAGGTGCGCAGCGCGTTGCGGTCCTGGCGGCGCGGCGGCACGCGATCGTCCTCGTCGTGGAGTTGGAAGTCGCGCAGCCGCGCCAGGATGTCGGTGGCATTGTCGCGGTTGCGCAGGACGACGATGACCCCCTCGCCCTCGTCGGCGATCTGGCGCATCGCATCGCGCAGCGGCCAGCCGCAGGCCGAGTGGCGGGTCGCGAACAGGTCGCAGACGGCATTCTGCAGGTGCACGCGCACCAGGGTCGGGCGCTCGGCCGAGATCTGGCCGCGGGTCAGCGCCAGGTGGACCTGGTCATCGATCGTGTCGCGGTAGGCGGCGACGCGGAAGGGGCCGTACTCGGTGTTGAGTTCGCAGTCGCCCTCGCAGCGCACCGTCTTCTCGTTGCGCACACGGTAGTGGATCAGGTCGGCGATGGTGCCGATCTTGAGCCCGTGGGTCGCGGCGAAGGCCTCCAGATCCGGGCGGCGTGCCATGGTGCCGTCTTCGTTGAGGATCTCGACGATGACGGCGGCCGGCGACAGGCCGGCGAGGCGGGCCAGGTCGCAGCCGGCCTCGGTGTGCCCGGCGCGCACCAGCACGCCGCCCGGCTGGGCCATCACCGGGAAGATGTGCCCGGGCTGCACCAGGTCGTGCGGCGAGGCGTCCGGGGCGACCGCGTCGCGGATCGTCTTGGCCCGATCGGCGGCCGAGATGCCGGTACTGATCCCGACGGCGGCATCGATCGAGACCGTGAAGGCCGTGCCGAGCGGCGCGTTGTTGTCGGAGACCATCAGCGGCAGGCGCAGCCGCTCGCAGCGCTCCTTCGTCAGCGTCAGGCAGTGCAGGCCGCGGCCGTAGCGGGCCATGAAATTGATGGCCTCGGGCGTCACGCAGTCGGCGGCCATCAGGAGGTCGCCCTCGTTCTCGCGGTCCTCGTCGTCCATGATGACGACCATCTTGCCGGCACGCAGGTCGTCGATGATTTCTTCGATTGAGTTCAAGGCCATGGCAGCAAAGGGAGATCGCTCGGCTGGACGCGGGGAAGCCCCATAGGTTAGCAGACGGCGCGCGCGGGCGTCATATGGATTCGCGCCCGCGCCGGGCTCACCTCAGGAAGCCGTGGCGGGCGAGGAATTCCTCGGTGATGGCGCCGGCGTTCGGATCGGCGGCGCGCTCGCCGAGGACTAGGCGCTCCAGGTAGCGGGCGATCAGGTCCACCTCGAGGTTGACCCGGGTGCCCGAGCGGTAGCCGGAGATGATGGTCTCCTCCAGCGTGTGGGGGACGATCATCAGCTCGAACTCGGCGCCGGCGACGCGGTTGACCGTGAGGCTCGTGCCGTCGATGCCGATCGAGCCCTTCGGCGCGATGTAGCGGGCCAGCTCGCGCGGGGCCTGGAGCCGCAGCCGCCAGGCGCGCCCGTCCTCGCGGAATTCGAGCACCTCGCCGACGCCATCGACGTGGCCGCTGACCAGGTGGCCGCCGAGCGGTGTCGACAGGGTCAGGGCCTTCTCCAGATTGACCCGACTGCCCGGCCCGAGCGCGCCGAGCGTCGTCAGGGCCAGCGTCTCGCGCGAGACGTCGGCGGCGAACTCGGCGCCGCCGAGCGCTACCGCGGTCAGGCAGGTGCCATTGACGGCGATGCTGTCGCCGATGACGACGCCGTCCATCGCCAGCTTGCCGGTCGCGATGACCAGCCGCACATCCCCGCCGCGGGGCTCGAGCCGGCGCACCTCGCCGACCGCCTGGATGATACCGGTGAACATAGGGTGACTCCGTAAAAGGCCTGCACCGGCCTCGCCGGCCGTTCGATTATGCCGCGAACCGCCGGGCGGCACAGCAAGCGGCGACCGTGGGACAATCGCTGCGGTCCTTCCCTTCGACTGCCGATGCTCAACGACGATGCCTGCCACGATCCTGACCAAGCTCCAATCGATCATCGACGAGATCGACCGCAACGGCAACGCCGACCGCCTGCGCCTCACCGTGCTGAAGAAGTGGTTCGAGTCGCCCGACCGGTTGCGGGCCTTCGCCCTCTGGCTCGCGGGCCGGGCGCTGGCGCGCGGCCGCCCTCGGGCGACCGGGGAGGCCCGCGCGCTGTTCGACGAGGTCGAGGTCCTCCTCTCGGCCCCCGGGGTCGCCGAGAACGGTCCGGGTTGGTCGGCGGCGAGGGGGTTGTACCTTCGCCTGCGGGCATTCCAGAACGACTACACCCGGCTCGCATGGGGGCCAGTCCGGGAGATCGAGGACTGGGACCTGCTGCTGATCGAAGAGGCACTCGCCATCTGGCTCGAGATCCGGCCCTCGCCTGCGTCCGGCTACCAACTCGCGGCCGATTACTGCGTGCACTACGGTTCGGGCTACGGCAGTGGCCTGAACGGGCCATCGCGCGAGCGGGTGCAGGAGATCATCGACTTCGTCCGGGGCTACGAGCGCGGCGCGGACGCCAGGCTCCAGATTCGAGAGGAGGGGCGCCGAGGATAAGTGACGATGCAAGAACAACCGGCGCATCTTCTGAACTACGAAATGCGCGAAACACGCGAAAAAGCAGAATATACGCTGGAGAATCTGCCATGTTTTCGCGACTTTCGCGCATTTCGTAGTGTCTTGTCTTCCGCGTGCTTGTATCGGTTGTTTCCGCGCCGTTCCTAAGCCGCCTCGCCGCCTTCTCCGGGGGGCGACCGCCGTGCGCGTCTTCGTGGCGCCCGCCCGGCCTCGCCGCATCTGCTACTGTAAGCGCATGCACCTGCTGTTGATCGAAGACAATCCGGACCTGGTCGGCAACCTGATCGACTTCTTCGAGTCGCGCGGGCATACGGTCGAGATCGCACAGAACGGTCTGGTCGGGCTGAGTTTCGGGCTCGAAGGCCGCTACGACGTGATCGTGCTCGATCTGATGCTGCCGGGGATGGACGGGCTCGAGGTCTGCGCGCGGCTGCGCGAGGCCGGGGTCGCGACGCCGGTGCTGATGTTGACCGCCCGCGACACCCTCGCCGACAAGCTCGATGGCTTCGGCTACGGGGCCGACGATTATCTGGTCAAGCCGTTCGCGCTGCCGGAGCTGGAGGCCCGTCTGACTGCGCTCGCCCGACGGGCGCGCGGCGAGACGACGCGAGCCCGGCTTGCGGTCGCCGATCTGGCGCTCGACCCCGAGACGCTGCGGGTCGAGCGCGGCGGGCGGCGTATCGAGTTGGCGCCGATCCCGTTGCGCATCCTCGAGGTCCTGATGCGCCGCTCGCCGGCGGTCGTGCGCCGCGCTGAGCTCGAGCGCGCGGTCTGGGGCGACGATCCGCCGGACAGCGATGCGCTGCGTACCCACATCCACATTCTGCGTGGCGCCATCGACCGCGAGGCGGACGAGCCGCTCGTGCAGACGGTGCGCGGCATCGGCTACCGGCTCGTTGCCCCGGATGAACGCTAGGCGCAGCCTGCGCAATCGGGTGGCCATCACGCTGGCCGCGTTCGCCGCCTTGGTCAGCCTGTCGCTTGCGACCCTGATGTACCTTGCCTCGCACGACCTGGAGCGGCGTCTGGTCGACGAGACGCTGACCGCCGAGCTCGACGACTACATCGCCCGGCGCGCGCGCAATCCCCAGTCGTTGCCGGAACGCACCGCGACCATCCGCGCCTTCTTCGTCGCCCCGAGCGGTGGCACGATGCCGGTCCCGCCGGCCGTCGCGGCGCTGCCGCCCGGGCGCCACGAGCTGGTCCTCGACGGCACGCCATACCGCGCCGCGGTGCGCCGCGTCGATGACCAGCGCTTCGTCGTCCTCTTCGATGTCAGCGCCCTCCAACGCCGCGAGCGGCTCTTTCTCGTGCTGCTCAGCGTCAGCGTGGCGCTGATCACGGTCGTCGCGGCGGTCTCGGGGCGCTGGCTCGCCTCGGGCGTGATCGCGCCGGTCACGCGTCTGGTGCGGCGCGTCGCCGGGCTTCAACCGGGCGAGGCGCCGCCGCCACTCGCCGGCGAGTTCCCGTGGCACGAGGTCCAGCAGCTGGCCGCCGACTTCGACGGCTATCTCGCGCGCCTGCACGCCTTCGGCGAGCGCGAGCGGCTCTTCACCGGCGACGTCAGCCACGAACTGCGCACCCCGCTCGCCGTGATTGCCGGCGCGGCCGAGCTGCTCGCGGCCGACCCGACGCTCAGCGAGCGCAGCCAGGCGCGCGTCGCCCGCATCGGGCGCGCCGTCGCCGAGATGGGCGAGATGACCGCAGCCCTGCTGGCGCTGGCGCGCGAGCAGGGTGCGGGGCCACGGGCAGAGGCGCCGCCGTGCGACGTCGCGGCCGTCGCCGAGGAGCTCGTCGAGCGCTACCGGGCCTTGTTCCGCGCCAAGCCGGTGGCGCTCAGGCTCGAGGTCCGCGCGCGTCCGCAGCTGGCGGCCGACCGGGCGGTCCTGTCGATGGTCCTCGGCAATCTGCTGCGCAATGCGTTGGGCTTCACGCAGGAGGGCGAGGTCGCGCTCCGCATCGAGCCCGACGCGCTGGAGGTGCACGACACCGGCCCAGGCATCGCGCGGGCGATCGGTCGGCACGGTGGCGATCTCTTCCGGCCGTACGTGCGCGGTCGCGACAGCGACGGGGCCGGCCTCGGGCTATCGCTGGTTCAGCGCCTCTGCGCCCGTCAGGGCTGGCGGATTTGGCTCGCCGACCGGCCGGGCGGCGGCACCATCGCCCGGCTCCTCTTCGGGGGACCTTGACGCTCCGTTGACTGCCCCTTGGCGTTCGCTTCACCGGGATGGCGGTAGGCTCCAGCCTGGTTCTAGTCGATGGCCGCCTTTGCAGAGGAGCGTTCCATGGCGAACAGACACGATATGGGTTCAGGGGGCGCGTGCGGTCTCCTTTCGGGTCCGGTGGCGAAGGCGGCGGCGACGGCCGCGCTGATGCTCGTCGGGCTCGGTCTCCTGTCCCCGCTTGGCGCCGGCCAGGCGGCGCTCGTCGCCTTCGGCGCGGCCCTGGCGCTGGCCTTGGGCCGCCGTCTCCGTCCGGCTGCCCCGTTCGCCGCCCGACGGGCCGTCAAGGTCGACGGCGGCGCCGTCCCGCCGGTCGTTTTCCTTGCGCGTCGCGCCGCGCCAAGGCGTCCGATGGTCCTCGACGGCGGCAGCCTCGAGCACCGGCTCCTCGCCGCTCGCGCCTGAGGGGCGGCCCCGACCAGCCCCATCGACCCGAGTCTGGGACCTGGGGCCACACGGGCGCGCAGGACAGGGAATATGTGACTCGGCCCCTCGCCGGCGGGTCCATCGCCCCTCCAAGGCGCTGGGATCCCATGCGTGCCTCGCGGTGCGGTCGAGCTGGTCAGGCGCGATCGCCGCCACCGCTCGCAACCTTCCTCACTTGCCGAGCTTCGGCATCCACTTCGCTCGCTTGTGCTTCGGCATCCGAGCCAGCTGCGCCTTGGCGATCGCGAGCCGGCGTTCGTCGTCTTCGTCCTCGACCAGGCCTTCCAGGGTGGCGATCAGCGCCTGCGCACCCTCTTCGTCGCCGCGGGCACGGTTCAACACCGCGAGTGTCCCGTAGAGGAGGAAGTATTCCTGGATGTGCAGCGTCGGACGCTCGGCAAGACCCTTGAGCAATTCATGCGCCTCGTCGATCTGGCCATCCCTGATCAGCATGCCGGCCAGGTTGCAGCGGGCGAACAGATAGTCCGGGTGGCTGGCAACGACCTGGCGCAAGAGCGCTCGCGCCTCGCGCCCACGGCCCTGAGCGGAGTACAGGCCGGCCAGATTTCCGGAGGCCACCGGATGGCCCGGGCGCTCGGCGAGGAGCCGCTGGACCCGTGCCTCCGCGCCGGCGAAGTCGCCGTCATTGAAACAGGCGACCGACTCGCCGAGCAGCTCCGCGAGGTCCTCCGGCAGGTCGCTCGGTAGCGGTTCGCGCACGACCTCGGTGTTGATCAGCTTGACCTGCCGGACCTCGCCGTCGCTCCAGATCTCGACCCGCTGGTCGCGGGGCAGATGACCCTGCTCGACGAGGAAGCGCAGGAGGTCGAAGCGCTCGCCCTTGGTGCCGATCGGGAGCCGGACGAGCGACTCCAGCAGCGCGGCCGCCCCTTGGTCGGTGTGCGCGGCACGGCGTTTCAGGATCAGGAACAACAGATGCGCCAGGGCTGGGTCGCTGGCGAGACACAGGGCCTTCAGGTAGGCGTTGGAGGCCGTCAGCGCGTCGATCTGGGCGTTGATCTGCGCCTCGGCCTCGGGTCCGTCCCGCGTGGCACGCAAGGTGTTCAGCCAGCCCAGCGGGAGGGTCTGCCCGACATCGAACACCGCCGGGTAGCCCTGGCTCAGGGACTCCTGCCGGCCGGGGTCGAGGTTATTCTCCGCCAACCGGAATTGCGGCACGAGCTTCGCTGCCTCGTGCCAGAGCCGTTTGGCCTGCGCGGCCCGGCCCTGCCGGCAGGCCGCGCAGGCCGCGAGATGGCAGAGCATCGCCCGGGTGTTGGCTGGACCGGCGTCGGCGTCCGGCGTGCGCTCGAACCGGGTATAGGCCGGCCAGGCGCCATCGTGCCCGAGCAGCAGCAGGGCCTCGAGCTGTGGTACGGCGTCGTCGATGCGCCGTGCCGTCGCCGCGGCCAGCGGCGTGGCCAGACCCTGGGCGCCGGTTTCGTCACCCAGGTAGAGGCGCAGGCGCGCCGCGAAGGCCAGCGCCAACAGGTTGCCGGCGTCTGCGCGCCAGAAATCCAAGAAGGCCGCCAGGGCCTCCTCGATCTGGCCCAGGTGGAACAGGGATATCGCGCGATTGTTCCGCGCCGGGATCAGGTCCAGGCCCTCGAGCCGCTGGACGGCGTTGGCGAAGTCCTGGTTCTCCAGATAGACCTTGCCGATGTCGAAGCGGGCCATCTGCTCGATCGTCGCCACCGACCCGTCGGGCTGTCGCAGCAGCTCTGGCAGGTCGTCCTCGGGCAGGGGGAAACCGGAGACGCGAGCGCCGAGCGCCTGGAGCCGCGTGGCGGTCTGGTGGGCCAGCATCACATGGCTGCGCTGCAACGCATATTGGAAGAGCGCCTGCTGGGCGTCCAGGCTGTTGGGCCGCGCCTCCGCCCATTCGAGCGCCGCGACGACCGCCGCCTGGGGCCCGGCGCTCTGCGCCAAGGCCTCGACGAGCAGGCGGCGCGGTCCGCTCTGATCGGGCTGCGCCCGGATCAGGAGTCGCAGCCGGGTGATGGCGCTGGCGTAGTCGCGCCGCGCCAGCAGGCGCTCGATGGCCTTGAGCTGGCTCGTCGGCGCGGCCGAGGTTCGGGGCCTTTGCGCCTTTGTGGTCTTCTTCTTCGTCATGCGGGCCTCAGCGGCAATACTCTTACAAGAGGGCATTGACCTCGTCGATGTCGAATGCGCCCGGGTCGAACGCGCCGCCGACCCATTCCAGATAGCCCTCGTGCTCCGGGTGCTGCGGATCGGCGATCGCATCGAGAAAGTCACGATAGCCCCAGATCCCGCCGACGTCCTCCGGCGGGCAGGCGCGTTTGCCGCCGAGACAGAGGGGCAGTTGGGCGTCGGCGCCGACGAGCGCGATCTTCTCCAGCGTGACCTTGTGCCGCCAGTCGTCGCCGAAGTCGTATTCGTAGATCAGCGAATCCTGCTCGTGCCGCAAGAGCTGGCTCAACTTGTAGCGGGACTCGTCGAGGGTCTCGCCGAAGTCGAGGCCATCGTCCGCCATGCCGTATACGATCCCGTCCGCGACGAACTGGTGCAGGTGCGAGTTGGTCCATCCCATCGCGACCTGAATCGCCTCGTGAACGAGCGGCAGCGGCGTCGACCCGGCGATGAGCAGGCGCCGCCAGATCGGCGGCTTGGCGCCGACCAGGCTGATCTTCAGTTGATAGGCCGTGATCCGTTTGTCTGCCATGATGTCTCCGAAGGCATCGCGGGCGAAAGAGCAGCTGGTGGCTTGCAAGCGGTTGTTGGACCGACCTGGGCCGCTCGGGCTGCGCGTGTTGCGGCAATCGGCGGGGGCGGGCCGCTGCCCTGCATCACCTGCCAGTGATCCGACCGATCCCGAGGGCGATCGGGGCGGCCGGGATGTGCATCGTAACGGGCAGCATGGCACTGGGCTACCCGGCTCCGGCCGGTCCTCGATCTGTCGGTCTCTCCTCGCCCCCGCAGAGAGGCCAGGATCGTGCCCGCGAGGTCGGTTTGGCCCTCGCCCTGATCGCAGTCCGTGCGGACCTCGACGCCCGTGAACGGCGAATGACCCATACCGCGCGCGCCCGACTCGGGCGCCGGCGTGCGCGCCGCAGGAGGACGAAGGCCGATGAACCGTCGCGAGCACTGGGAGCGCGTCTACCTGGAGAAGGAGCCAGAGGCGGTGAGCTGGTATACGCCGCGGCTCGCTATCTCGATCGAGCTGATCGACGCCCTCGCGCCCGGTCCGGGGACGCGCGTGATCGACGTCGGCGGCGGCGCGTCGACGCTGCCCGACCACCTGCTCGACCTCGGTGCTGGCGCGATCACGGTGCTCGACCTCTCGGCCGCTGCGCTGGCACGTTCTCGGGCGCGGCTCGGCCGACGCGCCGACCGCGTGACCTGGATCGAGGCAGACATCAGGGCCGCCGACCTCCCGGAGGCCGCCTACGATATCTGGCACGATCGCGCGGCCTTCCACTTCCTCACCGATGCGAACGACCGCGCGCGCTACGCCGCGGTGTTGCACCACGCGCTGGCGCCCGGCGGCCGGGTCGTGCTGGCGACCTTCGCCCTCGACGGCCCCGAGCGCTGCAGCGGGTTGCCGGTCCAGCGCTACGACGCCCCGGCGATGGCGGCGGCGCTCGGCCTCGAAGGGCGGAGCGCGTTCGAGGTGGTCGACGAGCGCCGCGAGGTCCATACCACCCCTTGGGCTTCGACGCAGGCCTTCCAGTTCGCGGTGCTGCGACGCGTCTGATCGGGGGAATCCGGCGGTCGCCGGCGTCGCCGCCCGGTTTGGTCTCGACCTCCCCCTCCGCTCTCCCCGCAGTGCGCCCGATGCCCGCTGCGGCTGCGTCACCGCCTGCCTCGGCGCTCGGAGACCTGCCCCCGAGCCTTCCGTTTGCGACGCCAGATCGCACGACCTCCTGTCGCTGCACTGGCAGCGCGCCGCATCGGAGCGGCCCGCTTGCGGACGGATCTCGGCACGCCCGGTCCCGGGGTGTGCATGGCATGGCAGCCCGAGGCTTAGGGCGTGTCACGGTGAAGCAAGACGGTAAGGGCAGCCCATGGAATCCTGAGCTACAGAGATGTCGGCGTAGCGCAAGGCCGCTTCGCGGTCGGGTGATCCAGGCCGGCTGACGTCCTTGGTCGCAGGCAGTGGTCGGGGCCGACCGGATATCGCTTCAACCGTCTGTCGCTCCAGTGCCGCAAACGGCGGAGCCCACCTGCTCCGCACGGGCACCTCGGATCCTTCGAGGTATCGCCACGTCTTTGAGGGAGGGTGACCCATGGGTAGGCCGACTGACAGGTTTCCCAGCAAGGCCGATGTCATTGCCCGCACGCCGGACCCGGCCGTGCGCGCGATGCTCGTGCATCTGGAGCAGGCGGGGATCGATACGCCCTTCGATCGGTTCGATCGGCAGAAGCCCCATTGCGCCTTCGGCCTCGAAGGGACCTGCTGCAAGAACTGCCACATGGGGCCCTGCCGGGTGACCCCGAAGAAGCCGCGCGGCATTTGCGGCGCCGATGCCAATTTGATCGCGGCCCGCAACATCCTGCGCTGGACCGCGGCCGGCGTCGCGGCGCACGGCGCGCGCGGGCGCGAGGTGATGCTGGCGCTCAAGGGGGCCGCAGACGGCGCGCTCGACCTGCCGATCCTGGGGCCCGAGAAGGTGCTGGCCACGGCCAAGGCCTTCGGTATCGACGGCCCGGACAAGACCGTCGAGCAGCTGGCCGGCGAGATCGCGATGATCCTGCTCGACGACCTGTGCCGGACCTTGCCGGGGCCGCACCGGACGCTGGAGGCGATGGCCCCGCCGGAGCGGCTCGCGGTCTGGCGGCAGCTCGACATCCTGCCGGTCGGCGCCTATCACGAGGTCTTCGAGGCGCTGCACCGCACCGGCACGGGCACTGACGGGGACTGGGAGAATGTCGCGCGCCAGGTCCTACGCTGCGGGCTGGCCTTCGCCTGGAGCAGCGTCGTCGGCTCGGCGATCGCGATGGATTGCCTCTACGGCCTGCCGAGGCGCAGCCGGATCGAGACGAATCTCGGGGCCATCACCGAGGGGACGGTCAACATCGCCGTGCACGGCCACTCGCCGGTCCTGGTCGCCGCGATCGTCAAGGCGGCGCGGCGCGAGGATTTGGTCGCCGAGGCGCGTGCTTCGGGGGCCGAGACGATCCGGCTCTACGGCATCTGCTGCTCGGGTCACAGCGCGCTCGCCAAGTTCGGCGACATCACGCCGCTGGCCAACGCGATGGGCGCGGAGCTGGTCCTCGGCACCGGCGCCCTGGATCTGTGGGTGGCCGATGTGCAGGACATCTTCCCGAGCATCATGGATGTGGCCGCCTGCTTCCACACACGCGTCGTCACGACGAGCGATTCAACCCGCCTCCCAGGGGCCGAGCACATCGCCTTCGATCATCACCACTCGAACCTCGCCGAGGCGGATGCGCTGGCCGAGCGGATCGTCCGTCGCGGGATCGAGGCCTTCGGCGAGCGCCAGGACGGCAAGGTGTTCATCCCGCGGGCGCGCATGGAGGCGGAGGTCGGCTTCTCCGTCGAGAACGTGCTCGCGACCTTCGGCGGGGCGCAGGTGCTGCTCGATCACCTGAGATCCGGGCGCATCCGTGGCATCGTCAACCTGGTTGGCTGCAACAACCCGAAAGTGGTCTACGAAGAATCCGTCGTGCGCGTCGCCGAGGAGTTGATCGCGCACGATGTGCTCGCCCTGACCAACGGCTGCGCGGCCTTCGCACTGCTCAAGATGGGCTTCTGCCTCCCGGACGGACTGGCCGGGGCCGGGTCGGGGCTGGCCGCGGTCCTCGGGCCGTTGGCCCTGCCGCCGGTCTGGCACATGGGCGAATGCCTGGACAACGCGCGGGCCTCGGCCCTCTTTCGTGCCCTGTCGAACGCCGCCGAGGAGCCGCTGCGGCGGCTGCCGCTGGCCTTTTCGAGCCCCGAGTGGTCGAACGAGAAGGGCGTCGGCGCGGCGCTCGGCTTCCGCCTGCTCGGCGTCAACTCCTACCACTGCATCGCCCCGCCGGTCAGCGGTTCCGTGGAGGTCTCGCGCTTCTTCTTCGAAGGAACACAGGAGATCTTGGGCGCCGTCATGGTGATCGATCCGGACCCGATCGCGCTCGCCGGCCGCATCGTTGCCGACATGGACGCCCGCCGGGCAGCACTGGGCTGGGCGGCGGCGGGCGCACCGGCCGCGGCACGCCTGTCGACGCTGCGCCCCTGGCCGGGAGGGGGACACGCGCACCCGGGCCACGACCATGGTGACGGCGAGCACCATCATCACCATCACCACGAGGAGGAGCATGGCCATGAAAAGACGTGAATTTCTCAAGGGTGCAGGCCGCGCCATGGCGGCGGCGCCGCTGCTGTCGGTGATGCCGGGCACGATCGGCAACGTGCTGGCGGGCGGCCGCAAGGTGCGGCTCAAGATCGGCTATCTGCCGATCACGGATCACCTGTTGATGGTCGCCGCCGAGCGCGAGTCGTTCAAAACAGCCGCCATCGAGCCGATCAAGTTCTCGTCCTGGCCGGAGATCGCGGAGGCCCTCAAGGCCGGCGCCATCGACGGCGGCTTCCTGCTCACGCCGATCGGGCTGACGCTGCGGGCCAAGGGGGCACCGGTCCAGGTCGTCATGCTCGGGCATCGCAACGGCAGTGTCATCACCGTCAAGCAGGATGCCGGCATCGACCGCATCGAAGATCTCGAGGGCCGCTCGATCGCGGTGCCGAGCCCCTTTTCGACCCACAACATCCTGCTGCGCAAGGTCCTGACCGAGCATCGGATCGACCCCGCCAGAGACCTGCGGATCCTCGACATGGCCCCGCCCGAGATGGTCAATGCGCTGGCGACGGGACGGATCGACGGCTACATCGTCGCCGAGCCCTTCGGCGCCCAGGCCGAGGCGCTGAAGGTCGGCAAGGTCCTGATGCTGTCGAAGGACATCTGGCCGGACCACATCTGCTGCGTGCTCAACGTCCGCGAGGCGGTGATCGACAAGCACCCGGAGGCGGTCCAGGAGATGGTGTCGGGCATGGTCCGCACCGCGGCCTTCATCGCCGAGCGCCCGGCCGAGGCGGCCAAGGGCTCGGTCAAGCTCATCGGTCAGCGGCCGGCGGTCGTCGAGACGGTGCTGACGACGCCGGCAGGGCGGCTCACCTTTGACGATCTGGTCCCCAGGGAGGCCGACTTCGCCGCGACGCAGGACTACATGATCGCGTTCGGCATCGCCAAGGAGAAGGCGGACCTGGCCGGCTATCTGAACGCGGGCTTCATGGCCAGGGCGGCCTGACATGAGGCGGGGCCTCGTGCACCGTTTGGGCATGGCGACCCTGCCGGTCTGGATCCTGGTGCTGTTCGGCGGCGTCTGGGGCCTGATCGCCCAGTTCTATCCACCGGACCAGTTCCCCGGCCCCGCGGCCATGGCCCGGGCCCTCATCGAGGTGGCCATGGACGGCCGGCTGTGGACCAACACCTGGATCAGCCTGGTGCGCTTCGCTGGCGGCTATCTGCTGGCCGTCGCCGTGGCGGTGCCGCTGGGTCTCCTGCTCGGTCGCTTCGGCGTCCTGGGGCGGCTGTTCGATCCGCTGATCCAGGTCATGCGCCCGATCTCGCCGATCGCCTGGTTTCCGCTCGCGGTGCTCTGGTTCGGCATCGGCAATGCCCCCGCCATCTACATCATCTACCTGGCGGCCTTCTTCCCCGTGCTCCTCACCACCATCGGCGCCGTGCGCGGCATCCCGGAGGTCTACCTCAAGGTCGCGGCCAACTTCGGCGCCGACCCCAGGATGACCTTCCTGCGGGTCATCGTCCCGGCCGCCTTTCCCGGCATCATGGTCGGCCTGCACATCGCCGTCGGCACGGCCTGGATCCACCTGGTCGCCGGGGAGATGCTCGGCGCCCAGTCGGGGCTCGGCTACATGATCGTCGACGCCCGCAACTTCCTGCGCACCGACCTCATCATGGCCGGGATGCTGGTCATCGGTCTGCTCGGGCTCGCCATCTACCGCGGCATGCGGGTGCTGGAGCGCGCCGTCGGACGCTACTGGGGCCTGGGGCAATGACCGAAACGGCGAGCATCAAGATCCTGGCCGAGGGGCTGGAGAAGCGCTATCGCTCGGCCCGCGGCGGCGAACAGGTCGCCCTGACCG
Organism: Thiococcus pfennigii; assembly: GCF_016583835.1. Taxonomy (GTDB): domain Bacteria; phylum Pseudomonadota; class Gammaproteobacteria; order Chromatiales; family Chromatiaceae; genus Thiococcus; species Thiococcus pfennigii. The sequence continues at coordinate 96,458 of NZ_NRRW01000004.1, read as the reverse complement.
GCGTCGATCTCGCCGTCCCCGCCGGCGAGCTCGTCTGCCTGGTCGGGCCGAGCGGCTGCGGCAAGACCACGCTGATCAAGCTCATGGCGGGCTTCGAGACGCCGACCGGGGGCGTGCTCACGATCGACGGGCGACCGGTCGCCGAGCCGGACCCCGATCACATCATGATCTTTCAGGACTACGGCCTCTTTCCGTGGCGGACGGTATTCGGCAACGTCCTGTTCGGCCTCGAGGCGCGCGGTGTCCCGAGCGACGAGGCCAAGGCGCGCGCCCAGGAGGCGCTGCAGCTGGTCGGGCTCTGTGCCGCGGCCTACAAGCACCCCCACGAGATCTCGGGTGGCATGAAGCAGCGGGTCGCGATCGCCCGTGCGCTGGCCGTCGAGCCGAGCCTGCTCTTCATGGACGAGCCCTTCGGCGCGCTCGACGCCTTCACGCGGATGCGCCTCCAGGACGAGCTGCTCAGCCTCTGGCAGGGAAAGGGCTCGACGATCGTCTTCGTCACCCACGACCTCGACGAGGCCATCGCCCTGGGCCAGCGGGTGGTGCTGATGGCCGCCAACCCGGGGCGCATCCAGCGGATCATCGACATCGACATGCCCTACCCGCGGGAGCGCACCGATGGCGACTTCGCTGCCTACCGGCACGAACTCTTCGCCGAGTTCCACCTGCTGCACGAGGGGTGACGCGTCGCGCCCGAGCGCGCCGCGCTGCCCAGCGATTCCCTCGCGCCCTGTTACAGCCCCTCAGTCCGCAACCGCCCTCGCAGATAGGCGACGATCGCCCCCGCCAGGTCGACCCCGGCCTCGCGGATGCCGGCGTTGCCGAACAGCACGTTGAGTTCGAGCAGGAAAGGGTGGCCGTCGACCCAGGCGATGTCGAAGCCGGCGTGGTCGATGCCGAGCGCCGGGGCCAGGGTCGCCACCAGCTCCAGGGCGGCGTCGGGGATCGCCTCGTAATCGAGCACGGCGCCGCGGGCGACGTTGTGGTGAAAGCCGTCGCCGCCGCGGCGCCAGTAGGCGGTGAACACCCGATCGCCGACCCACACGACGCGCAGATCGGCGGACAGCGGCAGGTACTCCTGGGCATAGAGGACCGGGCGCTGGGCGCACCAAGCGCGTAGGGCGCTGCGGGTCTCCACCAGGTGGACGCCGCGGCCCATCGAATTGCGCGGTTCCTTCACGACCAACGGCAGGCCGAGTTCGGCGATGGCCTGCTCGGTGGCCGCCTCGTCCGCGGGCAGGATCAGGGTCCGGGGGCAATGGCCCGGGGCGAGCGATTCGAATACCCGCGTCTGCTCGACCTTGTCATAGCCGATGTCGTAGCTCGGGGGCGAGGGGAACACGCGCCGCTTCCAGGCATAGCAGAGCACGTTGAGCTGCCAGGTCTGCGGAAACAGCACCCAGTCGGCGGCCTCGATCAGGGCCCGCTGGCGGATGAAGCCCTCGGGCTTGAGCACGCTGACGCCGGGGATCCCCAGCGAACGAAAGGCATCGAACGAGACCAGACGCATCACGCACCGTAATACGCAGCAGATCGACCGAATCGGCGGTGGCGCCTTTTACGGCGTGGCGTGACGGACGTCAAGGGGTCCATCTGGGCGGGCGCCGCGCGGACTTCGCCGCTATCGGCCCGTGCGGCACGAGGCATCAGAATGGCGCTAGGGGGCGGGAGCTCCGCGGCGGTCGGTCCATCCGCCATCCGCGCGGACCCGCATGGTGGCCAGCCCGCTCGCCAGCGTCGACTCGGGCGTGTTGCCCCGCTGATGCAGGACTGCGGAATTCCCGAGACCGCGCGGGGCACGTGTGCCGTCTTGAAAGATTGCCCGGATGGCGGTTTTTCAAGGTCCCCATGAAAGGTCGGCCTCGGTATTGCCCAAGCGCGGCACGAGTGTCGCGCCTCCGCGCGCGTCCTTTCGAAAGGACCATGGGGATCGGAGGCCGCCGCGGTGGGTTCCGGCTGACCACGATGCGGTCGGGCTGATGTTGGGGGTCTACCTTCGAGGGCCGCTGGTGGTACTATCGCTCCGCCACTGCAATCGCGGCTTCCAAGAAAAGCCGATGATTTTAATTAGAAAAGCCCCGGCGGTCAGGCTGGTCGCAGCGGGCCCAAGACGGCGATCCGACAAGGAAATATCGGATTCGTCGGCTCGGGCCAGGCTCCAGACGACCGAGTCTGACCGGGGTTACAAGCGGAGGACTTCCCAATGCGTGGCGAGCAAGAAGACGAGGCCGTCGACATGCGCGAGGCTGGGCGAGATGTCGGCCGGCAGGGCCGGACTGAGACCGCAGAGGTGACCGTGTCCATCATGGGCAAGCCTGCCCGTGTCCCGGCCGACGCCACCATCATGCGGGCCATCGAGCACAGCGGCCAGCAGATCATCCGCGGTGCCGGCTGTCGCGAGGGCTTCTGTGGTGCCTGTGGCACCATCTACCGGTTGCCCAACGACTACCGGATCCATACCGGCCTGGCCTGCACGACGCTGGTCCAGGACGGCATGGCCCTGTCCCAGATCCCCTCCGTGCCCGTCGAGAAGGCGATTTACGACCTGGAGACGCTCACGCCCGACGTCGACACGATCAAGAAGGTCTATCCGGTCACCTTCCGCTGCGTGGCCTGCGGCACCTGTACCAAGGCCTGTCCCCAGGGGCTGCAGGTGATGGACTACATCCAGGCGGCCATGCGCGGCGACATCGCCGAGCTCATGGAGCTCTCCTACGATTGCGTCGGTTGCGGTCTCTGTGCGCTGCGTTGCCCGGCCGAGATCATCCAGCACAAGGTCGCCATCCTCGGCAAGCGTCTCTATGGGCGCTACTTGCGCAAGGAGAGCGAGGAGCTCGATGCCCGCCTCCAGCAGGTGCAGGATCGCGCCTACGACGACGAGTATGCCGAGCTGATGTCCCTCGGGCGGGAGGCGCTCAGCGAGCGCTATTACGCGCGGGACATGGAGTAGCACGCCGCCCGGCGTGACTCGCAGAATTATGACAAATCGTATTTCGGGGCGCCCCTGAGGGTCGGTCGCGCATCGACGACGGGCGTGCGCTCGGAGGACACGCATGTATCCGGACTACTTGAAAGGTCTGCTCGAGAAGGTCGAGCAGACGCGACCCATGCGGCTGGAGCTCGCCAAGAGCGGTCAGCCGGTCTATCCGCCGATGAACGCGGCGGAGCGGGAAGACGTGCTCTCGCGGTTCCACCCCGACTCCGCGGCCGCCGCCCGCAGCCGCATTCGGATCGGGCCGAACAAGGGCGAGGAGCTCACCACCGAGGTCAAGTGGATCCTCGAGGCGCACTCGATGATCGACCCGCGTCGGATGCAGGCGAATCTCGCCAAGCCCGACTACGAGACCGATCTGCTGATCATCGGCGGCGGCGGCGCCGGCTGCTGGGCGGCCATCACCGCCATGCAGAACGGGGTCGACTCCATGATCGCCACCAAGCTGCGCCTGGGCGACGCCAACTCGATGATGTCCGAGGGCGGCATGCAGGCGGCCGTCGCGCCACAGGATTCGCCGACCCGCCACTATCTGGATGCGGTCGGCGGCGGTCACTTCGACAATAAGCCCGATCTCGTCCGCGCCCTGACCGAGGACGCCCCGGAGGTGGTCCGGGAGCTCGAGAAGCTGGGCGTCATGTGGGACAAGATGGAGGACGGCTCGCTCCAGGTCCTGCACGGCGGGGGCACCTCGCGCAAGCGCATGCTGTCCTGCCGCGACTACATCGGCGCGATCATCATGCGCACCCTGATGGACGAGGTCGAGAACCACCCCGACAAGATCCGGGTGCGCGAGTTCGAGCCGGCGATCGAGCTGCTGCTCGACGACAAGGGCCAATGCGCGGGCGCCATCCTCTACAACCTCGACACCGAGCAATTCCTCGTGGTCAAGGCCAAGGCGACGGTGATCACCACCGGCGGCTTCGGGCGGCTGCACATCCGCGGCTTCGCGACCACCAACCACTACGGCGCGACCGGCGACGGGCTGGTCATGGCCTACCGGGCCGGCGCCCAGCTCAAATTCATGGATTCGGTCCAGTACCACCCCACCGGGGCCGTCTATCCGGAGCAGATCGCCGGCTTCCTGGTCACCGAGAAGATCCGCGGTGCGGGCGGGCAGCCGTTGAACAAGGACGGCGAGCTGTTCGTGTTCCCGCGCGAGCCGCGGGATGTCGAGAGCGCGGCGATCATCCGCGAGTGCAGCCCCGAGCGCAACATGGGCATCGCCACCGCCGCCGGGCGCGTCGGTGTCTGGCTGGATTCGCCGATCATCGACATGCTCCACGGCGAGGGCTACACGCGACACCAGTTTCCCGGCATCTGCCGGGCCTTCGACCGCTACGGCATCGACATCGTCAAGCAGCCGATGCTGATCTACCCCTCGCTGCACTACCAGAACGGTGGCATCGAGATCAACGAGCGCTGCGAGACCAATATCCCGGGCCTGTTCGTCGCCGGCGAGGCCTCGGGTGGCGTCCATGGCCGCAACCGGCTGATGGGCAATTCGGTGCTCGACTACAACGTCTTCGGCCGCCGCGCCGGCCGGCATGCCAGCGAGTACGCCAAGTCGGTGCAGCTCGGCCGTCTGAGCCTGGACCATGTCACCGCCTACGCGAAGGAGATGGCGGATCAGGGCATCGAGACCGATCTGATCTCGCCCGTGATCCTACCCTCCTACACCCCGGAGAACGTGAAGCTGCAGCAGCTGGCGCGCCTCGGCAATATCCCGGCGCGCCACTCGATGCTCCGCAGCCGAATCGGTCTCGGTGCGGAGCAGTGAGGGGGCCCGCTGTCGGCCCGACGCCAGGTCTCAGCGCAGGTAAGAGCTCATGACGGTGATCGTTTCGAAAGAGAAGGTCCACAGCCGCTTCACGGCCAAGGTCCAGCGGCTCGCGGACCAGAACCTCCTGGCCTGCTACCAGTGCGGCAAGTGCTCGGCCGGTTGCCCGCTGGCCGCCTACATGGACATCCCGCCGGCGCAGATGATTCGTCTGGCGCAACTGGGGATGGAGCAGGAGCTGCTCGATTCAGAGGCGATCTGGCTCTGCGTCTCCTGCATGACCTGCAATACGCGCTGTCCCAAGGGGGTGCGGATCGCCGAGCTGTTCGAGTCGATGCGTCAGGTCAAACTGCGCGCCCGACAGGATCACCTGCGGGTGGCGGATGTCGCAGCCGAGGAGCTGCAAGCGATCCCGCCCATCGCCCTCATCGGCAGCATGCGCAAGCTCACCTCCTGAGGGGACCAGCCATCGCCATGAAGCTTAGCTACTTTCCCGGTTGCACCCTCAAGAACCACGCCCGGAACTTCGAGGATTCCACCCTCTATGCGATGGAGCGCCTCGGGGTCGAGGCGGTCGAGCTCGATCGCTGGAACTGCTGTGGAACCGTCTATTCGCTCTCGGCCGACGACCTGATGCGCCGCGTGGCGCCGATCCGCAACCTGATCCGCGCCAAGGAGGCGGGGAACCGGCAGCTCATGACCGGCTGCTCGATGTGCTACAACACCATCAAGCGGGCCAACATCCACGTCCGCCACAGCGCCCCGGACCTCGCCCTCATGAACGCCTTCATGTACGAGGAGCCGGTCGATTACGCGGGCGATGTCGACGTCGTCCACGTGCTGGAGGTCGTGCGCGATCAGATCGGGTTCCAAGCCCTGCGCGAGAAGGTCGTCAAGCCCCTGGCTGGCCTGAAGGTGGCCTGCTACTACGGTTGCCTGTTGGTGCGGCCCAAGGAGGCCGCCTTCGACGATGCCGAGAACCCGACGGTCCTCGAAGACCTCGTCGAGGCCCTGGGCGGCGAGCCCGTCGCGTTCAGCCACAAGACCGAGTGCTGCGCCGCCTACCAGACGGTGGACAAGCCGCACATCGTCGCCGACAAGACCTACCAGATCATCGGCGCTGCGCAATCCCAAGGCGCAGACACGGTCCTGGTCAGCTGCCCCCTCTGCGCCTTCAATCTGGATCAACGCCAGGCGTTGACCAGGCAGACCTATGGCGACTTCCGAACCCTGCCGGTGGTCTATTTCACGCAGTTGATGGCCATCGCCCTCGGTGGCCCCGAGTCGGTATTGCGGCTGGATCTCCATCACACGCCGGCCGCTCCCCTGCTGAGCGCCAAGGGCCTGCTCTGAGGAGGACAACGATGCCATTCGGTAAGGTCAAGAACATCACGGGCGTCGTCACCATCAACACCGCCTGGTGCAAGGGGTGCGGCTTCTGCGTCGCCTTCTGTCCCACCAAGGCGCTGGAGATGTCAGCCGCGTTCAATGCCAAGGGGTACCACCCCCCTTATGTCAAGTCGCCAGAGGACTGTCGGAACTGCGATTTCTGTCAGTCGATCTGTCCGGAATTCGCCATCTACGTGACCCGCAGGCCAGAACACATGGAGAACGAGCATGCGTAAGACCGCCGCCGATCCGAAAGGGGTCCTTTCGGGCGCCCATTTCCTCGACGGCGATCACGCCATCGCCGAGGGGGCATTGGCGGCTGGTTGCCGCTTCTTCGCCGGATACCCGATCACGCCCTCGACCGAGACCGCCGAGCGCTTCGCCGAGCGCTGTCCCGGCGTGGGCGGCCTCTTCATCCAGATGGAAGACGAGATCGCCTCGATCGCCGCCCTGGTGGGCGCCGCCTGGGGCGGCCAGAAGGTGATGACCGTGACCTCCGGCCCGGGACTCTCCCTGATGATGGAGAACCTGGGCCTGGCCGTGATGACCGAGACCCCGATGGTCATCGCCGACGTCCAGCGTGCCGGCCCTTCGACTGGATTGCCGACGCTGCCCGGTCAGCAGGACATGATGCAGGTGCGCTGGGGCTCCCACGGCGACTATCGCATCATCGCGCTGAGCCCCGACTCGCCGCAGGAGTGCTTCGACCTGACCGTCGAGGCCTTCAACCTCTCCGAGACCTATCGGGTGCCGGTCTTCATCATGACCGACGAGACCGTCGGGCACATGCACGAGAAGGTCGTCATCCCCCCGGCCGAGGAGATCATGGTGGTCGCGCGCAACCTCTACGATGGTCCGAAGGAGGATTACCGCCCCTATCGATTCACCGGTAAGGACGTAGCCCCGATGGTCAGGGCTGGCGACGGTTATCGCTTCCACATCACAGGTCTCACGCATGACGAGCGCGGCTATCCGGCCCTTACCCCGGCGCAGAACGTCAAGGTCGTCACCCACCTGATCGAGAAGATCGACTCCAACGCCGACAAGATCATCCGGCTCGAGGAGGAGGAGGTCGAGGGCGCGGAGGTCCTCGTCGTCTCCTACGGCATCACGTCGCGGATCGTCTCGCGGGCGGTGCAGCTGGCGCGCGAGGCCGGGATCCGGACCGGGACGTTGCGGTTGATCACCGTCTGGCCGTTTGCGGAGCGGAGGATCCGCGAACTGGCCGGCCAGGTGCGCGCCATCGTCGTCCCAGAGATCAACTACGGTCAGATGGTGAGGGAGGTCGAGCGCTGCGCTGCCGGCCAGTGCCGGGTCGTCAGCGTCCCCCATTGCGGCGGTGCTGTCCACGATCCCGACGTCATCCTCGGCGCCATCCAGGAGGCCTGCCAATGAGCACCGCATTCGACGAAGAGACCTTCCGCGCCGAGAGCCCGATGGCGGAGTTCCTGCGCATGGAGCGCATGCCCCACATCTGGTGCCCGGGTTGCGGCATCGGCACCGTGGTCAACTGCTTTGCCGAGGCGGTGAAGAAGAGCGGCATCGACATGGACAAGTTGGCCGTGGTCTCCGGCATCGGCTGCAGCGGCCGCGTCGCCGGCTACGTGAAGCTCGATTCGATCCACAGCACCCACGGTCGGGCTATCCCGGTGGCCACCGGCCTCAAGCTCGCCAACCCGGATCTCAAGGTCGTCGTGGTCAGTGGCGACGGCGACATCGTCGGGATCGGCGGCAACCACTTCATCCATGCCGCCCGCCGCAACATGGACATCATGGTCATCTGCATCAACAACTTCACCTACGGCATGACCGGCGGGCAGGTGACGCCGACGACGCCGCAGACGGCCAACGCCTCGACCACCCCCTACGGCAACTACGAATATCCCTTCAGCCTGCCGTTCCTGGCCGACGCCTGCGGGGCGACCTATGTGGCGCGCTGGACCTCGCTGCATGCCCGCAACATCACCAAGTCGATCCGCGAGGGCCTGAGCCACAAGGGCTTCTCCTTCATCGAGGTCATCGCCCCCTGCACCACCCTCTATCAGCGCCGCAACCGCCTCGGCGACGGCATGGACGCCTTGGCCTATTACCGGGAGGAGGCCGAGGTCGACAAGGAAGTCGATACCCGCAACGTGGGCATCGACTTCCAGGGCGACATCACGATGGGCCGGTTCGTGCGCCGAGAAAAGCCCACCTACCTCGAGGCGGTCAACGAGCGCTACGCCAACGTCCTCGGCGATGAGTACCAGCTCTATGGCATGACCACGCCGGAGCGCGAGGAGAAGGAACGCCGCGAGGCCGAGGCGCGCGCCAAGGCCCAAGCCTTGGTGGAGGACGAGGAGGCGCGGTTGATGGCCGAGGACTTCGGCGTCGACGAGGAGGGCCTGGGATGACGTGGGAGGTCAGGTTCTCCGGGTTCGGCGGCCAGGGCATCGTGCGCTGCGCCTTGATCACCGGCAAGGCGCTGTCGATGTACGACAACAAGTTCGCCACGATGACGCAGAGCTTCGGCCCCGAGGCCCGCGGCGGTGCCTGCGCGTCACAGCTGGTGATCTCCGAGAGTCGGGTCCTCTACCCCTACGTGACCCTGCCGGGTGTCTTGGTCGCGTTGTCCCAGGATTCCTACAACACCTATGAGCCGAAGCTGCGCGACGGCGGCGTCCTCATCTACGAGGAGGACCTGGTCCAGCCCAAGGAGGACACCGGGCGGGTGCAGATGTATGCCGCGCCGGTCACCCGCATGGCCGAAGAGATCGGCAACCGGATTTTCGCCAACTTGGTGACGCTCGGCTGCTTCGCCGCCATTACGAAGATCGTCAGCGCCGAGGCGATGAAGAATGCCTTGCCGGGCCTGGTCCCGGATCGCTTCCTGGCGGTCAACGAGAAGGCCTTCGACCGCGGCTACGAGTACGGCCTCGAGCTGTTGGAGACGCGTCCGCTCAGTATCGAGGAGGCGCCATGAGCAAACGCACCGGTGTCTTCGTCTGCCACTGCGGCAAGAACATCGCCGCTACGGTCGACGTCAAGAAGGTTGCACGAGAGCTGGCCAAGGACGACGGCGTGGTCTTCTGCGAGGACTATGTCTACATGTGCTCGGACCCGGGCCAGGGTGCGGTCATCGACGCCATCAAGGAGAACGACCTCGATGGCATGGTGATCTCCTGCTGCTCGCCGACCCTGCACGAGAAGACCTTCCGGGACGCCTCCGAGCTCGGGGGCCTGAGCGGTTTCCGCTGCGAGATCGCCAACATCCGCGAGCAGTGCTCCTGGGTCCATAAGGACCCGGACGAGGCGACCGACAAGGCCATCAAGATCTCCCGTGCCGCGGTGCGCCGGGTGCAGCGCAACGAGCCGCTCGATCCCATCGGGGTGCCCGTGACGCGCCGGGCGCTGGTCGTCGGCGGCGGCATTGCCGGCATCCAGACGGCCCTCGACCTGGCCGATGCCGGCCTCGACGTCATCCTGGTCGAGAAGCAGTCGACGATCGGCGGCAACATGCTCAAGCTCTCGGAGACCTTCCCGACGCTGGACTGCTCCCAGTGCATCCTGTCGCCGAAGATGGTCGCGGTCTCCAAGAACCCCCGCATTCGGCTGCTGACCGAGAGCGAGGTGGAGAGCGTCAGCGGCTTCGTCGGCAATTTCCGGGTGCGGATCAAGAAAAAGGCGCAGTACGTCGATCCCGAGTTGTGCAAGCTCTGCGACGACTGCAGCCAGGTCTGTCCGGTGGCCGTGCCCAACGAGTACGACGAGGGCCTGACCAACCGCCGCGCGATCTTCATCCCCTTCGCCCAGGCGATCCCCGCCTCCTTCACGCTCGACGAGGCGGCCTGTCTCGGCCTCAAGCCGGTGGTCTGCGGCAAGTGCGAGGAGGTCTGCGAGGCCGGGGCCATCGATTTCGACAAGCGCCCCACCGTCTTCGAGGAGGAGGTGGGGGCGATCGTCGTGGCCACCGGTTACGATCTCTACGGCATGGACAAGCTGGGCGAGTATGGCGCCGGGCGCTATGCGGACGTCCTCGACGGGCTCCAGTTCGAACGCCTCTGCTCCGCCTCCGGGGCCACCGAGGGCCATATCCTGCGGCCCTCCGACCACAAGGTGCCGAAGGAGATCGTCTTCATTCAGTGCTCGGGCTCGCGCGACCCCGAGAACCACTGTGCCTGGTGCTCCAAGATCTGCTGCATGTACACGGCGAAGCATGCCACGCTCTACAAGCACCATGTCCCCGACGGCCAGGCCTACGTCTTCTATATCGACATCCGCTCCGGGGGCAAGGGTTACGAGGAGTTCGTGCAGCGCTCCATGGAGAAGGATGGCGTGATCTACCTGCGCGGCCGGGTCTCCAGGGTCTACGAGCAGGGCGGCAAGCTCAGGGTGCTCGGCGTCGATACGCTGTCCGGACGCAACGTCGAGATCGCCGCGGACATGGTGGTGCTGGCCCAGGCCATGGAGCCATCGAAGGGCACCGCCGAGATCGCGAAGACCCTGAAGATCGGCCTCGGCAAGGATGGCTTCCTGGCCGAGGCCCACCCCAAGCTCAAGCCGGTCGAGAGCGTCACGGCGGGGATCTATCTGGCCGGCGCCGCCCAGGGGCCCAAGGACATCCCCGAGACCGTCGCCCAGGCCAGCGCCGCGGCCAGCAAGGTGATCGCCCTGCTCTCCAAGGAGGAGCTGCATCACAGCCCGACCGTGGCCAAGGTCCGCGACCCCTACTGCACCGGCTGCGCGATGTGCGTCGACGCCTGCCCCTACGAGGCCATCGGCCTGGTCGGTGGCAAGGCGGCGGTCAACGAGGTGCTGTGCCAGGGGTGCGGCTCCTGCGTCGGCGTCTGCGTGCGCGCCGCGATCGACGTCAAGAACGTCAGTCAGCTCCAGATTCACGAGATGATCAGCGCCGTCTTGGCGGCCTGAGAGGAGGGCTATTCCGTTGCCGAATTCGTCGCAATCCCCCGCGCCCGAGGCGCAGGCGCATGAGCCGCGCGTCGTGGCCTTCCTGTGCAAGTGGTGTTCCTCTGCCGGCAGCGACCTGGCAGGCGTGTCGCGGATCCAGTACTCGGCGAACGCCACGCCGATCACCATCCCCTGCACTGGCTCGATGTCGCCCCTGTATGTCCTCTCCGCCTTCAACAAGGGGGCGGATGGCGTGCTGGTCTCCGGCTGCCACCCCGGCGACTGCCACTACATGGAAGGCAACTACCTGGCCCGCCGCAAGCTGTACCTGGTCAAGCAGCTGCTCCAGTTCGTCGGTCTCGAGGCCGAGCGTTTCCGCATGTCCTGGGTCTCGGCCGCGGAGGGCGCCAAATTCGCCGAGGTGATCGACGAATTCGTCGGCGACCTTCGCCCCCTCGGCCCTCAGACCCGACTCAAGGCGAAACACTGATGGTCAATGTCGACGCGCTGCGCGGGTACGCGGCAGATCTCCTGGAGAAGGGGCAGGTCAGGGCCGTGATCGGCTATCGCCGGGGCACCGCCGGGGTCCTGGCCCAGCCCTGCACCATCGACGAGGCCGGCGAGGCCGAGACCCTGGTGTGGGACCCGACCTGTCTCAACAACCTGGCGCGCTACCTGGTCGAGGATCGCCAACAGCAGGCGGCCGCCCAGACTCGGAACAAGACCCCCGACGGGCGTCCGGTCGCGATCGTCGCCAAGGGCTGCGACAGCCGGGCCGTTGCCGTGCTGCTGCAGGAGAATTACCTCAAACGCGAGGACGTCGTGATCATCGGGGTCTCCTGCGAGGGCAGCGGCGTCATCGACCCGCGCAAGCTCGCGGCCAGGCCCGAGGGCCGGTGGGCAAGCCGGGTGGACTTCGCCGGGGCGGACGCCTTCAAGGTCACCGTCGGTGGTGACGAGACCTTGATCCCGGCCCGCGACCTCCTGGCCGACCGCTGTCTGGAGTGCCGCGCGGCCGCACCCGCGCTGAACGACGTGCTGTTCGGCGAGGTCGTCACCGAACGCGGCCTCGATGAGCCCTTCCGTGCCGTCAAGGCCGCGCAGGGGGCTACGGAGGACGCGCGTTGGGCGACCTGGGAGCATCACTTCGATCGCTGCCTGCGCTGCTTCGCGTGCCGTGCGGTCTGTCCGATGTGCTACTGCCCGGAGTGCGTGGTCGACAGCACCACCTTCGTCAATACGCCGGGGACCACGGCCGAGGAGAAGGCCACCCGCATCCGCTGGTGCGAGCGCTCGGCGAGCGTCTCGGAGAGCGCGCTCTACCACTTGACGCGGGCCATCCACCTCGCCGGGCGCTGCATCGATTGCGGCGAGTGCGAACGGGTCTGTCCCGTCAACATCCCGCTGCGTCTGCTCAACACCAAGCTGGAGATGGAGGCCTTCGAGCAGTTCCAGTACGAGGCCGGCCGTGACTTCGGGCAGGCGTCTCTGCTTTCGTCGTTCCGCGACGAAGACCCCAACAGCTTCATCAGGTAGCTCCCATGGAAAAGATCCTATCGAAGGACAGGCTCCGGGAGTGGGTCGATGCCCTCGACGACTGCGAGGTGCTGGCACCGGCATTCGCCGATTCCGTTTGGAATTACGCCCGGGTCGAGGCCGAGACCGTCATCGACCTCTCGCATACCAACACGATCAACCCCCCGAAGCAGTTCGCCTTTCCGCAGCGGGAGGTCTTTTTCCGTTTCGAGCGGGCGGACGGCGTCCCCAGGCTCACCCCGACGCTGCCGGATCCGCGGCCCACCGTGGTCATCGGCGTGCGGCCCTGCGATGGTCGTGGCATGCCTCGCAACGACACGGTGTTCAGCAAGGAGTTCAAGGATCCCTATTATTGGGCGCGGCGGGAGCGGCTGGTGCTGGTCGGGCTGGCCTGCAACCAGCCCCATTCCCCCAACTGCGTCTGCCAGTCCGTGGGCGGTGCGCCCCATGCCGAGGAGGGCCTCGATGTCCTCATGACCGATCTGGGCGATCGATTCCACGTCAAGGGGATCACGGCCAAGGGGGGCGAGCTCATTGCCCGCGGCGGCGACGCCTTCGCCAGCCTGCAGGCAGGGGATCCGGCCGAGGTGGCGCGGGTCCATGCCGCCGCGTCCAGCCATCCGCAGCGCCCGGTTGCGGAGCTCGGCACCGTCGCCGAGGCGATCCGCGCGCGATTCGACTCGCCGCTGTGGGAGGAGATGGCGCGGCATTGCATCGGCTGCGGCATCTGCACCTACCTCTGTCCCACCTGCCACTGCTTCGACATCAACGACGAGGTGACCAACCCCAATCACGGCACCGGTGAGCGGGTGAGGACCTGGGATAATTGCCAGTTTCCGGATTTCACGATGCACACCTCGGGTCACAACCCCCGGGGCGACCTTGGCTCGCGCCTGCGCCAGCGGGTCGCCCACAAGTTCCTCTATTTCGTCGAGAACCACGGGACCCAGCAGTGTACCGGGTGCGGGCGGTGCATCTCCGAATGCCCGGTCGGCATCGACATCGTTGCGGTCGTGGACAGGGTGAGCCGAGCATGACGGACAACAGCTATCTGCCCCAGATCGGGCGCATCGCCGACATCCAGGAAGAGACCCGAGGCGCTCGGGCGATCAAGACCTTCCAGGTCGAGTTCCCCGACAGCGAAGGTTTCGAGCACGACTGCGGCCAGTGCGCGATGTTGTCGATCTTCGGCCGGGGCGAATCGATGATCTCGATTGCCTCCTCGCCGCTCGTGAAGGAGTACAAGCAGTTCAGCATCATGCGGATGGGGCGGGTCACCAGCGCCTTCCACGACGCCCGGGTCGGCGACTTCATCGGTGTGCGCGGACCCTACGGCAACCGGTTTCCGCTGGCCGATTGGAAGGGCCGGGACCTGGTCTTCGTCGGCGGCGGCGTCGGGCTGGCGCCGATGTGGGGTGCGCTCCAGACGGCGGTCGCCCAGGGCGAGGACTACGGCAAGATCAGCCTCTTCTATGGGGCCCGCACCGCCGGCGACATCATGTACAAGGCCGACTTGGAAAGGCTCCAAGGGGCCGTCGAGGTGCAGCTTTCGGTGGATGCCCCGGAAGCCGGGTGGCAGGGTTATACGGGCTTCGTCCCGGCCAACCTGATGGACAAGGCGCCGTCCTCGGCCAACGCGATCGCCATCACCTGCGGTCCGCCGATCATGATCAAGTTCGTGATCCAGAACCTCAAGGCCCTGGGCTTCGCGGACGAGCAGATCTACACCACCATCGAGAACAAGATGAAGTGCGGCATCGGCAAATGCGGCCGCTGCAACGTGGGCAAGGACTACGTCTGCACGACAGGGCCGGTCTACTCCTGGGCCGAGTTGAAAGATCTGCCGCAGGAATACTAGATTCGAGATAGCCCGCGCCGAACTACCGAGGGCTCACGGTGAGCCCCGATGTAGGGTGTGGTGAGGAACGAACCGCACCAACGCCGGTGTTGCGAACGGTGCGGTTCGCAAGCTCACCGCACCCTACGGGTTTCACATGCCACGGCGCGGTAGGGCTTCTCATTTCCCTCGTCCTGGAGACAAAAAACATGGCCTCCATCGATGCGCAGACCGTCGAGATATTGAAGGAATCCATCAAGCTGGAACTCGCCGGCAAGGGGTTCTACGAACGCGCCGCCGAGGTCACCGAAGATGACCTCGGCAAGGCCATGTTCACGCGACTTGCGAAGGAGGAGGATGGCCATCTGGCCGTGATCGAGAAGATCTTCACCTCGATGGCCGATGGCGAAGCCTGGCGGGCGGTCGCCGATGAGGCGATGCGCAAGCAGAGGCCGGCTCCCTTGGTCGATGAGCTGGAGGCGGCCATCGCCAACCGTGGCGGAGACAGCCGGCACGCCAACGGGAGCGCTGCGCTCAAGATCGCGATGGAGATGGAAAGGAAGGCGATCCGGTTCTTCGAGGACCTGGTGAAAAAGGCGAAGACGCCCAGAGCGCGCGAGCTGGCCGACTCCCTCGCCGACGAGGAGCGGTTCCATTACGACATGCTCCAGTACCAATACGACAATGTGCTGAACATGGGGTTTTGGCTCGATTCCGCCGAGTTCCGGATGGACGCCAAGTTCTGACTCGGCGGCTGACCAGCGGGCGTTTTCCAGAGTCGAAACAGCGAGGGGCCGCAGACATGAGCTTCGAATTCAACGCCGATGAAGTCTTCGAGATGGCCGAGCAGATCGAGCGAAACGGGGCCGCCTTCTACCGCGAGGCGGCCGACACAGTGACCGGAGACCCCGAGGGCCGGGGCTTCCTGATCCGGCTCGCCGAAATGGAAGAGGACCACGAGGGCGTCTTTTCGGAGATGAGGGCCTCCCTGACCGACGAACAGCGGGCAGCGACCGTCGTTGATCCCAACGATGACGCCCTCGACTACCTGCGCTCGCTTGCCGACACGCGGGTCTTCTTCCAGAGACAGATCGATACCTCATCCATGTGGGAGATCCTCAAGGCCGCCATCGGCATCGAGAAGGACTCGATCGCGTTCTACCTGGGTATGAAGGACATGGTCTCGGAGCGGCGCGGCAAGGAGAAGATCGAGGCGATCATTCGGGAGGAGATGGAGCATATCCGCCTGCTGAGCCACGAGCTCATGGCCCGCAAGGGCGAGCAGGGCTAGGGTCGAGGCCAAGGCTCGCCCGGCCCCACCGCATCCGCTGAGCCGAGCCGTTCCAGCGGCTCACGCACGTGGTCACGAATCGCTCGGCGCAGGGCCTGCGTCCTGGCAGAGCCGGCGGCAACGGAAAGGTCGCCCCGGTAGCATCCGTGACCGTGGCGCCTGCTGTGGTGCTGCGCGGGTCGCCGGATCGGCGGTCTCCCCGCCGTTGCGAGCAACGCCATCGCGGCCAGGGCCGCCATGACTTGCGGGTCGCCGGTCAGCATCGACCCGATCGACACCCCGGTCGACCGTTGTCGCCTGTTCGCCCCCGGCCTCGGGGATCCCGATCCCTGCTACGATGCCCTCCCGTCCCGGCGCACGAGATCGACCGCGATGTCCGACCCGACCTATTTCGACGGCTGGAGCACCGACCTCTATGGCGAGGACCTCCTCTTCCAGCGCACGATCCATCGCCTCACCGGTGGCATCGTGCGCGGCGCGGTGCTCGACCTGGGTTGCGGCTCGCGGGTCCACTACGACACCTCGCGCGCCGAGCGCTGGCTCGGCCTCGACGTCTCGCAGGCGATGCTCGATGACCTGCGCTTCTTCGGCGGGCCGCCGCCCTGCCGCGTCGAGACGCGGCGGGCGAGCTGCCTCGACATCGAGCTGCCGGCCGCCTCGTTCGACACCGTCTGCGCGATCTTCCTGCTGCACCACCTGGGCCAGGACTCGACCCGACGCAGCCGCGCGCGGGTCGTCGCGCTGCTCGCGAAGGCCCACCGGCTGCTGCGTCCGGGCGGCACGCTGCTGATCGCCGAGAACGCGGCGCGGGCCCTGGAGTGGCCCTATCACCTGGCCTATGCGCCCCTCTACCGGTGGTTTCACCGCCACCGCGCGGTCGAGCTGCCGCACTTCTGGACCCGCCGGCAGCTGCTCGCGATGGCGCGGGAGGCGGGCTTCGGCGAGGCCGTCCTGGCCGAGATCCCGATCCGCGAGCGGATCGCCAACCCGATGACCGGGATCGCGCTGCCGCCGGCCCTGATCGATCGCTTGCAGCGGATGACGCTACTGGTGCTGGAGAGGCCCGCCTAATGTCAGCTTCTGGCTTCAACCTGGAAAGAGGAGTCAGCTGCTAGCCACCAGCCACCAGCCACCAGCTACCAGCCACCAGCCGCCAGCTTCAAATATTTGTTTTAGCGGGCTTTTCTGCGCTCGAGCGCTCGCCAGACGGGTGAGCGCCGGCAAGCGTCACGCGCCCGCCAGCTGACTAATTTCAAGAAGCTGGCCGCTGGCAGCTCTTTTCAGGTTCAGTCGCGGTGCGAGCGGCCGGCGCGCACGGCGACGATGCCCTGGGTCAGCAGGATCGCCCAGTTGATCGAGCGGTGCACCAATTCGCCCCGACCCGCGAGCGCGGCCAGGACTTCGTCGAAGCCGAGTGGCCGCTCGTCGGGGAAGCCCCACAGGCCCGCCGTCTCCAGCAGCGCCCGCAGGCCGCGGTACAGCCAGGTCGGGGTCGGGAAGGTCATCAAGACCAGGCCGCCGGGGCGGCAATAGTCGAGGTGGGTGGCGATGGCGCGCCGGGTACCGGCCGGGTCGAAGTGCTCGATCAGCCCGACGCTGTAGACCAGGTCGTAGCGGCCGCCATGGGCCGGGTTCGGCGCGAGGACGTCGCCCTGTTCCCAGGCCACGCGCCCGTCGTCGCCGAAGCGCGCCCCGAGCAGCGCGAGCCCGCGCGCGTTGGTGTCGATGATCCGGTACGAGCGGATCGGCAGCGCCTCGAGGAAGGTCGCGGCGAACGAGCTGTTGGCCCCGCCCAGCTCGCAGACCGACAGCGCCCCTTGGCCGCCGAGCGTGCCGCGCAGTAGCCCGAGCAGGCGCCGCTCGGTCAGGCGGCGCGTGAAGCGGGCCGTCGCCGCGGGCTTGGCGTAGTAGCGGTCCCAGTCGGTCGCCGGCAACGCCATGCTCAGTCCTCGCGCGGGAAGATGAAGACCCGCTGGAAGGCGAAGTTGGCGAAGAAGAGCAGCAGGTCCGAGAGCGGCTTCGCGAGCGGCAGCGGCTGGCCGAAGACGAGCACGAGGACCGTCGTCAGGCCATAGGTCGCGAGCGCGCTGGTGGCGAGCAGGGCGGCGAAGAGGTGGGCCTGACGGGCGGCGTCGCCGTGGGCGTGGAAGACGTTGCGCCGCGCCAGCGTGAAGTAGAGGCCGCCGATCAGGAGCCGGCCGCAGACTACGGCGAGGAACAGCTTGCCGGTCGAGAAGTAGAGCAGCAGGAAGAGGATGTAGTCGAGGATCGCCGTCGTGAAGGCGAGCGCCGAGTAGCGCAGGAAGACGAAGTAGATCCGTGCCGAGTCGAAGATCGGGTTGAAGTGCGAGGTCGGGTTGCCGCGCTCGTAGACGCTCGCGATCGGGGCCTCGAGGATCGGCGTGCCCCGGCGCGCCTCGCCGTAGAGCAGGGCCAGCTCCAGCTCGTAGCCGGCATAGTGCATCCGCAGCATACGCTTGGCGATGGCGCTCGGTAGACCGCGCAGACCGGTCTGGGTGTCGTTCAGCCGCCTGCGTGCGAGCAGGCCGAAGACGGCGCGGGTGGCGATGTTGCCGAAGCGGCTGCGCAGCGGCACGCCGGCGCCGAATTGGCGGGTGCCGAGCACCAGCGCCTGCGGCGACTCGCGCAGGCACCGGGCGACGGCGACGATGTCCCGCGGCAGGTGCTGACCGTCGGCGTCGGCGGTGACGACCCCGATCAGGTCCGGCGTCTGGGCCAGCAGGTGATTGATGCCGGTCTGCAAGGCCTCGCCCTTGCCGAGGTTGATCGCGTGGGTCAGGACGACGATACCGGGGCGCTCGGCGAGGGCGGCGAAGATCGGCGCGCACGAGGGCATCGAGCCGTCGTTCACGACGATGATCGGCCCGGCGAGCCCAGCCTGCTGCAACAGCGGCTGGAGTTCGTCGATGAGCCGGACCAGGGTCCAGGTCGGCTGATAGGCCGGGATGACGAGGCCGATCTGGGCGTTGTCGCCGGCTGGCGGGGCGGCCGGCAGCGGCGAGGCGCCGACGGCGGCCCTCATGCGGCGGCCCTCAGTTCGTGATCGACCGGCAGCGGCGCGGCCGCGACCGTGATCGAGCTGTTGAGCGATCTGAGCGGCACGAATGGGAAGGGCGCATAGGCGGGCCGGTCGAGGCGGAAATAGAGGCGCGCCAGGCGCAGCACGCGCCGCGCATCGTTGATGTGCTCGATCGCCATCACGTCCTGCACGTCGAGCCGGTAGTCGCGCCGCAGCCGCGGACCCGTGACGAGGCGCCGGCCGAGCTCCCAGCCGACGCCGCCCTCGGTCGGGATCGTGAAGAGGAAGCGGCCGTCGGCGGCCAGCACGCGGTGCACCTCTTCGAGCCCCTCGGCGAGGAAGTAGAGGTGCTCCAGGACGTGGGCGCTGGTGCAGCAGGACAGGCTGCCGGTCGCGAACGGCAGGTTGTTGAAGTCGGCCTGAACGGCCAGTGCCGCCGGTGCGCGGGCCTTCAACCGGGCGAGGAAGGCCGCGTTGAGGTCGACGCCGATCGCGCTGCGCGGCCCGAGCAGCCCGAGCAGGCGGCCGTCGCCGCAGCCCAGGTCGACGACCGGCCCGTCCGGCGGCCCGAGGGCCTCGAGCGCGGCGCGGATCCGGCGGTGACCGCTGAGCGAGAAGAAGCGATAGAGCGGGCGCTCGTAGATGACCCAGCCCTTGGCCACCATGTCGTCCCAGGCGCGCAGCCACCGGGCATAGAAGCGCGAACGATAGAAGGCCGGCAGACCGAGGCCGGGTGTCGACGGCAGGGCGACGAGTACCCCGTTGGCATCGAAACGGTAGCGATGCCCGCAGCGGCGGCAACGCAGGCCGCCTGGCTCCGGCGCCATGGTCTCGTCACCGCAATCGGTGCAGCGCCGAATCATTGCCAAGGCCGCCTCGTCGATCGCCCCCACCCCGCTCCGTATCGAAATTCGCCGTCAGGCTGACAACAGTCCAGTAGCGGCGGAGCATACTCCGGCAGTCGCTCGCCCGGCAATCGAACGGCACCGATCGACGCTGACCTTTAAGGGGTCAGAGCCCTTTTAAGTGTGTAACGGGTCTGACCCCTTTTTCCGTGTAAGGGGTCAGAGCCCTTTTTTGGGAGCGAGGCGCCGCCGGAGGCGGCCTGGGAGGTCGGCGACGTCGTGCTGGATGACGAGCAGCGTCGGGATCAGGATCAGCGTGATGACGGTCGCGAACAGGATGCCGTAGCCGAGCGAGACGGCCGCCGGGATCAGGAACTGGGCCTGGATCGAGGTCTCGTAGAGCAGCGGCGCGAGGCCGGCGAAGGTCGTCAGCGAGGTCAGCAGCACGGCCCGCAGCCGCTCGCGGCAGGCGCGGCCGACCGCCTCGTGCAGGTGGGCGGCGTCGGGCTTGAGGTCGTTGAAGCGCGCGACTAGCAGCAGGCTGTCGTTCACGACGACGCCGCTCAGCGCGATGATGCCGTTGAGCGAGAGGATGCCGAGCGAGAGGCCGTTGACCCAGTGCCCGAGCAGCGCGCCGACGATGCCGAACGGGATGGCCATCATGATGACGATCGGCTGCCAGTAGGACTTCAGCGGCACTGCCAGCAGCAGGTAGATCCCGAGCAGCGCCAGCAGGAACATCTGCAGCATCGAAGACTGGGTCTCGGCCTGCTGTTCGGCCTCGCCGGCGAAGTGGAGGTCGAGGCCCGGGTATTTGGCCTCGAGCAGGGGGGCGACGTCGCGTTGCAGCTGGGCGACCAGCTCGGTCGCCGAGATCAGGTCCTTGTTGACGTCGGAGGAGACGTAGACGGCCCGCTTGTTGTCGATGCGGGTAATGGTGTCGCGCGTGTAGCCGTAGGTTGCGGTGGCGACGCTCGCGAGCGGCACGACGGTGCCGTCGGGCGTGCGCACCCGCGCGTTGAGGACGTCGGCCGCATTCTGGCGGGCCGCCTCCGGGTAGCGGACGCGGACCTCGATCTCGTCGCTGTCGCGCTGGTAGCGCTGCACGACCTGGCCGCTGAACGACTGGAGTAGCTGGCGGGCGAGCATCGCCGTCGTCATGCCGAGCGCGCGGCCCTGCTGGGTCAGCTCCAGGCGCAGCTGCGGCTGGGCGGGCTCGAGGTTGTCCTCGATGCCGCTGACCCCGGGGATCTCCTCCAGCGCCGCCTTCAGCGCTTCGCCGGCGAGGGTCAGGACCTCATCGTCGTTGGCGCGCAGTTCGACGCGCAGCGCCGCGACCATCCGCGGCGAGTGCTGGACCATCAGCGTGCGCGCCCCCTCCGGCAGCCCGGCCAGGCGTCGCCAGTGGTTCGTGAACTCCTTGATGTCGTACGGCGCACCTTGGCGCAACTCGACCGTCACGCGGCCCGACTGGTCGCCCGAGGAGAGGACCTGGAGGTGGGCGATGGCGCTCGCGCCGTCCTCATCCCCGTCGGTCTCATCGCCGGCGGTCGCACGCAGCGCGCGGTCGGTCTCATAGGCCTTGGCCTCCAGGAGCTCGAGCGCCGCGTGGGTCTGGCCGAAGCTCGCGTCGTTGCGCATCGTCAGTTGGGCACGCACCGTGTCGCCGAGGATGTCCGGGAAGAAGCTCATGCGGATCGCGCCGGTGAAGGGCATCGAGATGACCAGGACGAAGAGCGCGATGAAGGCGAGGACCACCGCGTAGCGGTGGATGAGGGCCTGCTCGATCAGCGGTTGGTAGAGGCGCTCGCTGAACCAGGCGAGGCCCGCGTCGGCGCCGCGCTGGGCGCCCTGCCAGAGGCGCAGCAGCCGGTTGCGGCTCGCCCGGCGACGGGTGTGCAGGTGCGCCAGATGCGCCGGCAGGATCAGCTTCGACTCGATCACCGACAGGATCAGACAGAGGGTGACGACCGCGGCAAACTGCGCATAGACCTGGCCGAGGCGGCCGCTGACCTGCGACAGCGCGTAGAAGGCCGCCACCGTCGTGAAGACGCCGAACAGGGTCGGCACCGCGACCTTGAGCGTGCCCGCGACCGTGTTGGCGAGCGTATCGCCCTTCATTGATCGCACCGTGTAGACGCTCTCGCCGACGACGACCGCGTCGTCGACGACGATGCCGAGCGCCATGATGAAGCCGAAGG
The DNA here is from genome assembly GCF_016583835.1 of Thiococcus pfennigii. GTDB lineage: Bacteria > Pseudomonadota > Gammaproteobacteria > Chromatiales > Chromatiaceae > Thiococcus > Thiococcus pfennigii. Next base: position 74,660 of record NZ_NRRW01000004.1, on the reverse strand, counting down.
TCGTAAACAGGTTGAGCGACAGCCCGAGGAACTGGTCGCCCATGAAGAACAGGGCGCCGAAGAAGATGAACGGCAGTCCGGCGGCGACCCAGAAGGCGACGGTCAGGTTCAGGAAGAGCGCAAGCAGCAGAAAGACCATGACGATGCCGGTGAGGGCGTTCTTCACCAGCAGTTGCAGGCGCTCCTCGATGTTGGTGCTGCGGTCGTACCAGGTCTCCAGCGCGACGCCCTGCGGCAGCTTGCCGCCCGCGCGCCAGGCGTCGACCACCCGGTGGGCGCCGGCGACCGTGTCGCCGATGTCGTCGAGGCCGGTCGTGATGACCTGTACGCCGATGCTGTTGCGGCCTTGGAAGCGCGACAGCGACGAGCTGGTGTCGTCGTAGGTGTCGCGGATCTCGGTCACGTCGCCGAGGAGGATCTGGCTACCGTCGGCGGCGTCGATCAGCGGGATCGCGGCGAACTCCTGCTTGCGGTAGGCCTGCTGCGAGGCCTGCAGCTGGAGGTAGAGGTCCGCGTTGCGCATGACCGCGGTCAGGGTGTCGGAGGAGCCGGCGTTGATCGCGTCCTCGACGTCGGCGAGCGACAGCCCGTAGGCCTGGAGCCGACCCTCGTCGATCTCGACGACCATCATCGGGTCGAGCCAGCCGGAGAAGGTGACCCGGTTGACCTCGGGGTCCGCGAGGAGGTCCGACTTGAGGTCATCGGCGAGCCGCTGGAGCGTGTGGCGATCGACATCGCCGTAGAGCTGGAGCCAGATCGCGTGCTCCTCGCGCTCGGCCTTCTCGATGACCGGTTTGTCGGCGTCGGCCGGGAAGTTGGTGATCGCGTCGACCTTGGCCTTCACGTCGCGCAGCAGGGCGTCGAGGTCGTAGTCCGACTGTTTCTCGATCGTCACCGTGGCGCCGCGGCCGGTCGAGGTGCTGGTGACGGTCTTGATGCCGGTCAGCCCCTCGAGCTGGTCCTCGATCTTGATCGCGATGCCTTCCTCGGACTGCTTGGCCGAGCCGCTGTCGTAGGTCACCGAGACCGTGATGCTGTCGGGCTCCAGGCTCGGGAAGGCCTCCTTGCGCAGGTGGTCCACCTGGAGCACGCCGAGGGCGATGATCAGGACCATCAGCAGGTTGGCCGCGACCGGGTTGGCGGCGAACCAGCCGATGATGCCGCCGCGCTCAGTCATCGCTTTTCACCTCGACCGGGCGCACCGCCATCCCCTGCAGATAGCCGTCGAGCGGGTGCACGAGGACCTGCTGGGGCGCCTCGCCGAGCGCCTGGGGCGGGCGCACGTAGATGGCCCCGTCGGCGCTGAAGAGCGGCTCGGCGGCGAAGCTCGCCAGCCTGTCGTCGTCGTGCACGTACCAGATCTCCCCGCGCTGGCTGAGCGCCGCGCTCGGCAGCCGCCAGAGTCCCTCGACGAGGCGCCCGGCGACCTCGAGCTCGAGGAAGGTGCCGGGCAGGAGCGGTGGGTCGCGATCGAGGGGTGTCTCGACGGCGGCGATCAAGGCCCGCTGGCGGGTCGTCTGGTCGAGGTGCTGCGCGACGCGCAGGACCTCGCCCCTCCAGCGGCGCCCGTCTTCGACGCCGGTCAGCTCGACCGGCCACTCGCCACTGGCGAGCGTCGCCGGGTCGGGCAGGTTCGTCCAGTCGCGGGCCGACAGGAAGACCTCGACCTCGACCCGCTCGGTGCCGTAGAGGGTCGCGATCTCGGTGCCAGTCTGCACGAAGCTGCCCGGCGCCACGGCGCGGGCGACGACCAGCGCGTCGAACGGCGCGCGGATCCGGGTGTAGGCCAGGTCCTTGCGGGCACCGGCGAGGGCCGCCTCGGCGCTCGCCAGGGCCGCCCGGGCCGCGGCCAACTGCGGGGCGCGCAGCACGAGTTCGGAGTCCGGCTCGCCCTTCAGGCCCGAGGCGCGCCACTCGGCGCGTGCCTGCACGCCGCGGCGCTCCTCCTCGAGGAGGGCGAGGCGCGCCGCGGCGAGGGCGTCCTCGGCGCTGGCCACGGCGGCGCGGTAATCGGTGTCGTCGAGCCGTGCCAGGACGGTGTCCCGGGCGACCCGCCGCCCGGTGTCGAAGTCGCCGGCGAGCTCCTCGACCTGACCCTGGACCTGCGCCGTCAGGGTCAGCTCGAAGCGCGCGGCGGCCTGGCCGTAGCCGTGCGCCCAGGCCCGATAGGCGCCCGGGGTGACGGTGACGACCGAGACGTCCGGGCGCGGCGCCTGGGCCTGTGATGTCTGCCGCCCAGCTGGGGGGCCGTCGTCCCGCGAGCGCATCGCCTGCCAGCTGTAGAGGACGACCGCGGCGAGCAGGCCCACCGCCGCCACCAGGACCACCCCGCGCCCGAGCCGCCGGCTCATTCGCGCACCCCCAGGCCGAGCGCGAGCCCGAGGGCGACGCGGTTGTCGAGACGCTGACGGCGCAGGTCGTCGAGCTCGGCCTCGAGGTCGTAGGTCGTCCGCTGCACGATGAGGAGTTCGAGGATGTCCACTAATCCGGTCCGGTAGCTGCGCTGATACTGCGCGAGGTTGTTGCGCGCGGCGGCCAGCGCCGTCGCGATGTGGGTCTGCCGCTCGGCGAGCGAGCGCTCCAGGCTCAGGGCGTCACCCACCTGCGTGACGGCGTCGACGAGGGTTTCGCGGTAGGCCTCGTAGGCCTGGGCCGTCTCCAGCTTGGCGATCTCGACGGCCGTCCGCAGCCGCCCGCCCTGGTAGAGGGGCGCGGTGAGCTGGGCCAGGAGCGACCAGACCGGATCGCCGAGCAGCGCCTCGCCGGGCGAGCGGGCCACGTCGGTCAGCGCCGCCTGGAGGTCGATGCTCGGCAGCAGGTCCTTGTAGGCGACCGACGTGCGCAGGTCCGCCGCCTCGATGGCCAGATAGGCGGCCCGCAGGTCGGGGCGGCGCCCTAGCGTCTGGGCCGGCAGCTCGGCGAGTGGGAGCGCGACCTCGGGATACTCGGCCGGCGTTGCGATCGGTACCGCGTCGGTCCGCCCGAGCAGCCCGCGCAGCAGGCGTTCGCGTTGCGCCGCCGACTCCTCGTAGCCCGCCAGGCTGGCGCGTGAGCGGGCCGCCGAGGTGCGGGCGCTGTCGAGATCCTCGAGCGTGCCGAGGCCGCTGCGGTAGCGCTGGATGATGAACCGTTCGTTCTGCGCGAGGGTTGCCAGGCGCCGCCGCTCGATCGCGCTCGCGCGGCGGTCCGCGATCAACCCGAGCCAGGTCTGCATCAGCTCGGCGGCGAGGGTGTCGCGTACCGATTCGGAGAGGGCCTGCTGCTCGGCGACGTCCTTGCCGGCGGCGCGGTACTGGTCGGCGAGCTTCCGCCACAGATCGAGCTCCCAGCCGAGCGTGAGCGTCCCCCGGTAGCTGGCGTCGAGGTCCTCGTCCTTCTCCCCGGTGAGACTGGCCTCCAGCGACGGGCGCCGCGCGGCGCCGGTGCGGCGCTGCTCGGCGCGCAGGATATCCAGCGTCAGCAGGGTCTGCTGGAGATTGGGATTGGCGGCCAGGGCCTCATCGAGCAGGGCATCGAGCGCGGGCGCGCGGATGAGCTCGTCGAGGTACGCACTCGGCGTGCCGACATCGAGCGCCGACCAGGCCGAGACGCCCGCCACGTCCGCCTTGGCGGCGGCCGCGTAGTCGCTCGGCTGGGGGAGGCCGGCGCACCCGGTCAGCCAGAGGGCGGCCGAGAGTGCCGCGAGGTGCAGCGGGGGCAGGGCGTCGGTCGGGATTCGCATCGGCCAATGTTCTTTGTTCCTGCGCGACAAGAGGGCACCTCGAGAGAAGCCAGGTCCCCAAGATACGGCAGGACTGAGGCCCAAATGAGGAAGGCGCCGGGGGCCGGGCGCGACGTCCCGCGCCGGGCATGATACGGTGGCGCCCGAGTCCGTGCGCGGGCCTCGCGAGGTTGCCGCTGCCCTGGTTCCGACCGCCCGGCGCGCGATCGGTTCGTCCCCCGCGCGATGCCGACGATGACGATCCGGTGGCAGCCAGGCGTGGGCTCAGGTGCGACAATGGGCCCATCGCTCGATCCGCCGAGGAGCTCGATCCGCCCAATGCGCCGCTTGACCCGTCTGCTCCGCTGGACCGTCGCCGGGCTGGTCTTGGCCGGCCTGGCCCTGGGAACCACCCTGCTGCTCGCCAGCGCGCCCCTTGTCCCTTACAAGGCCGCTGTCATGGCCGCCGACGGCGTCTGGGCGAGGGATTGGCTGGCAGCGAAGCACTTTCGCGGCACGCGTCCGGGCGATGAGGTGACCCTGCGCCTGTCCGAGCGCGAGGCGAACCTGGTCGCCAACGAGGTCCTGGAGCAGTTCGCCGACGGGCGCGCCTCGATCCGCCTGGAGCAGGGGCGGGCCGTCGTCCTCGCCTCGCTCGGCCTGCCATGGAGCCCGGAGGACCAGTTCCTGAACCTGCGGGCCGTGGTCGTCGAGGACGGGACACGGCCCAAGGTCGAGTCGGCGCGCATCGCGGGCGTCCCGCTGCCCGGTCCCTTGGTCCGGGCCGTCGCCGACCGGGTCATCGCGTACATCGACCGCGCCCAGGCGCTGCGTGACTTCGATCTGCGGCCCGGCGAACTCGCGCTGACCTACGAGTGGCAACCGCGACTGCTCGAGGAGATCACCAGCAGCCTGGTCGCACGCGGCGACCTCCCGTTGGCGCTGCGCTATCAGCGCCATCTCGCGTTCCGCGTCTGGCTCGTGCCCAAGGGCCAGCCGATCGCGCTCGGCGAGCTGATGAGCTATCTCATGGAGAAGGCCGCGGCCGAGCCGGCCCGGACCGATCCCCTCGCCGTCAATCGGGCGCTCATCCTGGTGCTGGCCGCCTACGTCAATGGCCAGACGCTGCGCGATCCCGATGCCCCCGGCACGGAACCGGAACCTGTGCGTCGGCGCGTGCTGCTGCGGGGACGCCAGGACCTCGCCCAGCACTTCCTGTCCTCGGCAGCGGTGGCGCTGCGCGGCAACAGCGGCCTCTCTCGGCTCGTCGGCTGGTACAAGGAGCTCTCTGACGCCGACGGCGGCAGTGGCTTCAGCTTCGCCGACATGGCCGCCAATCGTGCCGGCATCCGTCTCGCCACGCAGGCCACGGCGAATCGGGACGAGGCGAGGCGGGTACAGCAGGCGGCCGCCGACGGGCTCACCGACGACGATCTGATGCCGAGCATCGACGCGCTCCCCGAGGGGCTGGCCAAGGACGATTACGCGCGCCGCTTCGGCGATCGCCTCGACAGCCCCGCCTACCGGGCGATGATTGCCGAGATCGACCGGCGGATCGACGCCCTGCCCCTCTATCGCGAGTCGTCGTGAGCGCGAGCCAGGTGCCTACAGCTCGGTACGACGCCGAGGGTCGCCGACACGGGTGCCGCGAAGTCGAGTCATTTTTCGTTTTGCCGATGGGCCGATCCATGATGTCGCTCTGGTGGGAGCGCCTGTTGCAAATCCCCGGTTAGGCGACTATACAGCGGATATACCGCAAACTTGAGCATCATCCCATGCCGACCATCGCCGTTCAGCCGCAGTCCGATCCCCGGGCCGTGCTCGCCAAGGCCCTGCTCAATGCCGGGCGCGCGCTCGGCCTGTCGCAGGAGCGGATCGGCGAGGTCGTCGGGCGTGACCGCACCTCGATCGCCCGCGGGCTCGACCCGCAGAGCAAGTCGGGCGAACTGGCTCTGCTCCTGATCCGCTGTTATCGCAGCCTCTATGCCCTCCTCGGCGGCCGACCCGAGGACATGCGCCACTGGATGCAGACGCCGAACCGCGACACGGGTGGCATCCCCGCCGAGCAGATCGGCAGCATTCCGGGGCTGATCCGGGTCGTCGAGTATCTGGATGCGATGCGCGGGCATGGCTGACCCGGCCCCGATGGCCCCGCGCTGACCCGTTAACTCTCAAGCGCTCGTCCGCAAGCGATGGACCTCTGGGATGGGTGCCGCGAGCGGCTCGACATCGGCCCGCTCGGCGGCGAGCTGCTGCGGATGGTCGAGAGCCAGCAGCAGGTCGCGACCTCCCAGCTCGTCGACGACCTGACCGAGCAGGCCCTGTTGGAGGACCTGATCGAGCGCTCCAAGCCGCCCAGGCCCGCCGGCACCGAGCGGCTGCATTACCTGCTCGCGACGCCGTTTCGGTACCCGCCGCTGCGCCACGGTTCGCGCTTCGGGGGCCGCTTCGAGCCGAGCCTCTTCTACGGTGCCCGCCGCCTGCCGACGCTGCTCGCCGAGGCGGCCTACTATCGCTTCGTCTTCTGGACCGCGATGGCGGTCCCGCCACCGTCCGGTCGGCTCCTGACGCAGCACACCGCCTTCGCTGCCCGCTGGCAGGCCGCGCGAGGCGTGCGCCTCCAGGGGCCGCCGTGTGCCGACCACGAGTCGGTCCTGCGCGACCCGCAGGACTATCGGGCGACGCAGCGGCTCGGTTCGGCCCTGCGCAAGGCCGGCGTCGACGCCATCGAATACCGCTCGGCCCGCGATACCGAGGGTGGCATCAACGTCGCATTGTTCCACCCCGATGCGCTGGTCAGTCGCACCCCGCTGCGACCCCAGGCCTGGCTCTGCGAGACTGGCGCCGAGCGGGTCCGCTTCACCTGCGCGGACGGACACCAGTTGCACGCGTTTCCGCGCGAGTATTTCCTCGTAGCCGGCGCGCTGCCGCGCCCAGCCGCCTGATGCGTCTTCGTGCCGAGGCCTTTGCCTGACGGGCGCGGCTGCGGAACAATCGGCCCATCTGGCGCCCGAAGGCAGGGCGCCCCGTGTTCAATCGCCCGCCTTCGCAGCGGACCTTGGGGCAGACTGGAGCCAACGATGGCAGAGCGTGCACTGACGCGAAAGAAGGGCCTCGGTGCCTATTACACGGCCCCGGCCGTCGTCGATTTCCTCATCGCTTGGGGCATGGACGCGGCCCCGGGCATCGTGATGGATCCTTCCTGCGGTGACGGCCGTTTTCTCAGCGCCGCGGCCGCCCGGGGCGCGACCGGCCTGATCGGCTGCGACCTCGACCCCGAGGCCCTGGCGGCGGCCACGCGGGCGACGGCGGGGTCGACCATCCCGACGGCCCTGCATCCGGGGGATTTCTTCCGGCTCGACCCGGCGCAGACCGGCCCGGTCGACCTGGTTGCCGGCAATCCGCCCTTCATCCGTTACCAGCAGTTCTCCGGCGAGTCGCGCGCCCGGGCGCTGGCCTCGGCGCTGCGCGTCGGCGCCCGCCTCAGCCGCCTCGCCGCCTCCTGGGCGCCCTTCCTGCTGCATGCGCTCCAGTTCCTGCGCCCGCACGGGGCGATGGCGATGGTCGTCCCCGCCGAGTTGGCGCAGACGACCTACGGGATCGAGACCCTGCGGGCCCTGTGCGGCAACTTCGCCCGGATCCGCCTCGTCGCCTTTCGGCACAACTGGTTCGAAGAGGCCCAGCAGGAGACCTTCCTGCTCCTGGCCGAGGGGCGCGGCGGGCGCTGCACCGCGGCCGAGCTGGTGCCGCTGGAGCGGATCGACGACCTGGCGCGCCTCGTGCTGAACGACGCCGTCGACAGCGTCGCGATGGACGCCGGTGCCCGCCTCGGCCGCGCCTTTCTCACGCCGCGCGCCCGGGCGCTGCTCGATACGCTTATGGCGCACCCGGCGGCGACGGCGCTCGGCGAGCTTGGCGCCATCGCCAACGGCTATGTGACTGGGGCCAACGCCTTCTTCCACTGCACGGCCGCCGACGGGCGCGCGCGCCGGCTGCCGGGCGACTGGCTGCTGCCGGTCGCCCGCAACAGCCGCTCGCTGCGCGGCCTGCGCTACGAGGCCGAGGACGTCGCCGCGGCGGAACAGCGCGGCGTCGCCCATCACCTGATCTGGCCCGGCGACGATGACCTGTTCGCGGTCGCATCCCCGGCGCGCCGTCGGGCGCTGAAGGCGCTGATCACCGCCGGTGAGCGCGCCGGCGTTGCCGGGCGCTACAAGTGCCGGGTGCGCGACCCCTGGTGGCGCGTGCCCGGGCTGATTCGCCCCGATCTGCTGCTGCCCTACATGATCGGCAGCGAGCCGCATGGCGCCGTCAACCGGTGCGGCGCCCTCTATCCGAACAGCCTGCACGGTATTCGGCTGGCCAGCCCGGCGATCGCCGAGCGCCTCGCCCTCGGCCTGCTGACCAGCCTCTCGCTGCTCAGCCTCGAGCTCGAGGGCCGCAGCTACGGCGGCGGGATCCTCAAGCTGGAGCCGAGCGAGCTCGGCCGCGTGCGGGTGGTCCTGCCCACCTGCCCTGAGCCCGAACTGCGCGCGCGCCTCGCGGAGGCCGACCAGTCGATCCGCGACGGCGCGTTCCTCGCCGCCAGCCGCCTCGCCGATCGATGGATCCTCGCCGACCAGCTCGGCCTGTCCGCGGCAGACATCGCCGAGCTCCAGGAGGCGCGGGCGACCCTGCTCGAGCGCCGCACGACTCGCGGACGGGGAGCGCGGCGATGAACAGCTTCGGGGCTGCGCTGGCGGAAGTCATTCGCGGTCGCGACATGCCTGCCGACACAGCGTCTGGCGGCAGCAAGAAAAACTACACGGAAGCGCTCAGCCACCAGATTGCCCGCCTCTTGGCAGAGGACCTTCGCGACCGGGGCCTCGTCCATGTCCAGGCGCCAACGAGCGGCCGCGACAAGTCCTTCATGGGCGGCTACGGTCCGAAAGGGGTGGATGTCTATCTATCGGACGAGAAGCATGGCCTGCTGCTGACATCAGGCGTCAAGGGTCTGATCTTCGACCCGCGCAAGAACCTCAAGAATCGATATCGCGATATGGTCATGGAGGCGCTGGAATTGCACCGGCGCTTCCCTTATGCGATCTGCGGTCACCTGTTTTTCATCGGCCGAACCGAATCCGGGCTCCCATCGAGGAAGTTCGGTACCGTGCTCGGTGAAGCGGCCGTATTGATGGCCGGAATCGCCCAGCGTCGCCTGCCGACCGATGCGCCCGAGCTGTACGAAGAGATCGGGATCTGCCTGTTCGATCCCGGCGATCCGGAATCGATCGATCTCGCCCCGAGCGCGGTACCAAGCGAACTCCACGCGGAGAGCTATCCGCAGCGATTGGTCGACGCCTTCAACAGGCGAAATCCGTTCTATTGAGATCTTCCTGCGGTTCGGCCTTGGTTTTGTCGTCGTCGACCAATCGCCGTCACACCCCGCGCACGATGAAATCAGCGAAGCGCGTGGCGCCGCAGTCGATCGCGGCCGCGGGCGGTGTGATGTCGCCGGCCGTGGCGATGGCCGGGTCGCGGGCGGTGGCGGCGCGCAGCGCTTGCAGTGCGTAGCGGGTGACGCCGGCGTCGGCGAGGCGGTCCATCAGTGGGCGCAGCTCCTCGGCGAAGCGCCAACCCGGCATCAGGGTGGTGCGGACCTCCAGCGCGACACCGGCCGCGAGCAGTTGGTGCAGGCTCGCCCAGGCGCGTTCGCCGGAGCCGGCGACGCCGGTGATCGCTGGGTAGTCCTCGGGCAGGGCCTTGATGTCGAGGCCCACCCAATCGAGCCAGGGCAGCAGGCGCGCGAGCCGCTCGGGTGCTGGACCGCCCGTGTGCAGCCCGACCTTGAAGCCGAGCGCCTTGACCTCGGCCATCGCTGTCGCGAGGTCGCCCTGGACGGTCGGCTCGCCGCCGCTGAAGACGACGCCGTCGAGCAGGCCGCGGCGCTGTTCGAGGAAGGCCCGGATGTCGGCCCAGGCGATCGGCGCGAGGTCCTCGTCGGCGAGCAGGTGCGCGTTGTGGCAGTAGCGGCACTGCCAGGGGCAGCCGTGGCAGAAGACGACGGCGGCCAGCTCGCCCGGGTAGTCGACCGTCGTCAGCGGCGTGAAGCCGGCGATGCGCAGCTCGGCGGGCTGCGCATCGCACGTAGACGGCACGGCTTGCCTCTTACACGTAGCCGCGATCCGCGGCTCAGCCGGCACGGGATGGAGGCTGTCGAGGGGGGGCGAGGGCAGCAAGGCCGTGACTCCTGTGTAGGGTGTGGTGAGGAACGAACCGCACCGATACCGCCTGCAGCCCACGGGGTCCATGCCCCGGCGTGGCACGGGTCGCTGTGGACATCGGCCAGATCAACGGGGCCCCATCGCAGGCCGTGAACGAGTCGATAGCAGGGAACGAGGGGCTCGTGCCTTCGGGAGCGGCTCAACAACAACCGACACAAGCGCGGGGAAGACAACAAACTACGAAATTCGCGAAAATACCGCGAACGCTCCTGGGTCTATTTGGCCCTTTCGCGCCTTTCGCGTGTTTCGTAGTTCCAAGAATTAGGTGCCGGTCATTCTTGAATCGCCACTTGCTCGTTCGCCACGGCCCGGCCGGTGGCCCAGCCGAGGTCTGGTCACGCCGCGGTAGGGCGACGAACTTGACGTATTCTCGCGCGACCGCCCCAGAGATTGGGCGGCATCGCGCGGCCTTTCGGGTGTGTCAGGCGGCGACGCGCTCGCCGGCCTGGGCCGGGCGTGGCTGGCCGGCCTGCTGCGGCTGCTCCGAGAAGTAGCAGCGCTCGCCGTGTTCGGCGCGCTTGCCGGCATTGAAGGCGGAGACCGGGCGGTGGTAGCCCATCACGCGGGTCCAGACCTCGCAACGGGTCCGTTCCTCATCGGACAGCAGGATGGTCTCGGGCTCGTTCATGGTCGTCGCTCCTCCGGGTTGGTGGTCGGTCGGGCGCGCCGCCTGGCGCGCCCTGGTCACATAGTCAGGGTCGAATTGGGGCTCGGCCGCCGCGGCGGCCGGGTGTGTCAGTGGCAGCCGCAGGCCTCTTGGATCTGGGCCTCTGAGCGCTTCTTCGCGATCAGCTCCTGATCGCACTTGGGGCAGAACTCGTGCTCGCCGGCGATGTAGCCGTGCCTCGGGCAGATCGAGAAGATCGGCGTCACCGTGATGTAGGGCAGCCGAAAGTTGGTCAGTGCCCGGCGCACGAGGCGTTTGCAGGCCTCGGTGCTGGAGATCTGCTCGCTCATGTAGAGGTGCAGGACGGTGCCGCCCGTGTACTTGGTCTGGAGCGCGTCCTGCCGCGCCAGGGCCTCGAACGGGTCGTCGGTGAAGCCGACCGGGAGCTGCGAACTGTTGGTGTAGTAGGGGGTCTCGGGGGTGCCGGCCTGGAGGATGTCGGGGTAGCGCTTCTTGTCCTCGCGGGCGAAGCGGTAGGTCGTGCCCTCGGCCGGGGTCGCCTCCAGGTTGTACATGTGCCCGGTCCGTTCCTGGAATTCGACCATCCGCGCGCGCACGTGATCGAGCAGGCGGCAGGCGAACGCATGGCCCCAGGGGGTGGTGATGTCGTCCTGATCGCCGCTGAAGTTGCGGATCAGCTCGTTGATGCCGTTGACGCCGATCGTCGAGAAGTGATTGCGCAGCGTACCCAGGTAGCGCTTGGTGTAGGGGAATAGGCCGGCGTCCATGTGGCGCTGGATCACCTTGCGCTTGATCTCCAGGCTGTTGCGGGCGATCTCCAGCAGCGTGTCGAGGCGCGCCAACAGGGCCTTCTCGTCGCCGCGGTAGAGATAGCCGAGGCGCGCGCAGTTGATCGTGACGACGCCGAGCGAGCCGGTCTGCTCGGCCGAGCCGAACAGGCCGTTGCCGCGCTTCAGGAGCTCGCGCAGGTCGAGCTGCAGGCGGCAGCACATCGAACGCACCATGTTGGGCGTGAGCTCGGAGTTGACGAAGTTCTGGAAGTACGGCAGGCCGTACTTGGCCGTCATCTCGAACAGGAGTTCGGCGTTCTGGCTCTCCCACGGGAAGTCGGGGGTGATGTTGTAGGTCGGGATCGGGAAGGTGAAGATCCGCCCCTTGGCATCGCCCTCGGTCATGACCTCGATATAGGCGCGATTGATCATGTCCATCTCGGCCTGGAGGTCGCCGTAGGTGAACGGCTGCTCGACGCCGCCGATCACCGGCACCTGTTCGCGCAGGTCCTCGGGGCAAACCCAGTCGAAGGTGAGGTTCGTGAAGGGCGTCTGGCAGCCCCAGCGCGACGGCACGTTGAGGTTGTAGATCAGCTCCTGGATCGCCTGCTTGACCTCCGGGTAGTCGAGCCCGTCGATGCGCACGAAGGGCGCCATGTAGGTATCGAAGCTCGAGAAGGCCTGGGCGCCGGCCCACTCGTTCTGCAGCGTGCCGAGGAAGTTGACGATCTGCCCGATCGCCGAGGACATGTGCTTGGGCGCGCTCGCCTCGACCTTGCCCGGTACCCCGTTGAGGCCTTCGTGCAGCAGCGTGCGCAGCGACCAGCCGGCGCAGTAGCCGGCGAGCATGTCCAGGTCGTGGACGTGGATGTCACCCTCGCGGTGGGCGGCGCCGATCTCGGGCGGATAGACGTGCGACAGCCAGTAGTTGGCGATCATCTTGCCCGAGGTGTTGAGGATCAGCCCGCCGAGCGAGTAGCCCTGGTTCGCGTTGGCCGCGACGCGCCAGTCCGAGCGATCGAGGTATTCGTTGATCGAGCCGGCGACGTCGACCAGCGTATGGCGATCGCGGCGCAGCTTGTGGTGCTGCTCGCGGTAGACGATGTAGGAGCGCGCCGTGCCGAAGTGGTTGGCGGCGATCAGGGTCTGCTCGACGACGTCCTGGATGCCTTCGATATCGGGCAGGCGGCCGTTATCGTAGCGATGGGCGAGGACCTTGACGACCTGGGCCGTCAGCAGCGTCGCCTCCAGGGCACCGTACTCGCCGCTGGCCTGTCCGGCGCGCAGGATGGCCGACTCGATCTTGGTCGCGTCGAAGTCGACGATCTGCCCGTCGCGCTTGCGGACGCGCGTCGGTAAGGTGGCGAGATTGGCGGAAGAAGCGCCCATGGAGGCTCCCTGGTCTGTCTTGGGGCTGACACAATATCTTGTGGCTCGTCGTGAGCTGGCGGGCTAAATCTAGTTTCTCGCCCCGCCGGCTGTCAAGGTGGACTGGCATCTTTCGGCGCAATCAAAGGGTTACGCCGAGGCGCCTGAAATCGGGCTCGGGGTGCAGCGGAAAGGGCCATGCGCGACCCGGGTGAAAGGGTCGGCAGGCTGGCGCTTCTGGGGGGCAGAGGGTAGCGACGTCGCTCGGGACGTGCGCAGACACCCCCGTCCGGCCGGGCGCCGGACAAGGTGCTGCGTGACGGGAGCAGTCGGCGGCGCCGTGTCGCCAGGGCGCGCGAGGGGATGGGCTGGGGCCCGGCGGGCGGGCCCCGTGGTGGGGGTTAGCCTTACAGGCCCTTGCAGTTGGCGTAGAAGGTGACGGTGGCCGGCCAGTCGGCGAAGACACCCAGGACGCCGATGTCCTGCGCCAGGACGTCGAGGACCCGCATCAGGTCGCCTTCGTCGGTGACCGCCGAGTCGAAGGTTTGGTAATAGAAGCCATTGTCGCCGTCGGCGAGGATCCCGGAGCGCTCCAGAGTCCAGGTGATGATGTCGAGGCCGACCGCCTTGGCGTCGAGGGCATACTGCGACGGCACGATCTCGTCGCCGTCGGCTGCGAGCAGCGCGAAGGTCGGCGGGGCGACGATGTTGATGCCCTGGGCCTTGTAGCCCATCAGTTCGGAGAGGCTCGGGAGTTCGTCGACGGTGTTGGCGTCATCCAGGAAGACGGCCCGGCGCCCGTACAGCGGGGTCTCGCGGACCCAGTAGAGGACGTCGTCGATGCTGAAAGATTGCGGGTAGACGTCGCGAGGGGGGACGCCGGCCTTCTTGTATTCGTCGATCATCTGGCGGGCGAAGGCCTCCTGCGTATAGTCGCCATCGAACGGCATCGCGACGCTCGGTGTCTTGAGCTCGGGGGTCATCTTGACGCCGAGCGACTTGAACAGCGCGATGCTCTCGGCGTGGGTCATCAGGGTGCCGCTGGTCGGGCCGGCGTAGAGGTCGGTGCGCCAGTCGGCGGTCCCGCCCAGATACTCCTCGGGCGTGCGGGCGTCCGGGTTGGATGCATCCATCTTGCCGCGCAGACGCCGGAACTCCTCCAGCGTGATGTCGCTGGTGCAACAGATCGCGCTCGCGGCCTTGGTACGGTTGCCCGCCTCGTCGAATTCGGCCGGCTCGAAGGGTTGCGTGCACCTCGCGTTGAGGTCGGTGGCGACGATGTCGGTCGTGGTCGCGAGATCGCACTGCGAATGGCGACAGACCAGTTCGCGGTCCTGCGTGAAGGTCACGTCGCACTCTAGGATGCCGGCACCCATCCGGGCGGCGGCCAGGTAGGATTCCCGGGTATGCTCCGGAAACTGCATGGCGGCGCCGCGATGACCAATGGAGAAGGGTGTGCGGACGTAGATCGCGCGAGAGGCGCTACAGGCCTCGAGTTCGTCCTTCAGCGCGCCGTCGGTCATCTTGTCGACGAGGAAGAATGGCCGTGGTCCCAGTTGAACGCGGGAACCGAGCGGCCCGTTGGCCTGGATCCCGGCAGCTGCGCCCGCCGCGTGCGGGTGGACGGCGAGCGGGTCGTCGGTCTCGCTCAGGAGGCCGGCGTCGGCCGTCTGGACGAACGAAGTGGCGAGCACGATTAGGATGCTCGCGGCGAGCGAGCGTTTCGTCCCGAACATGGCGGATCCCCGATGGTTTATTGAGGGTGATGCATTGAGCGTGGCGCAGGGAGCGGTGGTTGCGTGCCGCTCCACGGCCGCGGACCGGGTGAGAGACTATCAGCGCAAGGTGTCCGGCCGATGACCGCCCGGGGACGAACGATCGAGCGATGGCAACGAGGTGGGCGATGGTTGGCAGGACAGATGAGGGCTGTGGCGCGGAGGTCTTCATGGGGCGTGCGCTGGAGCTTGCGGCCTGCGCGGCGGCGGCCGGCGAGGTGCCGGTCGGGGCCGTCCTGGTGCGCGACGGCCTCATCCTCGGCGAGGGCTGGAATCGACCGATCGGCGACCAGGACCCGACAGCCCACGCCGAGATCGTCGCCCTACGCGCGGCCGCGGGCGCGGTCGGCAACTACCGGCTGCCGGGCACGACCCTCTATGTCACGCTCGAGCCTTGCCCGATGTGTGCGGCGGCCATCGTTCACGCTCGGGTCGCCCATGTGGTCTTCGGCGCCACCGACCCCAAGGGCGGCGCCTGCGGCAGCGTCTTCGACCTGCTGCCATCCGACGGTCGCTTCAACCACCGCACCACCTGCACCGGCGGCCTCCTCGGCGAGGCGTGCGGTGCGATCCTGCGCGATTTCTTCCGTGCCCGGCGTTGATCGTGGGCTGTGCAAATGGTGCGCGGGGCGCGTATACTAAGCGGCCGCGCGCCACGGTGCGCGGATCCCGCATCCCCGGAGAGGTGCCGGAGTGGCCGAACGGGCCTGACTCGAAATCAGGTGTACGCGCGAGCGTACCGTGGGTTCGAATCCCACCCTCTCCGCCAAATTTGCCAGTTTTGCTGTCCTTTCCGCATGGTTCTGGTGGCTCGCCCGCCTAGAAACCCGCCGTTCCCAAAGTCATGGGATGCGATGGGGTAAGGCCCTGTGAGACAACGAAGAAAGCCGCCCTCGGGCGGCTTTTTTGCTACGGGGCGTCGATGCTTTCGGGAGAAGGCCATGACGCGCGTGACCTTCTAGGACGGTTCTGCGATCGAGTACCCGGACGGCGAGGTGATCGAGATTGAGAGCCACCCGCCGAGAGACACCCGGGCGGCGGGCTGGGTGCGCACGCGCGAGTATCCGCCGGAGTATCGGCGGGCGACCCCGTGGAGCATCGACGTGCTGACGGTCGGGAAGCGTGGTTGCACCGGCGGCGGCTTCGTCAAGGTCACGAGCATCGAGCGGTTCTGAGGTCGTGGCGAACCTGCCCAACAACACCAACAACGAAACCGGGCGACTGGACCCGCAGCTCACCGGCAACGTGGGGCTCTACTGCTGCTGCTATCGGCTTTCACTTCTCGGGTAGAACGTCATGCCCACGGCGCGGAATGCCAGGGGCGTTGACATTATCGCCTGCAGCCGGTACGCCTCCCGCCTCGTCGGGGTACAGGTCAAGGCCCTGAGCAAGCGCAACCCGGTTCCCCTCGGGGGCTCGCTGGACAAGATCATGGGCGATTTCTGGGTGAGCGCGCACAAGGTCGCCACGCCTACGGCTTCGGCTTTCGTCCTCCTCGCCTCGGAGGTCCGGGAACTTGCCCACCGGAGGGAGAAGGAGGGGCGGGTGTCGGCGGTCTTAGGTACGGCGGGCACTCTCGACGAAGCGCGAGCCGAACCGGATTTCGACGCGGTGGTGAGGCGGTCAGGAACCCGCCCGGTTCAGTGGGCCTGGAGGTCCGCCAGCAGCGGCGGGAGGGCAGCGGCCAGGGCCTCGGCGGCCCGCGCGGTGCCGCGTGCGAGATGGGCGAGGGCGGGGATGGTACCCGGCGCGCGGGCGAGCTGCCGCACGGCCGGCCAGGGCCTGAGTCGGCCGTGGTCGTCGATCAGGCGCTCGATGCCATCGGGCAGGGCCTGGTCGGCCGTGTCGCTGACCGCCCGGAGGCAGAGCCATGGGACCTCGTGCGACTCGCAGACGGCGGCGATCGCGGCCGTCTCCATGTCGACGGCCGCGGCGGCGTGGCGGGCGAACAGCCCGGCCTTCTCGGCCGGGGAGGCGATGACGCGCGCGACGCTGACGAGCCGGCCGCCGTGCCGGTGCGGGATCGGTCGGCGATGGGTGCGGCCGGTGGCGGCATCGAGCACCTCGTCCGGCGGGACGAGGTCGCCGACCTGGAGCGCCGGGTCGAGCGCACCACAGAGGCCGGCGACGATCACCCGGTCGCAGCTGTGGTGCGCGAGCAGCGCCAAGACGGTCTGCCGGGCATTGGTCGGCCCCATCCCGGTCGCGATCAGCCTGAGGGCTCGGCCGTCGTGCCGGCCGATCCAGGTCCGTGAGTCAGTGGCGGTGTCGTTGGCGCGCGCCAGCCCGAAACGGCGGATCAGCGGCCGGGCCTCGCGTGCGACGGCGACGATGATGGCGGTAGCGGCTTCGGACATGGGCGTGGCCAGGTGGAACGACTACACGCATTGTAAGCGGGCGGGTTCGCGGGCGCACCTGAGTCGATGCAGGCGGATATGTGATGACTCAAGAGCAACCGGCACATCTTGAATTGGAACTACGAAACACGCGAAAAACGCAAAAAATCAATACATTTAGGATTGCCCCTGCTTTTCTCGGCTTTCGTGTATTTCGTAGTTTCTCGTCTTCCCCGCGCTTGTGTCGGTGGTTTCTGCATGGTTCCTATGGGTGTCGGGGCGCCGGCCGGGCCAGGGCTAGTGAGATCTCGGTCAGCGGGCCCGTCGGCCTGCAAGGGACGGAAGAGCGATCGTGCGATCGGTATACTCTGTCCCTGCCGAGTTTCCGAAATCCCGATCCGAACTCCGAGGGAGGCCCCGATGCGTCGTTCCCGCTTGTTGATCCTGACCCCGTGCGCGGCCGCGGCCGCGCTGTTGCCCGCGCTGGCCGCCGCCTGGATGCCTTACGATGAAGGCCCGCCCTGGGCGATGGGGCCAGGCGGTGTCCCGGTTCCCCCCGAGTGGGGTGCAGCGTCCGAGTCCGCCCCGATGCCTGCGCAGATGCCGGGCCAGATGCCCCCCGCCCCGCCCATGCCCGATTACGGCTACGGTCCGCCCGTCGGTCAAGTTCCCTTCCAGGGTGATGTCCCGCCGGGCTACGGCGAATTCGCCCCGCCCTGGCAGGGCGGCGACACCGCGCCTTGGGGGCCGCCGGCTGGCGGGCCGGGCTACGAATACGGGCCGCCGATGCCCGGCATGGGTTATGGGCCGGCCTTCGGCGGGGCGGAGCCAGGTGCGTCCAGTGCCCCGGGTAGCGCCGGTCCCGCGAGCGGTCCCGGCAGCGCCCCGTATCCCGGCTATCGGGATCGCCCGGCGCGGCCCCAGGCCGGCGGGCTGCGGGTCTCGCAGACGATGACCGACGACGCCTACGTGCTGGAGATCCCGCTCGATGGGCAGCGTCCGGAGTCGATCCAGGTCGAGCCGCAGGGGCGCGGGTTGCTGATCCGTCGCGACAGCTCGGCCCAGGTGAGCGAGGCGGATACCTTCGACGACGGGCGCGGTTATGCGCAGCGCTACAGCTACGCGACCGGTCGGGCGAGCCGCCGTCTGAGCGTCCCGCCGGACGGGGACCTGGCGGGCCTGAGCCGCGAGGACGGCCCCGACAGCATTCGCATCCGCATCCCGCGCCGCCAGCCCTGAGGGCCGGCCGGGCGCCGGCGCGGCGCCCGGCCTTCGTCCCTGATGCGCGTCCAGTTCCACACGCTCGGCTGTCGCCTCAACGAGGCCGAGGTCGAGCGCTGGGCGGCCCAGTTCCAGCGCCGGGGCGTGGCGCTGGCCGGTGCCGACGAGGGCGCCGACCTGGTGGTCGTCAACACCTGCGCGGTCACGCAGGAGGCGGTGCGCAAGTCGCGCCACCTGCTGCGCCGGGCGCGGCGCGTCAATCCCGCGGCCCGCCTCGTCGTCAGCGGCTGCTACGCGACGCTCGAGCCGGGGGCGCTCGCCGACCTCGCCGAGGTCGACCTGCTGGTGACCAACCGCGACAAGGACCGCCTCGTCGAGCTGGCGCTCGCCCGCCTCGACCTCGCCGGGGCCGCGCCAACCCCGGCCGACGTCGCCGCGCCGCTCTTCGCCCGCGGCCGCCAGCGGGCCTTCGTCAAGGTCCAGGACGGCTGCCGCCACCGCTGCACCTTCTGCATCGTCAACGTCGCCCGCGGCGCCGAGCGCAGCCGCCCGATCGCCGAGGTCTGTGCCGAGGTCGCGGGGCTCGTCGCCGCCGGCGTGCACGAGGTGGTGCTGACCGGCGTGCACCTGGGCGGCTATGCCGATGCGGGGGGCGGCGACCTGGCCGACCTGGTCCGGGCGCTGCTCGCCGAGACCGCGGTCGCGCGGCTGCGCATCGGCGCCCTGGAGCCTTGGGACCTGCCGGACGGGCTCTGGGGGCTGTTCGCCGATCCGCGCCTGATGCCGCACCTGCACCTGCCGCTGCAGAGCGGTTCGGACCGGGTCCTGCGCCGGATGGCGCGGCGCGGCACGACCGGCGACTATGCGCGGCTCGTCGCGGCGGCGCGCGCGGCCGTGCCGGATTTCGTCGTCACGACCGACATCATCGCCGGCTTCCCCGGCGAGGACGCGGCGGACTGGGCGGCGACCATGGACTTCGTCGCCCGCGTCGGCTTCGGCGATCTGCACGTCTTCGCCTATTCGCCGCGCGCCGGTACGCCGGCGGCCGGCTGGCCGGGGCAGGTCGACGCCGCCGTACGCCAGGCGCGGTGCCGCGAGCTCGGCGTCCTCGCTCGGGCGCTGCGGGCGGCGACGCTGTGCCGCTTCGTCGGGCGGCGGGTGGCGGTGCTGGTCGAGGCGCGCGGCCCGGCGGCGATTCCGGGACACTGGTCCGGCTACACGCCGAGCTATCTGCCGGTACGGGTCGCCGCGGGCGGTGCGCCGGTGCCGGTGAACCGCGTTGTCGAGGTGGCCCTGGTCGGCATCACCGACGAGGGTGCGGCGCTCGTCGGCGAGGCGCGGCCCTGAATCGCCTCAGACGTCGAGGCGGATCCACACCGGGCAGTGGTCGGAGGGCCGCTCCATCGCGCGGATGTCGTAGTCGATGCCGGCGTCGAGCAGGCGCTCGGCGAGCGGTCGGCTGACGAGGATCAGATCGATGCGCAGGCCGCGCTTGGGCTCGCGCTCGAAGCCGCGGCTGCGGTAGTCGAACCAGCTGAAGTGGTCGTCGGCGCTCGGGTGGACGACGCGGTAGGCATCGAGCAGCCCCCAGTCGAGCAGGGTCGCGAGCCACTCGCGCTCCTCGGGCAGGAAGCAGCACTTGCCGGTGCGCAGCCAGCGCTGGGCGTTGTCGGCGCCGATGCCGACGTCGATGTCCTGCGGGGCGACGTTCATGTCGCCGAGGACGACGAGCGGCTGTTCGGGCGAGAAGGCTCCGCGCAGGTGGGCGATCAGGTCCTGGTAGAAGCGCCGCTTGCCGGGGAACTTGACCGGATGGGCGCGGCTCTCGCCCTGCGGGAAGTAGCCGTTGATGACGGTGAGCTCGCCGCCGTCGGCGAGCCGGTAGCGGCCGGTGATGGCGCGGCGCTGGGCGTCCGCCTCGTCGAGCGGCAGGCCGCGCACGACCCCGAGCGGCTCCTCCTTGCTGAGCAGCGCGACCCCGTAGTGCGACTTCTGGCCATACCAGTGGGCGCGGTAGCCGAGTTGGGCGATCTCGGCGCTCGGGAAGGCCGCGTCCTCGACCTTCGACTCCTGGATGCCGATGATGTCCGGGTCGTGGCGCGCCTTGAGCGCCGCCAGCTGGTGGGGCCGGGCACGGATGCCGTTGATGTTGAAGGAGACGATCTTGAGCATCTGGGCGTCCTCGGGGCGCCGGTCCTGATACTGGTTCCGAACTACCCGCTGGCGATCGATCGTAGGCTGGGATGAGCTTGCGAATCCCAGCGTCCCCGTGGGCATACCGACCATCCGCTGCTAGAGTTCGTGCCTCACTCCGGTCTACGTCGCGAAGGAACGGTGCAGAAAAAACCGACACAAGCACGCGGAAGACAAGAAACTACGAAATGCGCGAAAGTCGCGAAAAAACGGCGGATTCTCCCGCGCATATTCAGCCTTTTCGCGTGTTTCGAGTGTTTCGTAGTTTAAAGAAGCTGCCCCGTTAGTTTTTGAATCATCGCTAAGCGCCCGGCAGCCGTCCGTGCACGGCCAGGTGGCGATCGCTGACGACGGCGACCTCCAGCCCCGAGAGGCCGGCCTCGGCGAGTTGCTCGACGACCTCGCGCGGCTCGAAGGCGGCGTAGAGGGAGTTGCGAAAGTCGCGGCGCAGGACCTCGGGCGAGCCGCCGGCGTAGGTCTCGACCAGGGCCTCGACCCAGGCGGCGCTGGCCGGGCGCATCAGGTCCATTACCAGGACCTGGGCGCCTGGCTTGCCGACCTCGGCCAGCGTGCGCCAGACGACCTGCGGGTCGTGCAGGTGGTGCAGCAGGCTGTTGGAGAGGATCAGGTCGTAGTGCCCGCGCGGCAGCTGGGGGCTCGGCAGCCGGTCGCAGATCAACTGGCAGCGTTGGGCGACGCCGGGCAGTTTGGCGAGGGCCGCGCGGGCGTGCTCGAGCATCGCCGCCGACCCATCGAGCGCGTCGCAGCGGGCGCGCGGACGGGCGCGCAGGAAGCGGATCACGATGTCGGCCGGTCCGCAGCCGAGGTCGAGCGCCTGGACGTCGTCGATCGGAGTCGTCGCGAACTCGCGCAGCAGCTCGATGAAGCGGGCGTTGGGCTCGGAGAAGTCCTCGAGGGCGTAGGCGCGGGCCTGCTCGGCCTCGTCCATCAGCTCCGGCTCGGGGCGGCGTTTCATGGCAGTCGGTTCTCCCCTGCGTAGAGGTCGGTGAGGGTCTCGCGGCGGCGCACGAGATGGGCCTGATCGCCGTCGACCATGACCTCGGCGGCGCGCGGGCGGCTGTTGTAGTTCGAGCTCATGACGAAGCCGTAGGCGCCGCTGCCGCGCACCGCGAGCAGGTCGCCGGGGGCGAGCGTCAAGGCCCGCTCCTTGCCGAGGAAGTCGCCGGTCTCGCAGACCGGCCCGACCAGGTCGTAGACCGCGGTCTCGCCGTGCGTGGCGCGCTGCACCGGGACGATCGCCTGGCGCGCCTGGTAGAGGGCCGGGCGCAGCAGGTCGTTCATCGCCGCATCGAGGATCGCGAACCGCTTGTGGGCGGTCGGCTTGAGGTATTCGACCCGCGTCAGCAGGATCCCGGCATTGCCGGCGATCGCCCGGCCGGGCTCGAGCAGGACCTCGTAGGGCAGGTCGGCCAGGTGCTCGCTGATGACGGCGGCATAATCCGCGGGCTCCGGCGGGCGCTCGTCGATGTAGCGGATGCCGAGCCCGCCGCCGAGGTCGAGGTGGCCGATCGGGATGCCGAGCGCCGCGAGGCGCCGGGCCAGCGCGAGGACCCGCTGTAGGGCGTCGACGAAGGGGGCGAGCTCGGTCAACTGGGAGCCGATGTGGCAGTCGATGCCGGTCACGTGCAGCCCGGGCAGGGCCGCGGCGCGGCGGTAGACGGCCTCGGCGTCGGCGATCGCGATGCCGAACTTGTTCTCCTTGAGGCCGGTGGCGATGTAGGGGTGGGTGCGGGCGTCGACGTCGGGGTTCACCCGCAGCGACACCGGGGCGATGCGCCCCATCGCCCGCGCGACCTGATCGAGGCGCACGAGTTCGGCCTCGGACTCGACGTTGAAGCCGCGGATGCCGACCTCGAGCGCCCGGCGCATCTCGTCCTCGCGCTTGCCGACGCCGGAGAAGATCACCCGCCCCGGGTCGCCGCCGGCGGCGAGGACCCGCTCCAACTCGCCGATGGAGACGATGTCGAAGCCCGAGCCGAGGCGCGCGAGCACGTCGAGGACGGCCAGGTTGGAGTTGGCCTTGACGGCGAAGCAGATCAGGTGCGGATGATCGCGGAAGGCCTGATCGAAGGCGTGCCAGTGGCGCTCGAGCGTCGCGCGCGAATAGACGTAGCAGGGGGTGCCGAAGCGTTCGGCGATCGCCGTGAGCGGGACGTCCTCGGCCCAGAGGGCGTCGTCGCGATAGTGGAAGTGATCCATCGCGTGTGGCCTATCGGCCGGTCGCGTCGGCGGCGGGCGGCGGTACCGGCGGCAGGTCGGTGGCGGCGCCGAGCCGCTCGGCGCGGTCCTCGGCCGGGTCGGGCAGGTAGAGGTCGCCCTTCTGCCCGCAGGCCGTGACGATACTGCCGACGCCCAGGATCATGACGACGGCGATGAAGAGGTAGCGTGCCCAGCAGTGCATCGGTCTGGCTCGGCCTTCGAGGCGATGGCGAAATGGCGCAGTATAGCGCCCCGGGGCCGGTGCGGTCTCGGTCCGCGCACGCCGCGGCCGAGGCGGCCCCGACTCGCGTCAACCGCCCGGGGCGGTGACGAAGACGCGGGCAATGCCCGGCCCCAGGTCGATGCTATAGGGGGCCGGTACCGGCTCGCGCTGCGCCGGGGGCAGGTCGGGCGAGACCTCGATCAGCGGGGCCTGGACGTGTTGCGAGAGGTCCTCGGCGTGGAAGTGCTGCGGGTGCCACGGGTCCTTGTTGAGGACGATCAGGGCCCGGCTGCCGTCGCGCTCGCTGGCCTTGCGCAGCAGCAGGACGGCCGGGTTGTCGTGGTCGAGGAGCCGTGTCTCGCCCTCCTGGCGGAAGATCGCATGGTCGACCTTGATCTGGTTGACCTGGCGGATGAAGTCGGTGAGGTCGACGGCCGGCTCCTCCCAGTGCTCGGGGCGCGTCTCGACGACGTGCAGGCGACCGCGGAAGCCGTACTCGAAGCCGAGCGGCATCATGACGCCGCTGGAGAACAGGGCCGTGAACAGGTAGCGCTGCTTCATCGCCTGGGGGTTGTGGTCGGATTCGGTGAAGAGCCGCTCGGTGTCGTGGCTCTCGGGGAAGCCGATCGACGGGGCGATGCGACGGGTCGCCTCGTACTGCTCCAGCAGCCAGGGGCTCTGGAAGTCCCACCACTTGGCGCTGTTGAAGATGGCGTCGAAGCCGGCCGCGGCCGTCTCGCGGGTCTGCTCCGGCGAGCAGCCGAGCGTCTCGGCGACGAACAGGCTCTCCGGGTGGCGCCCCTTGATCTCGCCGATCAGGCGGCGCCAGAAGGGCGCCGGGATCTGGTAGGCGGCATCGCAGCGAAAGCCCCGGAAGCCGAGCCCGATCAGGTAGTCGACGATCGCCACGCAGTAGCGCCAGAGGCCCTCGGCATCCGGGCTGTGGTGGTGGTCGAACTGGGCGAGGTCGCCCCAGACGACCTTGCGTCCGTCGGCCTCGACGCAGTAGGGATGGGCCACGCTGTCGCCGTCGCGGACGAACCACTCCGGGTGCTCGCGCACCAGCGGTGCGTCGTGGGCGCAGTGGTTGACGACCAGGTCGACCATCAGGCGCAGGCCGAGCCGTTCGGCCTGCGCGGCCATCGCGCGGACCTGATCCTCCGGCGACTGTGCCGCGTGCGGTGCGAGCAGGGCCGGGTTGATCGCGAAGTAGTCGGCGATCGAGTAGAGGCTGCCCGACTCGCCCGGGGGCTGGATCGGGTTTACGAAGACCCAATCGAAGCCCAACCCCGCGGCGCGCTCCAGGTGCGGGGTCCAGTGCGGCAGGCGCCCGGCGAGCAGCGGGAACAGATTGTAGATTCTCATCGTCGGCGATCGATTCCTGGCGTCGGTTGCGTTCTGGTCATGCGTCGGCCCGGTCGGCGGCGGCCGAGGCGGGGGCGGCTATTTGTCGCGGATGTAGTCGTAGATGTTGAGGTAGTCCTGGCCGGGGCGATTCCACGAGTAGTCGGCGCGCATTGCGTTCTTCATCAGCTCACGGAAGTGCTCGGGGTACTGGTGGTAGCAGGCGAGACCCCGCCCCAGCGCCGATTCCAACCCGGCCTGGTCGTAGTGTTCGAAGACGTAGCCGTTGCGCTCGTGCAGCGGGCGGGAGGAGTGGTCCTTGTCGAAGACGGTGTCGGCCAGACCGCCGACCGCGCGCACGATCGGGATGGTGCCGTAGCGCAGCGCGATGAGCTGGGTCAGACCGCAGGGCTCGAAGCGGCTCGGCACCAGCATCATGTCGGCCCCGGCGTAGATCAGGTGCGAAAGGTCCTCGTCGAAGCCGATCTCCAGGTGGCAGTCGGGGCTGTCGTTGAGCATCCGCTTGAGGCCCCAGAAGTCGGCGTTGATGCCCGGGTCGGGGCTGGAGCCGAGCAGCACGAACTGGCCGCCGCGCTCGAGGGTGTAGAAGATCGCGTGGCGCACCAGATCCAGGCCCTTCTGCGGGTCGAGTCGGCCGATGAAGGCGACCATCGGCTTTTCGTTGTCGGCGAGCATCAGGCGGTGGCGCAGCGCGCGCTTGTTGTCGTACTTGCCGTCGATCGTGTCGAGGCCGTAGCGCACCGGGATGTGTTGGTCGATCTCGGGGTTCCAGACGTCGTAGTCGATCCCGTTGACGACGCCGCCGTACTTGACCTGGTGCATGTGCAGGGTCGGTTCGAGGCCGAAGCCCTGGCCCTGGTCCTTGGTCTCGGCGGCGTAGCGTGGCGAGACGGTCGTGACGAAGTTGGCGTAGACGACGCCGCCCTTGAGCAGGTTCAGCGCGTTGGGGTGGCGGTTGTCGCGCAGGCGGTGGTAGTCGAAGTAGCGTTCCGGTTGATGCAGGCCGGTCGCGCGCAGCAGCTCGCCGCCGGTCAGGCCCTGGTGGGCGAAGTTGTGGATCGTCAGGCAGACCCGCGGGTGGTTCATCCCGAGGCGCTGATAGATCTCGTAGAGGAACACGGGCACCAGCGCCGTCTGCCAGTCGTGGCAGTGGATGATGTCCGGGTGCTTGCCGGCGCGCCACAGGAACTCCATCGCCGCGCGCGAGAAGAAGGCGTAGCGCAGGACGTCGTCGGGGAAGCCGTAGATGCTGCCGCGGCTGAAGAAGTCGTCCCGCGAGTGGGGTTCGATGAAGAAGCACTTGCGGCCATGGACGAACCCGAAATAGACGGTGCAGTGGATCGCCGCCTCGTACCAGGGCACCCACAGGTCGTGGCAGACCTCGTGCAGCTCGAAGATGTGGTCGTAGCGCAGCGTCGCGTACTTCGGCAGGATGACCTCGACGTGATTGCCGCGGATCGCCAGTTCGCGGGTGAGGCCGAAGACGACGTCGGCGAGGCCGCCGACCTTGGCGACCGGCGCCATCTCGGGGGCGATCTGGACGATGAAGAGGCTCTGGCGCGACGGGTAGCTCGGCGCCGGGGGCGGCGTGTCGGGTGCGACGCCGGGCGTGCCGTCGGTCGTCGGGCCGGCCCGGACGGCCGTGGTCGGTTCGCCCGCTTGCGGTGGCCGTTCGGGCGCCGGTGGCGCCGGTGCCGTCGGTTCGGTCTTGGCCGGGGCTGCGGTGGGGGCTGGCCGTGGTGCCGTCGGCATCGGACGGGCCGTGGGGGCTGGCCCGCTCGCCGGTGCCGCCTCGGGCGCCTCGCCGGCGGATGGCCGTGCGAGCGCGCGCGTCGGGGCGGATCGCTCGGTTGCGGCCGGTATGCTGCGTGGGGTGGCGGCGTTGTCTGCCGGCGACCGCTCGGTCGGTTTGGCAGGGGTCTCGGCCACGGCCTCGGCGCTCGCCGCGGCCTGTGGGTCGGGCGCACGCTGCGGCGCGGGCGCCGCTTCGGTGTCCTCGGCCCCGAGCTTCGGCTCCAGGCGCGGCGGGGTGGCAGGCGTGTCGTTCTTGGGGGGCTTGATGGCCATGACCTCTATTCCTGGACCAGCATCGAGGGGTGGGCGGGCGCGCCATGGGGCGCCTCGGCCAGTCGGTGGGGCCGGAGCGGCTCGCGAGCGCCCCGCGGGACCGGCATCGGGGGGCCGACCCCGCGGGCTCGGGACGGATGGTAAAGCAGTTGTGTGAAGGACGGGAGGGCGAAGCGAGCGAAAATCCCTGCCGTTCGGGTGCGCCGGGCGGTGCGGCGGCCCCATCGCCGGCCCGCGCTCGCGCTACCATGGGGCGTCAGACCTGCCCAACGGAGGATCCGCCGATGGCCGATACGCTCGACCTGGCCGCCCGCGACGCGGCCCACGCCTGGCACCCCTACACCGCGACACTCGATCAGGACCCCGTCTATCCGGTGCGCCGCGCCCAGGGTTGCCTGATCGAGCTGGTCGACGGGCGGGTCCTGATCGACGGCATGGCCTCCTGGTGGTGCGTGATCCATGGCTATGGCCACCCGGTCCTGAATCGGGCGATCGAGGGGCAGCTCGGGCAGATGGCCCACGTCATGTTCGGGGGGCTGACCCATGCCCCGGCCGTCGAGCTGATCGAGCGGCTCGTCGCGTTGACGCCGGAGCCGCTCCAGCACGTCTTCCTTTGCGATTCCGGGTCGGTCTCGGTCGAGGTCGCGATCAAGATGGCGATCCAGTACTGGCACGCCCGTGGCCGCCCGCGCAAGCAGCGCCTGGCGACGATCCGCCACGGTTACCACGGCGACACGCTCGGGGCCATGTCGGTCTGCGACCCGGTCACCGGCATGCACACCCTGTTCCGCGGCCTCCTGCCCCAGCAGCTGTTCGCGCCGGCCCCGGCGAGCCGCTTCGGCGAGCCCGGCGAGGCGCCGGACGGCGCTGCGCTGGAGGCCCTGCTCGAGGCCCATCACGAGGAGCTCGCGGCGCTGATCCTGGAGCCGATCGTCCAGGGGGCCGGGGGGATGCGCTTCTATTCGGCCGACTACCTGGTCGAGGCGCGGGCCCTCTGCGACCGCTGGGGCCTGCTCTTGATCGCCGATGAGATCGCGACCGGCTTCGGGCGCACCGGGCGCCTGTTCGCCTGCGAACACGCCGGCATCGCGCCGGACATCATGACCGTCGGCAAGGCCTTGACCGGCGGTTACATGACCCTCGCCGCGACGCTCGCGACCGGCGAGGTCGCGCGCGCCATCTCCTCCGGCGAGCCCGGGGTCTTCATGCACGGGCCGACCTTCATGGGCAACCCGCTCGCCTGCGCCGTCGCCAACGCGAGCATCGATCTGCTCCTCGGTCAGGACTGGTCGGGCGAGATCCGCCGCATCGAGCGGGGCCTGACCGCCGGCCTCGCCCCGTGCCGCGACCTGCCCGGGGTCGCCGACGTGCGCGTGCTCGGCGCGATCGGCGTCGTCGAGCTCGCGCGGCCGGTCGTCATGCGCCGCGTCCAGCGCCGCTTCGTCGAGCGCGGGGTGTGGGTTCGCCCGTTCGGGCGCCTCGTCTACCTGATGCCGCCGTACGTCGTCAGCGACGCCCAGCTCGCGACCCTCTGCGAGGCCCTCGTCGCGGTCGTGCGCGAGGAGACGGCGGCGGCCTGATGCGCCGCCCCGGCCATGCGGCAGGCGCTCAGCGTCGATCGGGTCGGGAAAGCAAAGCGCATCCCGCTATTGAAAAAACAGGTTCCGTCGTCACGAGTCGAGGCCCCCGGCCTCGGCGGTCCGCCAGCCGGTGTCGAAGTAGATGTCGCGGTAGGCCGCGTAGAGCGAGGCCATCAGGATGGGCATCACGACCAGCAACCCGAGCAGCAACGGGAGCGAGCCGATGACGAGGAGGGCGGTCGCGATCAAGCCGTAGAGCAGCAGCGGCAGGATGTTCTTCAGGCAGCCGCGGAAGCTCAGGCGCATCGCGGCGACGGCCTTCATCCCGTCGATCGCGACCAGTGGCGGGGCGAGGAAGAGGGCCATCGCCAGCGGGATCGCGAGCAGCATCGCGACCAACAGCGGCAGCAGCAGTGCCGGGGTGATCATCGGCAGCACCTGCCCCGGGTCCGCGCCGGCGACGGTGCCGGGCGGCAGCGATGCGGCGGTGACGAACAGCGAGCCGCTCATCAGGAGGCCGACGATGAGCGCGATCACGAGACCGCCCACCAGATAGATGACGCCGATCAAGGCCAGCTGCCCGGCCCGCTCGTAGAGGCCCGCGAAGAGGTGCTCCAGGCGCAGGGGCTCGC
Organism: Thiococcus pfennigii; assembly: GCF_016583835.1. Taxonomy (GTDB): domain Bacteria; phylum Pseudomonadota; class Gammaproteobacteria; order Chromatiales; family Chromatiaceae; genus Thiococcus; species Thiococcus pfennigii. The sequence continues at coordinate 46,319 of NZ_NRRW01000004.1, read as the reverse complement.
CGCGCTCCTGATCCTGCGCCCCGATCATCAGGCCGCCGGTGAGCATGGGTCCGAGGAGGGTGCTGGCGATGCCCCCGACCAGCGGCACCAGGCCGACGGCGATCGTGAGGACGTAGAGGAGCAGCACGGCCCCGATCCAGGGCCAGGGGTCCCGTTTGAAGTGCCAGAAGCCGCGCACGATCCAGTCCCAGCCGGCGCGGGGACCGCGCGCGTGGGGGGCGGTCGGGGCCGTGTCGGCCGGCGTCGGCGCGTGGCCCGGGTGAGGCGGATCGTCGCTGTTTGGCAAGGGCGGCGTCGCCTTGGTCAGGATGACGCCGGCACCCTGGCGGGGCGCCAGCGCCCCGGCCGGCGGCGCCTCGTGCGCCCGCGGGTCCTTGGGCACCAGCTCGAGGTCGAGAGGGCGCGGCCCGAGCGCCACCAGACGTACGACCAGCCCGATCTCCTCGAGGGCGCCGCGGAAGGACTCGGCGGTCTCGGCGTCGACATCCCTCTTCAGCACATGCTCCTGGCCGTCGAGAAGCAGGCGCCGCGCCCGGTCCTCGGGGATCCCGAAGCGGGCTGCGAAGCCCGTCACGGCCGCCTGGGCGCGGACCTGCGGTTGCAGCTCACCGCAGTAGACGACGTTGAAGCGCGGATCCATGGTCGGCCCTCCGACGGTTGACTGGGGTTGAGCTGGTCGCGTTCTTCGCCTCTGCCGTGCGTCTGTGGCCCCGTCAGGCCGTGAGTCGCTTGAGCCAGGCGAGAATGCCGGGTTCGGCGGCCCAGACGTCGCGCATCGCCTCGCGATAGAGCCAGGCCTGGACCTCGCCGCTCGGCGCGCTCGGCCAGCGCGGCGGCTGTGGCGGCTTGATGCGCTGGCGCGTCAGGTAGGCCGGGATCGACGGCAGCCGGCCGACGGCCAGGTCCAGGGCCTGGGCGGCCCGCTCCGGCTCGCCGAGCCGGTAGAGGGCGAGTACCTCGCCGTAGATCAGATCGGCGAGCCGGTCGTCGGGGAAGCGTCGGGCGAGCTCCAGGGCCTCGTCGTCGCGGCGCTCGCGCAGGTAGTGGTTCATCAGGTCGGCCCGCACGCCATGGTTGTCGCGCGGGTTCAGGCGCAACAGGTCCTCCAGCACCGCCGTCGCGCGACCCGGCCGGTCGGCCTCGATCAGGTAGAGGTAGTGGCGAAAGAGGAGCCGCAGCGCTGGCTGGTTGCGCGCGGCGCGCCATGGGATGGTGCGCGAAGAGGCCCGCGGTACGGCCTTTTCGACGATCGCGGCGGCGCGCTCCAGCAGCGGTGGCAGCAGGGCCCGCACGACCCAGGGCAGGGCGCTCTCGGGGTGCGAGAAGATCGCGGTCGCGAGGTCGTCGAGGACGTCGAGGCTATCGCCGGCCTCCGGGTGATGGGCGAGGAATTCGAGCCAGTCGCCGCCGATCCAGGCGTGTTCGTCGTCGGCCGGCGCCAGGTCGGTCGAGAAGGGCTTGGCGGCCTTGAAGACCTGGTGCCAGGCGGTCTCCAGGCGGGACAGGCCGGCGCCCGGGCGCAGCTGCGCCTCGGTGCCGGGGAGCTCGTAGGGTCGGCGGCGCGCCGGGACCTCATCGGGGCTGAAGAGCTCGAGCTGGCCGCTCGGCGCCTCGTCCTGGCCGAGGGGCAGAGGCGTCAGCCGGTGGCGCGGCACCGGCCGCGTGGCGATCGTCCGCAGCCAGTCGTGGAGGCGGATCAGCGCCGGGTCGAGGACCGGTCGCTGACTCGTCATCAGGGCCTCCTGGGGATCGGCGGCGGCCTGCCCGAGGAAGGTCAGGATGTCCTCGTCGTCGAGGCCGTTGCGCACCAGGCGATAGCGCCACAGCTCAGCCCGCCGGCGGGCCTCCTCATCGCGGTGCTGGGCCGTGAGCAGTGCGATCTCCAGGAACGCGAGCGCTGGGTCGTCGGGCGTCTGGCGCAGCGCCTGGACGAACGCCTCGTGGGCGGCGGCGAAGTCGCCCTCGTCGAGGCGCCCGGCGCTCAGCCGGCGCCAGGCGGCGCCGCGCAGGGTCCGCTCGTCGCTGCGCGTCATGCGGGTCAGGAAGGCCCGCTTCTTCTTCCAGTGGTCGAGGCGGTCGTAGGCGTCGCAGAGCACCTCGAGGGCTAGCTCGGCGTGCGCGGCGTCGGGCTGGCCGAGCAGCGCCTCGAGCAGGGCGACCGCGCGCAACGGGTGGTCGAGCTCGAGCCAGCGCTCGGCGACCTTGGCCTGGAGGTGGTCCGGGACGACGGCGAGGGCCAGCGCGCGCTGCAGTTCTCGCTCCGAGAGTTCGGCGAGCAGCAGTTCCCAGATGACGTCGCTGGAGAGGTCCGGGAGTTCGTCGGTGCGCCCGCAGCAGGCCTCGAAGGGTTCCTCCGAGCCGCAGGGGCAGGGGGCATCCTCGCGCGCGAGCAGCGGGACGGTCTGGAAGTCGCGATCCGGGCGCGGGGTGGCGCGCCAGATCGCGGCGGCGAGCAGGGTCGCGACGCGGCGGATCTCGGCGGCGCTCAGCGGCGCCTCGCCGAGCCGCAGGACCTCGGGTACCCGGCGCTGCGCCCAGGCGATGAAACGCTCGGCGTCCTGGCCGGTCAGGATCTCCTGCAAGGCCTCGATGATGAGCCCCTCGATGCGTTCGCCGTCGTGCGTCTCCTGGTGGAACATGACTCGGTTCCTCCTCACATGGGCTCACATCGAGGTCGGCCAACGGCGGGCCGACGATCTCGAATTGTAACGCGCCCGGGCCGGGTTCGGCGACCGCCGCGCAGGGTGCCCCGGCCCGTGCTAGAGTGCCGGACAGCTGTCCGGGCGTGCGGCCCCTGGCGCTGGCACCGATCCGGCCGGGTCGCCGAGGGCGCCGGCGATGATCGAAGCCAGGATCGCGGAAACGGCCGTCGATCCCGGTCGCGGCGTGCGGTCTGCGATCGGCTCCTGGCTGAAGGCCCTCCAACTGCCGCTTCCCACAATGACCGAAGCGATGACCGACACACGGGTGCGCATCTTCGTCTCCTCCCCGTCCGACGTCGACCACGAGCGGGCGCTGGTGCGCGACATCATCGAGCAGTTGGCCCAGGAATACCTGCCCTATTTCGCGCTCGAGCCGATCCTCTGGGAGCAGGAGGCCCTGACCGCCGACCGGACCTTCCAGGCCGGCCTGCTGCGCCCGGCCGACTGCGACATCGTCCTCGTCGTCCTCTGGACCCGCCTCGGCACCCCGTTGCCCGAGGACCCCTACCAGGGGATGACGGGGACCGAGTGGGAATTCGTCAGCGCCGTCGAGGCCTCCGACCGGCGCGGGCGCCCCGAGGTGCTGGTCTTCAAGAAGACCAGTCCGCGTCTGGTCGACATCACCAATCCGCAGGCCACCCAGGCGGCGCTGGAGGACCGGCTGCGGTTGGAGGCCTTCTTCGCGCGCCACTTCTTCAACGAGGACCGCACCTTCCGGCGTGCCTTCCGCACCTTCGCCAGCGATGCCGCCTTTCGCGAACTCGTCGAGACCCAGCTGCGCCGGCTCCTGAACCGGCGCATCGGCGTCGAGCGGCGCGGCACCGGCCGCCCCGCCTGGCGGGGCAGCCCGTTTCGTGCCGGGGCGCCGTTCGAGGTCGCCGACGAGCGCATCTTCACCGGGCGCGAGCGCGAGACGCGCGACCTCGTCCACCGCATCGCCGCGGGCGCCGGCGGCGGGCGCCGCCTGCTGGTCGTCACCGGTCCGAGCGGCTGCGGCAAGACCTCGTTGCTGCGCGCCGGTCTGCTCGCGGCCCTGGCGCGGCCGTTCCTGATCGAGGGCGTCGCCGGCTGCCGCTGGTGCCTGCTCGAGCCGGTCGCCGGTCGCTCGCCGCTCACCGCGTTGGCCGCCGGGCTAGCGGCCCAGGATTGCCTCGGCGCGGCCCTGGCCGAGCTTGGGGTCGGGGCGGCGGACCTGGTCCGGCTGCTCGCCGCCGATCCGACGACGGCCGCCCGCCAGGTCGCGGCCGCGCTGGTCCGCCAGGCGCGCCTCAGGGCGCTCGAGAGCGGCGGCAGCGGCGATCGCCTGCTGCTCGCGATCCTCGCCGATCCGCTCGAGGGGCTCATCGAGGCCGGTACCGGCGGGGCGGCGGCGCGCGCCCTGGCGGCGCTCGCCGAGCGCGAGGACGTTTGGGTCCTCGCCGGCCTGCGCAGCGATCGCCTGCCCCGGCTGGCCGAATTCGCGCCATTGGCCGAGCGGCTCGATGCGGCGGCCATCTACCGGCTCGGGCCGCCGCCGGCCGGGCGCATCCGCCAGGTGATCCAGATCCCGGCGCGGGTCGCCGGGCTCGATTACGAGGGCGATGAGCCCGGCGCCGGGCGCGGCGTCGTCGACCTGCTCGAGGCCGAGGCGGGTCGCCTCGAGCACTGGCCGCCGCTGTTGCAGCTCGCCCTCGAGCGGCTCTACGTCGCCCGTGGCGAGGACGGCCGACCCGCCGACGGCCCCTTGAGTCTCGCCGCCTACCGCGCCGCCGGCGGTCTGCTCGGGGTGACGATCGCCCGGGCCGATGCCGTCTGGGCCGGCCTCGACGAGGCGGCCCGCGCGACCCTGCCGCGGCTGTGCCGCGGGCTGATCAGCCTCGAGGGCGCCGCCGAGCAGCGCCCGACCCGCCGCACGGGCGATCTCGCGACCCTCGCCGCGGACCCCGCCTGCGCGCGACTCCTCGCGGCCCTGATCGAGGCGCGGTTGGTCGCCGCCGACGGGCAGGCGGATCCGGGCGACGGTGGGGGCGCCTGTCCGCCCGCCGACTACAGTCTCGGCGCCTACCTCCGTCAGATCCTGCGCGACGGGCGGGTCGGGTGGGGTCGGCGGCCGGCCGCGCGTCCGGTGACCGAGGTCGCCGTCGTCGCCCGTGCGAACGCGGTGGCGGGCGAGGACGAGGCCGATGCGCCCCACTGGGAACGGCTGCGGGCGACCGCGACCTTCACCCACCCTCGGCTCCTCGCCGATTGGGGGCCGGTGCGCGACTGGCTGGCGCAGCCCGCCAACCGTCGCGTCCTGCAGCTGCGCGCCCAGCTCACGCGCCAGGCCCTGTTGTGGCGGCGCACCGACTACAATCGCGAGTACCTCCTCGGCGAGGCCGGCTACGCCCTGGCGCGGCCGCTGTTCGAGGACATGCGCCCGGAGCTCGAGCCGATCGAGGCCGAGCTACTCGACCACTCGGCGCGCCACCTGCGCTTCAAGCGGCGACGCAACTGGGCCTTCCGGGGCCTCGCCGTGACGCTCTTCGCGCTGCTCGTGGTCGCGACCGGGGCGGCGCTACGCGCGTGGGAGGCCAACCGGGTCGCGACCCTCAATCTTCAGCGCAGCCTGCTCAACGAGGCGGATCTCGCGATCGGCCAGGGCAACACTCCCCGCGCCGTGCGCCTGGCCCTCGATGCCGGGCCGTACCTGCCCGACGCCGCGCTCGACACGCTGAGCCGCGCCTTCACGGCCAAACGCCTGATCGCGATGGCCCCGGCCGGGGACGGGCCGCCGGCCTTCAGCGCCGATGGCACGCGCCTCGCGACCCTGCTGCCTCGCGGCCTGCCCTCCGGTGGCGGGGGCGGCGGCGTGCAACTGTGGCGACTCGCCGACGACCGGTTCGTCCCCGCCGAGGTCCTGGCGACGCCGGCGGCGCCCCTGCACCAGGTGCGCCTCGCCGGCCCCGCCAGCGCCCCGGGCGAGGGGGCGGTCCTGGTCGGCCTCGGCGAGGGCGGTCTGTGGCGACTGCCGGCGGCCGCCGATGCCGCCCCCGACTATCCGTGCCCGAGCACGGCCGCGAGCCTGACGGCCGTCGATCCAAGCGGTCGCTTCCTGGCCGTTACCCATGGGGCCGATGGCGGGCAGGTCTGCCTCGTCGATCTCGCGACCCCGGGGCGGGTCGTCTTCGATCGCCCCGTCCACGAGCAGGAGATCCGCAGCCTGGTCTTCGCCCCCGACGGCGACGCGCTCCTCACGGCCTCGCGCGATGGGCGGGCGCGGCTCCTCGCGCGGGCCGATGGCCGCGAACTCCTGGCCCTGCCCGGCGACGGGCCGCTCGGGCGGCCGATCAACCGGGCCGTCTTCGACGCCGCCGGGGAGCGCATCGCGCTGGCCTGCGCCGACGACCGCACGCGGGTCTACCGCCGCGACGGCACCCGGTTGACCGAACTGGCCGAGATCCGCCGCGATGGGCGCACCATCGCGCTGCACAAGAGCGGCGTGCGCGATGTCGCCTTCGCCCCGGACGGGCGCTTTCTGGTCGCCGTCGACGACGACGGTCAGGTCGTGCGCTGGGACCTCGCGCGGACCGCGAGCGCGGATGTGTTGGGGCACCACGGCCTCAGCGCCGACCTGGTGCGCATCGTCGCCCCGCCGGGGCGCGAGCCGCTGGTCCTGACCGCCTCGCTCGACAAGACCGCCCGTCTTTGGGGCCTGGATACCGGTCGCGAGCAGGCCGTCTACAGTCACAATGCGGCCGTCAGCGGGGCGGCCTTCAGCACCGACGGGCGGCGCGTGATGACCTATTCGGCGGCCGGCGGCACGGCGCGGCTGTGGGGCGTCGCGCCGCTCTCGCGCCTCGCGTACCGTCTCGCCCACGAGGACCACGTCTGGTCGGTCGCCGTCGCCGACGCCCCCGCGGCGCTGGCGCCGCACGGCGAGGCCCTGCTGGTCGCGAGCGCGGCCTTCGACGGCACGGTCGGTGTCTGGCGTTATGACCGCCGCGGCGACGGCGCGCCGCCGCAGCGGGTCGTCGCCCTCGCAGGGCACACCGAACGGGTGCGCCGCGCGCAATTCGCGCCCGACGGCCGGCGGCTCGCGACGGCGGCCTTCGACGGCACCGCGCGGGTCTGGGACCTGGTCGATGGGCGGACCTGCGTGCTCGAGGTCGGCGCCGGCGCGGCGAAACCCTGGGTCCATCAGGCGCAGTTCGGCCCGGGGGGCGACTGGCTCGTGACCGCCTCGGGCGACCCCGAGCGCCCGCTGCGGCTGTGGGACCCGGCGGCCTGTCGCGCGCTCGCTCCGGAGGTCTTCGCCGCGGCGCACGGCGCCCCCGTCCAGGCCTTGGCCATCGGCGCCGACGGCCAAGGCGGGGCCCTGGTCGCGGCTGGCGACGATGCCGGGCGCGTCCGCGTCTGGCGCCGTGCGGGCGATGGCACCTGGTCGTCGCTCTGCGGGCTCGCGCCGCACCGCGCGCCGGTCCTCGACCTGGCCTTGGCCCCGGATGGCGGGTTGCTCGCGAGCGCCAGCGAGGGCGGCCGGGCGGCCCTCGTGCGGATCGCCGCGGACGGCTGCGAGCCGCTCGCGTCTCTGGAGGGGCACGAGGGCACCGTCTACAGCGTCGGCTTCGCACCGAATGGCGAGCGCCTGGTCACCGCCTCGCTCGACGGCACCGCGCGTCTGTGGCGCCGCGATGGCACCCGGGTGGCGACCCTCGCCGGCCACCAGGACCGCATCTACCGGGCCGCCTTCAGCCCCGACGGTGCCTGGCTCCTGACCGCCTCGCGCGACGGCCAGGTGCGGCTGTGGCGCAACCCGCCGGGGGGGCGTGAGGCGCCCGAGTCGTCGTTCCTGGTCCTCGGCGCCGCCCTCGGGGGCGTCGCCGACGCCGTCTTCAGCCCGGACGGACGCTACATCGCGGCCGCCTATTGGGAGAACGCCGCCCTGCTCTGGCGCGTCTGGGGCGAGGCGCACGGGGGGGCGCCGGGGTTGGCCGCGACCTGGGGCGAGGAACGGGCGCGGTTGGTGCTGCTGCGCGAGGCGGTGCGTTTCCGCGCCGCCAACCGCTTCGACGAAGAGGTGGCGGCGCTGCCACAATAGGGACGAGGGTCGACGGCCGATAGGGGGGGGCGATGCCCGGATTCGGTAGGTGCAGAGGCGGGGGCGGGCGCTGGCTCGCGGCGGCGTTGGCCGGCCTGGCGCTGCTCGGCTGCGGCGGCGAGGACCGGGCGTCCGGGCCGCCGGTGCTCGCCTGGTACGTCTTCGACGAGCCGTCCGGGGCCTTCGCCGAGGCGGCCCGGCGTTGCGCGGCGGCCTCGCACGGGGCCTACCGCATCGCGCTGCGGCCGCTGCCGGCGGACGCCGACCAGCAGCGCGAACAGCTGGTGCGCCGCCTCGCCGCCGGCGATCGGGCGATCGATCTGATCGGGATGGACGTCATCTGGACCGCCGAGTTCGCCGCGGCCCGCTGGATCCTACCCTGGCCCGAGGAGACGGCGCAGCGCGTGCGCGCCGGGCGGATCGCGGCGACGGTCGCGAGCGCGACCTACGAGGGGCGGCTCTGGGCCATCCCGTTCACGACCAACACCCAGCTCCTCTGGTACCGCACCGACCGGGTCGCCGCGCCGCCGCCGACCTGGGACGCCATGATCCAGACCGCCGAGGCCCTCGGGTCCGACGGGACGATCCAGGCCCAGGGCGAGCGCTACGAGGGGCTGACCGTCTTCTTCGTCTCGCTGCTCGCCTCGGCCGGCGGGGCCGTCCTCTCCGAGGATGGCCGGTCGGTCTCGCTCGCGACCGGGCCGACCCGCGAGGCACTGCGGGTCATGCGCCGCCTCGCCGACTCCCCGGCCTCCGCCCCGGGGCTCGCGAGCGCCCGCGAGGACCAGTGCCGCCTCGCCTTCGAGGCCGGCGGCTCGTCCTTCATGGTCAATTACACCTACGTCTGGCCGAGCGCCCGCGCCAACGCCCCGGCCGTGGCCGAGGCCATGGGCTGGGCGCGCTGGCCGGGCGTCGCGCCGGACCGTCCGAGCCGGGTCGCGATCGGCGGCATCAACCTCGGCGTTGCCGCCTTCTCGCGCCACCCGGACCTGGCCCGGCAGGCCGCCGCCTGCCTCGCGGCCCCACCCGGGCAGCGCCTGGCCGCGGGGCGCGGCGGGCTGCCGCCGACGCTGGCGGCCCTCTACGACGACCCCGCGGTGCGCGCGACCTTCCCGTTCGCCGACCTCTTGCGCGCGACCCTGCGCGACGCGGTCCAGCGCCCGCAGACGCCGCTCTACAACGACGTCTCGCTCGCGATCGGGCGGGTCCTGCATCCGCCCTCGGCGATCGACCCGGCGCGCGACGTCGAGCGGCTACGCGAGGCCCTCGGCCGCGCGCTGCGCTCCGAGGGGCTCCTGTGACCACCCGCCGCGATCCGGCCGAGGAGCGCCTGGGGTGGCTGCTGTGCACGCCGGCGGTGCTGGCGATGCTGCTGGTGACCGCCTACCCAATCGCCTACGCGGTCTGGCTGTCGCTGTTCCGCTACGACCTGCGCTTCCCCGACGAGCGTGTCTTCGTCGGCCTCGCCAACTACGCGAGCGTGCTGACCTCGGAGGTCTGGTGGGGTGCGCTGTTCAACACCCTGACCATCACGCTCGCGTCGGTGGCGTTGGAGCTCGTCCTCGGCCTGGCGCTCGCCCTCGTCATGCACCGGGTGCTGTTCCTGCGCCGCACCCTGCGCGCCTCGGTGCTGGTGCCCTACGCGATCATCACGGTCGTCGCGGCGCTCGCGTGGAAGTTCGCCTTCGACCCGGTGACCGGTTTCGTCAATCCCTGGTTCGGCACCGAGCGCGCCTGGCTGACCGAGCGCTGGTCGGCCTTCCTCGTCATCATCCTGACCGAGGTCTGGAAGACGACGCCCTTCATGGCCCTGCTGCTGCTCGCCGGGCTGACGCTGGTGCCGCGCGAGCTGCTCGAGGCCGCGCGGGTCGACGGGGCGAGCGCCTGGCAGCGTTTTCGGCGCATCCAGCTGCCGCTGCTGCGCCCGACCCTGCTGGTCGCGCTGCTGTTCCGCACGTTGGACGCCTTCCGGATCTTCGATACCGTCTTCGTCCAGACCCGTGGCGCCCAGGGCACCGAGACGGTCTCGCTGATCGGCTACCAGACCCTGGTGACGCGGCTCAATCTCGGTCTCGGCTCGGCGGTCTCGGTGCTGATCTTCCTCGGCGTGTTGGCCATCGCGGCCGTCTTCGTCAAGGGGCTAGGGGCGAGCCTGTCCCGCGAGGGGGAGGCGCGATGAACGAGCGGGGGATCCTCGAACGATTGTTCTGGCGCGTCGGCGCGCTGCTCGTGATCGGCTATGCGCTGTTGCCGGTCGCCTGGATCCTGGCGCTGTCGCTGAAGCCGGCCGCCGCCCTCGGCGACGGCCGCTTCCTGCCGCGCGCGCCGAGCCTGGAGCACTACCGGGCGATCTTCGCCGACGCCCAGTTCCCGGCCGCGCTGCTGAACTCGCTCGGGATCGCGGCGCTCGCGACCCTCGCCTCGGTCCTGCTCGGGATGCTCGCCGCCTACGCGATCGTGCGGCTGCGCTTCCGTGGGCGTTCGCTGGTGCTCGGCGCAGCGCTGGCGATCGCGATGTTCCCGCCGGTCGCCGTCATCGGCCCGCTGTTCGAGCTGTGGCGCGGCATCGGCCTCTACGACACCTGGCCCGGTCTGATCCTGCCCTACATGACCTTCACGCTGCCGCTCGCGATCTGGACGCTGGCGGCCTACTTCCGCGAGATCCCGTGGGACCTCGACCAGGCGGCGCGGGTCGATGGGGCGACGCCGCTGCAGGCCTTCCGCTACGTGATCGCGCCGCTTGCCGCACCCGGGGTCTTCACGGCTGCGATCCTGGTCTTCATCTTCGCCTGGAACGACTTCCTGTTCGCCGCCGCGCTGACCTCGACCAACGCCGCGCGCACCGTGCCGGCGGCGATCGCCTTCTTCACCGGCAGCTCGCGCTTCGAGCTGCCGACCGGGTCGATCGCCGCCGCCTCGGTCGTCGTCACGGTGCCGGTGACGCTGCTCGTCCTCGTCTTTCAGCGGCGCATCGTCGCCGGGCTCACCGCCGGGGCGGTGAAGGGGTAACGCCGATGGCCGAGATCGTCCTCGAGGGGATCGCCAAGCGCTTCGCCGATGGCACGCAGGCGCTGCAACCGACGGACCTGAGGATCCGCGACGGCGAGTTCTTCGTCCTGGTCGGGCCGTCGGGGTGCGGCAAGTCGACGCTGCTGAAGATCATCGTCGGCCTCGAGCGCCCGAGCGCTGGCGAGGTGCGGGTCGCCGGCGAGGTCGTCACCGGGAAGGATCCGAAGGACCGCAACATGGCGATGGTCTTTCAGAGCTATGCCATCTATCCGCACATGACGGTGCGCGAGAACATGGCCTTCCCGCTCAAGCTCGCGCGGCTCCCCGCGACCGAGATCGCGGCGCGGGTCGAGGAGGCGGCGGCGATCCTGGAGCTCACCGAGCTGCTCGGGCGCAGGCCGGCGGCCCTCTCGGGCGGGCAGCGCCAGCGCGTCGCGATGGGTCGGGCGATCGTGCGCCAGCCGGCCGCCTTCCTGCTCGATGAGCCGCTCTCGAACCTGGATGCGAAGCTGCGGGTGCAGATGCGCACCGAGCTCGGCCGGCTCCAGCGGCGCCTCGGCACGACGACCGTCTATGTCACCCACGACCAGACCGAGGCGTTGACGCTCGGCGAGCGGATCGCGGTGCTGCGCCGCGGCGCCATCCAGCAGGTCGGCACGCCGCGCGACCTCTACCAGGACCCGGCGAACCTGTTCGTCGCCGGCTTCATCGGCGCGCCGGCGATGAACCTGTTGCCGGCGACGCTCGCGGGCGACCGCCTGCGGCTGCCGATGTTGGAACTGGCGCTGCCCGGTGGGCCGCGCGGTGGGTCAGGGGCGTGCGAGGTGATCGCCGGCATCCGGCCCGAGCACTTTCGGGTCGCGTCGACCGTCGGGGAGGGGGCGAGGTTCCGCGCCCAGGTCGAACTCGTCGAGTGGCTCGGCGCGGACCTCTTCGTCCATTTCGACGTCGCGGCGCCGCATGGCGCGCGGCTCGGCGCCCTGGCCGAGGAGTTGGGGCTGCCGGGCGAGCACGATCGGCGGCGCCTGGTGGCGCGCCTGGGGAGCGACTGTCGCGTGCGCGAAGGGGAGGCGTTGGCGCTCGGGATCGACGCCGCGGCGGTTCAGCTCTTCGATCCCGACAGCGGTGGGCGGATCGAGCTGGGGTGAAGGGACGTAGCGGTCACGCCGGTCCCGACCTCCGTGCCCGTCGGTCGTTCGCGCACCGGGGTCAGAGGTCTTGCCGCGGGGGTGTCGGGCGGTCTCCGGCGAGGATCCTGCCCGCCCTCGGCGCCGCCGATCTGAGCGGTATCGGGCCGGGCGCCGAGGGTGCCCGGGCGGTCAGGGGTCCCGCCTGGCGGCCGATCCGCCCGCGCGACGGGACGCCCTTGGGGCCTTCTCAGTTGTAGCCGTAGTCGTCCGGCTTCTTCGGCCCGAGGCTGTGGTTGCCATCGATCTGGTCGATGATGTTCTCGACGCCCCAGTTCGGCTTGGTGTAGTCCGCGCCCTTGCCGTTCGGGTACATCTCGGCATCACTGACGGCCGCGGCCTCGGCCGGCGCAGCGGCCTGCTCTTCCGTTGCGGCCTGCTCCTCGGCGAAGGCTGCCGACGCGAACAGGGTCGTGGCGGCGAGCGTAATCATCAGTCGTTTCATATCGTTATCTCCCCTTAATGCGATACGGTGCATTGTGGCGTGAAACAATGAGGCATCACCGATCGCGCCCTCGATGGCCGAGCGCGCGGGTCGCGCCGACCTGCGATCGACGGATGCGCCGCTCAGCATAGTCATTGCGCGGGTCGATCACAAGGCCGTTCGATGTCCTGGCCTGACATGTCATGGTGCGTTCAGGCCGGCGGTCGTACCTCGTAGCGGTAACCGACGCCGTAGACCGAATGGATCAGGTCCTGCTCGGGGAGGATCTCGGCGAGTTTGCGGCGGAGCTTCTTCACATGACTGTCGATGGTCCGGTCGGAGACGACGCGGTGGTCTCGATAGATGCGGTCCATCAGGCGGTCGCGGCTGAAGATGCGTCCCGGGGCGCCATGCAGTGCCGCGAGCAGCGCGAACTCGACCGCGGTCAGCTCGACCTCGCGCCGGCCGGCGCGCACCCGCAGCGTCGTCTCGTCGAGCGCGAGCGGCCCCTCGCCCGGGGAGGCCGCACCGTTGCCCGCGCGGCGCAGCACGGCCTTGACCCGTGCGACGACCTCGCGCGGGCTGTAGGGCTTGCAGATGTAGTCGTCGGCGCCGAGATCCAGACCCAGCAGCCGGTCGATCTCCTCGACGCGCGCCGTGGCCATGATGATGGGCACGGTGCTGAAGGCGCGGACCTCGCGGCAGATGGTCAGGCCGTCGGTGCCCGGCAGCATCAGGTCGAGCAGGATCAGCGCCGGCTCGTCGGTGCGGACCCGTGCGACGACCTCGGCGCCGTCGGCCAGGTGGGCGGTGGCGTAGCCGGCGGCCTCGAGGTAGTCGGCGAGGAGCCGGGCCAGGCGTTGTTCGTCTTCGACGATCAGGATGGTGTCGCTCATGGTCTGTCCGTGCGTTGACAGGGGGCGCGCGGGTCAGCCGCGCAGCGGCAGGCGGATCCGGATCCACAGGCCCCCGCCGCGGGCGGGCCGGGCGCGGATCGTGCCGCCGTGGGCCGCGACGATATTCTGGCAGATCGCAAGTCCCAGGCCGGCCCCGCCGGTGTGGCGGCTGCGCGAGGCGTCGACGCGGTAGAGCCGGTCGAACAGGTGGGCGAGCGCCTCGCCCGGGACGCCGGGGGCCGTGTCTTCGAAGTCGCAGATCAGCGCCTGCGCGTCGCGCTGCAGGGTGACGGTCAGACCACCGCCAGGATCCGTGTACTGGAGGCTGTTCTGCAACAGGTTGCGAACCAGCTGCGACAGACGGTGGGGGTCGGCCAGCATCGTGACCGGTGCGCCCAGGCGGCGCTCGAGGTGCAGTGTCAGGCCGGCCGCTGCGTACCGGGTGGTAAAGGATTCCACATCGGCCTCGATGATCGCGCCCGGCTCGACGGGTTCCTTGCGGTAGCTGAGCGCGCCGAGATCTGTCATCGACAGCTCGTAGAGGTCGTCGACGAGCCGCCCGAGTCGCAGCGTGTCGGTGAGCAGCGAGTCGATCGCGTCGCGGTCGAGCGGGCGCACCCCGTCCTGCAGGGCCTCGAGCTCGGCGCGCAGCAGCGCGAGCGGCGTGCGCAGCTCGTGGGAGATGTCGGCGACCCACTGACGGCGCGCCTGCTCGTTGAGCTCCAGGGCCTCGGCCAGGGCATTGATGTCGGCGCCGAGGCGCCCGAGTTCGTCGTGGCCTGCGGCCGTCACCCGCGCGCCATAGTCGCCGGCCGCGAGCTGCCGGGCGGCCGATTGAAAGGCGAACAGCCGGTGGGTCAGGCGGCGGGCGAGGACCAGCGCGAGCATGGCGGAGAGCGCGATCATCCCGGCGGCGATGACGAGCAGCGCCTCCGTCTGGCGTTTCAGGAAGCGAAACTCCTCGAACTCCGAGATGATGGGGCCAGGCAGCAATGCCAGCCTGCCGACCGTCTCGCCGTCGACCCGGATCGGGTAGCGCCGGGTCTCGGCGAGCAGGGCGGGACGGCCCCAGACGATCCCGTCGTCGGCGTCGATGAGCATCAGCCGCATCCCCAGCGGCGGCGGTGGGGCGCCGGGGGGCAGCGGACGCAGGGCCGCGTCCGGTGGCCAGATGCCGAGGTCGTCTGGGTCGGCCGCCAGGCGGCCTCGGTGTGCGTGTCCATCGAGCGACGGGTGGGCCGGGGGGCGCCGTCGCTCGCCCGGGGGCGCCGGCGGTTCATCGGGCGGCCCGTGGCGCCGACCCTTGAGGATCGCGACCCAGAGCCGCTTGTCGCGGCGCAATGCATCCCAGCCGCCGTCGCGGCGATAGACCTCGGCGAGACGCCGGGCGACCTCTTCGAGATAGTCGCGCTGGCGGGTCTCGGCCAGCTCCGTCAGCCCCTGGCGGAAGGACCAGTGCATGAAGCCGAGCATCGATGTCGCCACCAGGACGCTGGCGACCAAGAAGATCAGAAAGAGCTTGGTGCGGATCGAAAAGGTCATGGGCGCATCTCCTGGCCGCGAGTATCGGGCACATCCATGCAAACAATGCGCAGCGCCCTGGCCGCGGCCAGGCGCGGGTCCCGGTACAATCGCCGCGTCAGCCGCGCCTTGCCTCTGCCATGCCGCCTCAGGAGTCTTCGATGGCCGACCTCCCGCTCGCCCTGGCCCTCGTCAATTTCCTGCCGAGCCTGTTCTCGGCGCTCGCCTTCGTCTCCATCGCCCGCCTGGTGCAGGCGTTCGACGCCGATCGACGCTGGCTAGCGTGGATCGGCGGTGTACTGGTCGTCCTCGGTGGCCTCGCCAAGGCGACCTGGAAGCTCGTCTTCGTCCTGAGCGGCCAGGACCTCGCCTGGCTCGCCAATGCCCTCTTCCCGTTGCTCGGGCCGGGCTTCGTCCTCGTCGCCGGCGGCCTCTGGGCGGCGCGGCGGCGCGAGTGCGGCCGCCTCGGCGGTTACCGGTGGGCCTGGCTCGGGCCGCTCGCCGCGATCGTCCTGGCCTTTGGGCTCGCGGCCCTGCGCAGCGGGTGGCTCGAGATCCCCCGCGGTTGGTTCCTGCCGCTGATGGGTCTGACGACGCTCGGCAACCTGGCGGTCGGCATCCTGCTGATCCGCGCGGCCGCCGCCCGCCGTCAGTGGCTCGCGGCGGGCCTCTTCGCCGGGAACCTGTTGGTCGTGTTCGCGCTGCCGCCGATCGCGATGATCGAGCCGAAGACGGTCGCGGTCCACTGGGTGGAGCAGGGGCTGACCATCGTCGGCACCGGCGGCTTCGCGCTGGCCGCCTATCTGCTGCTCGGGGCCGTGCGCGCGGATCGGCGGCGGGGCTGAGCCCCGCATCGGGTGCGCGGGACGGCGCCGCTCAGCGCCCGGCCCCTTGCAGCGCGGCGATGCGCCGCTCCAGCGGCGGGTGGCTCATGAACAGGGCCTTGAGGCCCTCGCCGATGTTGCCCGAGATGCCGAACGCGGCGAACTCGCCGGCCGGGAGGTCCTGGGGCTGGTACTGGCGCTGCAGCGCCCGCAGGGCGCCGATCATCTTCTCGCGCCCGGCGAGGCGGGCGCCGCCGGCGTCGGCGCGGAATTCCCGATAGCGCGAGAACCCCATGACGATCATGGTCGCGAGGATCGAGAGCAGGATCTGCGCGACGATGGAGACGATGAAATAGGCCGGCCCGTGGCCCTGTTCGGTCTTGAAGACGACGCGGTCGACGACGTGGCCGATGACGGTCGAGAGGAAGACGACGAAGGTGTTGACGACCCCTTGGATCAGGGTCAGCGTGACCATGTCGCCATTGGCCACGTGGCTGATCTCGTGGCCGAGCACGGCCTCGACCTCGTCGCGGGTCATCTGCTGCGTCAGGCCCGTGCTGACGGCGACCAGGGCGGCGTTGCGGTTCCAGCCGGTCGCGAAGGCGTTCGGCTGCGGGGACTCGAAGACCCCGACCTCCGGCATTGCCACGCCGGCCTCCTGGGCGAGGCGCGCGACCGTCTCGACGAGCCAGCGTTCGTAGGGGGTCGCGGGCGACTCGATCAGCTGCACCCCCATCGCACGCTTCGCCATCGTCTTGGAGAGGAACAGCGAGATCAGCGACCCTGAGAAGCCGATCACGGCGGCGTAGACCAGCACGCTGCCGTAGTCGAGATAGACCCCGTTGGCCTGGAGCAGGCCCTCGAGGCCGAGCAGCTTGAAGACGATGCTGATGACCAGCAGGACGGCGAAGTTGGTTGCGACGAACAGCAGGATGCGTTTCATATCGGATGCTCCGTGGGAAGGGGCAGGCGGTCGCGGAGCGACGCGCCCGGAGAGGCGGCGTCGCCGCGTGCCGATCGGCACGGCTTATAGGGTCATTCGCGCCGCGAAAAAAGACTGGACATCGGCGCTCTCGGTGCGTAATATGCGCGTTCTAACTCGACGGGGCCATAGCTCAGCTGGGAGAGCGCAACACTGGCAGTGTTGAGGTCGGCGGTTCGATCCCGCCTGGCTCCACCAATTTCGATAAGTCCGGTCGTCGCGACCGGTTTTTTTTGATGTCGATATTCTGTCCCCATCGTCTAGAGGCCTAGGACACCGCCCTTTCACGGCGGCAACCGGGGTTCGAATCCCCGTGGGGACGCCAAAACTCGATGCAGGGCGTCCGACCCAGAACGAAGGGGTCGTCGGCAGTGCGCCGGCGGCCCCTTCGTCGTTCTGGCCGGTCCATGAGGTCCGTCGCCCGACCATGCCCGTGCCGAGCGTCGCGCGCGCGGCCTCGTTGGAGGGCCGCGTCGGCGTTGCGTTCCCCCGCCCCGGCGAGGTCGACCGTCGGTGCCCCTGCCCGATCCGTTCGAGCGGGTGCGCCGATCGTCCACGATCGTCCGGATGGCGATCCACGAGGCCCCGTGACCGATCCCATCCCTCGGCCGCCAACGGTGCGCTGCCAGGGGACTATCCCGAAAGCGGGCCCAAAAGCGGGATGGTCACGCGTACCATCACGCCTTCTCCTGGGCTGCTCCGCACCTCGAATCGGCCCAGGAGGGACTCGGCGCGCTCGCGCATGCCGAGCATCCCCATCCCCTTCTTGCTCCGGCCGAGGTCGATGCCGCGACCGTCGTCGCGCACGCTGAGCCGCACGCCCTGTGGGGTCCGTTCCAGCTGGATGCCGACCCGGCTCGCCGCGGCGTGTTTCTCGATATTGGTCAGGCACTCCTGCACGATCCGGTAGATCGCGATCGCGATGGCTTCGCCGATCGCGTCGAACGAACCGGTGACCGTGAGGTCGCAGGCGATATCGCGGTGGCGACATCGCCACTGCTCGACGGCATCCCGAATCGCCGTCACGAGGCCCAATTGGTCGAGGATCTGGGGCCGCAACCGTTCAAGGACCTGCTTCAGCGATTCGGCCATCCGTCCCGTGACCTGCTCGATCTTCGTCAGCTGCGCGAGCCGCTCCTCCCAATCCTCCTGCCCGTCGCGAAAGAGGCGGATCTGGAGCATGAGCGCGATCAGATTCTGCCCCATCTCGTCGTGCAGTTCGCGCGCGAGGTGTCGTCGTTCCTCCTCCTGGACCGCGAGGATGCGTCCCGAGAGCAGTCGGTTCTCTTCCAGCAGGCGTTGCATCGCGAGTTCCGCCTGCTTCGTGGCCGTGATGTCGGTTGCCGACAGGAACACGCCCGTTTGTCTTCCCCATTCATCGAAGTCGGGGACGCATTCGGTCCGCACCCAGCGCGTCGCCCCGTCGGGCCAGGGCACCTCCGCCTCGTAGGAGCGGCGCTTGCCGGCCAGTGCGGCCTCGGCATCGTCCTCGACTACCTCCCAGCCCCGCTCGCCCAATACCTCCCGGAGGTGCTTGCCGACGATCTCGCCGGGGGGCAGGCCGCACCAGGCCGCGTAGGTCTTGTTGACGAAGGTGTGTCGACCGGCGTTGTCGACCCGCGTGAAGGCGGCCGGGACGCTGCTCGCCAGGTGCCGAAAGTGTCTCTCGCTCTCTTTGAGCGCCTGGGTGCGCTCCTGTACCGTCCGTTCCAGCAGCCCCTTCTGTTGGCGCAGCGTCTCCTCGCTGGCGATCAGCGCCGCCTCCATCCTCTTCCGCTCGGTGATATCGACGGCCATCGAGACCAGGTGCGGCTGATTGCCCAGGCGGATCAGCACGCCGGAATACAACAGATCCCGAAGCTCCCCCGACCGGGTCCTGATCTGGAATTCGAAGCCGCTGACCTTGTCGTTCGCCGTCAACTCGGCGAGCAGTCGTTGTCTGGTATCCGGGGCGGCGTACAGGTTCAGGGCGTTTGCCGACTTGCCGACGATCTCGGGTCGCGAATAACCCGTCAGTTCCATCATGGCCGGATTGAAATCGACCAACTGATTGTCCGAGAGCCTGGCCAGCGCGGTCGGCACCGGCGACGCGTCGAAGATGGTCGCGAAACGTCGCTCGCTCTCCTCGAGGACCTCGACCGATCGCTCGAGTCTGCCATTCAGGCCTTCCAGCTCCCTTTTCAGGCGATCGATCTGTTCCTTCAGATCGTCATAGGTTGGCTGCTTCGGCATGTCCAAATCATTCCTGGGCCGCGAGGACGAGCGGGGGATGCCATTCGACCGAGGTCGGTCTCGTCTTGCGCTCGGCGTGGCACGCGTCGAGCGACGGCCGCCGGCGGTAGCGGGTCCACGAAGCGGCGGGGGTGCGCGAGGGCCGCGCGCGGCGGGCGGGTGACCCCGGACCGGTTGGCGCGGGACAGGTCCATGGCCTGGATGCGTGCGGCGCTCGGTAACCGGGCGCGTTCCAGGTCGATCGGAACCAGAAGCCGCCAACGATCGGCAGGATCAGGCAGGCCGTCAGTTCCATGACCCTGGAGGCGTCTCGGTCAGGGCTTGGCGCGGTCGCGTCGGGGCCTCGCCAAGGCGGCGATCTGCCGTCGGCCCTGGTCCGTCTGCAGGGTGTCCGGTGCCTTGGCGTGCGGTGCCCCAGTGCGCGATGCGGTGAAGTTCGCTCGCTTGCGGGCGTCCTCGGTGGCCGAGTCTCCCTCGCCCCGCCGGGCGTTCGGCCCGGCCTGTTCGCGGGCGTGGGTCGTCGGAGTCGAGGTCATCATGGTCTCCCGATCCGGGCGGACGTCTCGAGGCATGGCGGCACGTGCGGTCGTCGGCGACAGGGAGTGGCCACGTCGGTTCGGGTCGCCGACGCATCGTCCCCCCGCCAGCCCTCCGCGTTCGACGCTGCCCGCGAAGTATAGTGGCTTCCGCGGAAAACAGGTCGCCGCAGGTGGTCTCTCGGGACTGGCCCGTTCGGCGGTCCTCCCCGAGGTGGCTGAAGGGGACCTTGAAAAATTGCCATCCGGGCAATTTTTCAAGACGCGAAGCGAAAATGCGATTTCCGCTTCGCTTCATTTTCAGTCGTTTAGGCGACTGAAAATGCCGGGGCATCCTTGCCCCGCGCGGGCACCTTGAATTTTTCAAGGTGCCCTGAAGGCCTGACGGTCGATCCTCGTGTGGGTGCGCCGGGCATTCCCGCCTCCGGGGGTGCGGCGTCGCCCGGGCGCGTACCGCCCCCTGCGCCCGTTGGCCGGCGGCTATTCGGTCGTCAGGCCATCGAAATGCTCTTCCGCGTCGTCCGCCTTGGTCGGGTGCACGGTCCCGTCCTTGTGTTCCGGCGGCGAATACACCGAGTAGAGCTTGAGCGGGCGGTCGCCGGAGTTGACCACGTTGTGGCGCGTGCCGGCCGGGATGATGACGGCCCAGTCGTCTTCCAGGCGGTGCGCGACGCCGTCGAGCGTCACGGTGGCCTGACCGGCCTCGACCCGGATGAATTGATCGAGGTGATGGACCTCCTCGCCGATCTCGTCGCCCGGTTCGATGCTCATCAGCACGAGCTGGCTGTGTTTGCCGGTGTAGAGGACCCGGCGGTAGTCGGTGTTGGTCGTCGTGGCCTCTTCGAGCTGTACGACATAGCCTTTCATCTGAAGCTCCCGGATCGAGGATGGTGGAATCGGGCGACGCGCGAGGCCGCGGTGGGGCCGTCGGGGCGCCATGGACCGGCAGTCTTGACACGGTTCGAGTTCGTGTCAAGGCGCATTGGCGGGGAGTCGCCGCCCGTCACGCACGCGGCGGGCGGAACCGGGTCCAGTCGATCCCCAGCCGGCGCATGCGGGCGCGCAGCGTGTGGGGGTTGATGCCGAGCCGGCGGGCGGCGCCGAAGGGGCCCTCGATGCGGCCGAGGCAGTCGGCGAGCGCCGCCTCGATGCGGCGGCGGACGACCTCGTCGAGGGTCTCGTCGTGGTGCTCCTGGGGCCGCTGGGTCGGGATCCGGGCGGGCGCTGCGGCGGGATCGGGTGTCGGTGCGGCCGGGGTCGCGGCATGGCCGCCGAGGGCCGTCGGGATCTCCAGGGCGCGGCCGTTGCCGAGGATCGCGGCGCGCTCGATGACGGCGGCCAGTTCGCGGACGTTGCCCGGCCAGGGGTAGGCGATAAGCCGCTCCGTGTCCTCGGGTGTCGGCAGGCGCGGCGGCAGCCCGAGGCGCGCGGCGGCGCGCAGCGCGAAGCTCGTCGCCATCGCCGGGATGTCCTGGGGGCGCTCGCGCAGGGCCGGCAGGTAGATCGGGAAGACGTTGATGCGATACCAGAGGTCGGCGCGGAACTGCCCGGCCCCGACCATGGCCGCCAGGTCGCGGTGGGTGGCCGCGACGACGCGCACATCGACCCGCAGTTGCCGTTCGCCGCCGACCCGCTGGAAGGTCCCGTCCTGGAGGATGCGCAGCAGCCGCACCTGGATCGCCGGCGACAGCTCGCCGATCTCGTCGAGGAACAGGGTGCCGCCATCGGCGCGCTCGAACCAGCCCTTGCGCTGGGCGGCGGCGCCGGTGAAGCTGCCGCGCTCGTGACCGAAGAGCTCCGAGTCGGCGAGCTCCGGCGCGATGGCGCCGCAGTTCACGCGCAGGAAGGGGCCGCTCGCGCGCGGCGAGCGACCGTGGATGGCGCGGGCCACGACCTCCTTGCCCGAGCCTGTCTCGCCGAGGATCAGCACCGGCGTGTCGGCCCGGGCGACCAGCTCCACTCGGTGCATGACCTCGCGCAGCCCGCCGTCGGCGCCGACGATGGTGTCGGTGATGTCCTGGCGTCCGAGTCGCGCGAGGAGCGTCGCCCGGTCGGCCTCGGCGGCCTCGCGCAGGGCCGTGAGTTCGCGGATCAACCGGTCGTTCTGCACCGCGACGGCGAGCGGGTCGAGTAGCGCCGCGAGCATGGGTTCGTGTTCCGGCGCGAAGCGGCCCGGGCGGTCCGCGGCGAGGATGGCCGCGCCGACCGCCTGGCCGTCGAGGACCAGGCCGCCGGCCAGGACGTCGCCCTGCAGGCCGGGGGGCAGGAGGCCCGGCAGGCGGCGGGCGAGGGCATCGGCCGGGCCGCGGACGATGGCGCGGGCTGCGCACCAGGCGGCCAGCGGCGCGGGGGCGGTGGGCGGCGGCGCGGCCTCGGTGGCGCTCGGCGGCACGTGCTGACCGGTCCAGGCCAGCGTCGTCAGCTGGGTGCGGGCCGGATCGAGCTGGCGGATCAGGAGGTGATCGAGCGGCAGGCGCCGCGCCAGGACGGCGGCGATCGCCTCGGCCGAGGTGTCGATGCGGATGTTGCGACAGGCCTGCTGCCAGACCTCCAGCAGCAACGGCAGGAATCGGTCCATCTGGGCGCCCCGTGATGGGAATGCTCGCGAATGATCGGGATTTTCCGTTATATAGCACGGTTTGGTTGTGCGAGGATGGCCGGCGCGGTTGCCGCGTGACGGTTTTTCCCTTTCGATGTAGGCGGGTGGGCAATGTGGCACGGGGCTTGGTGAGCGGGGGACGACGATCCTGCGATCGTCCCGTCTCACTCTCACCACTGGAGCCCATCATGGTCCGCGAGGCCGTTCTGAACGTTGGAAACCTCTACGCCAGTCACCGTCGCCGCCTGAATCTGTGGCTCGCGATGGTCGCGACGGTCGTGCTGCTGCTCGGCCTGAATGTCGTGTGGCCCGATTGGACGCCGATCCCGGGGCTCCTCGAGGGGCAGCCGGCGCTGACCGTCCTGGCCGTGTTCCTCGGGGCGCTGCTCTGCGAGTACATCGACTCCAGCCTCGGCATGGGTTACGGCACGACCCTGACGCCGCTGCTCCTGATCGCCGGCTTCGAGCCGCTGCAGATCGTGCCGGCGGTCCTCTTCTCCGAGCTCTTGAGCGGGCTCGCCGCCGGCGTGCTCCATCATCGCGACGGCAATGTCGATTGGTTGCGCGATGTCCAGGCGCGGCGCACTGCCGCGTTGCTGATCCTGCTGAGCGCTGCCGGGGCGATCGTCGCCGTGACGGTCGCGGTTTCGATTCCGCGCTTCTGGTTCTCGCTCGCGATCGTGATCATCGTGCTCGCGATGGGCGTCATCACGTTGGCGACGCGGCGTCGGCGCATCCCGTACCGGCCGATCAACGTCGTCATCGTCGGCCTGGTCGCGGCCTTCAACAAGGGGCTCTCGGGCGGCGGCTACGGCCCGCTGGTCACGGCCGGGCAGGTGATCTCGGGGATGCCGGCCAAGCATGCCGTGGCGATCACGTCGGTCGCCGAGGCCTTCACCTGCCTGGTCGGCCTGACGGCCTTCCTGATCCTCGCCGGCGGGCTCGACTGGTCGCTCGCGACGCCGCTCGCGGCGGGGGCGCTGCTGTCGGTGCCGATCGCGACCCTGACCGTCCAGCGCCTGCCGGAGTCGGTGATCCGCGGGGCCGTGGGCGTCCTCACGATCGCGCTCGGCCTGGTGTCTCTGCTCAAGCTCGTCGGCTGAGCGGCCGGGCGCCGGATGCAGGGTCGCCGGCCGTGTCCCCCGAGATCCGGCCGGCGGCCCGCTTGGTCGGCGTTGCCGGACGTCAGCGCACCGAGCGGTAGGTCGAGCGATGGGTGCGCTTCGTCAGCACGATCTGCCAGAGTTGCCCCTGACGGGCGCGGAACATGCCGGCGCAGCTGAGCAGGTAGTACTTCCACATGCGGTAGAACCGCTCGTCGTAACGGGCGCTGCGTAGCTGCGGCCAGGCGGCATCGAAGTTGTGCCACCAGGCCATCAGCGTGCGATCGTAGTCCTGGCCGAAGTTGTGCCAGTCCTCGAGGAGGAAATGGGGTTCGATCGCCCGCGCGATCTGCTGGGCGGCCGGGACCCGCCCGTTCGGGAAGATGTATCTGTCGATCCAGGGGTCCGGGGTCGGCATCGTGCGATAGGCGCCGATCGTGTGCAGCAGGAAGAGGCCCTCGTCGCGCAGCAGCCGGGCGGCGGTCGCGAAGTAGGCCGGGTAGTTCTTCGGGCCGACGTGTTCGAACATGCCGACCGAGACGATGCGGTCGAACCCCGTGCCATCCCGTTGCGGCAGGTCCCGATAATCCATGAGGCGGATCTCGACCGGCAGGCCGGCGCACCGCGCCTCGGCCAGGCGCTGCTGCTCGCGCGAGATCGTGATGCCGACCACCTCGACACCCTGGTGGGCCGCCAGGTACTGGCTCAGGCCGCCCCAGCCGCAGCCGATGTCGAGCACGCGCTGGCCGGGCTCGAGCTCGAGCTTGCGGGCGATCAGCGCGAGCTTGGCCTGCTGGGCCTGCTCGAGGTCCACGGCCTGCTCCCAGTAGCCGCAGCTGTAGCTCATCGTCGAATCGAGCATCGCGCGGTAGACGTCGTTGCCGATATCGTAGTGGTGCTCGCCGACCTGGAAGGCCCGGGCCTTGGATTGGCGGTTGACGAGGACCTCGCGCAGCCAGCCGAGGGCGAAGCGCAGCTTGGCGACGCCGTGGATGCGCGTGTCCAAGTCGTGGCTCAACAGGCGGGTGATGGTCTCGTCGAGGCGCTCGCTGTCCCAGGCGCCGTCCATGTAGGCCTCGCCGAAGCCGAGCGTGCCGTGGCGCAGCGCCCGGGCGTAGACCGAGTCGTCATGGATGCGGATGTCCCAGGGCTGGTCGCCGTTGAAGCGCACGCCGGTCGGGGCGATCAGGTCCGCGAGGATCTGCGGCGGCCGTCGCCCCATGGCGCGCGGCGAGTCGGCGCCTCGGGTTGTCGCGAAGTCGGTCTGTATCTGCGTCGTAGCCATCGGTGCGATACCTCCATGACGGGCAGGAAGGTGGGTCGAAGCTGCGAAGCGTCCCGTGGAGACCCTTTATCGAGGTCGAGATCCTGCTTGTGCGGCCCAGTCGGGGTCGCCGGGCACCGCCGGTCGCCGGCACGAGCGGCGCGGCGCTGGCGCGGTGGTGGCCTCCTCGCACCGGCCTCGACGGGTTGTCGGGCCCGGACCGTTGCGATCCGTTCTGGGGGATGTGTCGGTGGAACAAGGAGATTCCAACCGTCCTCCGGCCCCGGCACGGCCGGTGGCGGCCGGGGCGGGCTGGGTTTCGCGGCGATGCCGCCCAATCTCCGGGTTAGGCCGGACGACTCGGGTGGCCCGCGCGGGCGAGCCCGCTTCAGGGCGCCTCGGGAAATCGCCGTCGTGGCGATCCTTCGAGACGCATCCGGCCCCGCACGGGCGCCTCGAATCCTTCGAGATGCCCTTCAGCATCCAGATCCGGCGAGGTGCCGACCATGCTCACCTGGCGCGATATCATCCACATCCTCGAGCATAGCAATCCGCCCGCGGAGCGCACGGTCGAGAAGGACGATGCCGAGTGGCGCGCCCAACTGACCCCCGAGCAGTATCGGGTGACGCGCCAGCGGGGCACGGAGCGGGCCTTCAGTTCCTCGATGTGCCGCCTCTTCGAGCCGGGCCGCTACGCCTGCGTCTGCTGCGGCGAGCTGCTCTTCGATTCGCGGACCAAGTTCGACTCCGGCACCGGCTGGCCGTCCTTCACGCAGCCGATCAAGGCGAACGCGATCGCCTACCATGGCGACGATTCCTACGGCATGCAGCGGGTCGAGACGACCTGCAACTGCTGCGGGGCGCACCTCGGCCACGTCTTCCCCGACGGACCCGAGCCGAGCGGGCTGCGCTACTGCATGAATGCCGTCGCGCTGACGAAGGTGGCGGAGGCGGAGTAGGGCGGCGGTTCCTGCTCAGGCGCCCTGGGGCGCAAGACGGCTGACCGCGCGCGGCCTCGCGACCAGGCCCCCCTGTCGTAGGGGCTGGCTCGCCGCCCCCGATCGCCCGCAAGCGGGCTCCTACCGGTGGAGACGACGCCGGCGGGGTCCGCTGGTACCTCGCGCCGGCACATGTGCCCGACGATCGGAGCGGATTCGCGCGGCGATCGCATGCGAGCAAAATCTTGACCACTGCGGCGCTTCTCTTGTAACGTCAATCCCTTTTCTGACGTCTTCGTAATGTCCGGCCCTGTCAGGGGATATCCTTGGGGCAGGAGCGGGCGGGAGGTCGCGGCGGTGGAACTCAGCGGTGGCGAGATCGTCGTGCGGGCGTTGCAGGACGAGGGTGTCGAACTCGTCTTCGGCTACCCCGGCGGTGCGGTGCTCCACATCTACGATGCCTTGTTCAATCAGGACAAGGTTCGGCACATCCTGGTCCGGCACGAGCAGGGCGCGGCCCATGCGGCCGACGGCTATGCCCGGGCGACCGGCAAGTGCGGCGTCTGCCTGGTGACGTCCGGTCCCGGTGCGACCAACGCGGTCACCGGCATCGCGACGGCCTACATGGACTCGATCCCGATGGTCATCCTGACCGGCCAGGTGCCGACCCCGGTGATCGGCAGCGATGCCTTCCAGGAGGTCGACACGGTCGGCATCACCCGCCCCTGCGTGAAGCACAACTTCCTCGTCAAGGACGTGCGGGACCTCGCGACCGTCATCCGCAAGGCCTTCTACATCGCGACCTCGGGGCGTCCGGGGCCGGTCGTCGTCGACATCCCGAAGGACGTCACGGACCCCAAGGTCAAGATCCCCTACGAGTACCCGCGCACGCTCCAGATGCGCTCCTACAACCCGGTCGAGAAGGGCCATCCCGGCCAGATCCGCCGTGCCGTCGACGCCCTGCTCGCGGCCAAGCGGCCGATGGTGTACACCGGCGGTGGCGTCGTTCTCGGCGAGGCATCGGCGCCGCTGACCGAGCTGGTGCGCCAGATCGGCTTCCCGATCACGAGCACGCTGATGGGGCTCGGTGCCTATCCGATGTCCGACCGGCAGTTCCTCGGCATGCTGGGCATGCACGGCACCTACGAGGCCAACATGGCCATGCACGAGTGCGACACGCTGATCGCGATCGGCGCGCGCTTCGACGATCGGGTGACCGGCAAGATCGAGCAGTTCTGCCCCCACGCGAAGATCATCCATCTCGATGTGGACCCCTCGTCGATCTCGAAGAACGTGCGCGTCGACATCCCGATCGTCGGGCAGGTCGCCAACGTGCTCGAGGAGATGCGGCGCCTGATCCAGGACGCGGGCCGCACCCCCGATCAGGCGGCCCTCGCCGACTGGTGGCGCCAGATCGAGGCCTGGCGGGGGCGCCGCTGCCTCGACTACGATCGCAACAGCCCGCGGATCAAGCCGCAATTCGCGGTCGAGACCCTCTACAAGGTCACCAACGGCGAGCTGTATCTGGTTTCGGACGTCGGTCAGCACCAGATGTTCGCTGCCCAGTTCTATCCGTTCGACAAGCCGCGGCGCTGGATCAATTCGGGTGGCCTCGGCACCATGGGCTTCGGCCTGCCGGCGGCGATCGGCGTGCAGCTCGCCCATCCGGACGCCACCGTCGCCTGCATCTCGGGCGATGCGAGCATCCTGATGTGCATCCAGGAACTCGCCACCTGCAAGCAGTTCGCGCTGCCGATCAAGGTCGTGCTGCTCAACAACGGCTACATGGGCATGGTGCGGCAGTGGCAGGAGATGTTCTACGAGGGGCGCTACTCGCACTCCTACGTCGACGCCCTGCCGGACTTCGTCAAGCTCGCCGAGAGCTTCGGCCATGTCGGCATGCGGGTCGAGCGTCCCGAGGATCTCGAAGGCGCGATGCGCGAGGCCTTCGCGATGCGCGACCGCCTCGTCTTCCTCGACGTGATCGTCGACCCGACCGAGAATGTTTACCCGATGATCGAAGCCGGCAAGGGGCACCACGAGATGTACCTGTCGGCGGAACGGGAGCTGGCCTGATATGAGACACATAATCGCGGTGCTGTTGGAGAACGAAGCCGGCGCCTTGTCCCGGGTCGCGGGGCTCTTCTCGGCGCGCGGCTACAACATCGAGTCCCTGACCGTCGCGCCGACCGAGGACCCGACCCTGTCGCGGATGACGCTGGTCACGACCGGCAGCGACGAGATCGTCGAGCAGATCAAGAAGCAGCTCAACAAGCTGATCGACGTCGTCAAGCTGTTCGACCTCACCGAGGGCGCGCACATCGAGCGCGAGATGATGATGATCAAGGTCAAGGCGCGCGGGGAGGATCGCGAAGAGCTCAAGCGCCTCGCCGACATCTTCCGCGCCAAGATCATCGACGTCACCGACACGAGCTACGTCGTCGAACTGACCGGCGCCTCGCGCAAGCTCGACGCCTTCGTCGAGGCGGTGCCGGAGGGGCGGATCATCGAGGTCGTGCGCTCCGGCCCCACCGGGATCGCCCGCGGCGAGAAGGGGCTGACCCTCTAGCCGCCGTGAGCGCCTCGTTCCGGGGCCGGCGGGGCTGGGCGGTGATCGCCCGTCGCACCGGCCGCCTCGGTTGCGAGGGCCGCGGATCAGCACCACCCCCCATCGCCCAATTCCCTCTCCTGCCGGCGGTCGCGCGCCCGGCTGGACCCATCACTCTGGAGATCAGGATCGACCCATGACCATGAATGTGTACTACGACAAAGACGCCGATCTGTCCCTGATTCGGGGCAAGAAGGTCGCGATCGTCGGCTACGGCTCCCAGGGCCACGCCCATGCCAACAACCTCAAGGACTCGGGCGTCTCCGTCGTCGTCGGCCTGCGGTCGGGCTCGGCCTCGGCGGCCAAGGCGACCGCCGCCGGGCTGGAGGTGCGGCCGATCGAGGAGGCCGTGGCCGCCGCCGACGTCGTCATGATCCTGGCCCCCGACGAGCACCAGGCCCGGCTCTACCGTGAGCAGGTCGCGCCGAACATCAAGAGTGGCGCCGCGCTCGCCTTCGCCCATGGCTTCAACATCCACTTCGGTCAGATCGAGCCGCGCGAGGACCTCGACGTCATCATGATCGCGCCGAAGGGCCCGGGCCACCTGGTGCGCTCGACCTACACCCAGGGCGGCGGCGTGCCGAGCCTGATCGCCGTCTACCAGGATGCCACCGGCCAGGCCCGCGACATCGCGATGGCCTATGCCTCGGCCAATGGCGGCGGGCGCGCCGGCATCATCGAGACGACCTTCCGCGAGGAGTGCGAGACCGACCTCTTCGGCGAGCAGGTGGTGCTCTGCGGCGGCCTGACGGCCCTGATCCAGAACGGCTTCGAGACCCTCGTCGAGGCCGGCTACGCCCCGGAGATGGCCTACTTCGAGTGCCTGCACGAGGTCAAGCTGATCGTCGACCTGATCTACGAGGGCGGCATCGCCAACATGCGCTACTCGATCTCGAACACGGCCGAGTATGGCGACCTGACCCGCGGGCCGCGGATCGTCAACGAGCAGACCAAGGCCGAGATGAAGCGCATCCTCGGCGAGATCCAGTCCGGTGCCTTCGCCCGCGAGTTCATCCTCGAGAACCAGGCCGGGGCGCCGACGATGAAGGCCCTGCGCCGGCTCGGCTCCGAGCACCAGATCGAGACCGTCGGCGCGCGCCTGCGCGAGATGATGCCCTGGATCAAGGCCTCGCGCCTGGTCGACAAGACCAAGAACTGAGGCGGTTTCTGTCAACAAACCTACCGTCTGGCTTGTCTTTTCGCCCGTCTTCCGTGTCGCGAGCGCACTCACATCGCTGGGCTAGGCTCCTGCGCTCGCTCCTTGAAGACGAACGAAAGTCCGGCGTCATCCGGTAGGTTTGTTTCCGGCAATCGCCTGATCGCCCTGCGCCCGCCGGCGGGCTCCCACACAGCGACTGTGTAGGGGCCCGCTCGGGGGCGATCCCGACCGATTGCCCTTCGCCCGCAATCAGGCCCCTGCGCGCGCCCCCTCCGTTGTTCGTCACCCTGCCGTCGCCGGAGCGGATCGCCGACTAGCCCCGCCAGGATGCCCGGCCCCTCACGGGCGTCGCATCGCTTCATCGTGGCGGATGTCGGGCCGCACGGGCAGCAAGACCCCGGCCGATGAATCGCTAATCAACTGCTAATCTGGAAAAATTTGGCAGCAAGGAACAAACTGCCAATCGAATGCCAATCGAGGCTGAATTAGCAGCAGCGCGATGCAGATCCCCCTGACGCCCCCGAAGCTCGATGACCTGCTCGCCAAGGCGGTGCGCGCGAACGGCTTCGCCCGACTGGTTGGCGGGGAGGTCGTAGGTCGGGTTAGCCCCTCGGGGCGTAACCCGACAGCGGGCAACGCGGTCCTACCGAGGCCGCTGTCGGGTCACGGTGTGCGCGAGCCTGTCCGTTGCAGCGACCGCCGTGCCGGCGCGCCTAACCCGACTACGGGCTTGCCGGGGCAGGCCGGCTCTCGAAGACCATGGCCTTTCAGCGACCGTGGCCCTGCTTTTTGGCAGCTACGGTCGCCTTGACCAGCTTCCCGAATACCCGATCGCGCCGGCGGCGCTCGTGTTCGGCCAGGTTGTGCCGGCCCTCGGCCAACAGCTTCAGGTAATGCGCCCACGCGTCGGTGTCCACCTCGCCGCGGTCGACCGCCGCCCGCACCGCGCAGCCGGGTTCCGATTGGTGGGTGCAGTCGACGAATCGGCAGTCGCGGGCGAGTTCGGCGATGGCGCTGAACTGCCGGTCCACGCCACCCTCCGCCACCAGGCCGACCTCCCGGATGCCCGGCACGTCGATGATGCAGGCGCCGCCGGGCAGCCGGATGAGCGACCGAGCGGTCGTGGTATGCCGCCCCTTGGCATCGCGTCGGGTGGCCCCGGTCTCCTGCAGCGGCTGGCCGGCCAGGTTGTTGGTCACCGTCGACTTGCCCACGCCGGACGACCCGACGACCACCAGCGAAGTGCCGGGTTCGAGCCAGGGCGAGAGGCGCCCTGCCAGGGGGACGCGGAGCGCGTCCACCGCGAGGGCCTCCGCCCCCGCGGGAAGGCGCCTGCGCACCTGCGCGACCGTGCGCGCCGGGTCGTCGACCAGGTCGGCCTTGGTCAACAGCACCAGGGGCAGGACACCGGCCTCGGCGGCCAGCACCAGGTAGCGCTCCACGCGGTGGAGATTGAACTCGCCATCCAGGCCGCTCACGACCAGCATCAGGTCGATGTTCGCGGCCAGGGGCTGGGCGTCGATGCCGCCCGCCTCGCGGCGCTCGATCAGGCTGCGTCGCTCGAGACGCTCGACGATGACCGGCGCATGGGCTGCCAACAGCACCCAGTCCCCTACCGTCACGTAATGCGGGTCGGTATGAATATGGTGGAGTCGGCCGGCCAAGGTCGCCGGGAACGCCTCCAAGCCGGAATCGACGAACCAGCAGCCCCGTTCCACCCGCACGACACGCGCCGGGCGCGCCGACTCGAACTGCTCCAGGGGGATCTGGGCGGTGAAGAAATTGCTCCAGCCGAGCGGCTGCAGCCGTGAAAGGTCGATGGACATGGTGTCATCCTCTCAACGAATCCGATGGGGCGCGGGCGCAGGGAAGCGCCGCTACGCGTGTAACGGAACAGCTGTCGAGAAGGCCGGGCCTGCCCTACTTAACGAGGGCGCAGCCCGGCGGCGATGACAAGGTCCATCGAGCCTCCGGAGGCAATGACATGGGGCGCCCTTCGACGGGCGCGTCGCGATCATACCACGAGGCGCGCTTGTTCAGAGATTGGTCACCGCCACGACGGCACCGCCGCTACCACGAGCCGTTCACGCCCGACTCGTCGCTGCGCGCGGCAGCTACCGCTTACGGGCGCGAGGAGGCGGCTGGCGCGTAGGCACCAGCGAAGACCGTTTCGGCGACAGGCGAGGAGCAGACATCCGAATCTCCAGCAGCTTCCCTGTGGGCGATGCTGTTGGCTCGGCTGTTCGCCTCGCTGGTGAGCAGGACTCACGTAAGCCCCTTTAAGGCTTCAACGATTTCAATCCATGATGGAGCGGTCAACTGCCGTGTTCAGGTACAGAAATCGGACGTTTCGGGAGCTCCCCTGTTGGTGAGCTCGGGGCGTGCCTACGACCTTGTGTGGAAGCCCGTCGACGGCAATCCGGTGAAGGTCGAGCGGGGCAGGCGGTGAGGTGTCCGGGGGAGCAGACTGCCGCGGCATTCTGTGAGCCATGGGGGTTTGCCGTTGTCGCTCGGCGCTGCCGTCGAATGCGGAGGGCGTCGCAAGCCCGGTCGCGCCGGCGCCGGACCGGACGGCCCCGCCGGGTTCTATGGTTCGGGGGCCGTCAGGCACAGCGGGTGCAGCAGGAGCTTGGCGAAGCGGCCGTATCGTTCCCGTGCGCGCTGGCACTCTGCCGGTTGCCGAGGGCAACGGAACCCCGGGGCCACTTCCTGCGTGCGCGCGACGACCTTGGCCTCGATCGTGGGGTCGGCGTAGCTGTTGCAGTTGTTGCGCTCGTCCCAGGCGCCGTCGACGTAATCGGCCAAGTCGAACGATTTGCGAACCCTCCAGGCCCAGATGCGCTTCCCGTACCGCAGGGAGTCGAAGAGCTGAAACTCGCATTGCACGTAGGGCCCCCTGAGGAGGCCGGGAGTCGGGCCTCGCAACGGGTCCTCCTCGGTTTGCAGGATCGCGTTCCAGAAGCGCCAGCCGTTGAAGTTGGCGGTCAGGTCGGCGAAGGAGTAGATCCCGGTCGTCGCGTAACCGAGCTTGCCGGCCTCCTGCCGGCTGCCCCATTGCATCGCCTGCGCCAGGCTCTCGCCTTCGTCGCGGGTGCGGTCGAAATAGGTCCAGCCCTCGGCGAAGAAGTGTCCGATCTTGTCGAGCCCGACCAGGTGGCCGTCGATGTCGACGACGTCGCTGAGCTCTTTGAGCCTGAGCGAGAAGCCCTCGAGGTAATCGATGTCGCGGTAGATCGAGTCCTCGAGCGCCAGCGAATAACTGCGTTCGGCGAGCGCCTCGCGCATCTGGTGGTCCAAGTCGTAACCGCGCAGGCCCCAGCGTGGCAGGAACGAATCGAAGATCGCCCGTCTGAGCTCGGCGTAGAGCCGGTCGGGGTCGCATAACGCATCCGCATCCATGTTCGCGAAGTCGCGCTGTCGGGCGTTGGCCTGGGCAACGCCTTCGCGGAGGCGCTCGCTGAAGATCGCGTTGATGACCCCCAGGCTGTCATCGAGGGCAATCCCCTGGGTAGTGACGCTGTCGATTTCCGCCGCAGGCGCACGCGTCGGCCCGAGCGTACTCGGCAGCACCAGGACCCAGGACAGCAGCAGAATCGGTAACCGGTCGGTCATCTCGTGTTCACCGGGTCAGGACCCCGGTCCTTGCAACGGCTTGATCTCGGTGCGCGGCGGACACATCACCAGCGACGAACGCGACCCGCTCGCTCGCGCCGCCGAATGGTAGGGCGCCCTCGGGGAGGGCAGCGGCCTCGCGCCACTGCCATTGGCGGGCTGGCCAGCGAGTCCCAGCCGATCATCGCGCGCCGTGGCGCCGCGCATCGCGGCTCCTTCGATGCGCTGGCGCGACGGATGGACGAAACTGCTCGGGTGCCCCTGTCAGGCGCCTTCGTGATGACTCAAGAACGACCGGCACGTCTTCTTGGAACTACGAAACACGCGAAACACGCGAAAAAAACCGAATACGCATAGGATTATCCTCTGTTTTTCGCGACTTTCGGTGCGTCTTGTCGTCCCCGCGCTCGTGTCGGTCGTTTTTGCACCCCTCCTCATTCATGGTCACCGCAGAGGATCCCATGCAAGACAGACCCGTCATCACCACCGCCATCCCCAAACGGCGCTACCAGATCGGCGAGTTCGCCGCGACCCTGCTCGGCGAGATCGAGAGCGGCGATGCCCGGCGCTTCCGCCACATCCTGGCCTTCGTGCCGCTCGGTGAGCGCGAGCCGGTCCTCTACGTCTGCGCCGAGGTGGCGGACGGCGGCTGTCGGTTGACGCTGATCAACGAGGTCATGACCGAGCCGCTGGACGCCGACCCACGCTGGGGCGATGCCGAGACCTTCGCCGAGCGGGCGCTGCGGCTCGGCGCCCAGGTCCTCGGGCTCCAGCAGGATCAGATCGTCCGTCTCCTGTGACGGCGCCGACGATGCGCCGTCACTCGAGCGCCAGGATGAAGCGCCACTGCGCCAGCGTGACCGGCATGATCGAGAGCCGGTTGCCGCGGCGCAGCAGCGGCAGGTCGGCGAGCGGGCCGTCGGCATGGGTCTTCAGCTCGGCGAGGGTGATGGTGCGCGCCAGGTGGCGCAGGTAGCGTACGTCGACGAGGTACCAGCGGGGGGCGTCCGGGTCGCTCTTCGGATCGAAGTACTGGGCCTGTGGATCGAAGGCGCTCGGGTCCGGGCGGGCCGGCGTCGCCACCTCCATCAGGCCGACGATGCCGGGCTCGGCGCAGTTCGAATGGTAGAAGAAGGCCTGATCGCCGGGGCGCATCTGGTCGCGCAGCATGTTGCGCGCCTGGTAGTTGCGCACCCCGTCCCAGGGCTCGGTGCGCCCAGGGCGAGTGGCCAGGTCGTCGATGCCGAAGACGGCCGGCTCGGACTTCATCAGCCAGTAGCCCATGACTCCTCCGTGCGGCGGTGATGCGACGGTCGCCGTCGACCGCCCGGCGCACCGGCGCCGGGCGTCGAGGCGCGGTCACTCCGAGTAGCGGCGTCCGCGGTGCAGGCTCTGTTGATCGCGGGCGAAGTAGCCGATCTGCCCCTCGGGCACGACGGTCACGCCGCCGGGGCTCACGTGGAAGCGCGACCGGTCGGCCGCCTCGTCCAGGCCGATGCGCTCGCCCGCCTCGATGTGGTTGTGGCGATCGACGACGACGCGGCGCAGGTGCGCGCCGCGACCGATGCGCACATAGTCCATGATCACGCAGTCCTCCAGGATCGCGCCCTCCTCGATGACGGCCTCGCGGCGCAGGATCGAGTTGGTGATCTTGCAGCCCTCGTGGATCAGGGTGCCGGCGCCGAGCAGGCTGTTGCGGACCTCGCCGCCGAGGACGCGGGCGACCGGCCCCTGGTAGCCGCTGGAGTAGATCGGCCAGAGCGGGTTGAAGACGTCGAACACGGGTTCGGCGCCGAGGACGTCCTTGTGCGCATCGAAGTAGGCGTCGATCGTGCCGACGTCGCGCCAGTAGACCCGGTCCTCGTAGGGCTGGATGTTGGGGATCTCGTTGGTCGCGAAGTCGTAGGCGAACAGCCGGTGGGTACGCAACAGCCGCGGCAGCACGTGGCCGCCGAAGTCGGTCTCGCCGTTCTGCTGCGCCTCGCGCAGGGCGTCGAGCAGCACCTGGGTGTCGAAGAGGTAATTGCCCATCGAGGCGAAGGCGTGGCTCGGCCGATCGGGCATCGGCGTCGGGTGGGCCGGTTTCTCCTCGAAGGCGAGGACGCGCCCCTGCGGGTCGGCGGCGATGACCCCGAAGCTGGTCGCCTCGGCGAGCGGCACCGGCAGCGCCGCGACCGTGACGTCGGCGTGGTTCTGGCGGTGGAAGTCGACCATCTGGCGCACGTCCATCCGGTAGATGTGGTCGGCGCCGAAGACGGCGACCATGTCCGGGCGGTGCTCCTCGATCAGGTTGATGTTCTGGTTGACGGCATCGGCCGTGCCCAGGAACCAGTGGTCGCCGCTGAGCATCTGCGGCGGTACGACCGTGATGAAGTGCTGGAGCATCGGCGAGAGGCTCCAGGCCTTGCGCACGTGTTCGATCAGCGACTGGGACTTGTACTGCACCAGCAGGTAGATGGTCTGGATCTGGGAGTTGACCAGGTTGCTCAAGACGAAGTCGACGATCCGGTAGCGCGAGCCGAACGGGACCGAGGGCTTGGAGCGGGCCGTCGTCAGCGGCTGGAGCCGGGAGCCCTGACCGCCGGCCATGACGAACGCGATGATTCTGTCGGTCTGCATGCTGACTCCTCGATGCGGGTGCGTGGTCTTGGGGCGGACCGGCCCGATCGGCGAGCCCCGGCGATGGCGGCGGGCGTCGAGGATGCCCCGGTGTGGTGCTGCCGGTCGGGCGGCTCGGCCATCGTCGCCCCAATTATGGTCGGTGCCGCGCGCCCTCGGTGGTGACGAAGGACAACGAAAGTGCACGCGTGCGGGGCGCCTCCCGCTCCTGGTGCAGACCATCGGCTCGGCGGCGGCCAGGATACGCGTTCGGGGGTGGCGCGGTACACTAGCGCATTGGCACGCAACGAAGGTGAGTCATGAGCGACCCGATGAAGGTACCGCGCCGCCCTGTCATCCTGATCATCCTGGACGGCGTCGGCACCAATCCCAGCAAGGCCGACAATGCCATGGCGCTCGCGCGCACGCCCCGCCTGGACGAGTACTTCGCGCATTTCCCGCACACGTTGCTCCAGGCCTCGGGGCGCGCCGTCGGGCTGCCCGACGGGCAGATGGGCAACTCGGAGGTCGGGCACGTGACCCTGGGGTCGGGCTGCGTCATCCGCCAGGACCTGGTCCTCATCGACGATGCGATCGCCGACGGCAGCTTCTTCGACAACGCCGCACTCACCGAGGCCGCCCGGCGCGCTGCCGCGCAGGGGCGGCCGATCCACCTGATGGGGCTCGTCTCCGACGGTGGCGTGCACAGCCACCTGCGCCACCTCACGGCCCTGATCGAGCTCTGCCGCCGCCAAGGCGCCAGGCCGGTCCTGCACATGTTCACCGACGGGCGCGACACGCCGCCGCGCTCGGCCGAGGCGTACCTGGGGCCGGTCGAGGCCGCGCTCGCCGAGGCGGGCGGGCAGATCGCGACCGTGAGCGGCCGCTACTACGCGATGGACCGCGACAAGCGCTGGGAGCGCACCGAACTCGCCTGGCGGGCCCTCGTGGCCCGTGATGGCCGCGCGACCGGTTCGGCGCGCGAGGCGATCGCCGCCGCCTACGAGGCGGGCGAGGATGACGAGTTCATCCGCCCGACCGTCATCGCCGGTGGCGAGGCGATCCGCGACGGCGACCAGGTCCTCCATTTCAACTTCCGCAAGGACCGCCCGCGCCAGATGGTCGCGGCCCTCTGCCAGGGCGACTTCGATCCGTTCGAGCGCCCCGGCTTTGCGCGCGCGGCCGTCACCTGCATGATGTCGTACGACGCCTCGCTCGGCCTGCCGTTCGCGTTCGCCAGCGAGACCCCGGCGGTGACCCTCGGCGGGGTCTTGAGCGACGCCGGGCTGGCCCAGTTCCACTGCGCCGAGACCGAGAAGTACGCCCACGTCACCTACTTCTTCAACGGCGGGCGCGGCGACCCCTGGCCCGGCGAGGAGCGGCAGCTGATCCCATCGCCGAAGGTCGCGACCTATGACCACCAGCCCGAGATGAGCGCCCCCGAGGTCGCCGATGCCGTCATCGAGGCGCTGGGCAGCCGCCGCTTCCCGTTCATCGTCGTCAACTTCGCCAACGGCGACATGGTCGGTCACACGGCCGTGCGCGAGGCCGTGATCGCCGCCGTCGAGGCCCTCGATCGGGAGGCCGGCCGGGTCATGGACGCGGCCCGCGACGCGGGCTACTCGATCGTCCTGACGGCCGATCACGGCAATTGCGACGAGTTGGTCGACCCCATCACAGGCGCGCCCCAGACCCAGCACTCGATCTATCCGGTGCCCTGCCTGATCGTCGACGAGGTGCCCTGGCGCCTGGCGATCGGCGCCGGCATCGAGCGCATCGCCCCGACCGTGCTGGAGCTGATGGGCCTGCCGATCCCCGGGGCCATGCACGGTCGCTCGCTGCTGCTCGGCCCGGTTGCGACCTGAATGCATCCGCAGCGCACGGCGAGGCCATGCACCAATACCTGAACCTGCTGCGCGACGTCGTCGCGCACGGCACCGACAAGGCCGATCGCACCGGCGTGGGCACCCGCTCGGTCTTCGGCCGCCAGGTGCGCTTCGATCTGGCCGCCGGCTTCCCGCTGGTGACGACCAAGCGGGTCCACGTCAAGAGCGTCATCCACGAGCTCCTGTGGTTCCTCTCGGGCTCGACCGACAACCACTGGCTGCGCGCGCGGGGCGTCACCATCTGGGACGAATGGGCCGCCGAGGACGGCGACCTCGGGCCCATCTACGGCCGCCAGTGGCGCAGTTGGGCCTGCCCGGACGGGCGGGTCATCGACCAGCTCGCGGAGTTGATCGCGACGATCCGCGCCCGTCCCGATTCGCGCCGCCTCGTCGTCTCGGCCTGGAACCCGGCCGACCTGCCCGACGAGGGGCGCTCGCCGCAGGACAACGTCCGCGCCGGGCGGATGGCGTTGGCCCCCTGTCACTGTCTGTTCCAGTTCTACGTCGCCGACGGGCGCCTGTCCTGTCAGCTCTACCAGCGCAGCGCCGACCTCTTCCTCGGTGTGCCCTTCAACATCGCGAGCTACGCGCTGCTCACGCACCTGATCGCCGACCAGTGCGATCTCGCCATCGGCGAGTTCGTCCACACCTTCGGCGACCTGCACCTCTACCGCAACCACCTGACCGAGGACATCGTCTACGCCCAGCTCGCCCGCGTGCCGCGCCCGCTGCCGCGCCTGGTGATCGGGCGCCGCCCGGCGAGCCTCTTCGACTACGCATTCGATGACCTGCGCATCGAGGGCTACGACCCCCACCCGGCGATCCGGGCGCCGATCGCCGTCTGAGCGGCGCGCCCCGCGGTCTGGCCCGGCCAACTCTGTAAGGCCCCGCGGCCGATCGGGTATGATGGCCCCCGCGTCGGCGCGCGAGGCCGGCCCCTTTTCGTCGAGCGAGAGGACCTCCGCACGTGTTGGATCTGCTGCAAGCCGGCGGCTGGCTGATGGTGCCCATCATCGCCTGCTCCGTGATCGCCATGGCGATCGTGCTGGAACGGACATGGGCGCTGCGGCGTCGGCGCATCATGCCGGACGGGCTGGTGACGCAGATCTGGCAACTGCACTGCCGCAACCAGCTCAGCCGCGAGCGCATCGAGGAGATCCGCGCCGGCTCGCCGCTCGGGCGCATGCTGAGCGCCGGGCTGATCAATCGCCACCACTCCCACGAGGTGATGAAGGAGGCGATCAGCGACACCGGCCGGCAGGTCGTCGCCGATCTGGAGCGCTATCTCGACAGCCTGGGCACGATCGCCGCGGTGACGCCGCTGCTCGGCCTGCTCGGCACCGTGATCGGGATGATCGATGTCTTCGGTGTCATCATGGATGCCGGGGTCGGGCGGCCCGAGGTCCTGGCCGGCGGCATCTCGAAGGCCCTGATCACGACCGCGGCCGGCCTGTCGGTCGCGATCCCGAGCCTGATGTTCCATCGCTTCTTCGACAACCGCGTCGACGGTCTCGCGATCGCGATGGAGGAGCAGGCGCTGCGCCTGGTCGAGGTGATGAAGGGCGAACGCGAGCAAGAGGTCGACGAGGTGGGTCGATGAACCTGCGTCCCCGCCGGTCCGACACGCCCGAGATCAACATGGCGCCGTTGATCGATGTCGTCTTCCTGTTGCTGATCTTCTTCATGGCGACGACGACCTTCAAGGACGATACCCGTCTCGCGATCGAGCTGCCCCAGGCCCAGGGCGAGCCGGCCCCGGCCGAGGAGGTCCGGCGGCTCGAGATCCGGATCGACCGTGACGGGCAGTTCTCGGTCGACGGCCAGGCCGTCGTCGATCGCCGGCCAGCGACGCTGCGCCAGGCGCTCGTTGGCGCCCTCGGCGAGCGGCGCGACCTGCCGGTGCTGATCGAGGCCGACGCCCGCACCCCCCACCAGGCCGTGATGACGGCGATGGACGTCGCCAGCCGGCTCGGCCTGGTCCACATCCAGTTCGCCGCGACCTCCCCCGAGGCCCCCGAGTCCGCCCCACGCCCATGAAAGATGCCGTTGTGTCCCAGCCGGCGCGCGAGATCTACCGCCGGCTGCTCGGATATGCCAAGCCCTATTGGAAGGTCTTCTCGATCTCGATCGTCGGGATGCTGATCTTCGCCGCGACCGAGCCCCTCTTCGCGGCCATGATGAAGCCACTGCTCGATGGGAGCTTCGTCGAGCGCGACATCGAGGTCGTGCGTCTGATGCCGTTCCTGTTGCTCGGCTTGTTCCTGATCCGCGGCCTGGCCGGTTTCATCGACAGCTACTGCCTCAAGTGGGTCGGGCGGCGGGTCGTCGCCGACCTGCGCCAGGAGATGTTCGAGCAGCTGCTGCGCTCGCCGACCCGCTATTACGACACCCATGGCTCCGGCCAGATCCTGGCCAAGCTCACCTACAACGTCGAGGGCGTCGCCAACGCGACGACGAACGCGCTGACGATCCTGGTGCGCGACGGCTTCACGGCGCTCGCCCTGCTGGCCTACATGCTCTACCTGGACTTGGCCTTGGCGATGATCTTCCTGCTGATCGGGCCGGCGATGGTCTTCTCGATCAAGTACGCGACGCGCCGTTTCCGTCGCTACAGCCGCCGCATCCAGGAGCGTGTCGGCGAACTGACCCACACGGCCCAGCAGGTGATCGAGGGCCATCGGGTCGTCAAGGCCTTCGGCAGCGAGGCGCAGGAGGCGCGCCGCTTCGCGCGGGTCAACGAAAAGACGCGCTCGTTGCAGATGAAGATGGTCGCCACCGAATCGATCAGCGTGCCGCTGGTGCAGCTGATCTCGGCCTTGGCCATCGCGCTGATCGTCTACCTCTCGACCCTGCAAGGCCTGCGGGAGGACATGACGGTCGGCACCTTCATGTCGTTCGTCGTCGCGATGGGGCTGCTGCTCTCGCCGATCAAGCGCCTGACCGCGATCAACGCGCCGATCCAGCGCGGCATCGTCGCCGCCGCCAGCCTCTTCGAGCTGCTCGACGGGGAGCGCGAGCGCGACACGGGCACCCGGACGCTGGAGCGCGCGGTGGGGCGCATCGAGTACCGTGGCGTCGGTCACACCTACGATCCGAGCAAGGGGCCGGTCCTGCACGGCATCGATCTGACGATCGGGGCGGGGGAGACGGTGGCCCTGGTGGGGCGCTCGGGCAGCGGCAAGACGACCATCGCGAGCCTGCTGCCGCGCTTCTACGATGCGAGCGTCGGGGAGATCCTGATCGATGGGATCGAGGTGCGCGAGCTGACCCTGAAGAGTCTGCGGGCGCAGCTCTCGCTCGTCAGTCAGGACGTGGTCCTCTTCAACGACACGGTCGCCAACAACATCGCCTATGGGCGGGAGGCCGGGGCCTCGCTCGCGGAGCTGGAGCGGGTCGCCGAGGCGGCCCATGCGTTGGAATTCATCCGGGCCCTGCCGCAGGGTTTGGAGACCCGCATCGGCGACCGCGGTGTCCTCCTCTCCGGCGGGCAGCGCCAGCGCCTGGCGATCGCCCGGGCGATGCTCAAGGATGCGCCGATCCTGGTCCTCGACGAGGCCACGTCGGCGCTCGACACCGAGGCCGAGCGCCACATCCAGGCCGCCCTCGACTCGCTGATGCGCCACCGCACGACGCTCATCATCGCCCATCGCCTGTCGACGATCGAGAAGGCCGATCGGATCGTCGCGCTCCAGGACGGACGCATCGTCGAGCAGGGCAGCCACCGCGAGCTGCTCGCGCGCGACGGCTACTACGCGCGCCTGTACCGGATGCAGTTCGTCGATGGCCCGCTCGATGACCCAGCGGCGGCCTGAAGGCACGCCCGATCGGTGGCGCGCTCGTGCCGGGGGCGGGCGATGACGCCCGAGGCGATCTGGTACGGGCGCCACCCCGTCGGCGTCCTGCTCTCGCCCCTCGCCTGGCTCTTCGGTGCGGTCGTCGGCGTCCGGCGCGCCGCCTACCGCCGTGGCCTGCTCGCGAGTCGCCGGGTCGGCGTCCCGGTTCTCGTCGTCGGCAATCTCACCGTCGGCGGCACCGGCAAGACGCCGCTCGTCCTCTGGCTCGTCGACTGGCTCGCCCGGCGGGGCCATCGCCCGGGGATCCTGGTGCGCGGCTATCGCGGCCGGGCCGAACGCTGGCCGCAGTGGGTGCGCCCCGACAGCGACCCGGCCCAGGTCGGCGACGAGGCCGTCCTGCTCGCGCGGCGTGGCGGCTGTCCGGTCGCGGCCGGGCCGGACCGGGTCGCCGCCGCGGCCATGCTCGTCGCCGACGGTGGTTGCGATATCATTGTCAGCGACGACGGCCTGCAGCACTATCGCCTGGCGCGCGACCTGGAGATCCTGGTGATCGACGGCGCGCGCCGCCTCGGCAATGGCCGCTGCCTGCCGGCGGGGCCGCTGCGCGAGCCGCCGGGGCGGCTCGCCTCGGTGGACTTGGTGGTCTGTCATGGCGCAGACTGGCCCGACGGATATCGCATGGACCTGGTCGGGGAGCGGCTCGTCGCCGTCGCCGACCCATCCCGCACGCTGGACCTGGCCGCGCTGCGCGGGCGCGCCGTCACCGCGGTGGCCGGGGTCGGGAATCCCGAACGGTTCTTCGCGCGGTTGCGGGCCGCGGGCCTCGCGCCCCTGGAGCGACCCTATCCGGACCATCACCCCTTCAGCGCCGTCGACGCGGGCCGCTGGCCGGCGGGGCCGGTGCTGATGACGGAGAAGGACGCGGTCAAGTGCGCGGCCTTCGCCGGCGCGGACCATTGGTATCTGCCGGTCGTGGCGCGACTCGACGCCGCCTTCGCGACCGCGCTCACGCAACGCATCGAGACTTTGACCCATGGATAAGAGACTGCTGGACATCCTGGTGTGCCCCATCTGCAAGGGGCCGCTGCACTACGACAAGGCGGCCGACGAGCTGATCTGCCGCGGCGATCGCCTGGCCTTCCCGATCCGCGACGGCATCCCCGTCATGCTCGAGGAGGAGGCGCGGGCCTTGGCGCCCGAGGAAGAGGTGTCGCGCGCCTGACGGGGTGTCGCTGGCGTTCGTCGTCTCGGAGGGGAAGGGGATGGATTTCAAGGTCGTCATTCCGGCCCGCCACGGCTCCACTCGCCTGCCTGGCAAGCCGTTGCTCGAG
The DNA here is from genome assembly GCF_016583835.1 of Thiococcus pfennigii. GTDB lineage: Bacteria > Pseudomonadota > Gammaproteobacteria > Chromatiales > Chromatiaceae > Thiococcus > Thiococcus pfennigii. Next base: position 4,055 of record NZ_NRRW01000004.1, on the reverse strand, counting down.
ATCGCCGGCAAGCCGCTGATCCGGCACGTCTGCGAGCGGGCCCGCGAGAGTCGGGCCGGGGAGATCGTCGTGGCGACCGACGACGGGGCGATCGCCGCCGTCTGCGGCGAGTTCGGCGTCGACGTCCAGCTCACGAGCGCCGCGCACCTGAGCGGGTCGGATCGCATCGCCGAGGTCGTCGAGGCGCGCGGCTGGCCCGGCGAGACGCTGATCGTCAACCTCCAGGGCGACGAACCCTGCATGCCCGGCAGCCTCATCGATCAGGTCGCCGAGAACCTGGCCCATCGGGTCGATGTCGGGATGGCGACACTCGCCCACCCGATCGCCGATCGGCAGACCCTCCTCGACCCCCACATCGTCAAGGTCGTCACCGATGTCCGCGGGATGGCCCTGTATTTCTCGCGTGCCCCCGTACCCTGGCATCGCGACGAATTCCTGCGCAGCGCGACGACGTTGCCGAGCGGGGTCCCCTTCCTGCGCCACATCGGTCTCTACGCCTTTCGCGCCGACTTCCTGCGCCGCTATGTCGCCTGGGCGCCGGCCCCGCTGGAGCTGGCGGAATCGTTGGAGCAACTGCGGGTGTTGTGGCACGGCGAGGGCATCCATGTCGGCATTGCGACAAACGCACCTGGCCCCGGCGTCGACACCGCAGGCGATCTGGAGCGTGCCGGTGTCTGGCTCGCGGCCAGGGCAGGCGTCTGAGGCAGAAAGAAAAACCCCCGCTGGAAGGGCGGGGGAAAGATCACCACTGAGGAAGTCAGAGAACGCAAACAGCCGGAGCGACGGTCTGTCGAAGATGTTTGAGCATAATGTATGCCAAGCTTGTCGTCCGGCCCTGTCGGGTGTCGCGAACTCGTTGTTTCGTAGGGTGGATCCCGGCCGACGCAGGCTCCGCTCGATGGCCGGCCAGGGGGTGCTATCGGTCGGCGCGGGCCTCGCGATGGTGCGCCGAGCGGTCCTGCTCGGGCTCCTGGCCCTCGGTTCGGGCACTCCGACCGCGTTGGCCGGTGATCGGGCGGCCGAGGGGGGACTGACGGCGTCGCCCGCCGCCGGCTGGCTGGAATTGCAGCGCGATCAACGCGTCTATCGCGAGCGGGTCGGCCCCTTGTCGCCGCGCGAGGAGGCCGATCTGCGCCTCCTGGAACGCCGCCAAGGGCTCGACCAGCAGGCCCTCGAGCAACGCCAGCGGCAACAGCGCCAGCGCCCGCCGTATGGGTCGGGCGCCGCGGCGGGGGCGGCTGGCGGCCTTGGGCTGCGCCAGCAGCAGCGGCGCGAGGCCGACGAGCAGCGTCTGGATTGGCGCATCGAGCGCGAGGTGCTGGGGCGGTAGAATCGCGGCAGCACCGGCATCGGTCGATGCGCTGCGCGCCATCCGAGCCCGAGGACCGACAGCCGTCATGCGCCTCTTCGATATCATCGCCATCCTCATCGGCCTGTCGGCCGTCTTCAGTTGGCTCAACCACCGGTTCCTGAGGTTGCCGACGGCGATCGGGTTGATGCTGATCGCGCTGGCGATGTCGCTCGCGATGCTGCTGCCGCTGCCGTTCCTCGACGGCTTCGAGCGGGACGTCCAGCAGATGCTGGCCCGCATCGATTTCGGCGACACCCTGCTGCACGGCATGCTGAGCTTCCTGCTCTTCGCCGGTGCCCTGCACGTCAATCTCCACGACCTGGCCAAGCAGAAGTGGGTGATCGGGATCCTGGCGACGGCCAGTGTCGTCGGCGCGACCTTGCTGATCGGCGGCGGGGCCTATCTGCTCTTCGGTCTGCTCGGGTTCCAGGTCCCGTTCCTCTACTGCCTGTTGTTCGGGGCGCTGATCTCCCCGACCGATCCCATCGCCGTGCTCGGGATCCTGAAGAGCGCCGGCGCCCCGAAGAGCCTGGAGACCAAGATCGCCGGCGAGTCGCTATTCAACGACGGCGTGGCCGTCGTCGCCTTTCTCGTCCTCTTGCGGATCGCCGACGGCGGGGCCGAGCCGACCCTGGCCGGCGTGCTCGCGCTGTTCGCCGGCGAGGCCGTCGGCGGGCTGATCGTCGGCCTGGCCATCGGCAGCCTCGCCTACCTGATGCTCCAGCGCGTGGACAACTACTCCGTCGAGGTGCTGATCACGCTGGCGCTTGCGACCGGCGGTTATGCCCTTGCCGAGCACGCCCATGTTTCGGCGCCGATCGCGGTCGTCATCGCCGGCCTCCTGATCGGTAACCACGGGCGCGCGAACGCGATGTCGGAGCGCACCATCGAGCACCTGGACACCTTCTGGGAGCTGATCGACGAGGTCCTCAACGCGGTGCTGTTCGTCCTGATCGGTTTGGAGGTGCTGGTCCTGACGCTGACCGGGGAGTTGCTGTTCGCCGGCCTCCTGGCGATCCCGCTGGTCCTCGCGGCGCGGCTCGTCAGCGTCGGCCTGCCGATCGGCATCATGCGCCGCTTCCGGTCGTTCTCGCCCGGTGTCGTCGCCATCCTCACCTGGGGTGGGCTGCGCGGCGGCGTCTCGGTGGCGCTGGCCTTGTCGCTGCCCGATGGAGCGTACCGCGACGCCCTCGTGGTCGTGACCTATGTCGTCGTGGTCTTCTCGATCCTGGTCCAGGGCCTGACCCTCGGGCCCCTGGTGCGGCGCCTGGCCGGCGAGGCCCGCCGGGAGGCGGCAGGCCTGGAGGCGGCCGCTCCGGGCGGCGCCGAGCGATAACCTGGGTGCTGCGGCCCTTGCCGAGACGGCCGCAGGCCTGCGAGTATCATGCCCAGTTATCCTAAAGGCGGCCGCTGGACGGTGCCCGAGGTGCGACGTGCATCGGGCACCGTAGCGGCCTTCGCCGAGCGGGTGAGCAGGACTCACATGCAGCCTCTGCACGGTTTCAACGGCTTGAGGCGATTTCTGTCAACAAACCTACCGTCTGGCTTGTCTTTTCGCCCGTCTTCCGTGTCGCGAGCGCACTCACATCGCTGGGCTAGGCTCCTGCGCTCGCTCCTTGAAGACAAACGAAAGTCCGGCGTCATCCGGTAGGTTTGTTTCCGGCACTCGCCTGAATCCATGATGAAGCGGCCAACTGCCGTCTTTAGGATTATCCGAAGGGAGGCCCGGGTGACTCTGGCGGGGAGGCGTTTCCGCGCCATATGGACATCCCGAGCCTTCGGGGTAACGCAATTCGAACGAAGGGGTCGCAGAACCATGTCAGCTGAGAATGCCGCAGAGGGACGGTCCGAGGTGGCCGTCTTGTTCGTTTGCATGGGCAATATCTGCCGCTCGCCAACGGCCGAGGGGGTCTTCGCGAAGGTGGTGCGCGAGGCCGGGCTCGCCGAGCGGATCCGCATCGACTCGGCCGGGACGCATGCCTATCACCTGGGTGAGCCACCGGATCGGCGGGCCCAGAAGACGGCTCGGGCGCGGGGGATCGACCTCGGGCATCTGCGCGCCCGCCGGGTCGGGGCCGAGGATTTCCTCGCGTTCGACTATGTATTGGCGATGGACCGGGACAACCATGCGCACCTGGCCGCCCTCTGTCCGCAAGGGATGGAGGGGCGGTTGCGGTTGTTCATGGAATTCGCGCCGGAGTTGCGCATCCCCGAGGTGCCGGATCCTTACTATGGCGGCGGCGAAGGTTTCGAGCGCGTCTTCGACCTGGTGGAGGCCGCCGCCGAGGGGCTGCTCGCCGATATCCGCCGGCGCTACCTCGACGTCCGCGGGGGCTGAGCGTCGGCGCAACCGATCGCCGTCTCGGTGATCGGTCACCGCGGTGCATCCCTGCCCCGTGCAGGCATCCGGAGTCTCCGGGTGCGTCGCCGTCCTTGGCGCGCGCCGCGGCGGGACCCCGCTCAGGGGGTCGTGGGTCCCGCCTCGCCGGGGCCGGGGCGCGTCTCGGTCCCATCGGCGCCCTTCTCGGCCTTCTCCCTCTCCTGTGGTCTGTCCGCGGTCGTGGCGGTCGCCTGCGTGCGCGGGGGCTCGGTCGCGGGCTCGACCTTGGGCTCGGCCTTGACCGGTGACGCGGCCGGGGGCGCGCTCGGCGCCTGATCCGCGTCCTTGCGCTCGGGGGGGGGCGCCGGCGGTTCGGTTGCGGGC
>NZ_NRRW01000003.1 GCF_016583835.1 Thiococcus pfennigii | reverse complement strand
CTCGGACGACCTGTCCGTCGTCTCCGGCGATTCGGCGGCGCCGGCCTCCGGCTCCTGCGACTCGGGGCCGCCAGGCGCGTCCGACGGTGGCGCCTGGGCATCACCGGCGGCATCGTCCTGCGGCGATTCCCGGTCGCCCTCGCGGCCCGCTTGATCCTGGCCCTGGCCAGTGCCCGCAGCCCCCTCCTTACCTTCACCTTGCTGCGCGTCGCCGGCCTGTTCGGCATCGCCCGGCTGCGGCTGGCCACCGCCCTGCTGCTGCGCCGCTTGCTGGCTCTGGTCGCCGGCCTGCTGCTGTTGCTCGCCTTGCTGCTGGTCGCCCTGTTGCTGCTCGAATTGCTCGGATTGTTCCTCGGAGGGCTGAGATTCGGACGGCTGGGATTCTGCCTGTTGGGCTTCGGACGCCTGGGCTTGGGACTCCTGGCTTTCGGACTCCTGGGGCTCGGGCTCTTGAGACTCGGACTCTTGAGAATCCGGTGTCTGCGACGGTTGCGCGTCCTCCCGCGGCCGCTCGGTGGCCTGTTCGGACGGCGACGGCTGGGCCTCGTCGGGCTGCCGCTCTCCCTCCGTCTCCATCACCCCCTCGTCCTGGGTCGGCTCGTCCCGTTCCTCTTCTTCGGCCTCGGTGTCCTGCTCGTCCGGGGGCGTCTGCGTCTGGCCGGCCAACAGCGCGCGGGCCAAGGTCAGGTTGTGGTGGGCGTCGTCGTGGCCCGGGTCCTCAGCGAGGACGGCCTCGTAGGCGGCGATCGCGCCGACCAGGTCGCCGAGCTGGAAGCGGGCATTGCCCAGGTTGTAACGGGCGTCCTCGCGCACGGCCGGGCGCTCGACCTGGTCGAAGGCACGCGCCGCTTCGGCGTAGCGCCCGGCGCGGTAGAGGGCGACGCCGCGGCGGTAGTCGTCGGTGAAGGTCGCGGCGGCCTGTGCGTAGTCGCCCGCCGCGAAGGCCGCGTAACCATCCTGCTCGGTGTTGCTGAACCAGCCTGCCAGGACCGGCGGGGCGGCGAGCAGGGCCAGGACGGCGACCATCGAGGGGCGGCGGGGCTTCATGGACGCTCGGGACCTCGCCGGCGCGGTGCACGGGGACGGAAATGCTTCAGGAGCAGGGCCATGACGATCAGGACCGGCAGATAGAAGCGCTCGTTCCAGATCCGTGCCCGCTCGTCGGTCAGCGAGGCGCTCACCGGGCTCGCGGCCGCGGCCGCGAGGATCGCGAGCGTGTCGTCGTCGCGGTAGGTCGCCTCGGCGTAGAGGCCCCCACCGGCCTTCGCCAGCGCGCGCAGCTGAGCGGCGTCGAGGCGCGAGCGTACCGGCTGGCCGTCGCGGTCGAGGACCCAATCGCCGCGCGGCGCCGGGACCTGGCCGCCGGCGGTCGTGCCGACGCCGAGCGTGTGCAGGCGAATGCCCTGGGCGGCCAGGGCCGCGATCTGTTCGAGGAGGCCCGGCTCGGCGAAGTCGCCGTCGGAGATCAGCAGGATCGCCCGGGTGCCTTCGGGTGGCAGGCCCTCGAGGAGGGTCTCGGCGCGGGCCAATGCCGGCAGCAGGCGGCTGCCCGCCAGCTCGGGCAGGTCGGTCGTGAGGGCCGGCAGGGCGTTGCGGATCGCCGCCGGGTCCTCGCTGACCGGCGAGATGACAAGCGGCACCGAGGCGAAGGCGATGAGCCCGAGGCGCAGCTCGCGATTCTGCCGGATCAGGTCGGCGACCTCTTGGCGGGCCCGGGCGAGGCGGCTCGGGGCGACGTCGTCGACCTGCATCGAACGCGAGATGTCGAGGAGGATGAGGAGGCTGTCGCCGCTCTGCAGGAGCGGGCGCTCGACATAGTCCCAGCGCGGCCCGGCCAGCGCGACGACGAGCAGCGTCCAGAGCGCCGCCCAATGCAGGAGGCGCGCCCAGCGCTCGCCCGCGGCGGGCTCGCGCGTGCCGGTCAAGTACGGCAGCAGGTGCGGGTCGGCATAGCGGTGGATCGGGCCGCGCGCCGCCTTGGCGGCGCTGCGCCAGCGCCACAGGGCGACCGGCACGAGGGCCGCGAGCAGCCAGAGCCAGGCCGGCTGGGCGAGGTGCAAGCCGCCGTCAGCCACCGCGCGCCCCCACGAGCAGGCGCCGGCGGCCCTCGGGGAACAGGCCGAGGGCGAGCAGCGCCGCCAGCGCGACGCCGATCGGCCAGCGGAACAGGGGCCGCGGCAGATAGGCGGTGCGCGCCTCGGCGCGGGTCTTCTCCAGCGCGTCGATGCGCGTGGAGATCGCCTCCAGGGCGTCGGTGTCGGTGGCGCGGAAGTAGGCCCCGCCGGTGACCTCGGCGATACGCCGCAGCGCATCCTCGTCCATCGTCAGGTCGTCGCGGTAGCGGATGCGGCCGTCCTCGGTGATGGGGATGCGCTCTTCGCGGCTGCCGACCCCGATCACGTAGATGCGCACGCCCGCCAGCCGCGCGAGTTGGGCCGCCTCGCCGGGGGTGAAACGGCCGGCATTGTTGTCGCCGTCGGCGATTACGACCATGACGCGCGAGCCGGTCGGGCGCTCGCGCAGCGTGCGCACGCCGAGCGCGATGCCATCGCCGAGCGCCGTCGCCGGGCCGGCGATGCTCGGCACGACGCCGTCGAGGAGCCGGCTGACGGCCTGACGGTCGAGGGTCAGCGGGGCGAGCAGGAAGGCCTCGGTGCCAAACAGGATCAGCCCGACGCGATCGCCCTCGCGGTGGTCGATGAAGCGGCCGATGACCCCTTTCACTACGGCCATCCGCGACACCTGCCGGCCGCCGACCGTGAAGTCGAGGGCCTCCATCGAGTGCGAGGCGTCGACGGCGACCATCAGGTCGTAGCCCGGGCGGCTGATCTCGGTATAGGGCTCGAGCCACTGCGGACGCATCAGGGCGACGACCAGGGCGGCCCACAGCAGGGCCAGCAGGGCCTCGTAGACCCAGCCGGCGAGGCGCCGGCGCGGGCGGCGCGTCTGGAAGGCGTCGGCGAGTGCCTCGATGCGCGGGTGGCGCAGCGTGACGCGCTGCTCGGTGGCCGGTGCCTCGTGTGCCTCGCCGGCGCCCGAGCGCAGCCGTGGCCAGACGTGGCGCAGCAGCCAGGGCAGGGGCAGCAGGAGGGCGGCCCAGGGCCAGTGGAACTCAAACACCTCCAGTGTCCTCCGCGCCGCGCTGCCGCGCAGGGCGGGCCTCGGCCCAGGCGGCTGCCGCGTCGATCAGGGTCAGGAGCGCCGTCGCGTCGTTGGCAGCTGTCCGGGGCGGGGCGTAGGGGGTGGCGAGCAGCGGTATGCCGTGCCGCTGCCAGTCGAAGCCGCGCGGGTCGTGGTCGGTGAGCCAGCGCAGCCAATCCTCGCCAGTCAGGCCAGCGCAGGCGGCGCGCCCGAGGCGGGCCATCGCGATGCGTCGCAGGAGCTCGGAGAGTTTGCCGACGGTCTCCTTGGCCGGCTGGTCGGCGGCCTGGCGGCGCAGCGTGCGCAGCTCCTGGCGCGCCGCCCGCCGCCAGCTGCCGAGGGTCGCGATCGGCAGGCGCCATGGCGGGCACTCGCGCGGACGGGCATAGCGCAGTGCGAGCGCCACGAGCAGGAGCGCGGCGGCCAACGCCCACCAGCCCGGGGCCGGCGGCCACCAGGGGATGGCGTCGAGACCCTGGATGTCGCGCAGCGGAACGGCCCCGGGGGCCATGGTCGCTTCGGTCGGGCCGGCCATCAGACGGCCCGAGACCGCGCGCGCTGCTCCAGGCTGCGGATCAGCGACAGGTGGATCTCCTGGTCGGTACGCACCGGCAGCAGGAGGATGTGGAGGCGGTGCGCCATCGTCTGGAGCAGCGCCCGGCGGGCCTCCCAGCGCGCGCGATAGGCGCGCCGGGCGGCCGGGTCGTCGGTGTCGACTTCGATCAGGGTGCCGTCGGTGCCGGCGAAGGTCGTCGGTCCCATCGCCGGGATCTCCCAGTCGGCCGGGTCGTCGACCGGCAGCAGGACGACCGTGTTGCGCTGGACGAGGGCGCCGAGGACCCGCTCCAGACCGAGTGCGTCGCGGTCGAGGTCGGCGATCACGAAGATCAGCGAGCCGGTCGGCAGGCCGCGGGTGGCCCGCTGCAAGGCCCCGGCCAGGCAGTCGATCGAGGCCACCTGCGCGCTGCCGGGGGCGGTCAGCGCGTGCAGCAGTTGCCAGAGGGCGCGCCGCCCGCGCGCCGGGCGGAAGTGCTGCAGGCCGGTCCCCGGGTCGCCGAAGATCAGGCCGCCGACGCGGTCGTTGAGGCGGCTCGCGGCCCAGCCGATCAGGGCCGCGGCGCGCGCCGCCTGGACCGACTTGAAGGTGCCGCGGGTGCCGAAGGCCATGTGCGGTCCTTTGTCGACACAGAGCACGACACTGCGCTCGCGTTCCTCGCGGAAGATCTTCATGTGCGGCTCGTCGGTGCGGGCCGTGACCTTCCAGTCCATGTAACGGATGTCGTCGCCCTCGCGGTACTCGCGCACCTCCTCGAAGTTGACGCCGGCGCCGCGGAAGACCGAGGCATAGAGGCCGGCGAAGGTCGAGTTGACCAGGTGGTGCGAGGCGATGCCGAGCGTATGGGCCTGGTGGCGCAGCTCGAGCAGGTCGTCGAGGCGTGGTGCGAGGCTCATCGCGGCCCCCGCGACCCGCGCACGATCGCGCCGCGGTGCCGGAGCCCGCCTGCGATCGCCTGGGCGAGTCTCCTGGCGGGGCGGGTCATCTAGGGGACGGCGACGAGGTTGAGCAGGCGGTTGATGAAGGCGTCGGTCGTCACGCCCTCGGCCTCGGCCTCGAAGGTCAGGAGCAGGCGGTGGCGGAGGATCTCGGGTGCGACGGCCTGGATGTGGTGCGGGGCGACGAAGTCGTCGCCGTCGATCCAGGCCCGCGCCCGGGCACAGCGCGCCAGCGCGATGCTCGCCCGCGGCGAGGCGCCGAAGCGGCACCAGCGGCCGAGGTCGGCATCGTAGACCTTGGGCGTGCGCGTCGCCTGGACCAGGTCGACGATGTAGCTGTGCAGCCGCGGGTCGAGATAGAGGTTGGCCACCGCGCGGCGCATCGCGAAGAGCTCGGCCTGCGACAACGGCCTGGCCGGCGGCGTGAAGGTCGCCTTCTGCTGGCGGCTGTCGAGTTCGAGGATCGCGAGTTCCTCGTCGCGGGTCGGGTAGGTGACGATGGCCTGCATCAGGAAGCGATCGAGCTGCGCCTCGGGCAGGTGGTAGGTGCCCTCCTGCTCGACCGGGTTCTGGGTCGCGAGCACCATGAACAGCGGCGGCAGTGGATAGGTGCGTTGCCCGACCGTGATCTGCCGCTCGGCCATCGCCTCGAGCAGGGCGGACTGGACCTTCGCCGGCGCCCGGTTGACCTCGTCGGCGAGCAGCACGTTGTGGAACAGGGGACCCGGGCGGAACTCGAAATCGCCCTTCTCGTGGCGGTAGATGTCGGTGCCGATCAGATCCGAGGGCAGGAGATCCGGCGTGAACTGAATGCGGTGGAAGTCGCCCTCGACGGCCTCGGCGAGTGCCTTCACGGCCGTCGTCTTGGCCAGCCCTGGCATGCCCTCGATGAGCAGGTGCCCGTCGCTCAGCAGACAGACCAGCATGCTGTCGACGAATCTTTGCTGGCCGATGATGCGGCTGGCGATGTGGTCGCGAACGGGCTCGAGGTCGGCTGGGGTCATGATCGGCGACGACTTTCGTTAGGGAGGCGATCGGGGTTGGCGGCCACGGGGTGGCGGCCGGCCTCCGCGCCGGGGACGTTGCCGGCTATCCTGCCGGCTTTGCGGGGTCGGCGCAACCGGTTTATTGGGCCAGGTAATCCTGACTATCGGCCGCCGTTCGTGATCCCCAGGGCGCGTCGATCGGTGCCGCGTGCCTCGCCGCTGGGCCCGTTTTGTCAAGGGGCTTGTGCACACCCGGCGATGGCGGCGGCTCGCCTGGTCAAGCCCTCGGTAGGTTCGGCCGACACCCTTGGTGAACTCATTAAGACATTGATTTTAAATAACTACAGTCAATGTCCAAAATCGCGACAATCTGTTTCAGCCCCAAGCAGGGCAGGGGTTTGGCGCCGAACGCCAACGTTTGTGCACAGACTTATCCACAGGCTCTGTTGGTATCTGGTATTTCCCCTTTGACCGTCGAATGTTGCGGTTCGATGTCGAGCATCGACACGAGGAAGGACGGATAAGCCAGGGCACGCATCGCGTACGATCCCGGGTCGGCCTCCTGCCGCTGTCCGCGGCGCCGTGGCCCGTGGTATCTCATCGGCCACTACGGCGGCTCGGTCATCGCCTAGCAGGCTCCCTGCTGCGCGCAGCGTGTCGCGTTCGAAAGGCAGGCCCAGCGACTGGAGCGGCTGACTGACGACCTCGCCATCGCCATCGAGTTAGCGACTCGAGGACCGGCTCAACGATCTGTCCGAGCGTCTCGGCGCCGATCTCGTTCAGGTGCGCATGGCGCTCCCGGCGACGGCCGAACCGATCGTCGCGGCAATCAATCAGGTCAGCGGGCGGATCGCCGAGTCCAACACGGAGGGCCTGGGCGGGCTGCTGGAGCGCGTCGCCGAGCTCGCGAAGGAGCCGACGGATCGCCCCGACATGGTGCGGGAACGAGAGGCATTTTGGCGACGCTACGAACGTGCCATTCGGCGTGCCTGGCTGATTGTCGGAACGAATTCGCGCGCAAGGGCAAGGGCCGTGTTGAAGGACTCGTTTGCCCGGTTCGAAACAAGGGCCGAATGTACACCCCGACCACCTGGGTTTGCTGATGCAGATCGGGAGTCTCGTCATCTTGGAGATGAACAAGACCGGTTCGACGCTATTTTGGGCTGCCGCGGACCCGATGATGCCCGGCTTCTATCAGTCCGAGTACAACCGCTCCGCGTTGCTGGAGCGATGTCCAAGCGGTGGTCCGGCTCGCACCGAACGGTTTCGGCTGACTCACGTTCCGCCAGGTGGGTGGCAGCCGAAATATCGAAAGGCCATCCAGGATCGCGCCAACCTGTCTTTGTCTTGAGCGCGGCGCGGTGCAATCGCGATCCGTTGGTGCTATCGTGCGTTGGTGCGAGACTAACGGTATCGAGTCATCATGGGCACCTCATCCAGTTCCACAATGGTCAAGGTCGTCGGGGCGAACGGCCAGATCTCTCTGGGCAAGCAGTACGCCGGCCGTCAGGTCCTGGTCGAAGAGCGCGAGCCGGGCGTATGGCTGGTGCGCACCGCGACCGTGGTCCCCGACAACGAGCGCTGGCTGCTGTACCCCCAGGCGGCTGACGATCTTCGCCGGGCCTTGGACTGGGCCGAAGCGAATCCTCCGGACGACGCGAACGTCGAGCAGATCCTGACCAGGCTGGGCGATGGCGAAGGCTAGGTCGGACGCCAAGGTCCGTTTGGACCTCAACAATCCGGTCTTTCAGGACGGCCTGTTCGGTTTGCAGAAACCGGAGCGTCTGGCCGCGCTGGAGACCCTGAGCAAGCTGCGGCAGCTGACCTGGAGCCAGCTTTATCGCGATGCGGGCCTGAAATGGGAGAAGATCGCGAGCGTCGCGCCGCCGCTGGGCATCGATGCCTTGTACTCCCTGCGCATCACGCGCTCGCGACGCGCGACGGCCTACCGGGATGGGGACTTCCTCCGACTCCTCAGCGTCGCCCGGGACCACGACGGTACTTACGGCAAGAAGTAGGCAAATGACGCGTTATCGGCTCGCGGTGGAGGCCGACTCGGAGGGTTGGCGATTCCAGTTGTTTCGGCGGCGCCTTCCTTTCGTCACCGAATCCCGAATGGCGCTCCAAGACTGGATCGCGTTGGCACAAGGACACGCCGGCGCGGCGTTGCTGCTGTCGTTGGTTGACAGCGGCGAGGCGGACGCGGCCGGCGACGACGCGGTGAGATTGACACACGGGCGCACGGCGGCCCTGTCCCAGGCGGAGGCGCGCCGGCTCGAGCTGCCGCCGTCCTGCGCGTTGACCCTGTTCCTGTCGCATGACGCGCCCCTCTCCGAGCCGACCTTTCGCCTCGATCTCGATTGGCTGCGGACCGATGGGCAGCGCCTGTTCGGTGTCCAGCGCCTCGGTACCCGGCTCCAGAGCGGTAGCCAGTGTTGGCTGGCCCTCGATCCGCTCTACTCGGCGCTGGAAGCGATCGACCGAGTCAACGCTGCCTCCGGCGACACCTCGTCTGCCGGCCTCGATCGGCGCATGGCGGCCTATGCCGAGCTCAAGTCAGCCCTCGTGCGGATGACCGGCGACCTGCGGGTCGACGATTACCTGCGTGGTCTGACGATCCATTGCGCGACGGGGCTCGGCATCGATCTGGAGCCAGGGACCGACAAGGCGCCCTTCCTTCCGACGCTCTACGGTAGCCGCCCCGAGCCGACGGCCGCCCCCGGCGACGACACGGGTGCGGACGACGGCGAGCCAACCCACCGACGTGAGCCGCTGCTTCCGAATCTTCATGCGAAGACCTTTCAGAAGCGATTCCTGGCGCAGGGTGCCCGTTCGCATAACCGGCTCGGAACCGGCGTCTACACGGTGCTCGACGCGCCGGCCGCGGCGGCCCTTCAGGTCGTCGCGCAGGTCAATGCCGCGGACGCCGAGACCCGCGGCCAGTTCCGCGTGGACCCGATGGCCTTTCTCACCCCGGCCATCGAGGCCGCTGGTGGCGCTGGCGAGATACTTTGCGCGCTGCGCGGCTACGGCGATCGGGTCACTGGCACAGGCGACTGGGTCCGGCCGGGCTTCTCGTTTCCGCTGCCCGTCACGCGGGACTGGTTTCCCGCCGAGGAGGTAGAGACATTCCAGGTCGCCCTTCCCGAGGGGGCGCTGCTGGTGGTGCGGGCCGACCAGGTGGCCGAGCTGCGCGACCTGATCACGAAGGCTCAGGAGGCGGGCGATGGGGCGATCGACTTCGCTGGCCTCGAATCGGCGTGATCGTGCGGCGACTGATATCCGATCGTGTCTGATCGAGGTCGCGATAGGTGGCTGTGTCGTGTCGATCATGCGGGATCGGGTCGCGATTCGTCGGTGTAAGACGATCGCGACGATCGCATCGCCGGCGCGACCTGAGACCGGGTTTCGGCACTCCGAGTCAAGAGGTTGTGCACATCCGTCCACGAGCGCGTTACGAGCGTTTGGCGGTTGCGGAGGACCTGATCGGGCCGCTACGTCGCTGCTGTAACCTCATGTTTTTATGTCGTTAAATTTGGTGTGTAGATTCGCGCCAATCTGTTTCAGGCTCAAGTGCGACGCGGGCTTGGCGGTGATCTTCGACGATTGTTCACAAACTTATCCACAGGTTCTGTGGGTATCCGGGATTTCGCCTTGTCCTGTGAAATGTTGCAGTTCCATTTCGGGCATCGACTGGAGAAAGTCATGCTAACGCTCTGATATAAAGTAGCTCACTCTTGTTTCGATTGAGTTTGTCGCGGGCGTCTGGGGGCGTCACCCGGGTGCGGTGGTGCGACGACCTTTCGTCGACGCCTCGCGATGGACGCCCGCGCGGTGCCCGGATCGGCTATACTGCGCGCCCCGTCGTCCCCGCCGCTCACCCTGCCTCGGGTCGCAACCACCCGCGGCGCGGGGTCCGTCGACCTTCCCCCGTTGCCATCCGCGCCCCTGGAGCGCCGCTCGCGTGATCGAGAAACTCCGCAATATCGCTATCATCGCCCATGTCGACCATGGCAAGACGACCCTCGTCGACAAGCTGCTCCAGCAGTCCGGCACCCTTGGGGAGCGCTTCGGCCCGGTCGAACGGGTCATGGACTCCAACGAACTGGAGCGCGAGCGTGGCATCACGATCCTGTCGAAGAACACGGCGCTGCGCTGGCGCGACTACCGCATCAACATCGTCGACACCCCCGGCCATGCCGACTTCGGCGGCGAGGTCGAGCGGGTCCTGTCGATGGTCGACTCGGTCCTGCTGCTCGTCGATGCCCAGGAGGGGCCGATGCCGCAGACCCGCTTCGTCACGAGCAAGGCCTTTGCCCACGGCCTACGCCCGATCGTCGTCGTCAACAAGATCGATCGGCCCGGGGCGCGGCCGAGCTGGGTCGTCGATCAGGTCTTCGATCTCTTCGACCGCCTCGGCGCGAGCGATGAGCAGCTCGACTTCCCGATCGTCTACGCCTCGGCGCTCAATGGCTATGCCGGGCTCGACGAGGACGTGCGCGAGGGCGATATGACGCCGCTCTTCGAGGCGATCGTCACCCATTGCCCGCCGCCCGACGTCGACCCGCATGGCCCGTTCCAGATGCAGGTCTCGACGCTCGACTACAACTCGTTCGTCGGCGCCATCGCGATCGGCCGCATCCGTCGCGGCACCGTGCGCCCCAACCAGCCGATCGTCGTCGTCAAGCGCGACGGCGAGCGCCAACGCGCCAAGGTCGGGTTGGTCTATGGCTATCTCGGGCTAGAGCGCTTCGAGGAGTCCGAGGCCGAGGCCGGCGACATCGTCGCCCTGACCGGCATCGACGCACCGAACGTCTCCGATACCCTCTGCCACCCGGACCATGTCGAGGCCCTGCCGTCGCTGTCGATCGACGAGCCGACCGTCAGCATGACCTTCCAGGTCAACACCTCGCCGTTCGCCGGGCGCCAGGGCAAGTACCTGACCTCGCGCCAGCTCAAGGACCGCCTCGAGCGCGAGCTGATCCACAATGTCGCGCTGCGCGTCGAGGAGGGGCCGGATCCGGAGAAGTTCCGCGTCTCCGGGCGCGGCGAGCTGCACCTGTCGATCCTGCTCGAGAACATGCGCCGCGAGGGCTACGAGCTCGCGGTCTCGCGTCCCGAGGTCATCTTCCGCGAGGTCGACGGCGAGCTTTGCGAGCCCTACGAGCAGCTCACCGTCGACATCGATGAGAGCTCGCAGGGGGCCATCATGCAGGCCCTCGGCGAGCGGCGCGGCGACCTGAAGAACATGATCCCGGATGGGCGCGGCCGCGTGCGCCTCGACTACGACATCCCCTCGCGCGGGCTGATCGGCTTCCAGACCGAGTTCATGACGCTGACCTCCGGCACCGGGCTCAAGTACCACGTCTTCGATCGCTACGGGCCGGCGAGCCGCGGCGGTATCGCGCCGCGGCGCAACGGGGTCCTGATCTCCAACGCCACCGGCAAGGCCCTCGGCTACGCCCTCTTCAATCTGCAGGAGCGCGGCCGGATGCTGATCGCCCCGGGCGACGAGGTCTACGAGGGCCAGGTCGTCGGCATCCACTCGCGCGACAACGACCTCACCGTCAACCCGCTCAAGGCCAAGCAGCTCACCAACATCCGCGCCGCCGGCTCGGATGAGAACATCCTGCTGACCCCGCCGATCCGCTTCACGCTGGAGCAGGCGTTGGAGTTCATCGAGGACGACGAGCTGGTCGAGATCACGCCGGCGGCGATCCGCGTTCGCAAGCGCTGGCTCAAAGAGCACGAGCGCAAGCGGGCCGGGCGGATCTAGGGAGACGCCGATTCCTTGGTCACCCCGGCCAGCAGTCCGCAAGGCAGTCGAAACTCTGGTTTCCGATCTCGTGCAACGCGCGCCCCGGCCGGGAGCCGCGGCGCCGGTGCTCAGAGCCTGAGGTATCCCCGGATAGAAGGCCTAAACCGCCGTGGCCTAGGTTGACTGACCGACGGAAGCCGGCGCTCGCGATCTGGGCCATCTCGCCGTCGCGCGGCTCACTGGGAGCGCCGGCTTTCCAGCCGGCTCGTCGCCGTCACGGCTCGATGCCGCGTCGGCGGCGTCTGGGCCGCTAGAAGGGCATGTGCAGAGCGGCCATCCAGCGGCGCTCATCGGTGATCTCCTGGCTCCGGCGCCGAAGGTCGCGCGCCGGGGGCATCGAGCCCCCCGCGCGCGGGGCCGGCTGAAAGCCGGCGCTCCCAGTGCGTACCGACTCGCCGTCGAGGCCGATTTTGTGGGGATACCTCAGGCTCAGAGCCCGATCAGGATGGCGCCGTCCTCGACCCGAACCTCGTAGACCGGCTCGTCCTTCTTGGCCGGGCGGGCCAGGCACTTGCCGGTGGTGACGTCGAACTGGGCCTGGTGGCGGCGACAGGTCACGACCTGGCCGTCGAGCGTGCCCTTGTCGAGCTCGCCGCCGAAGTGGGTGCAGATGTTGCCGATCGCGTGGTAGTGGCCATCGATGTTGGTCACGAGGATCTGCGTGCGGCCGATCGTGACGCCCTTCATCGTGCCCGGGGGGATGTCGCCTTCGTGGGCGACGGTGTGGAATTCCATCGCGAGTCTCCTGTGGCTGGGTCGGTACCTTGCTCGCCGATGGAGATGGGCCCCGCCGCGGCGCTCATCAAGTCGGGCGGCCGCGCGGGATGGGTCATGCGTCCTGCAGTCTGGTGCGAGCGGGCCTGAAGCCGATCCCAGCCGCCCGGCAGTGCGACATGACCGGACCTGGTGCCGACGCCGTGGTCGGGTCAGCCCCTCGCGGGCGCAACCCGACGGCGGGCGACGCGGCGCTTGCGGAGTCGGCGTCGGGTTACGGCGCGCACAACTGCTTCGTTCTCATCGAAGGTCGTGCCGGCGCGCCTAGCCCAACGGCCGGCGATGCGGCGCCCGCCGAGGCCGCTACGGGCCGTGCCATCGGCCGCCGGCGGCAGGTCGACGCGCCGCACCGCTCAACGACGATTCAATTAGGTTCGATGCGCGGAAGGCGGGCTGCACCCGTTCGACACGCGGAAGCCATTGTATTTAAGTGTTTTTTATCTGTGCGCTTCGGGCGGAAGGCCGTTATGCCTGCCCCCGACAGGCACCCAACCCCGGACCTCACTCCAGTCCGATTGCGATCCCGATCAGTCGCCTGATCTCGACCAGTTGCGCGTCAGTGATGCGGGAGGGCGTCGAGGTAATCCGCTGCTTTGAAGTGGTCGTGACATGATGGGCCAAGGCGAAGCAGGCCTTGGTGCAGCCATTCTCCGGCGTGGGCAGGATCTGGACCGCCAGGTCGAAAATCACCAGGTGCGGGTCCTCCGCCAGGGGCACGAGGATGATGTTCGGATAGGTCTCATCGAACAGCCCGCTGTCCTCGATCACAACCGCCGGGCGCCGCTTATTCGGCTCCCTCGGCAGTGCGTCGCGCCAATCCACCAGGACGATCTGACCCGCCGTCGCCTTTTCCGAAGGCTTCACCGGGGCTCACCGTCGGCGGCAGGAGTCCCCCAATCGGCGTAAAAGGACTGCCCTTCGGGCGACGAAGCAACAAAGGCCCCGACGGCGCGGCTTTGCGCCCGAATGCGCTCTCGCCGAAGACGCCTCGCCTCGCTCGCGGCCAACTCGCGCACATAGGTCGCCAGGCCGATGCCCCTCGACTTCGCGGCATCTTCCAACGTCGCTTGGGTGTCATCATCCAGGCGGATGGATAACGGGTGACCCATCACCAAGCTCCAGAGTGGGGACTACGAGTCAGCCATACATGCTAGGACGACAGTCTAGCACTACTGGTGAACGGAGGCGCCAGGACGGAGGATCCATGACCAGGATCCCGGCCCAAACCGGCGCGGATGCTCGGGGTTCTCGCATCGTAGCAGCGCGACAACCTGACTAGATTTGGGAGCATGGCTCGTCCCCTGTGCGTAGGGCGCCGCGCCGGAGGGGTCATGCGCCCTGCAGTCTCGTGCGAGCGGGTTTGAAGCCGATTCCAGCCGCCCGGCCAGTGCGACATGACCACACCTGGTTCCGACGCCGTCGGTCGGGTTAGCCCCTCGCGGGGGTAACCCGACGGCGGGCGACGCGGCGCTTGCGGAGGTCGGTGTCGGGTTACGGCGCGCGCGAGACCGTTCGTTGTCAGCGACCGCGGTGCCGGCGCGCCTAACCCGACCGACGGGGCGTGCCGGTCTTCGCCGGGGCCGTAGGTCGGGTTAGCCCTTCGGGGCGTAACCCGACAGCCGGCATGCATCGGTCCTCGCGGCACCGATATGGATCCTCAGATCAGCGTCTCGGCGGCGGCCTGGGCGCGGCGTTCCAGGCCCGCCATGCCATGCCAGTAGCCGTCGCAGGGGCCGACCGGCATCAGCTTCTCGAGGATCGCTTGGCCCTCGGCGGGGGCCAGTTGGTCGGTCAGACACTGGTGGAAGACCTCGACGACCCGCTCGGTCTGGTTCGACTGGGGACTGATGCGGATCACGTCGACGCCGAGCGAGCGCAGTCGCGCGACCTCGCCGACCAGGTTGAAGGTCTTGGCCGACTGGGTCTGGATGCCGTTCAGGGCCAGGAACCGGGTGTCGTCCTGGGCCGAGAGGGTGAGGCCGTCCGGGTAGTCGATACAGCAGTAGCGGCAGTCGTCCTTGGGCAGGTTGCGGGCGCGGGCCGTGAAGCAGCGCGCCGAGTAGGCGAGCGGCAGGCGGCCGTAGGCGAAGACCTCGGTCTCCACGCCCGCCGGGCGGCGCAGCTGCATGTCGGCGAGCGACTCGTGCGAGAGCTCGACCGGGAAGACCCAGCGCGTCAGGCCCTGGCGGGCGAGCAGACCGAGCGTGCGCTCGTTGTAGATGTTGACGCTGTGCCCGGAGACGAAGGGCTTGCCGGCCATCAGCTGGACGGCGCCCATGTCGTTGGCCTCGACCAGATAGCGGCCGTTGCTGCAGATGCGGCGCAGGCGCTGGAGCTCGGACTCGGCCTCCAGCAGGGCCAGCGTCGAGAGGACCACCTCCTTGCCGGCGGCGCTCAGGCGCTCGGCCACGGCCAGCCAGTCTTCGTACTGCATCTGATTGCGCTTCGAGCAGATCGTCTCGCCCAGATAGACGATGTCGACCGGCGACTCGGCGATGCGCTCGTAGAAGGCCTCCACGGTCTCCTTCGGCCAGTAGTAGGCGATGGGTCCCAGGGAGAGCTTCGGTTGCTTCGTCATGCGTTGTATCCCCGTCACTGCCACGGTCGATGATAGGCGCCCAGCGTGGTCTGGGTCCCTTCCGACACCTTGCCGAGCTCGGTGAGCCATTCCTCCTTCGCGCGGTAGCCGGCCGGGTCGCGCCGGCAGGCATCGATCGCGGCGCGCCAGACCCGCGTGACCTGCTCGACATAGACCGGGCTGCGCTGGCGGCCCTCGATCTTGACCGCCTTGACCCCGCTTTCGACCAACTGCGGCAGCAGTTCCAGCGTGTTGAGGCTGATCGGTTCCTCGATCGCGTGGTAGGTGTGCCCGTCGACCCGGTAGCTGCCCTTGCAGAGGGTCGGATACCCGGCGTTGCGCCCTTGCGGATAGCGCTCGATCAGGACCCCGCCGAGGCGCGTCTCGAGGCCGTTGGGGGTCTCGCGCCACTCGACGTGGCTGGCCGGCGAGCAGGCGCCGAAGTTGTTCGGCGAGCGCCCGGTCGCGTAGGAGGACAGGATGCAGCGCCCTTCGACCATCACGCACAGGCTGCCGAACGCGAACACCTCGATCTCGACCGGGCTGTTCTCGATGACGTGGCGCACCTGGCTCATCGACAGCACGCGCGGCAGCACGGCGCGGCGGATGCCGAAGCGCTCCTTGTAGAAGCGCAGCGCCTCGTAGTTGGTCGCCGAGCCCTGGACCGAGAGGTGCAGCCGCAGGTTGGGGTGGTGTTCGCTGGCGTAGTCCAGCACCCCGATGTCGGCGGCGATGACGGCATCGACGCCCGCGTCGGCGGCCTGATCGACGGCG
Organism: Thiococcus pfennigii; assembly: GCF_016583835.1. Lineage (GTDB taxonomy): Bacteria > Pseudomonadota > Gammaproteobacteria > Chromatiales > Chromatiaceae > Thiococcus > Thiococcus pfennigii. The sequence goes on along the minus strand of NZ_NRRW01000003.1, from coordinate 118,748 downwards.
GCGCGCCAGCGCGGCCAGCCGCTCGGCTGCGGATAGGTGTTGAGGGCCACGAAGACCTTGACGCCGCGCTGGTGGGCATACTTGATGCCCTCGGCGATCTTGGCCGGGCCGAAGTTCAGGCCGGCGAAGTGGCGCGCGTTGGTGTCGTCGCGAAAGCCGATGTAGACGGCATCGGCGCCCTGGTCGACCGCCACCTTGAGCGATGGCAGGTTACCTGCTGGACAGACAAGTTCCATAAGACAAAAACCGATCTCATCAAATTGAGCCCATCCGGACCGATGTCCGGGCCCCGGGAGGCGCGGTCCTGCTCGCCCTCCCGCCCATGTCGTCGCCACCGGCGACGGAACGGAAAGACGCCCGCCGATCCCATCGGTGAGCGCCGTGCCGACCCTCTAGGATAACCGGCGCGCCGACGCGCTGCTCACCCGATGCCACCGGCGGCGCGCGCCGGGGGCGTCTGCTCGGTCGCCGCGTGCGTGCCCTGCGCCGTGCCGCGGCGACGCAGCTCCTGCTCGATGCCGTTCAGCACCGCCCACTTCTTCGCGCACCAGGCGGGCGCCAGGAGGATGTCGGGTGACGCGGTTCCGGTCAGGCGGTGGAAGAGGAGCGCCGGCGGCGTGCGCTCGATCAGGTCCGCGGCGATGCCGATGTAGTCCGACATCGCGAGCGGCTGGTACTCCCCGCGGCGCCATTCCGCGGCGAGTCGCGTCCCCTTCACGACGTGCAGCGGATGGACCTTCAGGGCGTCGGTGCCGAGGTCCAGGACGCGCTCGAGCGTCACCAGCGCCTCGCGCCGGCCCTCGCCCGGCAGGCCGACGATCAGGTGCGTGCACAGCCGCAGGCCGCGCCGCTGGGCGGCGCGCACCGTGCGCCGGTAGTCGGCGAGCCCGTGGCCGCGGTTGACCCGGCGCAGCGTCTCGTCGAAGGCCGATTGCAGGCCGAGCTCGAGCCAGACCTCGTAGCCCTGCGCGCGATAGGAGGCGAGCAGGTCGAGGACCCGGTCCGGGACGCAATCCGGCCGCGTGCCTACCGCGAGCCCGACGACATCCGCGTCGGCCAGCGCGGCATGATAGAGCTGGCTGAGGCGGACGGTGTCGGCGTAGGTGTTCGTGTAGGCCTGGAAGTAGGCGATGTAGCGGCGTGCGCCGGTGCGCTTGCGGATCACCTGCCGGCCGGCGGCGAGTTGCTCGGCGACCGTCGGCGGGCGCCGCGCGCTCGGGTTGAACGAGGCGTTGTTGCAGAAGGTGCACCCGCCCACACCCTTGCTGCCGTCACGGTTCGGGCAGGTCAGGCCGGCGTTGATCGCCAGCTTGTGCACCCGCTCGCCGTAACGGCGCTTGAGATCGACGCCGAGGGTGTTGACTAGGTCGGATAAGGCCATCCCGTCTCTATCGCGTTCGCGGTCGGGTCGTTGCCGGGGTTGGGCTCAACGGTCCCACAGATCGCGGCGTCTGCAAATGATTGGAATCAAGACGATATGGATCGATTTCCAGTAAAAACAAGGGGGTTTGCGCCCTCAGGGCGCCGCCTCCGGCGGGATCAGGCCCCGGGTGCGTGCCTCGGCCAGGATCAGGGCGTCGACCAGGTCGGGCCGCTCCTCATGGGCCAGGTGGCCGAGCCCGGGCAGTTCGACGACCCGCCCCTGCGGCAGCAGCGCCGCGACGGTCTGGGCCTCCTGCGGTGCGACGAAGCCGTCCTCGCTGCCGACGACGAGGACCACCGGGACATCGAGGCGTGGCAGGTCGCGTTCGAGGGTCTCCAGGTGCCACTTCGCCATCATCGTCAGGGCCGCGCTCGTGTGGCCCGGGGTGCCGAAGAGTCGACCGTACCAGTCGAGCTGCCCTGGCGTGAGGCTCGAGCCGGTGCTCGCGAGGGTCTCGGTGAGGACCTTGGGGTCCGATGCGCGCCAGGCGAAGACCTTCGCCGCCCAGTCGGTCGTGACGATGATCCGGATGATGGGCGCGAAGAGGTGGAAGGCGACGCCCCCCCGCCCGAGCAGTGCCCCGTTGAGGCTGATCAGGGCGCGCGGGGCGATCTGCCCGTCGATCGTCATCCGCGCCAGGATCGCCGCCCCCGCCGAGTGGCCGACGACCAGGTCCGGCGAGACCCCGAGGGCGGCGAGGAAGTCCTCCAAGAGCCCGGCCATCCCCTCGAGCGAGAAGGCGTCCTCGGCCGGCGCCGCGGTGAAGCCGTGGCCCGGGAGGTCTGGGGCGATGACCGTGAAGTGCTCGGCGAGGGTCGGGATCATCGCCTGCCACGAGTGGGTCGCCGCGCCCGTGCCGTGCGCGAGCAGCAGGACCGGTCCGCTGCCGAGGCGCTGATAGTGCCAGCGGATCCCGCCGGCCTCGATGAAATGGCTGGTCGCCCGGTTCGGCCAGTCGCGCCCCTCGACGGCCCAGGCCGGCCGGGAGAGCCCCGGGCCCTGCGTCTCGCCTGCGGTCGCGCTCGCCGGCATCAGCCAGGCGAGGCCGGCGAGCAGCGCGATCACCAGGGGCCAGCGTGGTCGGGGCGACCCAGGGGAGGTCGATCGCGAGCGGCGAGGGTCGGTACGTTGGTAAGGGGCGGCGGTGGGCAACGGCGGAATGGTCCTTGAGTCGACGAGACGGGGAGATGGCAACCTACCAACGATGCAACAACGACCGGTACCTAGGTTACGAACTAAGAAACACGCGAAGGGCGCGAAACTTATCGGGATGCAGGTGAGACCCTGGTTACTGTCGCGTACTTCGCGCATTTCGTAGTGTGTGTCCGTCGGCGGTGCTGTTCATGTGGCGGCTGAACTGTACCCTAGAGGCCCCAGGCCTCGAGAAAGGGGGTGTAGAAGTCGCGGTCGCGGATGGTCGCGCCGCGCCGCCCGACGATGGCCGAGGCGAAGGCCTGGGCGCGTTCGAGGGTCGGTGCGAGCGGCCAGTCGGCGAGCAGGCCGAGGATCAGGACGCTGGCGAAGGCGTCGCCGGCGCCGACCGCATCGACGACCGTGACCTGGCTGCGCGGCGCGACCCGTGTCAGGGTACCCGTGGACTCGCGGGCGAAGGCCCCGGCGGCGCCCTCGGTGACGAAGAGGGTCGCGAGGTCGAAGGCCTGTTGTAGGGCGGCGGCCTGGTCCGGCCGGTCGCTGCCGGTCGGGGCCAGCTCGGCGAGTTCGGCGGCGTTGATCTTGACCCAGGTGGCGGCGGCCAGCCGGTCGCGCACGGCCGCCGGTTCCCACCAAGGTGCGCGCAGGTTGACGTCGACGAAGACCGCCGGGTGGTGCGCCCGGCAGAGGGCCTCGAGGGCCGCGCGCGACGTCGGGCTGCGTAGCGCCAGGCTGCCGTGGTAGAGGAGCGCCCCGGTGCCGGCCTCCGGCAGCGCGGTGGGCTCGATCCGGTCGTAGGCCTGGTCGGGGACGATCTCGTAGGTCGGCTCGCCGTCGCGCAGGCGGACCTGGACGATGCCGGTCGGCGCCTCGCGGTCCCGCTGGAGGCCGCGCGTGTCCAGGCCCCAATCGGCCATCGCCGCGGCGATGGCCTGGCCGCGGGCGTCGTCGCCGACGCGGCTGATGAACAGCGGTGCGCGGCCGAAGGCCTGGAGGTGCCAGGCGACGTTGAAGGGGGCGCCGCCGAGGGCCTCGCCGTCGGGGAAGACGTCGTAGAGGACCTCGCCGAAGATCAAGGGACGGGCGCTGCGATCGAGGCTCATGGTTCGGTGGCCTCCGCGTTGGTGCTCGGGGCGTCGGTGCTCGGGGCGTCGTTCGGCTCCGCCCACCAGGCCAGCGTCTCGGGCAGGAAGTGGGCCAGCCCCTCGAGGATCCCGGCGCTGTAGTTGCCGTTCATGCCGTGGAAGTCGCCGCGGGCCAGGTAGAGACTGTCCAGGGTGCCGGCCCGCTCGGCGGCGGCGACCGCCTCGGCCCGCACCGTCGCGGTGGCGTTCGCGACCAGGACCGCGGGCAGGGGGCTGGCGAGCATCGCGATGTCGTTGCCGCTGTCGCCGGCACAGAGGGTGTGGGCCGCGGCGAAGCCCTCCTGGGCCATCAGGAACTCCACGGCGTGGCGCTTGCCCGCCGAGGCCGGCAGCAGATCGAGCAGGCCGGTCGCCGTCGTCTCGTCGACGCTCCAGATCAGGCTCGCGCGCACGCCGGCCGCGGCGAGGCGCTCCTCCATCTCGGGGAGCCGGCGGGCCTGGTCCCAATCGGACGGGGCGTACCAGCTGAGCTTGAAGGCGCCCTGCTTGGCGGGCTCCTGGAGGCGCAGGCCGGGGATGTCGCCGAGCAGCGCGGCCAGCGCGTCGCGGCCGAACCCGGCCCAGTCGCGGGCGATGCGAGTCGACCAGGCGACCGAGCCCTTCCAGTCGGCGCCGCTCACCCGGTAGACGCTGGTGCCGACATCGCCGATGACGAAGTCCGGTGCCGGCAGCCCGTACTCGGCGATGGCCGCCTCGATGAGCTCGCGGTGGCGCCCGGTGACATAGACCAGCGTCACCTCCTCGCGCGCGGCCAGGGCGCGCAGGCGCGGCCGTGCCGCCGGCGACTCGGGGGCTGCCCCGTTGGGCAGCAGGGTCCGGTCGAGGTCGGTGCAGAGGAGGAGGCGCATGGTCCCGTCGTCGGCCCGCGTGCGGCCTAGTCCGTGAGCTCGCGGCAGTCGGCGAGGATGACCTTGGTCTTGGTCTTGCCCCTCGGCGAAGACCCCTGGGCCTCCATCTCCTTCAGGACGTCCATCCCCTCGACGACATGGCCGAAGACGACATGCTTGCCGTCGAGCCAGGGCGTCGGCACGAGGGTGATGAAGAACTGCGAGCTGTTGGTGCCCGGCCCGGAGTTGGCCATCGAGAGGACACCGGCGTCCTCGTGCTTGAGACGGAAGTTCTCGTCCGGGAAGCGGCCGCCATAGATCGAGTCGCCGCCGCGGCCGTTGCCGCGGGTGATGTCGCCGCCCTGGACCATGAAGTCGGGGATGATGCGGTGGAACGGCGAGCCGGCATAGTGGAGCGGCTTGCCGGTCTTGCCGACGCCGAGTTCGCCCGTGCACAGGGCGCGGAAGTTCTCGGCGGTCTTCGGCACCACGTCGGCGCGCAGCTCGGCGACGATGGTGCCGGCCGGCTCGCCGCCGATCGTGATGTCCATCGCGACCTTGGGGTTGGCCGCTTGCGCCTGGCCGGCGACGGCGAGGCCGAGCAGGGCGGTGAGGACAATGGAGCTGATTCTGTTCATGCGGTTGTTCTCCCAGGGGATCCGAGCCCCTCATGTTAAACTGCCGAGTCCACCTTGCCAAAGGGCCGATCGATCGGGCGTCCGAGCCGAGAAGGCCCGCCGCGACCGCGCAAGGATACCAAGAAGCGCCGGGGGCGACCCGGCCGTCCTCGCCCGGCGCCCTGGCCGCGCCGCTCGCTCACCGAACGATGAAGACACCATGACTGATGTGCGCTCCCCGTCGGCCGTTGCCGGGCGGGTCCTGGCCGGCTCCTTCGCGAACCCCGCCGGCGCCCGCGACTATCGGCTCCATTGCCCCGCCGGGCGCGACGGGGCGGCCCACCCGCTGATCCTGATGTTGCACGGCTGCCTCCAGGACCCGGAGGACTTCGCCGCCGGTACGCGGATGGCCGAGATCGCCGGCGCGGCGGGCGCCTACGTCCTCTATCCGGGGCAGGGCCGGGAGGTCCAGCCGTCGGGCTGCTGGCGCTGGTTCGAGGAGGGGCACCAGGGGCGCGACGCCGGCGAGCCCTGGCTCCTCGCCGAGCTGACGCGGGCCATCATCGCCGAGCAGCCGATCGATCCGGCCAGGGTCTATGTCGCCGGACTGTCGGCCGGTGGGGCGATGGCGAGCATCCTGGCGGCGGCCTACCCGGACCTCTACGCCGCGGCCGGCGTCCACTCCGCGCCGCTCTACTTCGCCGTGCGCGAGGCCGTTCCGCCCTTCGATCGGCTCGGCCCCGGGGGGCCGCCGCCCACTGGGGTCGGCACGGTCGCCCCGATCATCGTCTTCCACGGCGACTGCGACAGGGTCGTGCACCCGATCCACGGGGCGCGGATCGTCGCCTGGGTCTGCGCGGCGCATGGCGGGTGCGGGTTCGGTGCCCTCGCCGGCCAGGACGGGGGCCTGCTCGTCGAGCCCGGGCGCGTGCCCGGCGGTCGCGCCTACACCCGCACCCGCTACCTGGACCGCGACGGCCGCCCCGCGGCCGAGCATTGGTCGATCCACGGCGCCGGCCACGCCTGGTCCGGCGGCAGTCCATCGGGCTCCTACACCGAACCGCTCGGCCCCGACGCCTCGGCCGAGATGCTGCGGTTCTTCGCCCAATTCCGCGGCCGGTCCCGGCGTGCCGCCTGAGCCCCCTCCATTTTCAGTCGTCTAAACGACTGAAAATGAAGCGAAGCGAAAATCGCATCGTCGCTTCGCGCCTACGCCGCCGCGCAGGGCCGAACCGTCTCGGGCAGGTGGGCGACAATCAGTCCGGCGAGCGCCGTCAGCGCCGGGCGGCGCGGAAAGCTGCGCCGCGCGACGAGCGAGATGCGCCGGTAGGCGTCCGGCAGGTCGAGGCGGCGCAACGCGATGTTGCCGTCGTGTGCCCAGCCGCTGCCGGCGGCCAGCGCCGGCACCAGGGTGCAGCCGAAGTCGGCGCTGACCAGTTGCAGGAGGGTCTCCAGGCTCGCCGCGCGCAGGTCGGCCGTCTCGCCGGTGCGTGGCCGCTCGGCGAGACGGCAGACCTCCATCACCTGGTGGGTCAGGCAGTGCCCGTCGGCCAGCAGTAGCAGCTCGACCGCCTCCAGGTCGTCCTGGGTGATCTCGGCCTTATCCGCCAGCGGGTGGCCGCGCGGGTGGGCGAGCCAGAAGGGCTCGTCGTAGAGGGGCTGGCCGGTGAGTTCGGCGTCGTCGGCCGGGGTGGCGAGCAACGCGGCGTCGAGGTCGTGCTGGCGCAGCCGCTGGAGCAGGGTGTCGGTGATCTCCTCGAACAGGACCAGCTGGAGCTGCGGGTAGCGCTGGCGCAGCGGTCTGAGGATCAGCGGCATCAGGTAGGGGCTCAGGGTCGGGATCGCGCCGATGCGCAGCGGCCCGGCCAGCGGGTCCTGGTGGGCGCGCGCGGTCCGCTCGATCGCCTCGGCCTGCTCCAGCAGGAGCCGCGCATGGGCGAGGATGCCTTCGCCGATCGGGGTCACCTCGACCGAGCGGTTGGTGCGCTCGAAGATGGTGACGCCGAGTTCGTCCTCGAGCTTCTTGATCTGGCCGCTCAGCGTCGGTTGGCTGACGAAGCAGCGCTCGGCGGCCCGGCCGAAGTGATGGGTCTCGGCGACGGCGATGATGTATTTGAGGTCACGCAGGTTCATGGGTCGTTCGCAGACGGGTCCTTAGGGTTCGAATGGCCGCAGGTGCGCTTCGGCATCGAGGGCGTCCGCCTGCTCGTCGGAGGCGAAGGCGGAGTGGAAGCGTTCGACGGTCTCGGCGGCCTCGTCGGGCCGCCCGAAGCGCGCGATGTGGTAGATGGCCTCGCCCTCGGTGACCAACGGCAGGTTGGTGCGGCCGATGACGATGCCGCCGCTCGGGGCGAGGACCGGTTCCTCCTCGTGGCGGAAGACGTCGGCGATGACGCCGAGACGGTCGCCCCGGCGCACCTGGGCGCCGAGCCGCGTCAACGAGCGCAGCACGCCGCTCTGGTGCGCGCGCACCCAGAGGCTCGCGCGGGCCACGACCGGGGCGGTCACCGGGCGCAGGCGCAGGCCGCCCGTGCCGCGCAGCATCCCGAGGTGACGCATGACGGCGAGGATCCCGCGCAGGCCGGCCCGGATTGCGATCTCCTCGAAGCGCAGCGCTTCGCCGGCCTCGTAGACCAGGAGCGGGATCTGCCGCTCGGCGGCGGCGGCGCGCAGGGAGCCGTCGCGCAGCTCCGAGTTGAGGATCACGGGGGCGCCGAAGGCGTGGGCGAGGCCCGGCAGGTCGCGGTGGCCGTCGAGGGCCGTGCGGATCTGGGGCAGGTTCTCGCGGTGGGCGGCGCCCGTGTGCAGGTCGATGCCGTGGGTGGCGCGGGCGACGACCTCGCGCATCAGGGTGCTCGCCAGGCGCGCGGCGAGCGAGCCGGTCTCCGAACCCGGGAACGAACGGTTGAGGTCGCGCCGATCGGGTAGGTAGCGGGACTGGCGCACGAAGCCGTAGGTGTTGACCACCGGCACCGCGAGCAGCGTGCCGCGCAGTTGGCGCAGGGCCTTGAGGCCCATCAGTCGGCGGATGATCTCGACGCCGTTGATCTCGTCGCCGTGGATCGCGGCGGTGACGAACAGGGTCGGGCCTGGGCGACGGCCGTGCAGGACCTGGACCGGCAGGAAGACCGGCGATTGGGTATAGAGGCTCGGCAGCGGCACGTTGACGTCGACCCGCTCGCCGGGCTGGATCAGCCGGTCGCCGATGCGGATGGGTTCGACGGTCACCTCAGCCCTTACCGCGGGTGCGGGTCTTGCCTTCGACGGCATGTTTCTCGATGAACTCCACCATCATACCGGCGATGTCCTTGTCCGTCGTCGCCTCGATGCCCTGGAGCCCGGGCGAGGAGTTGACCTCCATGACGACCGGGCCGTGGTTGGCGCGCAGGATATCGACACCGGCGACGTTGAGCCCCATGATCCGCGCCGCACGCACCGCCGTCGAGCGCTCCTCCGGGGTGATCCGCACCGCGACCGCGCTGCCGCCGCGGTGCAGGTTCGAGCGGAACTCCCCCTCCTTGGCCTGGCGCTTCATCGCCGCGACGACCTTGTCGCCGATGACGAAGCAGCGGATGTCGGCGCCGCCGGCCTCCCGGATGTACTCCTGCACCAGGATGTTGGCGCGCAGACCCAGGAAGGCCTCAATGACGCTCTCGGCGGCCTTTTCGGTCTCGGCCAACACGACGCCGATGCCCTGGGTCCCTTCCAGCAGCTTGATGACGAGCGGCGCGCCGCCGACCATCTTGATCAGGTCCTCGACATCGTCCGGGGCGTGGGCGAAGCCGGTCACCGGCAGGCCGATGCCGCGCCGCGACAACAGCTGGAGCGAGCGCAGCTTGTCGCGGGCGCGGGTGATGGCGACCGACTCGTTGAGCGGATAGACCCCCATCATCTCGAACTGGCGCAGCACCGCGGTGCCGTAGAAGGTCACCGAGGCGCCGATGCGCGGGATCACGGCATCGAAGTCGTCGAGGACCTCGCCCTTGTAGTGGATCGACGGCTTGTGCGAGGTGATGTTCATGTAACAACGCAGCACGTCGACGACGCGCGCCTCGTGGCCGCGCGCGCGCGCGGCCTCGACCAGCCGTTGGGTGGAATAGAGCCGCGAATCGCGCGAGAGAATGGCGATCTTCATCGTCTTGCCTCCACCGTCGGGGTAGCCGTGTCTGGGTACGCTGGGCCGCTTCGCTCGCGTGAGCGCCGCTGGCCCGCGTTCGGATGGGCCGCCGGCGCGCATCATGCCAGATCGGCCGCGATCGCGCGCCGTGCGAAGGGCGGCGCTCGGGTCAGGGCCGGGGGCGGCCCTCGCGGAGCGTCGTCACGAGCAGGAACGCCACGCCGATGCTGATCGCGCTGTCGGCGATGTTGAACGCTGGCCACGGATTGAACAGCCGCAGCGGGATGAACGGGAGATAGACCTGGATGAAGTCGACGACATGGCCATAGAGGACCCGATCGATGAGGTTGCCGAGCGCCCCGCCGATGACCAGCGCGAGGGCGACGGCGAGCCGGCGTTCTGTCCGGGGCAGGCGCACCAGCCAGACGCCGAGGGCCGCGCTCATCGCCAGGGCGAAGGCGGCGAGCCCCCAGCGCTGTAGGCCCCCGGCATCGGCGAGGAAGCTGAAGGCCGCGCCCTCGTTGAAGAGCAGTGTCAGGTTGAAGACCGGGGCCAGGACCGGCAGCGGGACATGCGGCTCGAGCCAGAGCAGGGCCGCGACCTTGGTGGCCTGATCGATGACCAGGACGAGCGCCGAGAGCCAGAGCCAGCGTGCCATGACCCGGGGCCTCAGGCGTAGCGGCGGGTCTCGCCGGACCCGGCGAGGTTGGTGACGCAGCGCCCGCAGAGCTCCGGGTGGTCGGCATCCGTGCCGACGTCGGGGCGGTGGTGCCAGCAGCGCACGCACTTGGGGTGCGGCGAGGCGGCGACCGCGACCGCGAGGCCCGGGAGTGCGGTGGGCACGGCCTCGGCGATGGCCTCGCCCGGCGGCTCGGCGAGCCGGTGCAGCCGGACCTCGGAGACGATGAGGACGAAGCGTAGCTCCTCGCCGAGGCGCGCGAGCGTCTCGTAGAGGGCCGGTTCGGCGTAGAGGTCGACCTCGGCGTCGAGGGCCGCGCCGATGACGCCGGCCTTGCGGGCTGCCTCCAGGGCCGGGGCGACAGCGGTGCGGGCGGCGATCACCAGGTCCCAGCCGGCGCGATCGAGCGGGGCGCCCGCGGCGAGCGGGACGAGGCCCTCGTACCAGGTCTCCAGGTGCACCGAGGGACCGCGCTCGCCGGGGATGTGCGGCCAGATCTCGTCGGCCGTGAAGCTCAGGATCGGCGCCAGCCAGCGGCTCATCGCCTCGATGATGTGGTACATCGCGCTCTGGCAGGAGCGGCGCGGGCGCCCGTCCGGGGGCGTCGTGTACTGGCGGTCCTTGATGACGTCGAGGTAGAAGCCGCCCATGTCGACGACGCAGAAGTTGTGGATCCGCTGGTAGATCAGGTGGAACTGGTAGCCGCGGTAGGCCTCGACGATCTCCTCTTGCAGTTGCCGCGCCCGGTCGACGGCCCAGCGGTCGAGGGCGAGCAGGTCGTCGGCGGCCAGGAGATCGCGCGCCGGGTCGAAGCCGTCGAGGTTCGCAAGCAGGAAGCGCGCCGTGTTGCGCAGGCGCCGGTAGGCGTCCGCGGTACGGGTGAGGATCTCCTTGGAGACGCTCATCTCCCCGCGGTAGTCGGTCGCCGCGACCCACAGGCGGATGATGTCGGCCCCGAGGGTCTTCATGATCTCCTGCGGGCTGACGACGTTGCCCTTGGACTTCGACATCTTCTCGCCCTTGGCGTCGACGGTGAAGCCGTGGGTGAGGACCTCGCGGTAGGGGGCGCGCCCGTGCATCGCGACCGAGGTCATCAACGAGGACTGGAACCAGCCGCGGTGCTGGTCGGAGCCCTCCAGATAGAGGTCGGCCGGGAAGCGCAGGTCGGCGCGGCGCTCCAGCACGCAGGCATGGGTAACGCCCGAGTCGAACCAGACGTCCAGCGTGTCGTGGACCTTCTCGTAGCGCTCCGCCTCGGCCTCGCCGATGAGGTCGGCTGGCGCCAGCGCGAACCAGGCCTCGACGCCGCGCTCCTCGACAAGGCGGGCGACGGCCTCGATCAGCTCGGCGGTGCGTGGGTGCGGCTCGCCGCTCGCCCGGTCGATCAGCAGCGGGATCGGCACGCCCCAGGTGCGCTGGCGCGAGATGCACCAGTCGGGGCGGCCGCGGACCATCGCCTCGATGCGGTTGCGGCCCCAGTCGGGCATCCAGGTGACCTCGCCGATCTCGCGTAGCGCCGCCTCGCGCAGCGCCCCCTCGCACACCCCCGGGCGGTCCATGCTGATGAACCACTGGGGCGTGGCACGGAAGATGATCGGCGTCTTGTGCCGCCAACAGTGGGGGTAGCTGTGCGTGAAGCGCTCCTCGCGCAGCAGCGCGCCGCGGGCCTTCAGGACCTCGATGACGTGCTCGTTGGCCTTGAAGACGTTCTCGCCCGCGAAGAGTGGCGTATCCGGCAGGAAGCGCCCATCGCCGCCGACCGGGTTGTCGACCGGCAGGCCGTAGCGGCTGCCGACGATGTAGTCCTCGTGGCCGTGGCCGGGGGCCGTGTGCACGGCGCCGGTGCCGGCCTCCAACGTGACGTGCTCGCCGAGGATGACCGGCACCTCACGGGCGTAGAAGGGGTGCTGGAGCCTGAGCCCCTCGAAGGCCGCACCGCGGGCGTAGCCGATGACCCGGTAGCGCTCGATCCCCCAGCGGTCCATCGTGTCCTTGAGCAGCCCCTCGGCGACGACGAGCCGCTCGTGGGCGGCCTCGCCCTCGGTCTGCACGACGACATAGTCGAGTTCGGGATTCAGCGCGACGGCCTGATTCGCAGGCAGGGTCCAGGGCGTCGTCGTCCAGATGACGAGCGCGAGCGGCCCCTGGCCCTGGCCGTCGGGCAGGCCATGGCAGCGGGCGAGGAGGGCCGCCTCGTCGAGTACGGCGAAGCGCACGTCGATCGCGATCGACTGCTTCTCGGCGTACTCGACCTCGGCCTCGGCGAGCGCCGAGCCGCAGTCGATGCACCAGTGCACCGGCTTCTCGCCCTTCTGCAGGTGGCCGTTGGCGACGATGCGCCCGAGCGCGCGGATGATGTCCGCCTCGAAGCGGTAGTCCATCGTCAGGTACGGGTCGTCCCAGTCGCCGAGGACGCCGAGGCGACGGAAGTCGCGGCGCTGGCCGTCGACCTGGGCGGCGGCGTAGTCACGGCAGGCCTCGCGGAACTGGGCGGCGCTGATCTTGGCGCCCGGCTTGCCCTGCTTCTTCTCGACCTGGAGCTCGATCGGCAGCCCGTGGCAGTCCCAACCCGGCACGTAAGGGGCGTCGAGCCCATCGAGGGTGCGCGCCTTGACGATGATGTCCTTCAGCACCTTGTTGACCGCGTGGCCGATGTGGATCTCGCCGTTGGCATAGGGGGGGCCGTCGTGCAGGATGAAGGTCGGCTGGCCGGCGCGGGCGCGGCGGATCGCCGCGTAGAGGTCGAGCGCCTCCCAGCGGGCGAGCATCTCGGGTTCGCGCTGGGCCAGATTGGCCTTCATCGGAAAGGCGGTCTTCGGCAGGTTCAGGGTGTCTTTGTAATCAGCCACGCGTGCGGTCTCTCAGGGCTTGGGTGGGCGTCGGTCCGGCATCGCCGCGGGTTGGCGCGCGGACCGGGCGCCGATCGTCGCGGTCTCCCGCCAAGGTATCACGGTCCGCGCCGCGGCGGGGACCGGCCGAGGAATGCGCGCGCCGCGGCGACGTCGCGCTCGATTTGGCGGACCAGGGCCTCGAGCGAATCGAAGCGCGCCTCGTCGCGCAGCTTCAGGCGGGGTTCGACCTCGGCGTGGCGGTCGTAGATGTCGCCGGCGAAGTCGAGCAGGTGCACCTCCAGCAGCGGGCGCACGTCGCCGCCGAAGGTCGGGCGCACGCCGACGTTGGCGACACCCGGCCAGGGGTCGGGCGCGACGCCGTGGACCATCACTGCGTAGACGCCGCTCAGCGGACTGATGCGCCGGCGCAGGCCGATGTTTGCGGTCGGGAAGCCGATGCTGCGCCCGCGCTTGTCGCCGTGGACGACCCGTCCGCAGATCCGGTAGGGGCGTCCGAGCAGGTGGCGGGCCTGCTCCAGGTCGCCGGCGGCGAGGGCCTCGCGGATGCGGGTGCTGCTGATCCGCTCGGTCCCGTGGGTGATGGTGTCCAGGTCCTCGACGGCGAAGCCGTGCGCGGCGCCCATCGCCCGCAGCAGCGCGATGTCGCCACCGCGTCCGCGGCCGAAGCGGAAGTCGTCGCCGACCAGCAGCGAGGCGATACCGAGGCCCTCGACGAGCACCGCGCGGACGAAGTCGCGCGGCGGCATGGCCGCGAACCTGGGACCGAAGGGCAGCAGGAGCACCTGCTCGATCCCGCAGTCCTGGATCGCCGCCAGCTTCTCGCGCAGCCGGGTCAGGCGCGCCGGGGCGGCGTGCGGGGCGAGGACCTCGAGCGGCTGGGGCTCGAAGGTGATGACGGTGGCCGGCAGGCCGAATTCGCGTCCGCGCGCGAGGAGCCGCTCGAAGACGCTGCGGTGGCCCAGGTGCACGCCATCGAAGTTGCCGATGGTCGCGACGCAGCCGCGGTGGGCGGGGCGGATGTTATGCGAGCCGCGGATGACCTTCATCTGCTCCGGATCGGTGATGGAAAAAGGGATCGAATTATAAGCCGCAACCGGCGGCGATTCCGAATCCGGCGGCCCCTCGACGGCCGGCGCGAGCCGAACCATCAGCGGGCGTGCGCGGTGGCGACATGTCGGCCGGACCGGCCATTCGATCGGGTCTTCAGGCCCGGTCCGCCAACTCGTGCGGTCGCACGCCGAGCAGGAACAGGGCACCGAGATAGGTGAGCGCCCCGAGCAGGATCCACCCGGCCAGGTGTCCGATCTGCCGCCCGGTGTCCCAGGCCAGCCAATCGGTGGTCGCCCCGGTGCCGCCGACGAGGAGCGCGCCCATCAGCAGGGTCGCGGACGCGGCCCTCGCGACGCGTGCCGGCCAGCCGGCCGCGGGCCGGTAGATGCCCTCGCGCAGGAGGACCCACAGCAGCAGGGCGGCGTTGACGAGGGCGGCCAGGCTGGTCGCGAGCGCCAAGCCGGCATGGCCGAGCGGCCCCATCAGCGCCAGGCTCAGCACCAGGTTGGCGAGCAGTGCGACGAGGGCGATGCGCAGCGGCGTGCGTGCGTCCTGGCGCGCGTAGAAGCCGGGGGCGAGGACCTTGATCGTGATGAAGGGCAGTAGTCCGGCGGCATAGGCGATGAGGCTGCGGCTCGCCATCGCGACGTCCTCGCCGCCGAATTCGCCGGAGTGGAATAGGGTCGCGATCAGCGGTCCGGCGAGCGCCATCAGACCGACCCCGGCCGGCAGGCCGAGCAGGAGCACCCAGCGTAGTGCCCAGTCGAGCGTCTGAGACAGTTCCCCTGGCGCCTGTGCGGCCTGGTGGCGGGACAGGCGCGGCAGGATGGCGGTGCCGAGGGCCACTCCGAGGAGGCCGAGCGGCAGCTCGACGAGGCGGTCCGAGTAGTAAAGCCAGGAGATGCTGCCGGCGGTGAGGAAGGAGGCGAGCAAGGTGTCGAGGAGCAGGTTGATCTGGGTCACCGAGACCCCGAGCAGGGCCGGGGCCATCGACTGCAGGACCCGCCGCACGCCCGGGTCGCGCGGCTGTAGCCGCGGCCGGGGCAGCAGGCCGAGACGGGCGAGAAACGGGACCTGGAACGCGAGTTGGACGATGCCGGCGAGCAGTACGCCCCAGGCGAGGGCGAGGATCGGTTGGTCCAGGAGCGGGGCGAGCCAGAGGGCGCAGGCGATCATCACCAGGTTGAGCAGCACGGGCGTGAAGGCCGGTACGGCGAAGCGCTCGTGGCTGTTCTGGATGGCCCCGGCGAGGGCCGTCAGGGCGATGAACAGCAGGTACGGGAAGGTGAGCCGCAGCATCTCGGTGGCGAGTGCGCGCTGCGCCGGGTCGTCAGCGAAGCCGGGGGCGACGAGGACGAGCAGGACCGGGGCGGTCAGGATCCCGATGGCGGTCGCGACGAGCAGGGCGAGGCCGAACGTCCCGGCGACGCGCTCCACGAGTGCCCTGAGTTCGGCGAAGGGGCGGTGCGCGCGGTAGTCGCTCAGTACCGGCACGAAGGCCATCGAGAAGGCCCCCTCGGCGAACAGCCGGCGCAGGAGATTCGGGATCTTGAAGGCGACGAAGAAGGCGTCGGTGGCGGCATCGGCGCCAAACAGGCGGGCGATGACGAGGTCGCGGACGAAGCCCAGCACGCGCGAGACGAGGGTGGCGCCACCGACCTTGGCGGTGGCTGCGAGGAGGGAAGGCCCGGGCACGCGCTGCGGGTGCTTCAGCGGGTCCGCTGGCGCTGGGTCCCGGCCAGCGCATGCGGCGTTCCGACCAGGTAGCCCTGCGCGTAGTCGACACCCATGCCCTTGAGGATCGCCAGGATCTCGGCGCTCTCGACGAACTCGGCGACGACGCGCTTGCCCATGCCGTGGACCATGTCCGTGATCGCCTTGACGAAGATGCGATCTTCGGTGTTCTTCGCGAGGTCGCGGATGAAGGCCCCGTCGATCTTGACGTCGTCGACCGGCAACTGGCGCAGATAGGCGTAGGAGGCATAGCCGCTGCCGAAATCATCCAGGGCGAAACGGCAACCGAGCGCCTGCATGTCGCGCATCAGGCGGGTGGCGTTGGCGAGGCTGTTGATTGCGGCCGTCTCGGTGACCTCGAAGGTGATGCGCTCGGCGGAGACCTCGTAGCGCTGCAGCAGTCGGCGCAGGTCGGGTAGCAGCAGCGGGTCGTCCATCGCGCTGGCCGAGAGGTTGATCGAGAGGCGCAGGGCAGGCTGGGCCCGCATCGCCGCGAGGGCATTGTCGATGACCCAACGGTCGATCGCGCGGATCTGCCCGGTGCGTTCGGCCACTGGGATGAAGCGGTCCGGGTAGATGGTCTCGCCGCGCGGGTTGCGCATTCGCAGCAGCACCTCCAGGTGACTGATCTCGCCGGTGGCGATCTCGATGATCGGCTGGAAGTGCAGCTCGAAGCGGTCGAACTGCAACGCCTGGGCGATCTCCTCGCGCCAGAGCACGCGGGCATCGAGCTGCTCCTTGCCTTGATCCTTCTCGCTGAACATGTACCAGCGGCCCCGGCCTTTCTCTTTGGCCTGGTACATGGCCAGATCGGCGTTGGCCATTAGCTGGCCGATCGTCGCGCCCTGGTCGGGGAACATCACGATGCCGATGCTGGCCGAGGCATGATGGCGGCGCCCCTTCTCCTGGACGATGATCGAGTGGATCGCCCGCTGGATCGCCTCGGCTGCGGCGCGCGCATTGTCCTCGCTGCCCTCGGGGAGGACGAGCGCGAATTCGTCGCCGCCGAGGCGGGCCACCAGGTCGCTCGGCTGGGAGACCAACCGCAGCTGATCGGCGACCCGTTGGAGCAGGGTGTCGCCGACCTGGTGGCCGCTGAGGTCGTTGACGTCCTTGAACTGGTCGAGGTCGAGGAACAACAGCGCGCCCTGGTGCTCGAAGCGCACCGCCCGTTCCAGGATCCCCTTGAACTCGTCGTTGAAGCGGCGCCGGTTGAAGAGTTGGGTGAGCGGGTCGTGGTTGGCCAGCCAGACGAGCCGCGATTCCGCCTGCTCGCGATCGCGCTGCAGCGCCTCCATGCGGTCCGTGAGGCTGCGCACGGTGTCGGTCATCAGGTCGATTTCGTCGTTCGGCATCCGAGCCCTGGTGTGCGGCGGCAGCCGGTCGCGGAGGTCCGCATAGCGGTTCTCGGCGAGCAGGGGCAGGGCCGAGGCCAGGTCGCGCAGCCGGTAGAGGGGCCCCTTCATGATCATCAGCAGCAGGACCTCGGAGAGGACCAGGCCCAGGATGCCGAGGAGGATGCTGCCAAGGGTCGCCGCGCGGATCGCCTCGCGCTGGGTGCTGATGTCGTTGACGATGAGGGCGTCGATGCCGGGGGCGAGCGAGGGGATGCGGAAGACCTCGAACCAGCCCGTGTCGTGCTGGACCGGGATGGGCGTGCCCAGGGCGTCGGTCTGCGCCAAGGTGGCCGCGGCGCTGCGCAGGATCGGTTCGGTCTTGTCCGGGTAGGTGACGGCCGGGAACTGCAGGTAGGATGGGCTCTGGGGATCGAGCAGCGGTGATGGTTCTCCGGGTTTCTCGGCACCCCAGGCAATGGCCACCTCGGCCCCGGTCAGGGCGCGGAAGCTGAGCAGGGCGTCGGCGAGCGACCGACCGAGGATCAGATTGCCGGCGAAGTCGCCCTGCCACAGCAGTGGGATCGCGAGATACTGGTGGCACTCGAATTTGCAGAGCAGCGTGGCGATCGCCCGTTCCGGGTCCCGGGCGAGGCGCTCGCGCAGCGTCTCCGGGACGCTCGGGCCGTCGTCCGAGGGCCAGCTCAGCGAGTCGGTCCCGTCGGATCGGATCCAGTGCACGGACCGGATGTCCCACTCCAGATCCAGCAGGGCGCCATGGATGTCGAGTGCCCGGGCGATCTGCGCCTCGATATCGGCAGTCGGTCCTTCGCTCGCCCCGAGCAGTGGCACCAGGCTCGCGAGCTTCGACATCTCCTGGCTGCCCTCCTCGATGAGGGCGCGCAGTTGGCGGGCCTGCTGCTCGCGCACCGCCCCCTGCTGGAGCTCGAACTGCTCGACCAGTTGGAGGTTGGCGATCAGGGCCAGCGAGGCATTGACGAGCACGAGCGCGAGGCTCAGTGCGATCAGGGACTTCCACCGAAGACTGAGGTAGCCTGATGGTCCCCGCGGGGTGCTTGGCGGAGCCACGGCGGAACCTTAGAAGCGCGTCGAGATCGAGGCGGCGAAGACGTCCCACTCCCGTACCAGGTCGCCCGGGTCCGGGTTCTCGCGCCAGGAGATGGCGAAGGTGCCATCGTGGCGCTGGTATTCGAGGCGCAGCATCAGGTTCTGGGCAATGTCCCAGCGCAGCCCGAGGGTGAAGATCTTCGAGAAGAAGTCGTAGCGCGGCACGACGCCACCGGTCAGTGCCGAGCGCTCGCGCCCGCCGCGGTCGCCGCGATCGGCGAAGCCCTCCTCGTAGCGCGCCATGACCTCGAGGTCGGGGCGCACGCGGTAGGCGCCTTGCAAGTAGTAACCTTCCATCACCTGATCCGTGAACGGGAACAGCGGGCCGAAGTCGTGCCAGCGCGTCGGCGTGCGGGCATATTCGGCCGATAGCGTCCAGTCCTTGGCGTTGTACTGGAACGAGGCGATCCAATCGAAGACCTCGATCGATCCGGCATCGAGGGGAGAGGCGGCGCCTGCATCGAAGCTCATCTCCATCAGGATCGCGCTCAGGCCGAGTTTGAGGTCGTCGGCCGGGGTCGAGTACCAGAGGCTCGCCGTCTTCCAGCTGGCACTGTCGGATTCCAGATCGCCATCGAAGTCTTCGCCGAGGTAGGTCCATTCGACGTTGTCGTCGATGACCGCCTGCCCGGCGCTCAGCGTCAGCGAGAGGTTGCCTTGCGGCCCGAACAGGTCGCCGTAGAGCATGGCCCCGTCGGACGAGAGCAGGAGGTTACGCACCTTATCATAATAGATCACCTGCGGCAGGAAGATGCCGGGCCGCGTGAAGGGGACGTCGCGGGTCTCGTTGTAGAGGCCGAAGGGGTTCTTGATACGCCCGACCCGCAGGCCGAGGCGCCGCTCGGCGTCGGAGAGGAAGGCGTAATCGACCAGCGCATAGTCGAGCGATGGTGAGCCGTCGTACATCTCCCCGGCGCGACGGGCGAGCAGTTGACCGGAGAAGAGCCAGTTGGGGTCGAGCTGGTAAGACAGGTTCAGACCCAGTTCCGTGAATTCGAGCGACGTATCCGGGCTGTTGCCGTAGTAGCGGTTGGCCGAGGTTGCGACGACCGCCTGGCTGGCGAAGCCATGGATCTGAAGGCGCCCTTCGGCCAACTCGATGGCGTGGCCGAGGGTGGGGGCGATGACCGCCGCGAGGGCGATCGGAAGGCTGAGCTTGTGCGACATGTCAACGTACCTGCAAGACGCGCAGATCGGGGTGCTCGTTGGGGACTGCCGCATAACCGATCGCCCCGGGCGTCGTGGCGACGCGCTGGATCATCTCCTGCTCGTCGTCGACCGTGATGGGTGCCTGGCCGGTGCCGGAGAAGATCTGGCGGTCCCAGACGCGACGCAGTTGGTAGGGGTAGAGCCCGAGGATCTCGTTGGTGAACCGCTGATGGATGGGGTGGTTGTCCGGCAGGACGAAGACCTTGGCCAGGCGGCCATTCGGCCAGGTCTTGAGCCTCAGCGTGAAATAGAGTCTCGCCTCGTTGCGTGTCAGGGTCGCGATCTCGGCACTCGGGTGCGCGATCAATTCCTGCGCCGCGATCGGTGCGACATGGCAACCAGCCGCCAAGGCGAGGAGGCTCAGCCACCGAAGGAGGGATCGCGCGGACAAGGCTCGGGCGGTCAAGAGAAATTCCTAGACAGTACTGAATCGAATCATTCGTCGCCGACCCGTGGTCAGTGAGGTGTGGGCGCGACAGCCACGACCCGACTTCGAGTCGCCCTGCGCGGGGTCGGCTCGCACAGGTGTACGACGCACGCAAGGCCTCGGTCCTGGGCCTGCAATGACATCCTTTTCAGATGCTTGCGTTTTTTGCTCCGGCGAGCGCCGAGACCTCGCGATTCCTGTCATCGGTATTTCCCCTGATGGGCTCTGGAGTCTAAGCGGCGTCGGCCTCTAACACAAGAGGTGGTGGGGCGGCCCCCATGAAGGCGATGGGCGCACGACTGTGATTCGCGCAAGTCCGTGACGGAGGTCGCACTTCGTTCGCGAGAATGGGAGAAGTTCGTGTTAGCCTACCGGCCGAGAATGACAATCGCATCGACTGGCCGCGTCCGCCGCGGCGTCGCGTCGCGGGCCCCACGCTCGCCGATCGGCGCGGTGCGCCACGGATGGGGCGATGACTGGACGCCACGCGGCCTTCTCGGTCCGCCCGGCGCGCGCCGCGCCGAGGGTGTCGGGTCGCCTGTCTCGGCGCCGAAGATCTCGACTGGACCACAGCACCGTGAAGAGATGGAGTTATGGTTTTGGCTGCGCCAGGGCATTCGGGGCACAGTGCCCACGTTATAGTTCGCGATCGCTACTTCCGTTTCTCCTGCATCGCTGACCCGATCGATCTGGAGACCGCCTATCGTATTCGCTATCAGGTCTACTGCCTGGAGCGTGGCCTGCTGCGCAAGGACGACTACCCGGACGGGCTGGAGCGCGATGAATACGATGCCGTCTCGCTGCATGTTCTCGCGACCCATCGCTCCGGCGAGCCGGCGGGCACGGCGCGGCTGGTGACGCATTCGCCGCTCGGATTTCCGCTGATGCGCCATTGTCGATTCGCCGGGGCTTACGAGTATCTCAACGACCCCGCTTATCCCGGCCATACGCATGGTGCCGAGGTTTCGCGGGTGGCGATCTCCAAGACCTTCCGTGTGCGCGCCGGGGATACTGTCTACGGTGGTCTACCGCGCGCCGAGGGCACCCGCCGCTCGGCGGGGGATGTCCTCGTCGCACCGCGCAATACGCCTGAGATCCTGGTCGGCCTCTGTCGTCTGATCTACCAGGCAAGCAAGCGCCGCGGTGTGACGCATTGGATGTTGGCGATGGAGCGGAGCGTCCATGTCATCTTGACTCGTATCGGGCTCAAGTTCGTCCCAGCCGGTCCGGAGGTCGACTACCACGGCCCGGTGCGGCCCTACTTCACGACTGTAAAACGGTTCGAAGAGGAGCTTTACAAGGCCTCGCCGGAGCGGTTTCATTACTTCGTCCGTGACCTCGAACCCGATCTCGTCCCCGATTTCGTCCGCTCCCGGGATGGGGTCGGTCCGCCCGAAGTTGCGTCGGTCTAGAAAAGGGGTCAGAGCCTGAGGTATCCCCGGATAAACGGCCTAAACCGCCGTGGCGTAGGTCGATTTACCGACGCAAGCCGACTCTCGCGATCTGAGCCATCTCGCCGTCGCGCGGCTCACTGGGAGCGCCGGCTTTCCAGCCGGCTCGTCGCCGTCGCGGCTCGATGCCGCGTTGGCGGCGTCTGGGCCGGTCGGAGGGCACGTGTGGGGCCGGCCATCCAGCGGCGCTTATCGGTGATCTCCTGGCTCCAGCGCCGAAGGTCGCGCGCTGGGGTCATCGAGCCCCCCGCGCGAAGCCGGCTGAAAGCCGCCGCTCCCAGTTCGTACCGACTCGCCGTCGAGGCCGATTTTGTGGGTATACGTCAGGGTCAGAGCCCTTTTTACGCGTTTTCGTAAAAAGGGCTCTGACCCCTTTTCGGGGTGCAATAGGTGAATTTCCGCTCGTAGTCGAGCGTCTGCCCGAACGGGAAGGCCGCATAGGGCCAGACCTGGATCTCATCCGGGGTGCCGCCGGGCGCGCTCGGCAGGTGCGGGCGCAGGGCCTCGGCGATCGCGCCCGCCTCGCCGGCCCAGCCGGCGGTGGTTTGCAGGTGCAGGCGGCAGCCGGTGCCAGCCAGGGGTTCGACGCGGAAGGCGCCGCTTAGCCGGTCGGCGATTTCGGGTCGGGCATAGAGGGCGTCCTTGATGTCGAGCAGCGCGCGTCCGTCCGGCAAGGTATCGGCCTCCCGTCCCGTCACCGCGATCATCGGCAACCTCGGCAGGTCGAATCTCCTGCCGTGCGCGTCCACCAGCGCGGCGGCGAGCCGGCGCGGATCGAGCCGCTTGGCCCGGTCGCCGGTGCGGTAACGGATCAATGGCAGGCGCAGCGATCGATCGAGGGTCGAGACGGTCAGCGAGCCCCAGCCGTCGGCATCGGGGGCGACGACCTCGACGAAGATCCGCATTGGATCGTAGACGAAGAGGAGCGGCGGCACCCGCCCGGGCCAGGCGCCGATCGCCGCCGCGAGCCGCTCCGGGGAGCGGTCGCCGAGCTGGCGCAGGCGCACCGTCTCGCGCGTCTCGAAGAACAGATTGAGGCCCAGCTCGGCGAGGCCCATCGAGGACATCACGAAGCCCCTCGTCCAGCCGTCGGGGTCCTGGCCGAGGCCGGTGGCGACATAGCGGCGGAAGGCCTCGCCGAAGGTCTCCTCGCCGAGGGCGACATGGATCCTGAAGCGGCCCCAATCGCCGCCGGTCTCGCGCCCGTGGTCCAGCAGCCGCTTGCAGAATAGCGGGTCGGTGACGAGGATCACCTGCTCGTGGTGGGGCGCGAACTGCTCGATCAGCGCCCCGACCATGTCCTCGCGGACGCTGGTCTCGGCGAGCGTGACCGTCGAGCAGGAGAAGCGCACGCCCATCGGCAGGGCATTGATCAGGAGCGTCCTGCGCTGGTCGGTCTGGAACAGGTAGGCGAGCGCCAGTTCGATGATTCGGCGCGTGCGCCTTTCCTGGCGGTGAGTGGCGAGGCCGAAGGCGAATCGCCCGCCGTGCCCGGAGCTGGTCAGGACGCCGGCGAGTCCCTCGAGGCGCCCCCCGACGCAGAGCTCGGCGAGCGGATAGGCGCCGAAGAGGTCGCGCTTCTCGAGGATCGGGCAGTGGGCGAGGAACTCGGCCGGCGAGCGGATCCGCGCCGCGACGACCCCGCGCTCGCCGAGGATCGCCCGGTAGGCCGGGACCTCCCGTGCCACCCGGTGAAACTGGGCGATGGCGCGGTCGACGCTCGCGGCGACCAGGCGCTGGCCGTCGAGGCGGTCGAGGGCGGCGATCTGCCAGCGGCGTATGAGCTTCTCCAGCGATCTCATCGGATTTCGGTACCCCTTATCTCGAGCGCCTTTCGGGGACCTTGAAAACTTGCCATCCTGGTAATTTTTCAAGGCGCGAAGCGAAAATGCGATCTCTGCTGCGCTTCATTTTCAGTCGCTCAGGCGACTGAACATGGCGGGGCATCCTTGCCCCGCGCGGGCACCTTGTTTTTTTTCAAGGTGCCCTTTCCTCGAACGGTCGCCGGCGCGCGCCGGATCAGGCCGCTTTTATCGGGGGATGATACAGGTCTTCGCCGTGCGCGCCCGACTCGGGCACCGGTTCGCGGACGGGCGAGCGAGGAGGAGGCGGGTGCCGCTGGATGTTGGCCGGCCGCCTCAGGGCGCGTCAGAACACCAGGTTCAGCATCGTCAGCGAGACGATCAGGAAGAGGATGGTCATGATGCCGCCGGCGCGCATGAAATCGGGCACCCGATAGCCGCCCGGGCCCATGATCAGGGCATTGACCTGATGGGTCGGGATCAGGAAGGAATTGGACGTGGCGATCGCGACGGTCAGCGCGAAGACCGCCGGGTCGGCGCCGGCCCCCAGCGCGATGTTGACCGCGAGCGGCACGAGCAGCACGGTCGCGCCGACGTTGGACATGACCAGCGTGAAGAAGGTCGCGAGGACGGCGAGCGCCGCCTGGATCACCCAGATCGGGCTGTCGCCGAGCAGGAGCAGGGTCTGGTCGGCGATCCAGCGGGCCGTCCCCGAGCTCTCGACGGCGAGCCCGAGCGGGATCAGGGAGGCGAGGAGGAAGACCGTCTTCCAGCTGACCGCCTGGTAGGCCTCCTCGATCGACAGCACCCGCGTGAGGATCATCCCCATCGCCCCGGTCAGCAGCGCGACCGACAGGCGCAGGTCCGTGAAGAGCACGAGCGCCAGCGTCAAGGCGAAGAAGAAGAGGGCATGGCGCACCTTGCTCGGGCGTAGCTCCTCGTGCGGATACTCGGTCGTGACGATGACGAAGTCGCGATTGCGCTCCAGGCGCGCGAGGTCGAGCCAGGTCGTGTGCACGACGAGGGCGTCGCCGGGGCGAAAGGGCGTGTTGCGCACGCCGCCGGTCTCGAAGTTGATTGTCTCCCCGCCGCGGTGGATCGCGAGCAGCGAGAGGCCATAGGTCTTGCGCATCCAGATGTCGCGGGCGGTCTTGCCGATCAGCGACGAGCCCGGCGGGATGACGATCTCGGCGACGCCCGCCTTGGTCGGTGCCAGGACCTCGGCGAAGGTGTCGAGCTCCGGCTTGACGATCGCCTGGTGGGCCGTCGCGAAGCGCTTGAAGGGTTCCCGGGCGCCGAGCAGTACGAGGGTGCCGGGCTCGATGCCGAGCGTGCGGTCGACCCCGTCGGCGCCGACGCGCAGCCCGTCACCCTTGTCGACGCCGATCACCCGCACCCGCCAGGCCCGCTCCAGGTCGTCGACATTGACCCCGATCAACGGCGAGTCGGCGGTGACCCGGATCTCATGGATGTCGACGCCCGACAGCCCGTAGGTCTCGGCGAAGTAGGCGGTCGCATCGCTGCCCTCGAGCTTGTCGCTGCCGCCGGCGGGCAGGACGAGGCGTCCGGCGATCACGAAATAGAGGATCCCGACCGTGACCAGGGCCAGGCCGATCGGCGTGACATCGAACAGCTGGAAGGTGGCCATCGGTGCGACCCCGTCGGGCAGGGCCTGGTTCGAGGTCAGGATCAGGTCGTTCAGCAGGATCAGCGGGCTGGAGCCGACCATCGTGATGGTGCCACCCAAGATCGCGCAGAAGCCCATCGGCATCAGCAGCCGCGACATCGACAGGCCGGTGCGCGCCGCGATGCGGCTCACGACGGGCAGGAAGAGGGCGGCGGCGCCGACGTTCTGCATGAAGCTCGAGATCACCCCGACCGTGCCCGAGATCAGCGGGATGATGCGCTGCTCGGTCGAGCCGCCGATGCGCATGATGAAGCCCGCGACGCGCGACATGATGCCGGTCCGATCGAGGCCGGCGCCGATGATCATGACGGCGATGATCGAGATCACGGCGTTGCTCGCGAAGCCGTCGAAGAGCTGCTCGACCGGCACCAGGCCCTCGGACAGGCCGATCAGGGGCGCGACCAGGCTGGTCAGCCCGAGCAGCACCATGACCGTGATCGCGGCGACGTCGACGGTGACGACCTCGAAGGCGAAGAGGAAGATCGTCAGCAGCAGGAATGCCGTCACCCAGGCGATCTCGGTGCTCGGCACGACGCCGGCGAGATAGATGGCGGCGACGGCGAACAGGGCCGCCGCGATGTCGCGCGCAGACAACGCCTTGATGGCCTCGAACATATCCTGACACCCTGCTGATGACTGGTAGCTGTAGCCGATGCCTCGGGGCGCCCGTCGCCCACCGGCCGAAATGCCGGCCAGTCTACCATAAGAAATTCATCGTTTTTTCATATAAGGGTGTCTTGATATAGTGCCGTTCCGTCCTGGGGCCTGTTTCGAGGTGGTCGAACGGCCGCCCGGATCGCTCGCCAGCGGGCGCCGACCCTGAGGTATCCCCCCAAGATCGGCCGCGACGGCGAGTCGGTACGAACTGGGAGCGCCGGCTTTCAGCCGGCTTCGCGCGCGGGGGGCTCGATGCCCCCGGCGCGCGACCTGCGGCGCTGAAGCCAGGAGATCACCCATCAGCGCCGCTGGATGGCCGCTGCGCACGTGCCCTTCTACCGGCCCAGACGCCGCCAACGCGGCATCGAGCCGCGCCGGCGACGAGCCGGCTGGAAAGCCGGCGCTCCCAGTCAGCCGCGCGACGGCGAGATGGCTCAGATTGCGAGCGCCGGCTGCCGTCGGTCAGTCGACCTACGCCACGGCGGTTTAGGCCTTTTGTCCGGGGATACCTCAGGCTCCGACCGGCGCAGGCTAAGCCGGCGGAAGCAGTCGGTATGCCTCGTTGACATCCCCCGCTGATCGAAACGGATCCGCGGTGCGAAAAGCTCGGGCCTCCCGTTTGCACGGTCGGGGGCGATGCGCTACCCTTCGCGGTCTAGACGAGGTGGCCGGTTCGCGCCGGTCCTCGTCGTCCCCGGAGAGGTGTCCGAGTGGCTTAAGGAGCACGCCTGGAAAGTGTGTATAGGTTAACAGCCTATCGAGGGTTCGAATCCCTCCCTCTCCGCCATCACCCGATGGCGTCGTCGATGCCTCGTTGAAGGAACCGGCGGGCCGATCTCCCCCGGGCCGCGGGCGGCCGTTCTACTCCCTGCACCAGCTTTCGTTCCACCATCTGGGCGTTGCGCCGGGAGCGAAGCCCATGTCTGGATCCATTGCGACGACGCCCGAGCGCGAGCCGGTCTTCTGCACGCGCGGGCTGATCAAGACCTACCAGGTGGGCGAGGTCGAGATCGCGGCCCTGCGCGGGGTCGATCTCGAGCTCCATGCCGGGGAGCTGGTCGTGATCCTCGGCGCCTCGGGTTCGGGCAAGTCGACGTTGGTCAATATCCTGGGCGGGCTGGACCGGGCCTCGGGCGGTACGGTCCGCTACCGCGGGCAGGACCTGTCGCTGGCCGACGACCGCGCGCTGACCGCCTATCGGCGCCGCCACGTCGGCTTCGTCTTCCAATTCTACAACCTGATCTCCAGCCTCACGGCGCGCGAGAACGTCGCGATCGTCACCGAGATCAGCACCGACCCGATGCCGCCCGAGGAGGCCCTCGCCCTGGTCGGACTCGCCGATCGCCTCGACCACTTCCCGGCCCAGCTCTCCGGCGGCGAGCAGCAGCGCGTGGCGATCGCGCGCGCCGTCGCCAAGCGCCCGGCCGTGCTGCTCTGCGACGAGCCGACCGGCGCGCTGGATTCGCAGACCGGCATCCGGGTCCTGGAGGTCCTGCGGCGCATCAACGAGGGGCTCGGGGCGACGACCGCGATCATCACCCACAATCGGGTGATCGGCGAGATGGCCGACCGCGTGGTCCGGCTCGGCGACGGGCGGGTGCAGGAGGTGCGCGTCAACGCCCGCCGCCGTGACCCGGCCGAGCTCAGCTGGTGATGCGCGCGCTCTCGCGCAAGGCGCTGCGCGATCTGGCCCGGCTCAAGGGGCAGGTGGCGGCGATCGCCGTCGTCATCGCCGCCGGGGTCATGGTCCTGATCTTGACCGTGGCGATGCGCGAGGCGATCGCCTCGGCGCAGGCGCGCTTCTACGAGACGCAGCGTTTCGCGGACGTCTTCGCCGAGCTCGAGCGCGCCCCGGAGCGGGTCGCCGCGCGCCTGCGCGAACTCCCCGGTATCGACCAGATCGAGACGCGGGTGCAGGCGCCGGTGCGCCTGGAGGTGCCGGGCTTCGCCGGGCCGGTGCGCGGCCTGCTGCTGTCGCTCCCCGACGGTCGCCAGCCGGCGCTCAATCGGCTCCATCTGCGCGAGGGTGCGCTGCCGGCACCGGGCCGTGCCGACCAGGTCGTCCTGAGCGAGCCGTTCGCCGAGGCCCACGGCCTGCGTCCA
Source organism: Thiococcus pfennigii (assembly GCF_016583835.1). Lineage (GTDB taxonomy): Bacteria > Pseudomonadota > Gammaproteobacteria > Chromatiales > Chromatiaceae > Thiococcus > Thiococcus pfennigii. The sequence continues at coordinate 91,354 of NZ_NRRW01000003.1, read as the reverse complement.
GGCGATGCGTTGCGGGCCATCGTCAACGGACGCGAGGTCGATCTCGTGGTCAGCGGCCTGGCCCTTTCGCCCGAGTTCATCTATCAGGTGGCGCCGACCGATCTGTTGCCCGACTATGCCCACTACGGGGTCCTCTGGATGGGCCGTCCGGGGCTGGCCGAGGCGATGGACATGGACGGGGCCTTCAACAGCCTGGTCCTCACGCTGGCCCCCGGGGCCGATCCGCGGGCGGTCATCGCGGCCGTCGATCGGCGCCTGGCGCGCTACGGGGGTATCGGCGCGACCGACCGGGACGAGCAGATCTCGCATCGCTTCCTGGCCGATGAGCTCGACCAGTTGCGGGTCATGGCGCTGGTCCTGCCGGCCGTCTTCCTCGGCGTCGCCGCCTTCCTGCTCAATCTGCTGATGGCCCGGATCGTCACCGGGCAGCGCCAGCAGATCGCGATCCTCAAGGCCTTCGGCTATGGCGATGGGGCCATCGCCGGGCACTTCGGGCTGATGGCCGGGCTCGTCGTCGTCCTCGGGCTCGCCCTCGGCATCGCCCTCGGGGCCTGGGCGGCCAGCGGGTTGGTCGGGCTCTATGCGGAGTACTTTCGCTTTCCGCAGATGGGGTTGCGGCTGCCGCCGCAGTCCCTGGCGCTCGCGCTGGCGTTGGCGGTCGCGGCGGCGCTCCTCGGCACCCTGGGCGCGGTGCGCCGGGCCGCGCGGCAGCCGCCGGCCGAGGCGATGCGCCCGCCGGCCCCGGAGCGGTTCCGTCCCTCCTGGCTGGACCGCTCGCCGCTCGGGCGGTACCTCGGTCAGCCGACCCGCATCATCGTGCGCAACCTGTCGCGGCACCGCGCCAAGACCCTCTTCTCGACGGTCGGCATCGCCCTCTCCGGTGGCCTGCTGCTGCTCGGCAGCTACCAGTTCGGGGCCGTCGATCGGCTGCTCGACGTCCAGTATCGGCTCGTGATGCAGATGGATCTGCACCTGACCCTGACCGAGCCGACCTCGTTCGGCGCCCTGGCCGAGCTGCGCGCCCAGCTCGGTGTCCGCCATGTCGAGGGCTATCGCAGCGCCGCGGTGCGCCTGGTCGCCGGGCGGCGCGACTATCGCACCGCGATCCTGGGCGTCGAGGCCGCGCCGCGGCTGCGCCGGCTGCTCGATGGCGAGCACCGGCCGGTGCCGGTGCCGCCGGACGGGCTGTTGCTGACCCGCTACCTGGCCGACTATCTCGGCGTGCGCCCGGGCGGGTCGGTGACGGTCGAGGTCCTCGAGGGGCACAGGCGCGCGCTGGCCGTGGGCGTCGCCGGCGTCGTCGACGAACCGATCGGCCTCGGCGCCTACATGGCACGCCCGGCCCTCAACCGGCTGATGGGCGAGGGGCCGGCGGTCTCGGGCGCCTGGCTGCTCGTCGATCCCGCCGCGCAGGAGCGGCTCCTCGCGCGCCTGTGGGAGATGCCGCGGATTGCCGGCATCGCCCTCGTCGCCGACGCCGAGCGGCAGTTCCGCGACTACATCGGCGACACCGTGCTCGCGACCATGACGATCCTGCTGCTGATGGCCGGCTCGATCACCTTCGCCGTCGTCTACAACAACGCTCGGATCGCGTTCGCCGAACGGGCGCGGGAGCTTGCGACCCTGCGCGTGCTCGGCTTGACCCGCGCCGAGGTGAGTTGGATCCTGATCGGCGAGATCGCCGTGCTGACCCTGCTGGCCATCCCGCTGGGGTGGCTCGTCGGCACCGGCTTCGCCGCCCTGCTGAGCTGGGCCATGACGACGGACCTGTTTCGCATGCCCTGGATCATCACCCCGCGCACCTATGCCTTCTCCGCCGCCGGCGTCCTGGTCGCGGCCGCGCTGTCGGTCACCGCGATCGCCCGCCGTCTCGGGCGGCTCGACATGGTGCTGGCGCTGAAGACGTTGGACTAGCCGGCCATGTCGCGCTCGACCCGCCTCGTCGCCGTGCTCGTCGGCCTCGCCGCCGGCGCGGCCCTGCTGTCCCTGCTGCGGCCGAGTCCGGTGCCGGTCAGCGTCGCCGAGGTTGCGCGCGGCCCGTTCATCGAGTCCGTCGAGGACGAGGGCCGCACCGAGCTGCGCGCTCCCTATAGCGTCGCGGCGCCGATCGACGGCTACCTGCGGCGCGTGGCGCTGGAGCCCGGGGATGCGGTCGCGGCCGGCGAGGTGCTCTTCGAGCTGGAGCCCTTGCCGGTTCCGGCCCTGGACGTGCGCTCGCGCGGTCAGCTCGACGAGGACCTGGCGGGGGCGCGTGCCCGGGTCGCGGCCACCGAGGCCCAACTCCAGGCGCGGCGCACCGAGCTCGAGCTGGCGCGCCTCGAGGAGGCGCGCAGCGAACCGCTGCATCGGCGTGCCCTGATCTCCTCCGAGGAGCGCGATCGTCGCCGCGCCGAGCGCGAGGCCGCCGAGGCGGCCTTGCAGGCCGCCGAGCATCTGGTCGAGGTCGCGCGGTTCGAGCTGGCGGCCCTGCGCTGGATCGGCGAGGCCGCCGCCGGTGCGCGGGCCCCGGCGGATGCCCCGGTCCTCGCGGTGCGCGCGCCGGCCCCCGGCGTCGTGACCCGTCGCCACCGCCAGTCCGAGGGCCCGGTCGCGGCCGGTACGGCCGTGCTCGAGCTCGGCGACCTGGGCGAGCTGGAGGTGGTGGTGGACCTGCTGTCGATGGATGCGGTCCGGGTGCGCCCGGGGATGCGGGTCGTCCTGACCCGCTGGGGCGGCGGGGCGGCGCTGGAGGGCCGAGTGCGGCGCGTCGAGCCCGCCGGCTACGAGGCCGTCTCGGCGCTCGGCGTCGAGGAGCAGCGGGTGACCGTGCGGGTCGAGGTCCTGACCCCGCGCGAGGCCTGGCGCACGCTCGGCGACGGCTACCGGGTCGAGGCCAGCTTCGTGCTCTGGGAGGGGGCCGACGTGCTCCAGGTCCCGACGGGCGCCCTGTACCGCGCCGGCGAGGGCTGGGCGGTCTTCGTCGTCGCGGGCGGACGGGTGCGCGAGCGCGTCGTGACCGTGGGCCGGCAGGCCGGCCTCGCCGCCGAGATCCAGGCCGGGCTTCAGGCAGGCGAACGGGTCGTCGTCCATCCGGGCGATCGGCTGCGCGATGGGCTGCGGGTCGTCGTCGAAGGGGGCGTGCCGCGATGAGTGCGCTTTGGCAACTCGGCTGGGAGGGCTGGGTCAGCGTCGGCCTCGTGCTCCTGTGCTTCGGGCTCTTCGCCTTCAGCCGGGCGGCGCCGGACGTCGTCACCTCGGGGGTCCTGACGCTGTTGATCGTGCTCGGCATCCTGACCCCGACCGAGGCCCTCGCGGGCTTCTCGAATCCCGGCATGCTGACGGTCGGGGTCCTCTACGTCGTGGTCACCGGGCTCACCGAGACGGGGGCCGTCGGTTGGATCGGTCCGCGGTTGCTCGGGCGTCCGCGCGGACCGGGCGACGCGCGGCTGCGCCTGATGCTGCCGGCGGCGGGCCTCAGCGCCTTCCTCAACAACACGCCGCTCGTCGCGATCTTCATCCCGGCCGTCCAGGACTGGGCCAAGCGCCACCGCCTGGAGCTCTCGCGGCTGCTGATCCCGCTCTCGTTCGCGAGCATCGCCGGCGGCACCTGCACCCTGATCGGCACCAGCACGAACCTGGTCGTCAACGGCCTCTATACGGACCACCTCGGTGGGGAGGGCGGGTTCGGTCTGTTCGAGCCGATCTGGATCGGCCTGCCGGTGACGGTGGCGGTGATCGTCTTCCTGCTGAGCGCCGGGCACTGGCTGCTGCCGCGCCGGGTGCCGGCCGCGGCGCGCTACGAGGACGTGCGCCAGTATACCGCCGAGATGCTGGTGGAGGCCGGCAGCCCGCTGGTCGGCAAGAGCATCGAGGACGCCGGGCTGCGCCAGCTGCCGGGGCTCTTCCTGATCGAGGTCGAGCGCGGTGCGCAGATCCTGCCGGCGGTCTCCTCCCAGGAGATCCTCCAGGCCGGCGACCGGCTGGTCTTCGCCGGGATCCTCGATTCGGTCATGGACCTGCAGCGCACCCGCGGCCTGATCCCGGCGACCAACCAGGTCTTCAAGCTCGACGTGCCGCGACCGGGGCGCTGCTTCGTCGAGGCGGTCCTCTCGGACAAATCGCCGCTGATCGGCCGCAGCGTGCGCGCCGGGCGCTTTCGCAACCGCTACGATGCCGTGATCATCGCGCTCGCGCGCAACGGCGAGCGGGTCGCGCGCAAGATCGGCGACATCGTCCTCGTCCCGGGGGACACCCTGCTGCTGGAGACCCGTCCGGACTTCGTCGAGCAGCAGCGCAACGCGCGCGACTTCCTGCTGGTGAGCCAGATCGGCGATTCGCACCCACTCCAGCACGAGCGCGCACCGCTCGCGATCGCCATCGTCGGCGCGATGGTCGCGGTCGTCGCGCTCGGCTGGCTGAGCATGCTGGAGGCGGCGCTGCTGGCCGCCGGCGCGATGATCCTGACCCGCTGCACCACCAGTCGCACCGCTCGGCGCTCGCCCGATTGGCAGGTGCTGGTCGTCATCGCGACCTCGTTCGGCATCGGCGCGGCGCTCGAGAAGACCGGCGCGGCCAGTGTCCTTGCCGGCGGCCTGATCGACCTGGCGGGCGGCGACCCGAAGGTCACGCTGGCCCTGATCTTCGTCGCGACCGCGCTGCTGACCGCGGCGGCGACCAACAATGTCGCGGCGGTCTTGGTCTTTCCGATCGCCGTCGACGCGGCGCAGACGATCGGGTGCGCGATCGAGCCCTTCGTGGTGACCCTGATGATCGCCGCCTCGGCGAGCTTCGCCACGCCGATCGGCTACCAGACCAACCTGATGGTCTTCAATGTCGGCGGCTACCGTTTCGGCGACTTCGTGCGCATCGGCGTGCCCCTGACCCTGGTCGTCGGCCTGGTGACGGTCCTCGTCGTGCCGCGGGTCTGGCCGTTCTGGCCCGGCTGATAGCCGTCGACGCCCGTACTCGGGGGTTCAGATCAGCCCGATTCGCCCGCGAGGGCGGGGCTCTGCCGGTCGAGGTAGTGGATCGAGAAGACCACGTCTCGTGTGAAGATGATCTCGTGCCCCTTGTCGTCGGCGAGCTTCTCCTCATCCAGATCGACCTGTTCCTCGCCGCAGTAGTTGCCGATGAAGTACCGGGCGACGGTCTCGCGCTCGCCATGCGAGAGGTAGGGGAAGGACTGATTGAAATAGAAGAGCCCGTCCGCGGAAAAATGGAACTCGCTCTTGACCTTGTGGCCCGACCATTGCTGGCGGTAGGCGGCGATTGCGTCGGTCAGGTCGTTGGGCCTCGGGACGCGATGCTGCGGCGTGCCGAATCGCTTGATCAGGGCGCCGAGCGAGCAGCCGAAGGGGAGGTCGGGGTGGCAGCGGATCTCGTGGCGGGTCGGATGCGGCGTGCGTTGCGCCGCCAGGGTCTGGATGTCCGAATAGGCGCCGAGGTCGCCGTATGTCCTCTTGAGGTGCTGGGTGTAGCTGTAGTGGGCTTGACTTCGAGACGAGCCCGACAGCCAACGAGTGAAGAATCTTTTCACGCCTTGCGACGATGAGTGCGCCATAAGAAAGCCAGATGTCAAGTTAAGGAATCACCAACGCATCGGCCGTCGTGAGCCGATGCGACCGGTATCCATTCCTCCAGAGCAGGGGGCCGCCGGCGGGTATATCGTGCCGCTGCGGATCGACGTGCAAGCCGGGCCGGTGTCGGAACGACTTGCCCTCTGCTGCGGGTTCCGCGCCGACGCCGTCGATGGTAGGGTCTCATTCGACCTCGCGATTCGGCGCCGGAGCGTTTGCCGCCTGTTCTTGTAAGGGCGTTCGGAGGGAGTTCGCGGTGCCATCGCGGCCAAGGCTCCACGGGAACGCGGTTGAGCGATGAGAGCGGGACAGGTGTGCCCGGATTCGGCTGCGAACGGTCGGTGCGACGGGATGGCGCCTCGAAGAAACGCCGGGGCGGCGGTGCTTCGAGGTCCTCGGGGAGGGATCTCTGGCCCATCGATGAGACCGATAATCATCAGCACGACGGCGTCGATTATACGCTGACTCGCGTGTTGGCCAACGGAATTCCACGCGGCGGGCAGGGTCTCGGATCGCGGCACTGTGATCGAGTTGGCAGGACTCGGCGAGTTCCCGGAACCGGGGTCGCTGCGAGCGATGCGTTCAGCCTAACGAGGATGCAGGTGCGGCGGCACCCCGAACGATGAAACGAGCTGTTGCACGGTAGAGGTCTGTCGATGGCCTCCCGCACGGGGGAAGCGATGGATCGCTCGAGGGCACCTTGAACCGAGAAGGGGCAGTTGGACGGTGCCCGAAGTGTGCCGCGCGCGACGTGCATCGGGCGCCGGAGCGGTCTTCACCGCGCGGGTGAGCAGGACTCATGCAAAGCCTCTTCGCGATTTCAACGACTAGATTCCATGATGAAGCGGTCAGCTGCCGTTGCTAGGTTGAGAGCCTCAAGGTGCCCTCGGGAGGCGGCCGGGGCGGCGATCACCCGGGAGGGTGATCCCGGCTCTTGGGAAGAGTCTCCGCGATTGCCGCGATTCGAGGCGATCGCGAAGTGCTCGAGGGCGATTTCTAGGAGTAGTATTCGAGTTTTCGCTCTGGCGCGGCTGACCTACTTTGGTAAGGGGCGCGCCGCCCTCCAGGGCACACCCTGACCCCCGTCCGGCCGTGCTCTCTTGGTTCCACGCTGTCTCTGATGGAAGGATTGCGCCAGGTCTGGCTCGCGCTAGGGCTCCGTGGGTCGGCGGTCCGTCCATGATGATCCGGTGTCTGCTGGTGTTGTGCCTGTCGTCGATGCTGCTCGCCTGCGACCGGCCCCAGCCGTTGCCGGCCCTATCCGGCGACGCGGTGATCCTGGCCTTCGGCGACAGCCTGACGCGAGGGACGGGCGCCAGGCGCGGTGGCGGCTATCCGGAGGTGCTCGCGGAGCTGAGCGGGCGGGCCGTGGTCAATGCCGGGGTGCCCGGCGAGGAGAGCGATGCGGCGCTGGCGCGGCTGCCGGCGGTGCTCGATGCGGTGGCGCCGGATCTGGTGATCCTCGGGCATGGCGGCAACGACCTGCTGCGCCGCCGTGACCCGACTCGCACGCAGGCCAACCTGCGCGAGATGATTCGACTCGCGCGCGACGGGGGCGTCGCCGTGGTCCTGCTCGGCGTCCCGCGGCCTGGCATCTTTCTCTCCGTCCATCCGCTGTATCGGGAACTGGCCGACGAGCTCGATGTGCCGCTCGAGGGAGGTGCGCTGGCCGATATCCTGGCCGATCCGGCGCTCAAGGCCGATCAGGTCCATCCGAACGCGGCAGGCTATCGCCGTCTCGCCGAGGTCCTGCACCGGCTCCTCGTCGACCATGGGGCCTTGTAGGGAGGCCCGCACGACGCGTGGGGGCCCGATCGACGAGATCGGCGCCAATCCGAATCAGTGTCCAAGAACGCAAGATGAGCCTTTGATTGCCCATGAGCGGGTCTTCCGAAACGACGACGGGTCCATCCGCGCGGGTGGATGGCCAGGCGAAGCCGCCTGATAGTCTGGCTGGGCAGCCGCTCAGGGCGGATGAGCACGGCCGAGACGGGCGTCCTCGGCGGGTGCGCCTGCCGGCGGTCCCGCGCCTGCGTCGCCGACCGCCCGGGACGCCGGCCGGGATCGAGTACCATGAGCTGACCCACGAGCCCGGGGCGGCCGCGGCCCGCGTGGTCTGCACCGACTATTGCCCGGAGCGCATCGAGGTCCAGGAGGTCGCCGACATCGCGGCCTTCGTCGCCGTGCATCGGCCCCCCTGGTCGCGGGTGCGCTGGATCCATGTCGAGGGACTCCAGGATCGGGGCGTCATCCGCGCGCTGGCCGAGAAGTACCAGCTGCACCCGCTGGCGATCGAGGACATGCTCGATGGCGCCCATCGGCCCAAGCTCGACGACTTCCCTGGCGTCGATGAGTTGCCGGGGCGGTTGTTCGTCGTCGCCGGCCGGGTGCGGCCGCGGGAGGGCACCCTGCACGCCGAGCAGCTGAACCTCTTCCTCGGGCGCAACACGCTGTTGAGCTTCGAGCAGGTCGCGAACCCGGCGATCGACGGGGTGCGCCACCGCCTCCAGGCGCCGCGCTCGCGGCTGCGCGGCAACGACGCGAGTTTTCTCCTCTACGCCCTGCTCGATGCCATCGTCGACCGGCTGTTTCCGGTCCTCGACGAGGTCTCCGGGCGGCTGGAGGTCGTCGAGGAGGAGGTCCTCACGCGCCCCGACCCCCAGGGCCTGCCGGCGATCCACCGGATCAAGCGCGACCTGGTCGCGATCCGGCGGGTCGCCTGGCCGATGCGCGAACTCGTCGGGGAGCTCCAGCGCGAGCGCCACGAGTGCCTCTCCGAGACCACCCAGACCTATTTCCGCGACCTCTACGACCAGTGCGTCCAGGCCATCGACCTGATCGAGACCTACCGCGAGATCGCCTCGGCGGTGGCCGAGACACAGGTCTCGGTGATCTCGAACCGGACCAACGAGATCATGAAGGTGCTGACCGTGATCGGGACCATCTTCATCCCGCTGACCTTCCTCGCCGGCGTCTACGGCATGAATATGCCGATCCCGGAGAACGGCTGGCGCTACTCCTATCCGATCTTCTGGGGGGGCTGCCTCGGTATCGCCGGGTTGATGTTGTGGCGCTTCCGGCGTGGGGGCTGGTTGTAGGCCAGCGGGCAGCCGTCAGGGGACGGGTACGCCGTCGAGGATCAGGTCGGCGATCGCCTGGTGGTCGGTCCGGCCGAGGCCATTGCCGTCGCCGAGGCGGTGCGCGACGCAGGGGGCGAGGACGGCCTGGACGTCTTCCGGGAGGACGAAGTCGCGCGCGTCGAGCAGCGCCCAGGCCCGGGCGCTGCGCAGCAGGCCGAGGCCGGCGCGCGGCGACAAGCCGTGCGCGAAGTGACCGCTGCGGCGCGTGAACTGGAGGATCTCGTGGCAGTAGTCGATGATCGGCGCGGCCGCGTGGACGCGCTCGACCGCCTCCTGCAGGGCCAGCAGGTCGGCGACCGCGAGGAGCGGCGCCTGGCGGGCGACGAGCGCCCGGCGGTCCTCGCCGGCGAGGAGCTCCTTCTCCTGGGCCGGCGGCGGATAACCGAGGGCGATGCGCATCAGGAAGCGGTCGAGCTGCGACTCGGGCAGCGGAAAGGTGCCGACCTGATAGGCCGGGTTCTGGGTGGCGATGACGAAGAAGGGTTGCGGCAGCGGTCGGGTCTCGCCCTCGACCGTGACCTGGCGCTCCTCCATCGCCTCGAGCAGGGCGCTCTGGGCCTTCGGCGTCGCCCGGTTGATCTCGTCGGCCAGGACGACCTGGGCGAAGACCGGCCCGGGATGGAAACGGAAGCGCTCCTCGCCGCGGTCGTAGATCGAGACGCCGACGATGTCGGCCGGCAGCATGTCGCTCGTGAACTGGATCCGCGCGTCGCGCAGCCCGAGGAGTCGCGCGAGCAGGCGCGCGAGCGTCGTCTTGCCGACCCCGGGCACGTCCTCGATCAACAGGTGGCCTCGGGCGAGCAGGCAGGCGAGGGCCAGGCGCAGCTCGCGGGTCTTGCCGAGGATGATGCCCCCGGCGGCATCGAGGACGCCGGCCAGTTGCGTGGCCTGATCGTCGCGCAGGCGACTGGATCGTTGGGCCGCGCCGGTCATGGATTCCGCCCCCGTGGTATCCCAAGTCGGCCCGCGGGCGGTGCGTTTGCGCTAAAATCGCGGGTTCTCGATCGCATTCGGGTCACTCCATGCAGGCAGAAGGGCACTATGACGTCATCGTCGTCGGTGGCGGTCACGCGGGCACCGAGGCGGCGCTGGCGGCGGCGCGCTGTGGCGCGCGCACGCTGCTTCTGACCCACAACATCGAGACGCTCGGCCAGATGAGCTGCAATCCGGCCATCGGCGGCATCGGCAAGGGTCATCTGGTCAAGGAGATCGACGCCCTCGGCGGCCTGATGGCGCGGGCCGCCGATCGTGCCGGCATTCAGTTCCGGGTCCTCAACGCGCGCAAGGGGCCGGCCGTGCGGGCGACCCGCGCCCAGGCCGATCGGGTCCTGTACCGTGCCGCCGTGCGCACGACGCTCGAGCGCCAGGAGGGCCTGGACCTCTTCCAGCAGGCGGTCGACGATCTCCTGATCGAGGGCGGGCGCGTCACGGGCGTCATGACCCAGATGGGGCTCCTGTTCCGTGGCAGTACCCTGGTGCTGACCGTCGGGACCTTCCTCGGCGGGCGCATCCACATCGGCCTGGCCAATTATGAAGGCGGGCGCTTCGGCGATCCACCCGCCAACGCGCTGGCCCGCCGGCTGCGCGAGGGGCCGTTCCGCGTCGAGCGGCTGAAGACCGGGACCCCGCCGCGCATCGACGGGCGCACGATCGACTACGCGCGCCTGGAGGCGCAGCCGGGCGATGAGCCGGTGCCCGTCTTCTCGTTTCTCGGGCGGCCCGAGGATCACCCGCGGCAGGTCTGCTGCCACATCGCCCACACCAATGCCCGCACCCACGAGATCATCCAGGGCGGCCTGTCCCGTTCGCCGCTCTTCACCGGCGTCATCGGCGGGGTCGGGCCGCGCTACTGCCCGTCGATCGAGGACAAGGTGGTGCGCTTCGCCGACAAGGGCTCGCACCAGATCTTCGTCGAGCCCGAGGGGCTTCAGACGACCGAGGTCTACCCGAACGGGATCTCGACGAGCCTGCCGTTCGACGTCCAGTACCAGCTCGTGCGGTCGATCGCGGGCTTCGAGGCAGCCCATATCACCCGGCCCGGCTATGCGATCGAGTACGACTTCTTCGACCCGCGCGACCTCGCGGCCTCGCTGGAGACCCGCTTCGTCGCCGGGCTCTTCTTCGCCGGGCAGATCAACGGCACCACCGGTTACGAGGAGGCGGCCGCCCAGGGGCTCCTCGCCGGCCTCAACGCGGCGCGTCAGGCCCGGGGGCTAGAGCCTTGGTGGCCGCGGCGCGACGAGGCCTATCTCGGCGTCCTCGTCGATGACCTGATCACGCGCGGCACCAACGAGCCCTACCGGATGTTCACGAGCCGTGCCGAGTATCGCCTGTTGCTGCGCGAGGACAATGCCGATCTGCGCCTGACCGAGATCGGCCGGCGCCTCGGGCTCGTCGGCGAGGGCCAGTGGCGGGCCTTCGAGACCAAGCGCGAGGCGATCGCGCGCGAGCGCGAGCGGTTGCGCGACGTCTGGGTGCGCCCCGGTATGCTGCCGCCCGCGGCCGAGCAGGCCGTCCTCGGCGATGCGCTGCGCCGCGAGACCCGCGCCCTCGACCTGCTCGCCCGCCCTCAGGTGGGCTACGCCGAGCTCGTCGCGCTGCCGGGTCTCGGTCCGCCCGTGGCCGACCCGAGCGTCGCCGAGCAGGTCGCGATCCAGTGCAAGTACGCCGGCTACATCGAGCGCCAACGCGATGAGATCGAGCGCCAGCGCGCCCAGGAGGAGCAGGTCTTGCCCGAGGGGCTCGACTACGCAGAGGTCCGCGGTCTCTCCACCGAGGTGCGCGAGAAGCTCGTGCGGTTGCGCCCGGCGACGCTCGGGCAGGCCTCGCGGATCCCAGGCATGACGCCGGCCGCGGTCTCGCTGCTCCTGATCCATCTGAAGCGGCGCGCCGGCTGATGGATGGCGAGACCGCCCGCCTGCGCGCGCGCCTCGATGCCGGCCTGGAGTCGATGGGTCTCGACGTCGACGAGGCCCAGCGTCGGGCATCGATCGACTATCTCCAGCTCCTCGCGCGCTGGAATCGGGCCTTCAACCTGACCGCGGTGCGCGATCCGCTGGAGATGGTCGCGCGCCACCTGCTCGACAGCCTGGCGGTCGCGCCTTTCCTCGATGGGGAGTCGGTCCTCGATCTCGGTACCGGGGCCGGCCTGCCCGGCATCCCGCTCGCGATCCTTCAGCCGCAGCGGCGCTTCACGCTCTTGGACAGCAACGGCAAGAAGGTCCGCTTCGTGCGCCAGGCGGTCCTCGCGCTCGGGCTGGCCAACGTGACGCCCGTCCAGGCCCGGGCCGGTGCATACCGGGCACCGGAAAAATTCGCTACCATTGTCGCGCGCGCGGTCGGCTCACTCGCCGAGCTGCGCGCCGCGGCGGCCGATCTGGCGCGGCGCCCGGGGTGCCTGTTGGCCCTGAAGGGGCGTGAGCCGCTCGCCGAGCTGGCCGATCCGGCCTTGGCGAACGACGAGCCGATCGTCCATCGCCTGGCGGTGCCCTTCCTCGAGGGCGATCGGCACCTGATCGAGATCCGCTTTCGTTGATGGGCGCCGACGCGCGCAAGATGCCGCCTCGCGCGCCCCGTGCCGTGGCGCGAGCGACGGCCAATGGCGGTGCCGCCGCTGCGAGCCCGGGCGCCCCGTCGGCCTCGGTCCGCGGCCGTCGGTGACCGGCGTCTCACAAGGGTGCAGTCCATGGTCCGAATCATCGCCATCGCCAACCAGAAGGGTGGCGTCGGCAAGACCACCACCGCGGTGAATCTCGCCGCGTCGCTGGCGTCGATGCGCCAGCGCGTGCTGCTCGTCGACATGGACCCGCAGGGCAATGCGACCATGGGCTGCGGCGTCGACAAATACGGGTTGGCCCACTCGACCTGCGACCTGTTGCTTGGCGATGTGCCGGCCGAGTACTGCCGCTGCCGCGTCGCCGAGCCGGAGCCGGGCTTCGACCTGCTCCCGGCCAATGGCGACATGACCGCCGCCGAGGTCGGCCTCCTCGACTCGCCGCACCGCGAGCGGCGCTTGAGCCATGTCCTCGGCGCCGTGCGCGACGACTACGACCTGATCCTCGTCGACTGTCCGCCCTCGCTCAACATGCTGACGGTCAATGCCCTGGTCGCCGCGCACGGCGTGCTGATCCCGATCCAGTGCGAGTACTATGCGCTCGAGGGGCTCTCGGCGCTGCTCGGCACCATCGAGCAGGTACGCGAGAGTCGCAACCCGGGGCTGCGCATCGAGGGGATCCTGCGCACGATGCACGACCCGCGCAACAACCTGGCGAACGAGGTCTCGACCCAACTCATCAGTCACTTCGCCGAGCAGGTGTACCGCACCATCATCCCGCGCAACGTGCGCCTCGCCGAGGCGCCGAGTCACGGCCTGCCGGTGTTGCTCTACGACAAGAGCTCGCGCGGTGCCATCGCCTACCTGGCGCTCGCCGGCGAAGTCCTGCGCCGCCCGGCGGCGGCCTGAGCGCCGTGGGGCTCGCCCGCGCCGCGAAGAATGAATCGAACCTGGAAACGACCAAGCGAATGTCATTGAAGAAACGTGGACTTGGAAGGGGGCTCGACGCCTTGCTCGCGGGCGCGCAGGGCGCGCAGGCGGGGGTGGCGCTGGCGCGCACCGAGGTGGTGTCCGAGCGGTCGGTCGAGGCGGTCGCGCGGCTGCCCGTCGACCTGATCCAGCGCGGGCGCTACCAGCCGCGGCGGGCGTTCGACCCGGACAGCCTGCGCGAGCTCGCCGACTCGATCGCTGCCCAGGGGGTCCTGCAACCGATCGTCGTGCGGCCGATCGAGGCCGGGCGTTACGAGATCATCGCCGGCGAGCGGCGCTGGCGGGCCGCTCAGCAGGCCGGGCTCGGGGAGATCCCGGTCGTCGTGCGCGACGTCGACGAGCAGGCGGCGGTCGCGATCGGGCTGATCGAGAACATCCAGCGCGACGACCTGACGCCGCTCGAGGAGGCCGAGGCCCTGCAGCGCCTGCTCGGGGAGTTCGGGCTGACCCACCAGCAGGTCGCCGAGGCGCTTGGCAAGTCCCGCACCTCGGTGACGAACCTGCTGCGGCTGTTGGATCTCAACGATGACGTCAAGGCCCATCTCGCCGCCGGGCGGCTGGAGATGGGCCACGCCCGGGCGTTGCTCGGCCTGCGCGGGGACGAGCAGAGCCGCGTGGCGCGCGCTGTCGTCGATCGCGGCCTGTCGGTGCGGGAGACCGAGCGCCTGGTGCGGCGCGTCCAGTTGGCCGGCGAGGGTGGCAGCGCCCCCCCCGAGCCGTCGCCGGCGGGTCGTCCGAGCGACCCCGACATCCGACGTCTCCAGGACGACCTGACCGACCGGCTCGGCGCCCAGGTCCAGATCCTCGGCGGGAGCAAGGGCCGCGGCAAGGTCGTGATCGCCTACAACAGTCTCGATGAACTCGACGGGATCCTTGCCCACATCCGTTGATGGGCGCGAAAAAGTCCCTCGGCTTCGTTGACCCTCTTATCCGCAAACCCATATAATCCGCGCTCGGCAAGGAGAGGGGCTTTTGCCACTTGTAGAACCAATGCGGCAGCCTGATGCGCTCCAGGCCAAAAGGGTCCTGAAGCTCCAGTTCTTCGTGGCCCTGGCGGTCGTATTGGTCGGGCTGATCTTCGGTCTATCCGTCGCGCTGTCGGTCCTCATTGGGGCCGGCGTCTGTCTCCTAGCGAATGCAGTGTTCGTCTTCTGGGTCTTTCGCGGCTATCGCGCACAAGAGCCTGGGAGGCTTTTGATGCGCTTCTACGGTGCCGAGATCGCCAAGATCGCCTTGATCCTGGCGCTCTTCACGTTGGCGTTCGTCACCGTCGCAGGGCTCAGCCTCCCGGCGCTGCTCGGCGCGTATTTCGTCGTGCAGGTCCTGCCGACCGTGCTGGCGGCCCAAACGGACGCCCGAGCTAACAAATGAGATCTCAACGATGGCTTCTTCCGAAATCCTGACCTCGCAAGAGTACATCCGGCACCATCTGACCAATCTCACGTTAGGGCTGCATCCGGAACATGGTCTCGGCTTCGCCCACAATGCCGACGAGGCGGCGGCGATGGGCTTCTGGGCGATCCATGTGGATACCCTGTTGTTTTCGATTGGGCTCGGCGTGCTCTTTCTGTGGTTCTTTCGCAAGGTCGCAGAGGGCGCCACCAGCGGTGTCCCGGGGGCGGCGCAGAACTTCGTCGAGGCGATCATCGACTTCGTCGACGAAAATGTCCGCGGCTCCTTCAGCGGTCGCAATCCGCTCGTCGCTCCGTTGGCCCTGACCATCTTCGTCTGGGTCTTCTTGATGAACCTGATGGACTTGGTGCCCATCGACCTATTGCCCTGGCTCGCCGGTCTGGTCGGCGTTCATCACCTCAAGGTGGTGCCGACGACCGATCCCAATGCGACCTTCGGCATGGCGCTGATGGTCTTCTTCCTGGTCCTCTACTACAGCGTCAAGATGAAGGGCGTCGGAGGTTTTCTCGGCGAGTTGACGCTGCAGCCCTTCGGCAAGTTGGGCATGCCAGCGAACCTGCTGCTCGAGGGCATCAATCTGATCTCGAAGCCCGTCTCGCTGGCGCTGCGACTGTTCGGCAACCTCTACGCCGGCGAGATGATCTTCATCTTGATCGCGGTGATGTACAGCGGCGGTGTCGTGCTCGCCTTGACCGGTGGTCTCCTGCAGATCGCCTGGGCCATCTTCCATATCCTGATCATCACGCTGCAGGCCTTCATCTTCATGGTGCTGACCATCGTCTATCTCGACATGGCGCACCAAGAGCACCACTGATCTCGTTCCACTTTCTTCGGCTCATCTGCTAACACGGGAGTACTCATGGAACTCGCACAAGCTATTCAGTTCATCGCGGCTGGTCTGATGCTGGGCCTGGGCGCCCTGGGCGCGGCGGTCGGTATCGGCGTCCTCGGCGGGCGCTTCCTCGAGGGCGCGGCGCGCCAGCCCGAGCTGATCCCGATGCTGCGTACCCAATTCTTCATCGTGATGGGCCTGACCGACGCCCTGCCGGTCATCTCGATCGCGATGGGTCTCTACTTGATGTTCGCTGTCTGACGACGGTCCGGCCCTCGGCCGGATCGACGGTTCTCGTCCCCAACGAGGAAAACGGATGAATATCAATTTGACTCTCATCGCCCAGATGATCGCCTTCGGGCTATTCGTCTGGTTCTGTATGACCTATGTATGGCCGCCGATCGTCACGGCCCTGCAGCAGCGCAAGGACAAGATCGCCGAGGGCCTGGCCGCCGCCGAGCGTGGCCAGCGCGAGCGCGAATTGGGCGAGCAGCGGGCCCTGACCCTGATGAAGGAGGCCAAGGCCCAGGGTGCCGAGATCGTCAATCAGGCCCAGCGCCGCGCCGCCGAGATCGTCGATCAGGCCAAGCAGGAGGCGCGGGTCGAGGGCGACCGTCTGGTTGCTGCCGCCAAGGCGGAGATCGATCAGGAGGTCAATCGCGCCCGCGAGGATCTGCGCGAGCGGGTCGGCCAACTGGCCGTCGCCGCCGCCGAGAGGATCTTGCAGAAAGAGATCGATCCGGCGGCCCACAAGGCCCTCATCGATTCCTTCTCACAGAAACTGTAAGGCGACGCCATGGCCGGAGACATCACCACCATCGCGCGGCCTTATGCCGAGGCGGTCTATAAGCTGGCTCGCGAGACCGATTCGGTCGAATCCTGGTCCGCGGCCCTGAGCCTGCTCGCGACGATCGCCGACGACCCGGATATGGCCCGCCAGATCGCCAACCCGACTGCCCCGCGCGAGCGGCTGCGCGACCTGATCCTCGACATCTGCGGCCCGGACCTCCCCCCGCAGGCGCGGAATCTGGTCGGGCTGCTGGCCGAGAATGCCCGGCTCGAGGCGATCAGCGAGATCGCACGGTTGTTCGATGATCTCCGGGTGAAGCAGCGGGGCCTGCGTCAGGTAACGGTGCGTAGCGCCTATCCGCTCGAAGCGGCCGAGGAGACGCGGCTGATCGAGGTGCTGCGGACCCATTTGGGCGCCGAGATCGAGCTGACCGTCGAGGAGGATCCGGGTCTGCTCGGGGGCGTGGAGATCCACGCCGGCGATCTGGTCATCGACGACAGCGTGCGCGGCAAGCTGCAGCGCCTGGCTACCCAATTGCAATTCTGAACGGGAAACCGCCATGCAACTCAATCCCTCTGAGATCAGCGATCTCATCAAGCAAAAGATCGAGCAGTTCGAGCTGAAGACGGAGGCCCGTACCGAAGGCACCATCGTCAGCGTCACCGACGGCATCATCCGCGCCCACGGGCTCTCCGACGCCCTGTCGATGGAGATGCTCGAGCTGCCGGGCAATACCTTCGCGCTGGCCCTCAACCTGGAGCGCGACTCGGTCGGCGCCGTCGTCCTCGGCAGCTACACGCACCTGTCCGAGGGTGACTGGGTCCGCTGCACGGGGCGCGTGCTCGAGGTGCCAGTCGGCGAGGCGCTGCTCGGGCGCGTCGTCAGTCCGCTCGGCGCGCCGATGGACGGCAAGGGGCCGATCAACGCCGGGGCGACCTCGCCGATCGAGAAGGTCGCCCCGGGTGTAATCACCCGCAAGTCGGTCGATCAGCCGGTGCAGACCGGTCTCAAGGCGATCGACGCGATGGTGCCGATCGGCCGCGGCCAGCGCGAGCTCATCATCGGCGACCGTCAGACCGGCAAGACCGCGGTGGCGATCGACACCATCATCAACCAGAAGGGCACCGGCGTTAAGTGCATCTACGTCGCCATCGGCCAGAAGAACTCCTCGATCGCGGGCCTGGTCCGCAAGCTCGAGGAGCACGGGGCGATGGAGCACACGATCATCGTCGCCGCGCCGGCCGCCGACTCGGCTGCGATGCAGTACATCGCTCCTTACGCCGGCTGTGCGATGGGCGAGTACTTCCGTGACCGCGGCGAGGACGCCCTGATCATCTACGACGACCTGACCAAGCAGGCGTGGGCCTACCGTCAGGTGTCGCTGCTGCTGCGCCGTCCGCCGGGCCGCGAGGCGTATCCGGGCGACGTCTTCTACCTCCACTCGCGTCTCCTCGAGCGCGCTGCGCGCGTCACCGCCGACTACGTCGAGAAGGCGACGAACGGCGAGGTCAAGGGCCGGACCGGCTCGCTGACGGCCTTGCCGATCATCGAGACCCAGGCCGGCGACGTCTCGGCCTTCGTGCCGACGAACGTCATCTCGATCACCGACGGTCAGATCTTCCTCGAGAGCGACCTGTTCAACGCCGGTATCCGCCCGGCGATCAACGCGGGCCTCTCGGTGTCTCGTGTCGGTGGTGCGGCCCAGACCAAGATCATCAAGAAGCTCGGTGGCGGCGTGCGGCTCGCGCTCGCCCAGTACCGCGAGCTGGCGGCCTTCTCGCAGTTCGCCTCCGACCTCGACGAGGCGACCCGCAAGCAGCTCCAGCGCGGGCAGCGGGTCACCGAGCTGATGAAGCAGCGCCAGTACTCGCCGATGAGCGTCGGCCAGATGGCGGTCAGCCTGTTCGCGGTCAACGAGGGCTATCTCGACGACGTCGATGTGGCCAAGGTGGTGGACTTCGAGAACGCCTTGCAGGGCTACATGAAGGGCAGCCAGGCGGCGTTGCTGGAGCGGATCGACTCGACCGGCGACTACAACGAGGAGATCCAGCAAGGGCTGCACGCGGCCCTGAAGGACTTCAAGGCGACCAACACCTGGTAGGCGCGGTTCGCCGGCGGCGGCCGGACCGGCGGCGGCCCTGACGCCGCCGGCGGCGCTGCCGCGTGGCGCGACGACACCTACGCGGCCGGTGGCGGCCCCCGCCCGGGCAGACAGGCCCGGCGGGCCCCGTCGCCGCCAGCTCGGAGCATAGAGACTATGGCAGGCGCCAAAGAGATTCGAACCAAGATCAGCAGCATCAAGAGCACGCAGAAGATCACCAAGGCGATGCAGATGGTGGCCGCGTCCAAGATGCGCAAGGCTCAGGACCGCATGGCCTCCTCTCGCCCCTACGCCGAGAAGATGCTCCAGGTCATCCATCATCTGTACCATGCCTCCCCCGAGTACCGCCACGCCTACATGGATATCGGCCGTCAGCGCAAGCGCGTCGGCTACATCGTCGTGTCCTCGGATCGGGGCCTCTGCGGCGGCCTGAACTCGAACCTGTTTCGGCGACTACTCGCCGAGGTGAAGGCGCAGCGCGAGGCCGGGGTCGAGGTCGTCTTCTGCACCATCGGCAACAAGGCGCTCGGCTTCTTCCGCCGCTTCGGCGGCAACGTCATGGGGCAGGTGACGCATCTCGGCGACAAGCCGCACATCGAGGATCTGATCGGGACCGTCAAGGTGATGCTCGATGCCTATGTGGCCGGCGAGATCGACGCGATCCACATTGCCTGCAACACATTCGTCAACACGATGACGCAGCGCCCGAGCATCGAGCAGCTGGTGCCGATCAATGCCGAGTCGGAACAGGGGCGCACGCATCACTGGGATTATATCTACGAGCCCGATGCCCGGGTGGTGCTCGATGCCTTGTTGACCCGCTACATCGAATCGCTGGTCTATCAGGCCGTGGTCGAGAACGGGGCCTGCGAACAGGCGGCACGGATGGTGGCGATGAAGTCCGCCTCCGACAACGCCGGCAACCTGATCGACGAGCTCCAGCTCGTCTACAACAAGGCACGCCAGGCGGCCATCACCCAAGAGATCTCCGAGATCGTCGGCGGCGCCGCGGCGGTCTAGATCGGGGGGCGGCCAGGCCTTGGTCCGATTCGAGTTTTTGAGGCATCCAACTGCCGCAAGGCAATATGAGGAAAAGCTATGAGTTCCGGTAACGTGGTGGAGATTATCGGCGCCGTGGTGGATGTGCAGTTCCCCCGCGACGCGATGCCCAAGGTTTACGATGCGCTGAGGGTCGACGAGACGGGCCTCACGCTGGAAGTCCAGCAGCAGCTCGGCGACGGCGTGGCCCGGACCATCGCGATGGGTTCCACCGACGGCCTACGGCGCGGTCTGAGCGTCGCCAATACGGGTGCGCCGATCTCGGTGCCGGTCGGCACCGCGACCCTGGGGCGCATCATGGACGTCCTGGGCGATCCGATCGACGAGAAGGGCGAGGTGCCGAGCGCCGAACGCTGGTCGATCCACCGCGAGGCCCCCAAGCTCGAGGATCAGGCGGCCTCGACCGAAGTGCTCGAGACGGGTATCAAGGTCATCGATCTGATCATGCCGATCGCCAAGGGTGGCAAGGTCGGCCTGTTCGGCGGTGCCGGCGTCGGCAAGACCGTCACCCTGATGGAGCTGATCCGCAACATCGCCGTCGAGCACTCTGGCTATTCGGTCTTCGCCGGTGTCGGCGAGCGTACCCGCGAGGGCAACGACTTCTACCACGAGATGACCGAGGGCGGCGTCCTCGACAAGGTCGCCCTGGTCTACGGCCAGATGAACGAGCCCCCGGGCAACCGTCTGCGTGTCGCCCTGACAGGTCTGACGATGGCCGAGTACTTCCGCGAGGAAGGGCGCGACGTGCTGATGTTCATCGACAACATCTACCGCTACACGCTGGCCGGTACCGAGGTCTCGGCGCTGCTCGGGCGCATGCCCTCGGCGGTAGGTTACCAGCCGACGCTGGCCGAGGAGATGGGGCGCCTCCAGGAGCGCATCACCTCGACCCGGACCGGCTCGATCACATCCTTCCAGGCCGTCTACGTGCCCGCCGACGACCTGACGGACCCGTCGCCGGCAACGACCTTCGCGCACCTGGATGCGACGCTGGTGCTGTCGCGGCAGATCGCCGAGCTCGGCATCTACCCGGCCGTGGACCCGCTCGACTCGACGAGTCGGATCCTCGACCCGAACGTCGTCGGTCAGGAGCACTACGATACGGCGCGTGCCGTGCAGGGCACCCTGCAGCGCTACAAGGAGCTGAAGGACATCATCGCGATCCTCGGCATGGACGAACTCTCCGAGGACGACAAGCTGGTCGTCGCACGGGCGCGCAAGATCCAGCGCTTCCTGTCGCAGCCCTTCTTCGTCGCCGAGGTCTTCACCGGCGCGCCGGGCAAGTACGTGTCGCTGAAGGACACGATCGCGGACTTCAAGGCGATCGTCGCCGGCGAATACGACCACCTGCCGGAGCAGGCCTTCTACATGGTGGGCTCGGTCGCAGAGGCGGTGGAAAAAGCGGCGAAGATGTAACCGCATCAGGAGCAGGCTATGGCGATGACGATTCATGTAGACATCGTGAGTGCCGAGGGGGCGATCCATTCCGGGCTCGCGACCATGGTCTACGCCCCCGGCGAGATGGGCGAGCTCGGCATCGCGCCTCGGCACACGCCGCTGATCACCCGGCTCAAGGCGGGCGATGTCCGCGTCGAGCACGACGGCGGCGAGATGGAGCACTTCTACGTCTCCGGCGGTATGCTGGAGGTCCAGCCCGACGTCGTGACCGTGCTCGCCGACACGGCCTTGCGGGCCCGCGACCTCGATGAGGCCGCGGCGCTGGAAGCCAAGCGTCGCGCCGAGGACGCGCTGGCCGGGCGGTCCGCCGAGCTGGAGTACGCGAAGGCCCAGGCCGAGCTCGCCGAGGCCGTCGCGCAGTTGCGGGCGATCGAGAAGTTGCGCAAGATGAAGGGCAAGTGATCGGCCGGCCCATGCGCTACGACCAGAGGCCCCGCCCCGTGCGGGGCCTCGCGTTTCTGCTCGACGTCGACCGGCGTTGCACGGCATGGCATGTGACCGGGGTTCCGGGCGATCGGCGAATCGAGGTGGCTCGAGCAGTGCGCTTTCGACGAGGATTGGGATGCGGTCCGCTGTGCGGACCCTTCGCGACCGACGGTGCCTCGATCGGTGGTCGAGGCGTCGGGTCAGCGCCGCGTAACCCGACACGGTCGGTCGAGGCGTAGAGGCGTCGGGTGAGCGAAGCCTAACCCGGCATCGGTGCTTGCGAGAGGGGCGATACGATGAGACTTGGCGTGGCGGTGCTGGCGGCGGGGCAGGGGACGCGGATGCGCTCGACCCGGCCGAAGGTCCTCCATCCGCTGGCCGGGCGGCCGCTGCTCGCCCACTGCCTGGAGGCCGCGCAGGCGATCGGTGCCGCCCGGACCTGCGTCGTCTATGGCCATGGTGGGGAGCAGGTCCGTGCGGCGCTCGCGGGCTACGACTGCGCCTGGGTGGAGCAGGCCGAGCGACTGGGCACGGGTCACGCAGTCCAGCAGGCGCTGCCGGCGCTCGCCGACTGCGACCGGATCCTGGTGCTCTACGGCGACGTGCCGCTGATCGAGCCGCGGACCCTGGAGCGGCTGATCGCGGTCGCGGCCGACACCGAACTCGGACTGCTGACGACGCGTCTTCCCGACCCGGACGGCTACGGCCGCATCGTGCGCGACGCTGGCGGGCGCGTGCAGCGGATCGTGGAGCACAAGGACGCCGACGTGGCCGAGCGGGGCATCGATGAGATCAACACCGGGATCCTGATTGCCGAGCGGACGCGGCTCGCCGATTGGTTGAGTCGGATCGACCGGGGCAACGCGCAAGGCGAGTATTATCTGACCGACGCGATCGGCCTCGCCGTCGCCGACGGTGTGACCGTGGCGACGGCGAGCCCGGCGGACCCGGAGGAGGTCGTCGGGGTCAATGACCGTGTCCAACTCGCCGCGCTCGAACGCCTCTACCAGCGCCGCCTCGCCGAGGCCCTGATGCGCGCCGGCGTCACGTTGGCGGATCCGGCCCGCTTGGACATCCGTGGTCGGTTGCGGGCCGGACAGGACGTAGTGATCGACGTCAATGCCGTCATCGAGGGTGAGGTCGAACTGGCCGACGGGGTCACGATCGGCCCGAACTGCCTGTTGCGCGATTGCGCGATCGGCGCCGGCGCCGAGGTCCTGGCCAATTGCGTCATCGAGGGCGCGCAAGTCGGCGCCGGGGCGCGGGTCGGGCCGTTCGCGCGGCTGCGCCCGGGCGCGGACCTCGCCGAGGCGACGCACGTCGGCAACTTCGTCGAGATCAAGCAGGCGACGCTTGGCGTCGGCAGCAAGGTCAATCACCTGACCTACATCGGCGACGCCGACATCGGCCGTGACGTCAATGTCGGTGCCGGCACCATCACCTGCAACTACGACGGCGCGAACAAGCACCGCACGCGGATCGGCGACGAGGCCTTCATCGGCTCGAACACGGCGCTGGTCGCGCCGGTCGAGGTCGGCGCCGGGGCCACGATCGGCGCCGGCTCCGTCATCACGATGAACGCCCCGCCCGAGCAGTTGACGCTGGCGCGGGCCCGCCAGAAGACGATGGAGTATTGGGTACGGCCGCGCAAGCAGCCGAAGGACTGAGAAGGAGGGTCGTTCCATGTGCGGAATCGTCGGCGCCATCGCGCAACGCCCGGTCGCGGCTATCCTGCTGGAGGGGTTGCGCCGCTTGGAGTACCGCGGGTACGACTCGGCCGGCATCGCCGTGCTCGATGCGCAAGGGGGCATCGAGCGGGTGCGCGCCCTCGGCAAGGTCGCCCGCCTGCGCGAGGAGGTCGAGGCCCACCCGCTGTCCGGGACCCTCGGCATCGCCCATACGCGCTGGGCGACCCATGGCGAGCCCGCGACCCGCAATGCCCACCCCCATGTCTGCCGCGCGCGCTGCGCCCTGGTGCACAACGGCATCATCGAGAACTACGAGGTCCTGCGTCGCGAACAGACCGCGGCCGGTCACCGCTTCACGAGCGAGACCGACACCGAGGTCGTCGTCCACGCGATCCACGACGAACTTGCCGCCGGGCACGGTCTCACCGAGGCGGTGCGCCGCGCGACCCGTCGGCTCGTCGGGGCCTATGCCCTCGGCGTCATCGACGCCCGCGACCCGGATCGCCTGGTCGCGGCCCGCCAGGGCAGCCCGCTGGTCATCGGCGTCGGCTTCGGCGAGCACTTCATCGCCTCGGACGTCTTCGCGCTGTTGCCGGTCACCCACCGCTTCATCTTCCTGGAAGAGGGCGATCTCGCCGAGCTGACCCGCGAGGAGGTCCGTATCTGGGACGCGGCTGGCAATTCGGTAACGCGCCCGATCCGGGAGTCGACGGTCTCGGCCGATGCGGCCGAGCGGGGCGCGTACCGCCACTACATGCTCAAGGAGATCTACGAGCAGCCGCACGCGATCGCCGATACGCTGGAGGGCCGCCTGAGCGGGAACCGTGCCCTGCCCGAGGCCTTCGGCAACCAGGCCGAGGCGATCTTCGCCGGGGTCCGCGCCGTGACCATCGTCGCCTGCGGGACCAGCTACCATGCCGGTCTCGTCGCCCGCTACTGGATGGAGGCCCTGGCCGGGCTGCCCTGCCAGGTCGAGGTCGCGAGCGAGTACCGCTATCGCCGTCACGTCGTCCCCGAGGGGGCACTGTTCGTCACCATCTCCCAGTCCGGCGAGACGGCCGACACGCTCGCCGCGTTGCGCCTGGCCAAGCAGGCGGGCTATGCGACGACGCTGGCCATCTGCAACGTGCCCGAGAGTTCGCTCGTGCGCGAGTCCGATCTCGTGCTCCTGACCCGGGCCGGGCCGGAGATCGGCGTCGCCTCGACCAAGGCCTTCACGACCCAGCTCGCGGCGCTGCTCCTGCTGACAGTGGTCTTGGGCCGCTATCACTCCCTCGACGAGGCCGGCGAGGCCCGCGTCGTCGGGCTGCTGCGCGCGTTACCGGCCAAGCTGGAGCAGGTGCTCGGCCTCGACGAGGCGGTCGCGCGGCTCGCCGAGCAGTTCGTCGAGCGCCACCACACCCTCTTCCTCGGTCGCGGCGAGCAGTATCCGATCGCGATGGAGGGGGCGCTGAAGCTCAAGGAGATCTCCTACATCCACGCCGAGGCCTACCCCGCCGGAGAGCTCAAACACGGGCCGCTCGCGCTGATCGACGAGGACATGCCGGTGGTGGCGGTGGCCCCGAACAATGCCCTGCTCGAGAAGCTCAAGTCGAACCTCGAGGAGGTCCGCGCCCGCGGCGGACGGCTCTTCGTCTTCGCCGACCAGCAGGTGGCGATGGAGGAGGGCGAGGGCGTGACCCTCATCCGCCTGCCGCAGACCGACGACCTGATCGACCCGCTGATCTTCACGGTCCCGCTGCAGCTGCTCGCCTATCATGTCGCGGTGCTCAAGGGCACCGACGTCGATCAGCCGCGCAACCTGGCCAAGTCCGTGACGGTGGAGTAGGGGGCGGCCCAGCGGTGCGCGAGGTTTCGCTCGCGACGCCGTTTGAGTCACAATGCCGAGGTCCTCTAGCCGGCCTCGGTGCCGCCCGGCGCCCCTCGTTGCGACTCGCGAGATGCCCAGATGTTGTTGATGATCGACAATTACGACTCCTTCACCTACAACCTGGTCCAGTACTTGGGGGAGTTGGGCGCCGACGTGCGGGTCTACCGCAACGACCAGCTCTCGCTCGCGGAGGCCCTCGCCCTGGAGCCGGCGCAGATCATGATCTCGCCCGGGCCCTGCACGCCGAGCCAGGCTGGCATCTCGGTGGCCCTGATTCAGGCCGCCGCGGCCCGGCGGATCCCGCTGCTCGGCGTCTGCCTCGGACACCAGTCGATCGGCCAGGCCTTCGGCGGCGCGATCGTCAGGGCGCGCGAGGTGATGCATGGCAAGACCTCGCCGGTCTTCCACGCCGATGCCGGGGTCTTCACCGGGCTCGCGAATCCGTTCTCGGCGACGCGCTATCATTCGCTGATCATCGAGCGCTCGACGCTGCCCGCGTGCCTGGAGGTGATCGCCTGGACGCAGCACGACGACGGCGCGCTCGACGAGATCATGGGCGTGCGCCACCGAGAGCTGCCGATTCAAGGTGTGCAATTCCACCCCGAATCCATCCTCACGCAGCATGGCCACGACCTGCTGCGCAATTTCCTCGCAGGGCGCTGACCGGCGCCCCGCTGCGCCTGGGACGCTCGGACACGACGGGTACCGCTATGGACATCAAGCAGGCCATCGCTCGCTGCCTCGACCGCCATGACCTGACCGGCGAGGAGATGATGGGGGTGATGCAGGCGATCATGACCGGTGGGGCGACGCCGGCCCAGATCGCCGGCTTCCTGGTCGCGCTGCGGATGAAGGGCGAGACGGTGACCGAGATCGCCGCCGCCGCCGAGGTCATGCGCGGCCTCGCGACCGGTGTGGACCTCGCCGGGCTCGAGCACACGGTCGACATCGTCGGCACGGGCGGCGATGCGGCCGGGCTCTTCAATGTCTCGACCGCGAGCATGTTCGTCGCCGCGGCGGCCGGCTGCCACGTCGCCAAGCACGGCAACCGGTCGGTCTCCAGCCGCTCGGGCAGCGCCGATGTCCTCGAGGCGCTGGGGATCCGGCTCGATCTCGCCCCGGCCGAGGTCGCGCGCTGCGTGCGCGAGATCGGCGTTGGCTTCATGTTCGCACCGGCCCATCACGGGGCGATGAAGAACGCGATCGGGCCGCGTCGCGAGCTGGGCGTGCGGACCATCTTCAACGTCCTCGGGCCGCTGACCAACCCGGCCCGCGTTCCCCATCAGCTCCTCGGCGTCTTCGCCGACGACCTGCTGGAGCCGCTGGCCCTGGTGTTGCAACGGCTCGGCGCCCTCCATGTGCTCGTCGTCCACGGGCGGGACGGGCTCGACGAGATCAGCATCGCCGAGACGACCGACGTCGCCGAGTTGAAGGGCGGGCAGGTCGTGCGCTTCGCGATCCGTCCCGAGGACTTCGGCCTGCGGCGCGCCCCGCTCGATGCGCTGCGGGTCAACGGCCCGGACGAGAGCCGCGAGATCTTGCTCGGCGTCCTCGGCGGCCGGCCCGGGCCGGCGCACGACATCGTCGCGTTGAACGCGGGGGCCGCGATCTACGCCGCCGGTCGGGCCGAGACGCTGGCCGCCGGGATCGCTCGGGCCGTGGAGGTGATCGCCAGCGGTGCCGCAAGCGAGCGGCTCGACCGATTGGTCTCCCTGACCCAGTCCCTCGGTTGATCGCGCCCGACCCCGAGAGGCACGTCAGAAGCGGTCGTTGCCGGTGCCCATTTCTCCCAGCGTTCGACCTTTGCTCGTGGCCTTCCCAGAAGGTGCCCTGGATGCGCAGGCGGCAGCTTGGAACGATGAGAAACTACGAAACACGCGAAAGGCGCGAAAATTGGTACTGTGAAAGGCCTGTCCGAGGGGCAGGGTTCTCGAATCGCTCGGTTTGCTGCTCGATGGCGATCGACACCCGAAGATCGAGCGCGAACGATCCTCCAATCGGCATTTTTCGCATATTTCGGTGCATTTCGTAGTTTCCAGAGTAGAGATCTCATAATTTCCGGTTACCCCCTCTGACCCCTGACCGCCATGTCATCCGCACCCGATATCCTGAAGAAGATCGTCGCCCGCAAACGCGAGGAGGTCGCCGAACGCGCTGGCCGCCGGCCGCTGGCCGAGGTCGCACGGGCGGTGGTGGCCGCCTCGCCGCCGCGCGGCTTCGCCGAGGCCCTCTTGGCCCGCGTCGCGGATGGCCAGCCGGCCGTGATCGCCGAGGTCAAACGGGCGAGCCCGAGCAAGGGCCTCCTGCGCGCGGACTTCCGCCCGGCCGAGATCGCCGCCAGCTATGCCGAGGGCGGGGCGGCCTGCCTGTCGGTGCTGACCGATCGCGACTTCTTCCAGGGCAGCGAGGCGGCCCTCGAGGAGGCGCGCGGCGCCTGTGCGCTGCCGGTGATCCGCAAGGACTTCATCATCGATCCCTACCAGATCTACGAGGCGCGCGCGATCGGTGCGGACTGCATCCTCTTGATCGCTGCCTGCCTCGACGATGTCGAACTGAACGACCTCAACGCCCTGGCCGACGAACTCGGGCTCGATGTCCTGGTCGAGGTCCACGACGCGGCCGAGCTGGAGCGGGCCCTGCGGGTGTCGGGGCGGCTGATCGGGGTCAACAACCGCGACCTGCGCACCTTCGAGGTGGCGCTGGAGACGACCCTCGGGCTGTTGCCGCGCATCCCCGGCGAGCGTCTGCTCGTCACCGAGAGCGGTATCCACAGCCGTGCCGATGTCGAGCGGATGCGGGCCGCCGGCGTGCACGCCTTCCTCGTCGGCGAGGCCTTCATGCGCGCCCCGGACCCGGGCGCGGCGCTGCGCGCGCTCTTCTATCCCGGATGAGGGCGGAGGTGGGGTGCGCGGTGCGTGCCCGATGCTAGCGCGTCCCGCGCACGACGATGGTCTTGCCCTTGACGTCGATCAGACTCTGCTCTTCGAGGGCCTTCAGCACCCGCCCGGCCATCTCCCGGGAGCAGCCGACGATGCGACCGAGTTCCTGGCGGGTGACGCGGATCTGCATGCCGTCGGGGTGGGTCATGGCGTCGGGCTGCTTCGTAAGATCGAGCAGGGCGCCGGCGATACGGCCCGTGACATCGAGGAAGGCCAGGTGGCCGACCTTGCGGCTGGTCTGGTGGAGACGGCTGGAGAGCTGTCGGCCGACGGCGAAGAGGATCTCCTTCGCGTGCTCCTTGAGCTCCGTCTCGAAGAGCAACAGGAGGCGCTGATAGGTGATCTCGCCGACCTGACAGCGGGTGCGCGTGCGGATGACGACGCTGCGGGTCGTCTGAGGCACGAAGAGCCCCATCTCGCCGATGAACTCCCCCTTGTTGATGTAGGCGATGACCAACTCGCGACGATCCTCGTCGTCGATCAGTACCTTGACGGAGCCATCGATCAGGTAATACAGGCTTTGCGCCGGTTCCCCCTGACGGATGAAGTCGATGTGCTTGTCGTAGGTCTTTTTGTGACAGAAGCCGAGGAAGGGCTTCAGCCAGGCTGGTTCCGGTTGCGGGGGCTTGATTAGGGTCATAGCGTGTCGTCTCTGGGCGTCGTGGCAGTTGTTCGGATCTGCGGGGCCCATGCCCTCGGCACTATAATAACCCGACGTCATCAGGCCCACCGGCCGTGCGGGACGCGAGGTGGTCCGCGGCGCCTGTCGGGCTTGGCCTCGGGTGCTGCGATGGGGTGGCCGCAACGGTCGTCCCCTGGTGTCGGTGGGTTGCCGTAGCGATAGATCTGCCCGGCGCGCGCACCGCGGCGCCGAGGCGCGTGGCCAGGACGGGCCGAAGGCGTGAGGACCTGCGAAGGTGGTCCGTTCTCGGTGCGGCGTATCAGCGGTGTCATGTCGGGTGGGGCCAATTGTGCGAGGACGAGTCGTGACGATGAAGGCACGCGTGGAGTGGGTCGACGGGGCGGCGATGTCGGCGGAGTCGGGCAGCGGTCATGCCCTGGTCCTCGATGGGCCGCCGGAGCACGGGGGGCGCAATCTCGGGCCCCGGCCGATGGAGCTGCTGCTGATCGGGATGGGCGGCTGCACCGAGTTCGACGTGTTGCACATCCTGCGCCGCGCCCGCCAGGACGTGACCGCCTGCGTCGTCGAACTCGAGGCCGAGCGGGCCGAGACCGACCCGAAGGTCTTCACCCGCATCCACGCCCATTTCATCCTCACGGGGCGCGATCTCAACCCCCGGCAGGTCGAGCGCGCCATCCGCCTCAGCGCCGAGAAGTACTGCTCGGCCTCGATCATGCTCGGGGCCACGGCCGAGGTGACCCACGACTACGAGATCCGCAGCCCCTGATGGCGCGTCGGGTCGTGCCGCACCGCGGCGGTATCGTGACGATCCTTCGTGACATTTCCCCTTGCATTTCGGGGGGCGGGGCTTTAGGTTTCGCCCCCTTCGACCCGCGAGGCCCCGCCCCGAGCGGACGGGTGCGTTCCGCGGGCGAGGTCCTCGCCGCGGCCGTATCCGGAAGGTCGAAGGGGTGGGTCGGCGAATCGGCGGGGCCGGCTCGGCAGGCGCCCCGTTGCCCGGGTGCCCTCAACGGCCGTCGCCATCGGCGGCGGGCATACTCCAGCCCAGCGCACGGCGGCCATTCGAAGGTGGCGCTTCGCGTTGGGCACTGCAAGACGCATGGGTGGATTCGATGCCGCATTCCCTGAAAAAGCTCAAGTTGGAGGGTTTCAACAACCTGACGAAGACCTTGAGCTTCAACATCTACGACGTCTGCTATGCGGACTCCGCCGAGCAGCGCGCCGCCTACATCGAGTACATCGACGAGGCCTACAACGCCGAGCGCTTGACCGGGATCCTGACCGATGTCGCCGAGATCATCGGTGCCAACATCCTCAACATCGCGCATCAGGACTACGACCCCCAGGGGGCCTCGGTCACGATGCTGATCTCCGAGGAGCCGATCGCCGCCGAACTGCTGTCGAACACGGCCTCGCCGGGGCCGCTGCCCGACGCCGTCGTCGCGCACCTCGACAAGAGTCACATCACGGTGCATACCTACCCCGAGTCCAATCCCCAGACCGGCATCAGCACCTTCCGGGCCGACATCGACGTGTCGACCTGCGGTCGGATCTCGCCGCTGCGGGCCTTGAACTACCTGATCCATGCGCTGGAGTCCGATGTGGTCATCATGGACTATCGGGTGCGCGGCTTCACCCGCGACGTCAGGGGGCGCAAGCACTTCATCGACCACAACATCAGCTCCATCCAGAACTATCTCTCCCGCGACACGAAGGACCGCTACCAGATGGTCGACGTCAACGTCTACCAGGAGAACCTGTTCCACACCAAGATGGTGCTGAAGCACTTCCGCCTCGACGACTACCTCTTCTGCATCCAGGCGCAGGACCTCGGCGAGCGCGAGCACAAGCGCATCCAGAAGTTGCTGCGCCGCGAACTGACCGAGATCTTCTACGGTCGCAATCTAGCGCGCAATCTGGAGTACATGGGCTGCTGAGGCCGCGTTCGCCGCTGGGGCCCCGAGCGGCCGGTGATCGAGCCCGGTCCCGGTCGGCGAGACGGGACATCGCCGCGCGCTCAGGACAATGGCGCCGGCCGTCCGGATCGGGCACTTCGCGACCCGGTGGCCCTCAGATCCAATAGGCCGTGCGCGTCATGACCTTGGCGGTGATCTTCATGACCCAGCGCACCGGGCCGGGCAGCGCGACGCCGCCGGCGTGTCCGGCGACCTGGGCGTGGTGGATCTCGTCGACCTTCATCTGCTGGATCAGGGTGCGGGTCTTGATGTCGCGTTCCGGGATCTCCCGCAGGTGCCCCTCGAGGTGGCTCTCGACCTGGCGCTCGGTCTCGACGACGAAGCCCAGGCTCCAGCGGTCGCCGATCAGACCGGTCAGCGCCCCCAGCGTGAACGAGCCGGCGTACCAGGCCGGATTCAGCAGGCTGCGGCGCGCGCCGAGCTCGCGCAGGCGGGACTCGCACCAGGCCAGGTGATCGGCCTCCTCGGCGGCCGAGCGCTCCAGCGTCTCGCGAACGACTGGCAGGTGGGCCGTGACCGCCTGCCCCTGGTAGAGGGCCTGGGCGCAGACCTCGCCCGAGTGGTTGACGCGCATCAGGCGGCCGACGTGGCGGCGCTCGGCCTCGTCCAGGTCTGCCTCGACGAGGCCCTCGGCCGGGTTCGGCCGCGTCGTCGTCATTGGGCGGCCGAAGACGGTGCGCAGCGCCTGGTCGAGGCCGATGAGCAGGTCGTCGGTGGGCGAATAGCGTCGCGGATGGGCCATGTCTCTGTAGCTCCTGATCGGTTCGTAGGGCGGGGCGAGCGTCGTGGGCCGAATCGCTCGCCGCACAGAATGCCGCGGAGAGGGGATCGGGGTCGCATGGCGCGCGTCAGGCGCGCATCCCCGTCGGGTCGTCCGTTGGAGATGGGTCGCCGGTGGCGCTGCAGCAAGTGCCTGGTGCGCTCGATCGACGAAGGGGCCGGATCGGAGTTGCACCGAGGCACCGGGATTCAGGCGGGCGGCGTCGGGCGTCGACCCGTCAGCCTTTCGACAAATTGCCTCCTGGCGGCCCTGAGCGAGGGGGCCGCCGGAGGGGCGTCGGCGAGCGACCACCCCGATTCGTCCGCATCCGCCCGCTCGGGCTCGTATCGATGTCCCGTGCAGAGACAGTGCCTCTCGGGATTCGGCCTATGACGTTTCCAAAAAAAATTATATTTGTTAATTCTTTGGTTCGTCTGGATCTTGCGACCTATACTTTTTCGCGTACGAGAATTGTACAGGGGTGCCGGCGACAGCCGGCTTTTCGTTTTGGTCTCTCCGCGCAGACCAGATGGAAGAGAGGATCGACGATGCAGATTCGATTTTCGAGTATCGCATTCGCTGTGTTGGTCGGAGTCGCCGTGACGGGCGGTCCTGTGTTCGCACAGGGCAACGGTGTCGCCGACTCTTTTCCCGAAAGCGGGGCGGTCCCCTTCGGGCAGGTCGTGCCCGATGGGACCTGGTACGAATTCTCGTTCACTGGTACCGGTACCGACGCCAGGGGTTGCCAACCCGCGGATCCGGGCGGGCTCGCCTGCGCTTCGAGTCCGGGTACGGTCTTCGCCGACAGTCCGCCTTGGACCTTCTCCGGCCCCGCGATCGTGACGGTGACCGACGCCTTCGCTAACGGCGATTCCTTCGAAGTCTTCGATTCGAGCGCGTCCCTGGGCGCGACGCCGAACGTCGCCGCCAGCGGCTCCTGCGGCTCCGATCCGGATGTCTGCGCGGCGGATCCCGCATCCAGTACGGCGAGCTTCGTGGTCGGAGCGGGGCTGCACAGCCTGACGATCAGGCCAACGGCATCGCCGATCGGCAGCGGCGCGGCCTTCTTCAAGGTAGAACAGGTGGAGAATGAATGCGATCGTGATGGTGACGGCGACTTCGATCTTCGTGACGTGATCGTCGAACTTCGCACCAATGGGCCGGTGGCCGCGATCAGATTGTTCCTGGAGTGTCGGGGTGCGACGTCGGAAGACGAGGTGGCCCAGATCGAGAGTTGGCTCGACCACAAGCTCGGAAGCTGCCCGTCGCGGCGGTGAATCCCGGCAGGCCTGTGCGGCACGCCCTCCTCAGTCTTGCGGGCGGCAGGTTTTCGGGACACCATGAGCGATTCCAGGGTGCCTGTGCGGGCAGGGATGCCCCGTGGTCGGTGGTTGCGCGTCCGGTCGAAACGAGGTCTGTTGCCGTCGGTCCTCGGTCGACCTTCGGCTCGGCCGATCGGTGACGCCGCGCCGGCGGGCGCCGGGGCCATATCGTCTTCGATGTCGCTGCCCCTGACGGGCTTCGCGAAACGTCTCTTGTCATCCTCCTGTGTTACGCCCTGCATCGTCAGTCGCGCGAAGCGAGTGACGGTGCGGGACGTCGGAGATCAGGTTTTCGACTTCCTTGCTGATCCTTGCCAGGGTGGCCGATCGACCAGCATCTCCTTCGCGGGAGGTGCCTTGCACCAAAGAACGGCAGTTGGACGGTGCCCAAGTGCGCCGCGCGCGACCTGCATCGGGCGCCGTAGCGGCCGTCACCGAGCGGGCGAGTAGGACGCACGTACAGCCTTTTCGCTATTTGAACGACTTCAATCCCCGATGAAGCTGTGATCGGCCGCTTTTGGGTTGCGGGCTGTCCGCCCCCAGATTTCACGGGATTCCCCTCGCCGGTGCGATAAAGGCTCGGTCCTGGTGCTGGCCTTCGCGGCCTGACGCGGAGTCCGTGCCGCTGAGGTTCGATTTCGCACTACATCGACAGGATCCATTCGACGAGCTCGCGGATGGTCTCGTCGCTGATATGGGGATGCGGCGTCATCGGGATCTCGCCCCAGTTGCCGGCGCCACCGTTCTTGACCTTGAGGACCAGGGTCTCCACGGCCGTGCCGTCGTCTCGGTAGCGGTCTGCGACGTCCTGGTAGGCCGGGCCGATCACCGTCTTGTCCACTTGATGACAGACCGTGCAGCCGCTGGCGGTCGCCAGTTCCATGTTGGCGGCGGCCGGCAGCGCCCAGGCCAAAGCCGCCAGGGCCAGGTAGGACCGCGGGAGGGTCCGGGATACGCGCATCTTCTAGCTCCTTACGAACAGGTCATCGCCGAAAAACGCCGAATCGTTGCGTGATTTGGCGTCGGGTGCGATAGTAGCGTAAAGATGCTAGAGAATGCGACCCATTCGCATATAGTCGGCGCAGCGTGTTGCGGACATTTCCGTGCCAGAGGATCGGCAAGGGTCATCGGTACAAGGCGCGCCGAACGGCTGGCGGGGCCGGTCGGGGCAGGCCCCTCCGGATCTTGTCCCCTCTGCGAAAAGGGGTGGCGACCGAACGCACCGTCCCCGATCCCGAGGCAGTCGCAACCTTCCGTCGTGGCTTCCCATCTCAGGCGATATAAGTGATAATCGTTATCACTGCGATATTTTGCCAAGGTGGAGATATGCGGAAGATCGGGCTGTTCTATGCCTCGGATACCGGCAATACGCGCCGGGTCGCGAAGATGATCCAGAGCCGGTATTTCGACGAGGGGATCGTCGAGATCTGCGATTTCGAGGAGGTGACCGCCGAGCGGATGAGTGGTTACGACGCCTTGATCATCGGGACGCCAACGGTCGGGGCCGGCGAGTTTCCAGTGGCGTTGGAGGACTTCCTCCCGGAGCTCGAGGGCGTCGATTTCTCCGGCAAGACGGTGGCCCTCTATGGCCTCGGTGACCAGGAGCAATACGCGGAGGAGTTCGTCGATGCCCTCGGCATGCTCTATGAAGTGCTCGATTCGCGCGGTGCCCACATCGTCGGCCTGTGGTCGACCGATGGCTATCGATACGGTGCCTCGAAGGCGGACCTTGGCGACGGGACCTTCTGCGGCCTGGTGCTCGACGAGGACAATCAACCCGAGGAGACCGACGCCCGCCTTGCCGCCTGGATCGAGAGGATCCGCCCGGCGTTGCTCGGTTGAGGTCCAGGGCGATCGGTGCCGGGGCGAATCGGCCCGGAACGCGGTTCGCCAGGTGCGATCGTTAGCCGGTGTAGCGCTCGGCATCGACGGGCTTTGCCAGTGACGGGGCAGAGCACGCGCCGTTCTAGCTGCGCCCGCCGGCTCCGATGCCGGTCGGGGGTCGACCCCCCGCGGGGCGCCGTGTGGCTGGGCAACGCGTGACGGGGAGGGGGCTACTCGACGATGAATCGGCCCTTCATGACCGTGTAGTGGCCGGGGAAGGAGCAGAAGAAGGTGTAGTCCTCACCGGCCTTCAGGTCGGCGGGGGAGAAGCGGATGCTCGTGGTCTCCCCGGCGCCGATGACCTCGGTGGCGGCGATGACCCGCGCGTCGCCGGGCTTCAGATAGTCGTTGTCCAGGCCGGCGGCCATGCCGTCCGTAGCGATCGCCGCGACGTCGCCCGTCTTGGCGAGGACCCAATTGTGACCCATCGCGATCTTGGGCAGGTCGCCCGTGTGTTCGAGCGTCACGCCGATGGTCTCGCAACCCTTCTCCACGACCATCTCGTCGAGGCCGTAGAGCATCGTGTCGCCGACCTCGATCCTGAAGTCGCAGGCGCCCTGCGCCGCGCCGCTACCCACCAACAACAAGCCCGCCATGAGGTATCTCTTGCCAATCATCTCGCTATGACTCCGCTTTGGTCGTGACATCCGTCGACCGGCCCGATTCGCGCCGCCGGCCGACACCGCTCTCGCCGCCGGCGTCGAGCGCTATAAATGCTACTAAGAAGCGTTACTATTAGCAAACCCGATTCGGAACGGTGCGGGCCTGGTGCGCTGGCTGCTCGGTCTTGAGGATGCCGGCGGGCAGCCGTCCGTTGGGCCGGGTAGGCGACGGTGCGAGCGGACGGTCGGGGCATCCTGAAGGGGCGCGACGGCTGGCGGGTTCAGGCGCTTGGCCTTGGGTGCCGTCCGGGTGCAACGCCCGAGCGGGTCAGGGGCGGCCGGCGTCGCCCGGGGCGCGGTCGCGCAGGACGCAGTCGGCGATGGTCGCGAGCAGGCAGCGGGCGAAGGCCCAGTCTCCGGGGGTGCCGGTACCGGGACGGCGCAGATAGACCTCGAGGCCGACGTAGAGCGGTTCGGCGGCGCCCCAGACCGCCTCGGGGATCTCGGGCCTGGCGACGGGCCAGGGCCGCACGCCGGCCTCCCGGAGCTCCGGCAGCGCGGTATCGGCGATGAGTTGGATGGCGCGGACCGTACCGCCCGCGGGGTCGGCGACGGCCGTGCGGGTCGCGATGCACCCGAGCTGTCGCGGGTCGGCGCAGAGGACGTCGGCGCAGCGGCCGCGGCGATCGAGCCCGCTGTGCAGGTCGACGAGGAGCCGCTGGCCGGGGACGAACTGGTCGTGGATCTGCGAATAGAGCGCGTGGTGGCGGCGCAGATGCTGTTCGAACTGATCCTGGCGCGGCCGCTGGCCGAGCAGTCCCTCGGGGATGCGCAGCACCGCGAAGTGCGCGGTATCGAGACCCTGCACGACCCGCTCGCCGAAGGCCAGTTCGTCGCGGTGCACACCGATGACGACGAGGGCCGCCGGGGTCCGCGATCGCTGCCGGGGGCTTCGCGCCATCGCGACGCGGCCTCAGCCGGACGGCGGACGGGCCGGCGGCAGGAGGAGCAGCGCGACCAGACCGTAGAGGCCGGTGAGTGCGACCAGTGCCAGGTCGCCCGCTGCGTGCCTCGGGGCCAGGCCGCGCTGCCGCAGGAAGGCGGTCGCGAGCAGGACGGCGGCCGCGCTGCCGAGCACGGAGGACCAGACTGGGTGCCAGGCCGGCGTCAGCGCGAGATAGCGGCGGGTCGGCTCGCGCAGCGTCAGGTGAAACGGCGCCAGGGCCTCGAAGACCCGATCCGCGAGGCGCGGCTCGGCCATCGCCATGGTGCGGGCGTAGCGATCGAGGACGGCATGGTCGCGGTCCATGACGACGGCCTGGATCCGTTCCTCGTCGGAGTAGACGGCGGTGCGGTAGAGGGGATCGAAGAGGATCTCGAGCTCCATCCGCTCGGGTGCGTAGCCGGGCAGCGCGAGCGGGATCAGCTCTGGCTCCTCGCCGTCGCCGAGGAGGAAGGGGCGGTCGTCGTCGGCGAGCAGCAGGCCGAGGACCTCGTGGCGCCTGTTCTCGGCGACCTTGATGTGGCGCACGGCGAGGCCCTCGGGCAGCGACACCCGGCTCACCGCCGGGCGATCATCGACGCGCCTGAGCTGGAACAGGGCGCCGTCGTCAGCGATGAGGAACCAGCCGGCATCGAAGGGCTTGAGGATCGAGACCCGGCCAAGGGCCGCGCGGACCGGAAAGCGCAAGCCCGCTGAGTGCAGCGCCCCGGTGAAGTGCTCGGTCAGGGGCGCGTCGATGCGGTTGGCACCGGCTGGCGCACCGGCGTCGGGGCGCGTCGGCCGCTGACCAGGCCGACGAGGATCAGCAACGCGAGGGCGCCGAGATAGACGGCCGTCATCGCCTGGAGGCCGGTCGCGTTGACCGCCCGCCCGATCGTGTAGACCAGGCTCGCGACACCGAGACCGAGGAAGGTCGGGAAGACGATCGAGAACAGCATCCATTTGTATGAATTGGTCTGGACGCGGACCATGATGGTCGTCGCCAGACAAGGTGGATAGAGGGCGAAGAACAGGATCATCGACACCGCGAGTAGCGCCGTGGCCCCGTCGGCGCGGGTCTCGGCGCCCATGCGCTCCTCGAGCGAGCGGTTCTCGTCGTCGTCCTGCTGGAAGAGCACGCCGAGGGTCGCGACGCTGCTCTCGCGGGCGGCGAACGAAGAGAGGAGCGCGACATTGATCTTCCAGTCGAAGCCGGCGAACTGGGTGACCGGCTCCAGGCCGCGGCCGATGGTGCCGAGCAGCGAATTGGTGATCCGCTCCTCCTTCATCTCGCGGCGCAGCGACTTGCGCTCGCGCAGCAGATCGCGCAGGGCGCGGCTCGCCTGGCGCGCGTCGCGGTCGCCGCGTGGCGGCTTGACGAGCGGGTAGAACTGCGGGTTGCGTGCCTCGAAACGCGCCTCCAGGGCGCGCGCGGCCTCGGCGCTCGTCGCGTTGAGGCGGGCGCGGTTGAAGTCGCTCGCGTAGTTGACCAGCGGGACCAACTGCGCGCCGAGCGCCACGTCGCGGTAGGCGTTGCCGGCCAGGGCCTCCTCGAAGCGGACCGCGGCCGCCTGACCCTGCGCCTCGAAGTGGGCCTTGCGCTCCGCCGGCAGGCCCGGGAAATGCAGCAGGGCGAAGACCACGACGGCGACGGCGATGACGATGGTGCCGACCTTCTTGATGTACTGCCAGGTGCGGTCGAAGGCGCGGCGCAGGACGCCTTGGAGGGTTGGGCGATGGTAGTGCGGCAGCTCCATGACGAACGGCGAGGTCTCGTGGCCGCGCAGGACCGTGGTCGTCAAGAGCTTCGAGACGAGCAGCGCGAAGATGATGGTCATCGTCGAGATGTAGAACATCATCAGCGACTTGTCTTCGACGAAGAAGATGCCGAGGAGCAGCGTGTAGAGCGGCACCTTGGCCAGGCAGTTCATGAAGGGGACGGCAAAGATGGTTGCCATCCGCGCGCGCGCATCGGGGATGCCCTTGGTCGCCATGACCCCGGGCACGGCGCAGCCGCCGGCGAAGACCCCGCCGAGGATCAGCGGCAGGGTGCTCTGCCCGTGCATGCCGAAGCGGTGCAGGATCTTGTCGAGGATGAAGGCGATGCGGGCCATGTAGCCCGTGTCCTCGATGATCGCGATCGAGGCGAAGAGGATCAGGAAGATCGGCACATAGTTGAGCAGGGTGTTGGCCGAGTCGACGAGCCACAGGCCGAGGGCGCGCACGTAGGGGTCGACGAGGAAGCCGGCGGCGGGCAGCAGGCCGGCGGCCAGTTCGCGCAGGCCGGCGAGGAGCGGCCAGGTGTAGTTGGTCAGCTCGTAGCCCCAGACGATCGAGACCTGGTAGATCAGGAACACGGTCGCGACCAGGAAGAAGGGCGCCGCCCAGCGGTTGAGGACGACCTGATCGATCCGCTCCGAGAGGGTGCGCCGGCGGCCATCGGGGCGGTTCTGGACGCCGTCGATCAGCGCGGTGACGGTGCGGTCGCGGCAGGTGACGACCTGATCGCCGACGCTCAGGCCGTGGGCGCCCTCGAAGGCCAGGCGGCGCCGGTCGGCCTCCGTGAGGATGGCCTCGGTCGGCGCGGTGTCGAGGCGCCCTGCGAGCTGTCCGCGCGCCTGTTCGTCGCCCTCCAGCAGCTTCAGGGCCAGCCAGCGTCGGGGTAGATCGGCGAGTACGCCCTGGTCTGCGATCAGGACCTCGAGCGCGGCGATGTCGGCCTCGAGCGGGCCGTAGTCGATCGGGTGGCGGGGTGCCGCCCGGCCCTCGCGCAGCGTCTGCGCCCAGTCGCGGATCGCCTGGCGCAGCGGCACGCGGCCCTCCCCCTTGCGGCCGATCGTCGGCACGACGGGCACGCCGAGGCGGCGTGCGAGTTCATCGTGGTCGATGCGGATGCCGTGGCTCGCGGCGACGTCGATCATGTTCAGCGCCAGGACCGGCGGCAGTTCCAACTCCATCAGCTGGAGGGTCAGGTGCAGCGAGCGGCGCAGGTTCGAGGCGTCGACGACGTTGACCGTGATGTCTGGTCGCTCGCCGAGCAGAAAATCCCGGGCGACGCGCTCCTCGAGCGAGAAGGAGGTGAGGCTGTAGGTCCCCGGCAGGTCGACGGTGCGCACCGCGCCGACGCCGTCCTGGTAGAGGCCGTACTTCTTGTCGACCGTCACGCCCGGGTAGTTGGCGACATGCTGGCGCGCCCCCGTCAGCATGTTGAAGAGGGTCGATTTGCCGGCGTTCTGCTGTCCCGCGATCGCCACCAATAGGCCGTTGCGGCTCGTCATCGTCTTGTAACCCCTCGCTGGTGCCGCCGGGCGGCGGTGCGCTGGTCGTTGTCGTGTCACCGGGGCGCCCTCTCGCCCCTGGCCCCCGGGACGCGAGCGGATCGGGCCAGCCCCCATGGGCCGCGCTGCGCGGGTCGACGCCCCGGGGCCGTGCGTCTGTGTTCATCTACCGATCGGCGCAAGGATACAGGCTTGCGGAATGGCGCGCAAATAAGAACAATTAGCATTCATTTGTCCGGCCGGGTGGCGCGTCGCCGTGCCGATGCCCGGTCGGTCCACCGGAGGTCGCCCATGCCGTCCCATCCCCTTCGCGCTGGCTGCGTGTCCGCCCTGTTGCCGTCTCGGGTGTTGCCTTGGCCCATACGCCGATCTGCGCCTGCTACGACAACGGCGATGGCGCCATCCTCTGCGAGGGCGGTTTCTCCGATGGCTCCTCGGCGGCGGGGGTCGCGGTGCGGGTCCTCGAATCGACGGGGCAATCCGCTCATCGAGGGGGTGATGAGCGAGGAAGGCGAGCTGGAGTTCGACAGGCCTTACGGCGATTACCGGGTCGTCTTCGACGCCGGCCCGGTCACAGGATCGAGATCCGCGGGCGCGACATCGTTCGATAGAGGACCGGCGGGGGTAGATCGGTACGCGGCCATTCGGACCCCCGGGCGTCACGGCCGCCGCCGGGTCGCTCTGCGAGCGCCGGCTGCGGTCGTCTCGAAAGGGGCTCCCCCCCTCCAGTGGCCCCCCTGTCCGGTGGGTTAGAAGGCGCCGTTGAGGCCGATGTAGAGGAAACGCCCGGCGAGCAGCAGGTCGGCGTCGCGTTCGTCGAAGAGGTTCTCGACGCCGAGGCGCAGGTCGAGTTGCTCGGTGAGGGGCTGTGCGATGTCCAGGTCCCAGACCCCGTAGTCCTTCTCTTTGCCCGAGCTGGCGTCGAGGACGTCGAGGTTGTAGTCGCCCGAGAGGGTGAGCCCGAGGCCCCAGCGTTGATAGTCGTATCGCAGCGTCGTCACGAAGCGGTGGCGTGGGCGGTCCTCGAGGCGGCTGTCGGTGCCCTCGTCGCGGGCGTCGAGGTACATGTAGTCGAGATCGACCGCGAGATCGCCGAGGGACTGCCAGCCGAGGCCGGCCTCGAGACCGCGCAGCGTCGCCTCGTCGACGTTGCGGTACTGGCGGATCGGTCTGCCGTCGGGCCGCGTGCCGATCGTCCGCTCGGCGATCAGGTCCTCGACCTCGTTGTGGAAGAGCCCGAGGCGCCCGCGGAGCCGTTCGTAGCGCCCCTCCAGGGCGAGGTCGAGGCTCCTGGAGTGCTCGGGTTCGAGGTCCGGGTTGCCGATGCGGGTGAAACTGCCCTTCGTGACGTTGACGTAGAGGTCGCGGACGGTCGGCACGCGGTAGCCCTGGGCGACCTGGCCCTTGAGCTGGAGCGCGGCGTCGGGCCGATCCACCAGATCGTAGACGACGCCGAGCTTGCCGGTCGGCTCGTTGTCGAACTGGTCGGAGCCGTCGAGGCGCCCGCCGAGGACCAGGTTCAAGCGCGGCGCGACCTGCCACTGGTCCTGGGCGAAGACGGCCCAGTAGTCGATGTGCGCCTCGGAGCCGGTGGCGGTCAGGCCCTCGCGGGTGACCTGGTATTCGTCCTGCCCGGTCGCGATCGTCGTGCCGCGGAATGCCTCGATGCGGTAGTCGCCGCCGACCGTGATCCGGTGCGGCGGTGCCAGGAACCAGCTGTACTGGCCGTCGGCGCTGGTCTTCTCGACCCGGACCTCGTCGAATTCCTGGAGCTTGCCGGTGCCCTCGAGGCGCTGCTCGCGGTCCTTGTCCAAGCGCGAGTAGTAGAGCTGGAGGCGTCCCTCGCGGTCCTCCGCGGCGTAGTCGAGGCTGAGCGCCAGGTCGGTGCGCTCGTCGTCCTCGTCGGTGCGGGTGAGCTTGCCGCCGCCCGACTCGGCGAGGAAATGGCTGTCGCTGTGCAGGTACTTGGCGGTCGCGATCAGGCGCAGGGCCTCGTTCATCCGCCAGTCGGACTCGACGGTGAAGTCCACCAGGTCCTCGTCGTCGACCAGGCTGGCGCCCGAGTCGAGGGTGACGCCTGGCTGGTCGATCCGGGTCCCCGAGAGCGACAGGCCGAGATTCGCCGACGGCCTGATCGCGCCGTAGAAGCCGCCCTCGCACCCCTCTTCGTGACCGAGCTCGAACTGGCCGCAGCGGCTGCGGAATTGGAAGGTCGCGGCCTCGGGGCGGCGGGTGATGACGTTGATGACGCCGCCGAGGGCGTCGGCGCCGTAGAGGGCGCTGGAGGGGCCGCGCACGATCTCGATGCGCTCGACGTTCTCGAGCGTGATGCGGTCGAGCTCGAACTTCTGCGATGGCTCGCTCGCGAGGCGCCGTCCGTCGATGAGGATCAGGGTCTGCTCGTTCGTGAAGCCGCGGATCGAGACCGTATCGCGGGTCCCCTTTTTCTGAATGTGTACCCCTTGGGCGAGCCGCAGGACCTCGCTCAGGCGCCGGGCGTCGAGGCGCTCGATGTCGTCGCGGTCGAAGATCTGGATCGGGCCCGGCAGCGCTTCGATGGCGGTCGCCGAACGTGTCGCGGTGACGCTCAGGGTGTCGAGGGTCACGGCCGACAGCGGCTCCTCGGCGGCGAGCGGGGCCGCCGCCGAGAGGAGGATGCCGGGGATCAGCCAGCCGGGGCGGCGCCCGGATCGCCCGGGGGCGAGGGGCCGGGTCGCGGCGCGTTCGCGGTTTTCCGTCTGCATGGTGTCGGTCTCGTCGTGGATGTCGCGGGTAAACCTGGTCGCCTGGCAGGGTGCGCCGTTCGGTTGCCTGTCCTCTTCCCGCGGCGTGCGGGCACGACTAGGCCCTCGCCGTCGCGGGCGCTGCCGATGGGCCGAGCTTGGTGTGGCGGTGGCCCCCTCGGGGCCGCCGGCGACGGGCTAGCGGGCGGGGCCGGGGCTCGGTGTCGCCTCGGCCATGATCCGGGCGAACTGTGCCTCGGTGAGGATGTCGCGGAAGCGGCCGAGGGCCGCGATCCGCAGGTCCGTGATCTCGCGCTTGAGTCGCGTGAGTGCGGTCAACTCGGCGTGCACTGTGGCACCGTTCGCGCCATCGATGAACAGGGCGCGGTGGATGCGCCGTTCGAGTTCGGCGGCGCGCTGCACCCGCGGGTGGATCTGGCGCGGATAGACGGCCAGGATCTCGGCGCCGAGCCGAGCCTGCTGCCGTTCGCTCAGCGCGAAGCGACTCGGGTCGCGGGCGATGACCCGCATCGGGTGGGGGAGGGCGATCAGTTCGTTGACCGGCATGCGGTGCCCGGCGTGTGCGGGCGAGAGTGCGGCGGCGAGGGCGACGGCGGCGATCAGGGTCTTCAGGGTCTTGGGCATGGAGCTTGGCTCGGGTCTTGGGGTAAGGGCGGATCCGGAGCCCCTGTGGGGGAGAGGCGGCGGTCTGCCTCGGCGATGCGCCCTGTTCGCGCCCTATTATAAGATAACGAGAAGCATTAGCAACTATTGCCTTGGGGTTTTCGCCGACCGGCGAGCGGGGACGGGTGCCTGGCGGGGCGGACCCAGTGGCCCGCGTGGGACCCATGATGCGCCGTCGTTGGATCTCGGTCCCGTGGTCCGTTGCGGGCCGCCACCCACAGTTTCCTGAAATTTCTTGTGGATTTGGTGAATGCTCGGTACGCCGCGACGGTCTATAGTTGGTATCAGAGATAGAAGGTCGGATTATCTCTGCCACCGCGGGCGCCAAATACACGGGATCTGCCTGGTATTGGCATTACCGCAGCGTGACCCTAAATTGGTTAATATAAAAGATTGGATGGAGCAGGACAGGAGGGCAGCGATGACGATTGCGACGAGTGTCGAGACCTACCTGAACGGCCAGGGGGTAGGGTACGAGCTGGTGGCCCACAAGGCGACCGGCTCTACGCATGAGACGGCGACGGCCGCCCATGTGCCCGAAGACCATATGGCCAAGGCGGTCATCCTGCGCGACCAGGACGGTCATGCGATGGCCGTCATCCCGGGTACCGCCTGGCTGCACCTCGAGCGCCTCAATCAGGCGGCCGGGCGGGACTTCGCGCTCGTCGAGGAGTCCGATCTCGACGCGCTCTTTCCCGACTGTGCGCGGGGGGCGGTCCCGCCGCTCGGCCCCGCCTACGGCGTCGAGACCTTCCTCGACGAGGACCTCACGAGCCTCCACGACGTCTATTTCGAGGCCGGAGATCACCAACATCTCGTGCATGTCGACGGCGAGGCCTTCCAGGGCCTGCTGAAGGGTGCCCGCCGCGGCCGTTTCAGCGGGGCGACCTGATCCGCGTAGCCCGGCATCGGGCAGGGTCTCGGTGTCGCTGGGGGGCAGATCGAAGGCATTGCGGGGTTAGGTATCCCGCGGCTCTGAATGCCGCGGCGGGATGTCCCGCGGACCGGGGATCTTCCGTCACTGACGAGACCGGACGCGCGTGGCGCTGGTGGTCA
Source organism: Thiococcus pfennigii (assembly GCF_016583835.1). GTDB lineage: Bacteria > Pseudomonadota > Gammaproteobacteria > Chromatiales > Chromatiaceae > Thiococcus > Thiococcus pfennigii. The sequence goes on along the minus strand of NZ_NRRW01000003.1, from coordinate 47,630 downwards.
CCTTGACGGTCCGCAACGATAACTAGAAAATGATAACTATTATCAATAAAGGCCGAACGGAATCGGCGCCGTGGGACGTGCCGTCCGACCGGGAGGTGCGGTGGAGAACGGATCCGGTCCAGCGACGTCCAGACCTTGCGGCGATGCCGACGCGCCTGTTTGGCGACACCGCCTTACCAGAATCAGGAGAGCACTCATGTTGGACAATCTCATTGATGGCCGTTGGCAGCCGCCGTACTCCGGGGCCTACCTCGATCTGTTTCGCGAACCGACGATCGGCGGCGCGCCGATCTGCGTCGCCCGCTCCAACGCCGACGACGTCGAGGAGGCCCTCGCCGCCGCCCAGTCGGCGCTGTGGCGCTGGCGCGACCTGACGCAGGAGGAGCGCGAGTCCCTGATCCGGCAGATCCCGGCCCTGATCCGCGAGCGGAGGATGGATCACTGGCTCGACGAGTGCTGCGCGCGCATCAACGGCGACAAGGCGGTCCCGAGGGGGGCGATCGAGGGCTTCCGAGACGACTTCGTCGCCACCCTCGAGCGTACGCTGGGCCTGCTCTCCCCGGGCGATCCGGAGCCCGTCGTCGAGGCGGCCCCGTGCGGTGTCTCTTGCCTGGTCATCTCGGCCGCGACCCCACCGATGGCGGGCCTGACGCAAGTCTTTCGGGCGCTGATCGATGGCTGCACCGTCGTCGTCGCGGCGCTCTATTCGACCCGCCGCCAGGCGGCGGCCCGATTGCCCTCGATGCTCTGCGCCGTCGCCGGTTGTCTGCCGGCCGGTGTCGTCAATGTCCTGATGGGGCTTGGGCTCGAGGTCGGTATCCCGCTGACGGCGAACCGCCCGTTGTCGCTCGGGCCGCAGACCCTGCCGCCGCCGTCCGCCGGCCCGATGCGGGGCGCCTCGATCGCCTGAGTGGCCGACAGGGCCGCGTTGGGAGGATCTGCCCTGGCGGCGGCCCTCGGCGGTTCATCGACGCGGTGTCGGCGCCTCGAAACCGAGCAGCCGCGCGGAGTTGGCCAGGATCCCCAGCGTATGGGCGATGTGGATCAGGCCGCCGGTCGCCGGCGACAGGATCCCGGTGGCGCCGAGCCCGATGCCGATGAGGTCGGTGCCGATCGCGAAATGGTAGTTCTGATCGGCGGTCCTGAGCGCCATCCGGCTCAGGTTCCGCACCGCGCGCAGCGCCGCGCACACCGGGTTGGCGCGCACCCGGTGGACGCCCTCGACCTCTGCGAGCGCCGCCTCGGGCCGCGCCCCCAGGGCGCGGTCGCCGCCGAGCCGCGCGATGCGCAGCCGCAGCCGGCCGGGGATGCTGTGGCGGATCTCGATCATCGTTCCCCCTGTCGCGCGCGGGGCTCGCGCTGACACGCGCTCGGTCATCGCCGACCGGCGGTCTGACGTTAAAAATAACTCTGATAATCGTTGCCCGTTCCGACCCTGGTGACACTGACATCGATCAACCCCCCCGGGGATGGCTGGGTCGGTGTGCCCCGAGTTCGGGCGGGAGGTGCAGCGCCGGCCGCGGACGAGCGGGCGAATCGGGTAGACTAACCGCCATGAGCGAAGCCCGGATCAAGCCCCCTAAGTCCCTCCTGCGCCTCGTCGGGCGCGCCATCGTCGACTACGACATGATCCGCGATGGCGATCGCATCCTGCTCGGGGTCTCCGGCGGCAAGGACTCGCTGTCGTTGCTTGCGATCCTCCGCCACCTCCAGACCTATGCCCCGGTGCGCTTCGAGCTCGGCGTCATCACCGTCGACCCCGAGGTGCCGGGCTTCGACCCGGCGCCGCTCAAGGCCTACTACGGGGACCTCGGCATCCCGTGGCTCTACGAACAGCAACCGATCATGGAACAGGCCAAGGCGCACATGGACGGCGACTCCTTCTGCGCCTACTGCGCGCGGATGAAGCGCGGCATCATGTACCGGCTCTGCCGCCGCGAGGGCTACGGCGTCCTCGCCCTCGGTCAGCACCTCGACGATCTCGCCGAGAGCCTGCTGATGTCGCTCTTCCACGGCGGGCAGTTGCGGACCATGAAGGCCCACTACCGCAACGATGCCGGCGATATCCGCATCATCCGGCCGCTCGCCTATTGCCGCGAGCGCCAGACGGCCGCCTTCGCCGAGGCCGCCGGCCTGCCGGTCGTCCCCGACAGCTGCCCGGCCTGCTTCACGATGCCGAGTCGCCGCGAGCACATGAAGGCCCTGCTGGCGCGCGAAGAGGCCGAGCACCCGCACCTGTTCGCCAATATCCTCCGTGCGATCCGGCCCTTGCTGACCGAGGGCGCGCCGCCCTGAGGGCCGCGCGGCCTGACCCGACATCGGGCCCGAGTCGTCTGCCCATCGACGAATCGGCCCTAGCAGCCTGTCGGACTTAGCCCTTGGAATAGCCGTTTGGAGCCCATTGAAGGGCCATTTGTTGCGCAAAAGCGACGCATATCGGCGAAACGCGCAGTATTCCTCTCGTTTTCCCTTACTGCGGGCGCAAAGCCGCCATGCGCTTTAGATTCCACGCCAGGCACACCAGGGTCCACTCGCCCTGGACGTTGTCCAGGCCGCGGGTGAGGAACTGGCGAAACCCCATCACGGACTTGATGATGCCGAAGACCGGCTCGACCCGCTGTTTGCGCAGGGCGTACGAGGCCCGGCCCGCTGTGGTTTTCAGGCGATGGGTCATGCGCTGCACGGGGTTCGGGTCGGGCGGCAGTGCGGCGGGCTCACTGAAGCGCTCGCTCCAATGGGGATGGTGGTGATCGCGCTGCACGGCGATCAGCGGCTCGATGCCGGCCTGCTCGCAGGTGGCGACGTTCTCGGCACTGAAATAGCCGGCGTCGGCGAGGAGTTGCTTGGGTTGGTTAAGCCCCGCGGGCAGTGCCCGCACCCGCTCGAGCATCGGCGTGACCTGTTGCTTGTCGTTGACCGCCTGGGTGACCTGGGGCGTCAGCACCAGCATGGTCTCGTTATCAACCACCGCTTGGGCGTTGTAACACTGCTCAAAGCCCCCGCCGGCGACCGGCATGATCCGCGATGCCGCGTCGGTGAGGTTGATCTGATCCGCCGGGCGAGGTCCGGGCTCGGGGGCCTTGGGGGGCTTGGCCGCGGGGGTTTTTGCCGGTGTCGGCGGCACGCTGGGCGCGCGCGGCGAGCTTGGCCTCGTAATCGGCCTGCTCGCGGGCGAAGCGCTCCGCCGCTCGGGCCTCGATCTTGGCCTTGGCCTCGGCAATGGCCGCCAGGCGGTCTTCGCGCCGCATCAGCTCCTGCGGGATGCTCAGTCCATCGGGGACGTGGCCACCGTCGGCCTCCTCGGCCAGCGCCAGCAGTTGCTGGACCTCCGCCTTGAGCTGCGCTTCGATGGCCTCGGCGTGGCCATACGACAGGGCACTGTGCCGGCTGGCGTTGGCGTGAATCTTGGTGCCGTCGAGACTGACGCTGCCGAACTGGCTGAGCTGGTTTTCCCGCGCTACCACCAGCACCGACACGAAGACCTCTTCAAACTTTTTGCGGAAGCGGCGCCGGAAGCTGGCCAAGGTGTCGTGGTCGGGGTGGGTGTTGCAGGCGATGTAGCGAAACGCCAGCGAGTCATAGGTCGCCCGCTCGATCTTGCGGCTGGAGTAGCACCCGGTGGCGTAGCCATAGATCAACAGCGCCAGCCGCATCGCCGGGTGATAGGCCGCACTCCCCCGGCCACCATAAGCCCGCTCCAGCGCACTGAGGTCCAACCCCTCCACCACCTCGACGATGTAGCGCGCCAAGTGCCGCGCGGGCAGCCACTCCTGCACCGATGGCGGCAGCAGAAAGTCGATGGCACGGGCGATCGGTCGGAAGTTGCTCATCGGTACAGGCTCTGCGCGTTGGGACGTCCTATTCTACCGGCAGGCCCGCCGCCCGACCCACGGAAAGTCCGACAGGCTGCTAGGTCCCGGATTCCCCTAAAGGCTGCCCGTCCCGAGCGGCCCGGGCGCGCCGTTCGCTGAGCTGGAGGACGAAGACGGTCAGGGCCGGCAGCATCGTCAGGGTCACGGCGGCGGCGCCCAGGATGCCGAAGAGTACGATCGCGCCGACCCCCCGGTACAGTTCGGTCCCGGCCCCGGGGATGAAGACGAGCGGGGAGAGGCCGGCGATCGTCGTGATCGTCGACATCGCGATCGGTCGCAGGCGCGCCTCGACCGCCTCGCGCACCGCGGCGACGGCGCCGAGACCGACCGCACGGACATTGTCGATCGCCCGGTGGACGATCAGGATCGGGTTGTTGACGACCGTGCCCATCAGGATCAGGAAGCCCAGCATCGAGATCATGTCGAACGGCTGGTGGATCGCCTCCAGGCCGAGGCGCGGCAGCAGACCGCCGACCAGATTGAGCAGCCAGAGCCCGACGATACCCCCGGCGATGCCGAGCGGGATCGTCGTCATGATGAGCAGCGGGTATCCCCAGTGGGTGAAGATCGCCGTCATGACCAGATAGACGATGATCAGGGCGACGACGAAATTGCCGCTCAGCGAGGCGCGCGTCGCCTCGAGCTGGTCGCTCGCGCCCGAGAGGTCGATGGAGACGTCCGAGGGGATCTCCCCGGCCTGGCGCAGGTGTCCGAGGACATCGCGTTGGACGATCTCGACGCCGCGCTCCAACGCGACGTCCGCCGGCGGGATGATGTTCAGGGTCACGGTGCGATTGCCGTTGACGCGGCGGATGAGGCTAGTGTCGACGGTCTCGACGATGTCAGCGATGGCCGCGAGCGGCAGCACGGCCTCGGTCCGGGTGTAGATCGGCAGGGTCGCGATGTCGCCGACCTCGGCGGCCGATCCGGCGGTGCTGAAGAGGTAGATGTCGATCTTGTCGTCGGCGAGGAAGAACTCGTCGACGAAGGCCCCGTCGGTGAGGGCAGCGACCGTGTACCCGAGGTCGCCGGCGGTCATCCCCAGTTCGCTGGCCCGCTCCCAGTCGGGGTGGACCTCGATCAGCGGTTGGGCCAGCGAGAGGGTCGGCGGGTCGGACTGGATACGTGGCCGGTCGAAGACCTCCCCGGCGCGCCGATAGGCGGCGAGCGCGACCCCGTAGATGGTCTCCAGGCGCGGTCCCGAGATATCGAGGTTGATGCTACGCGTGCCGCCCTCGTTGCTGGTGATGATCGAGCCGCGCGAGACGAAGGCGCGCATCCCCGGGTAGGCCTCGTAGAGCCGGCGCAGGGTCGTCATCAGCGCGTCGATCTGGCCTGGATCGACGGGCTCGGCGATGAGGCGGATGCCCTCGGGCTCGATGCGCATGTTGAGATAGCGTAGCGCCGGCACGGGTGCTTCGCCTCGGGCATAGGCCTCCGGGTCGGCGTCGACATGCGGCAGCAGGTCGCGTTGCAGCTCGGCGCCGATCTCGCTCATCCGCTCCAGGTTATACCCTGCCGGTGCATTCATGCGGGCGAAGGTCTTGGCCTCTTCGCCCTCGGGCAGGTACTCGGCGGACGGGGTCAGCCACCCGATGACGGCGAGGCTCGCGAGCACGGCGACGACGATGGTCGCCGCGCGCCGCTGGGCGCCGTCGATCAACCAGTCGACCCCCGCGAGGACGCGTCGGCCCAGGCCCCAGCCGCCGACCTCGCCGGCGTGGAACGCGAGGCGCGCGCTCGCGGTCGGCACGACCGTGATGGCGACCAGCATCGAGATCAGGATCGCCGAGGAGATCGCGATCGCGACGTCCGAGTAGAGCTGTCCGGCCTCCTCCTGGATGAAGACCACCGGGGCGAAGACCAGCACCGTCGTCAGGGTCGAGGCGAGCACCGCCGGCCAGACCCGCCGCACCCCGGCGACGGCGGCGCGGAAGCGGTCCAGGCCGCGACGCCGCTCGATCTCGATGCTCTCGAGCACGACGATGCTGTTGTCGAGCGTCATGCCGATCGCGAAGGCGATCCCGGCCAGCGAGATCACGTTGATCGTGCGCCCGGTCAGGAGCAGGCCGAGGAAGGCGGCGATCGTGCAGATCGGCACGCCCAGGGTGCCGACCAGGGTCGCCCGCCACGAGCGCAGGAAGGCGTACATGACGAGCGTCGCCAGGAGCATGCCGATCGCCAGATTCTGCCAGACGTTGGCGACCGAGGCCTCGACGTAGCGTACATCGTCCGAGGTGAGCGCCATCTCCATACCGGCCGGGCGCAGGATCTCGTCGTTGATCTCGGCGACCGCCGCCATCATCGCCCGCTTGATCTCGATGACGTTCGAGCCGGTCTCGCGGCGCACCGAGAGGTTGATCACCGGCGCGCCGTCGACGTAGGAGTGGGCGCGGATCTCGAAGTGATCGAGGACGATCTCGGCAACGTCGCGCAGGCGAATCAGGGTGTCGCCGCGCCGCGCCAGGATCAGATCCCCGAGGGCGTCGATCTCGTCGAAGCGCCCGACCGTGCGGAGCAGGTAGCGCCGCTTGCCGCTCTCGACCTCGCCGGCGGAGACGTCCTGGTTGCGCGCCCGCACCGCGTCGCGCACGTCGGCGATCGTCAGATCGCGCTGGGCGAGGCGTCGCGGGTCGATGAGGATGCGCACCTGTCGCTCGGCGCCGCCCCAGACCCCGATCTGCGAGACGTCGGCGACGCTCGACATGCGCGTGCGGACCTCGTCCTCGATGAAGTCGCGCATCATGTCCATGTCGAGTCCGCGCGGATTGCCGGGCAGTGGCGTGACCCGAAAATACATGAACGAGTGCTGCGAGAAGGAGGTCGCGTAGACGCGTGGTTCGTCGACGGCGACCGGGTAGGCGGGCACCTGATTCAGCGCGTTGTTGACGCGGATCAGGGTTTCGGTGATGTCGACGCCGAACGGGAATTCCAGCTCGATCTCGGCGCGGCCGCTCGAGGCGGTCGCGACGAGGCGGCGCAGGTTGGGAATCGTGCGCAGGTATTCCTCCTGCTCGATCAGGATCTCCTTCTCGACGTCCTGCGGCGTCGCGCCCGGCCAGGCCGTGCGCACGGTGACGGTGCGCACCTCGAGGTCGGGGATCATCTGCACCGGGATGCGTAGCGCGGCGAGGATGCCGAGGACGGCGATGATGAGGACGATCACGCTCATCAGGACGCCACGGCGGATGATCGCCTCGAACATGACGGGGCGCCCTCAGCGGGCCGAGTCGCGCACGCGCACGACCTGGCCGTCCTGCAGGGCCTCGTTGCCCTCGACGATGACCGGTGCGTCGGCCTCGAGGCCTTCGCGGATCTCGATCCGCTCGCCGAACGCGAGGCCCGGCGTCACCCGCTGTTCGCGTACCCGAGGGGCCTCGCCCGAACGATCGAGGCGCCAGACCGAGACCCGTCCGTCCGGGTAGCGCAGCAGGGCATCGCGCGGCACGACGACGCCGCGCCGACCCGTGTCGATGCGCAGCGTCGCGTGCGCGGACATCCCAGGGGTGATGGCCGCTTGCAGGGCCTCGGCGGGCAGGACGCGCAGCAGGAAGGTCCGGGCCCGGGGGTCGCTGACCGGGACGATGGCCTGGACCCGCCCGACGAACGGTTGCCCCGGCAGTGCATCGAGCCACACGGTCACCGGCGTGGCCTCCCCGAGCAGCGGATACAGCTCTTGGGGGACCCGAAAATCGAAGCGCAGCCCATCGATGGCGACCAGTTCCAGCACCCGCGTGCCGGGCGTGATCCATTCGCCGAGCTCGGCGACGCGCTCGGCGACGACCCCGGCGAAGGGGGCCGTGACCCGATAGCGGGCCACGACCGCTGCCTGGCGGTGCGCCTCGGCCTCGGCGGCCGTCAGTGCCGCCTGGGCCATCGTGACCTCGGCGGCCAGCGTCTCGACCTCGCTCTGCGAGAAGCCGCCGTCGCCGACCAGTGCGCGCGCCTCGCCAAGGCGCCGCTGGGCATCGGCGAGGGCCGCGGTCGCCCGCTCGGTCTCGGCCTGGACCGTCGCGAGCGTGAAGGCGGCGACCTCGCGATCGAGTTCGACGAGGAGATCGCCGCGGGCGACCCGATCGCCGGCGTCGACGGTCAGACGCGTCACCATGCCGGCCACCTGGGTCGACAGGGCGGCCGTGCGCGGCGAGGTCACGGTGCCGGTCACGGTCACCTCACGGACGATCGCCGTCTGGTCGGCGCGCCCGACCGCGACGGGGGCGCCCTGTGCGGGCGCGGCCGCGCGGGCCGGACCGAACGCAGCGAGGACGGCGACGAAGAGGATCCAAGGCTGGCGGTGGAGGGGGTCGATCCGGATCGGCATGAGGCTCCTGGCGTGGCCTGTCTGGCGGGGAGTCTCCGCAGGCAATCGTCGAAGGCACGGCAGCCCGCCCTCGGGCGCGCCGGGGCCTATCGCGCGCCGGGCGACCACGACGAGTCTACATTACCAGGAGCTACGCCGCGTCGCGACCCCGCCTCGACGCCTCGCGCCGCGGCCGGGGGTCGTCTCAGCGTTCGTCGAAGCCGGCCAGCCGGTACCACTTGCGGGCCTCTTCGAGGTCCTTGGCGACCCCGCGGCCCTCCTCGTACATGATCGCGAGCATCGTCTGCGAGCCTGCGAGGCCCTGCTCGGCGGCCTTGGTCAACCACTCGACGGCCTTGGTCGCATCCTTCTCGGTGCACTCGCCCTCCATGTACATGAAGCCCAGACCGTGCTGGGCGACAGCGAGGCCGGCCTTGGCGGCGGCCTTCATGTACTTGTAGGCGAGTAGGGCATTGGGGTGCATCCCGAGGCCATTCTGGGCCATGATCGCGACCCGGTACTGGGCCTCCGGGTGGCCAGCCTCGGCGAGCGGCGAGAGCAGGCCGGCGGCCCGCGAGAATTGTTTGGACTCGAACGCGGCGATGCCGCTCGCGAGTTCCATGTCGAGGTCGCTGATCGATTCGCTCATCTTCGGTGATCTCCTGACCGGCCCACGCCGGCCCTCGTCGCAGGGTGGAGCGCCCATCGCAAAATTCAACTCTTCAAAAAGGGGTCAGACCCCTTTTTAAGCCGGATTCTAGAAAAACGGCTCTGACCCCGTTTTGACGTGCCTATTGAAGTTGCGGCCTGCGGGCGCCATCGCCCGATCATGGACCGGCGCGGTCGGCCTTGGGCGCGGCTAGGACCGGGATCGTGTCGAGAGGAGCAGGTGGCTCTTGCCCGGAGTCAAGGACAAGGCCGGCCTAGCTGACCGGCATGCGGTCCGTCGTTCACTACACGAGATTCGAGAGTCGCGGCAATGACTGAGATCTGGCAGCAGGCCCCCGATGGCCGTCCCCTCGTGGTCGATTCGCAGGGCGAGAGGCATACTGCCTTCCTGCCCCGCAGGGCCGGTGTTCCGCGGCCCCTTGCGGCCTTCGAGCCGTTCGTCGCCGCGTGCCTAGCGGCGTTGCCCGAGCATCCGAGCGAGCCCGGGGCGCGGCTCGGCCTCGAACTCTTCCTGCTCGGGGCCGCACGACGCTTTCGCCGCGCCGGCCCACTCCCCGACGAGGCGCTACTCGCGGGCCTCGCCGACCTGTTCGAACGCCACGGCATCGCCCGCGGGATGCTCCTCGACCTGCTCGCCGATCTGCCGGCGCTCACGCGCGCACCGGCGGTCTGCGGGGTGCTGGACGAGGGTGCGGCGGCGCTCGAGGAGTGGTTGGCGAGCCATGACCAGAACGTCGCGCTCCGGGTGCGCGAGCGCCTGCCCGACTGGGCACGCGACCTGACCGCGCAGGCTGCCGCCGGGGCACGGGACGGCGATGGGGAGGGATGACGACCATGGCGCTGCAATCGATCAATCCGTGCGACGGCGGGATCCTGGAGACCATCGCCCGGCACGACGAGACGGACGTCGCGCGGGCGGTCGCCGCCGCGGCCGCCGTCGCCGGCCCCTGGGCGGCCCGGCCGGTCGCCGAGCGCGCCGCGTTTCTTTCGGCCGTCGCCGAGCGGCTGCGCGCCCGTCGCGAGGAGCTGGCGCGGGTGATCACACGGGAGATGGGCAAGCTGATCGGCGAGGCCGAGGCCGAGATCGACAAGTGCGCGCTCGTCTGCGATTACTACGCCGAGCACGCCGAGCGGTTCCTGGCCGATGTACCGGTCGACTCCGATGCCGGGCGCAGCCTCGTCGTCTTTCAGCCGCTCGGCCTCGTCCTCGCCGTGATGCCCTGGAACTTCCCGTTCTGGCAGGTCTTCCGCTGCGCCGCGCCGGCGCTCGCGGCCGGCAACACGGTGCTCCTCAAGCACGCCTCGAACGTGCCGCGCTGCGCCTTGACGATTGCCGAGGTCTTTGCCGAGGCCGGCCTGCCCGTCGGGGTCTTCGCTACCCTCCTGATCGACGCCGCGCGGGCCGAGGCGCTCGTCGCCGATCCGCGCATCCGCGCCGTCAGCCTGACCGGCAGCGAGGCCGCCGGCCGTCGGGTCGCGCGCTCAGCCGGCGAGCACTTGAAGAAGACGGTGCTGGAGCTCGGCGGCTCCGACGCCTTCGTCGTCCTCGAGGATGCCGACCTCGATGCCGTCGTCGAGTCCGCCGTACGCGGACGCTTCATCAATGCCGGGCAGAGCTGCATTGCGGCCAAGCGCTTCATCGTCGTCGCCGCTCGCGCCGACGACGTCGTCGCCCGGCTGCGTCCGGCGATCGAGGCCTTGAGGCCGGGCGATCCGCTCGATCCGGCGACCACGCTCGCGCCCCTCGCCCGCGCCGATCTGCGCGAGCAACTCGACGAGCAGGTTCGCGCGAGCCTGCGCGCCGGGGCGCGCTGCCTGGCGGGCGGCCGTCCGCTCGAGGGCCCCGGCTGGTTCTATGCCGCGACCCTGCTCGATCGGGTCGCGCCCGGGATGCCGGCCTACGAGGACGAGCTCTTCGGGCCGGTCGCGGCCGTCATCCGTGCCGCCGACGAGGCCGAGGCGCTCCGCATCGCCAACGACAGCCGCTACGGGCTTGGCGGCAGCGTCTGGACCGCCGACCCGAGGCGCGGTGAGGCCTTCGCCCGGCGCATGGCCTGCGGTGCCGCCTTCGTCAACGGCATCGTCAAAAGCGACCCGCGACTGCCGTTCGGCGGCATCAAGGACTCGGGCTATGGCCGCGAGCTCGGCGAACTCGGGATCCGCGAGTTCGTAAACGCCAAGACCCTGTGGGTCGGCTAGCGGCGACGGAGATGCGACGATGCACGATGAGCCCGGGGAGGCGCCCCTCTACGGCGAGCAGACGCGACGCGCGATCGAGAACTTCGCGATCGGCGGCCGGCCGATGCCGCCGTCCTTCATCCATGCCCTGGGGCTGATCAAGGCCTGCGCGGCGCGGGTCAATGGTGCCCTCGGCGCGCTGCCGTCGGCGACGGCCGCGGCGATTGCCGAGGCCGCCGAGCGGGTCGCTGCCGGCGAGCTGGACGGGCAGTTCCCGGTCGACGTCTATCAGACCGGTTCCGGCACCTCGACGAACATGAACGCCAACGAGGTGATCGCGACCCTCGCCGGCCGCGCGCTCGGCGAGCCGGTGCATCCGAACGACCAGGTCAATCGCGGCCAGAGCAGCAACGATGTCATCCCGACCGCGATTCACCTGAGCGCCGCGCTGGCGCTGGTCGGGCTCGACGCCGAGCTGGATGCCCTGGCCGAGGCGATCGAGCGGCGGGCGGCCGAGACGGCCGACATCGTCAAGACCGGGCGAACCCACCTGATGGATGCGGTGCCGCTGACCCTCGGCCAGGAGCTCGGCGGGTGGGCGGCGCAGGTGCGCGCCTGCCGGGCGCGCCTCGTCGATGCCGGTGCGCGACTGCGGCGCATCGCACAGGGCGGCACCGCCGTTGGCACCGGCCTCAACACCGACCCGCGCTTCGCCGAGGCCTTCGCCGACGAGTTGTCGCGGCGCACCGGCCTCGACTTCGCACCGGCCCCGGATTTTCGGGCAGCGATCGCAAGTCAGGACACGGCGGTGGAGCTGAGCGGCCAGCTGCGGGTCCTGGCGCTCGCACTGCTCAAGGCCGCCAACGACCTGCGCTGGATGGCCAGCGGCCCGACCGCGGGCCTGGCCGAGATCGAGCTGCCGGCGCTCCAGGCCGGCAGCAGCATCATGCCCGGCAAGGTCAATCCGGTGATCCCGGAGGCCGTGGCGATGGCCTGCGTCCAGGTCGTCGGCCTCGATGCGGCGATCGCATTGGCGGCCCAGGATAGCCGCTTCCAGCTCTGCACCATGCTGCCGCTGATCGGCGCCGACCTGCTCGAGCAGATCGCGCTGCTCAGCGGTGCCTGCACGGCGCTGCGCGAGAAGGCGATCATGGGTTTTCGGGTCAATCGCGCGGGGCTCGCGCGGGGCCTTGCCCGCAACGCGATGCTCGCGACGGCGCTCGCCCCGGTGATCGGCTACGATAGGGCGGCGGCGATCGCCCGGCGCGTACTCGCCGAGGACCGCACGGTGCTCGAAGTCGCTCGCGAGGAGACGGCGCTCGGCGACGACGAGCTGCGCCGGCTCCTAAGAAAGGGGTCAGAGCCCTTTTAAGGGCATCTAGAAAAATTCAAGGTGCCCGCGCGGGGCAGGGATGCCCCGCCACGTTAGGTCCCCTTAAGGAGAAAAGGGCTCTGACCCCTTTTTTGCCTTTTTGGAGGGGTTAGGAGGCGGGCGGTGGCGCTGCTATAGTTTCACGCCTTTTCGTGCCACTGCCGGTTATCCTGGGGGAGGGGACCTGATGGAGTTGATCACCGACGTCATCAAAGGGCTGAACGGGCTGGTCTGGGGGCCGCCGATGCTGGTGCTGATCTTGGGCACCGGCCTCTATCTGACGATCGGGCTGCGGTTCATGCCGTTGCGCCACATCGGCTATGGCTTCCGGATGCTCTGGCGCGGTCGGGTCGGGCAGGGTGCCGGCGATATCACGCCGTTCAATGCGTTGATGACCTCGCTGTCGGCAACGATCGGTACCGGCAATATCGCGGGCGTCGGCACGGCGATCGCGATCGGCGGGCCGGGCGCCCTGTTCTGGATGTGGTGCACGGCCCTCGTCGGGATGGCGACCAAGTATGCCGAGACGGTACTCGCGATGAAGTACCGCGAGGTCGACGAGAAGGACGCCTACGTCGGCGGGCCCATGTACTACATCCGCAATGGCCTCGGCGAGAGGTGGGCCTGGATGGCGATCGCCTTCGCCGTCTTCGGTGCGCTGGCCGGCTTCGGCATCGGCAATACGGTGCAGGCGAACTCGGTCGCCGATGTCCTGCAGAGCAATTTCGCGGTGCCGAAGTGGGTCTCGGGAGTGGTCATGGCCTCGCTCGTCGGCCTGGTCCTGATCGGCGGCATCCGCTGGATCGCCGAGGTCGCCGGCCGGCTGGTGCCCTTCATGGCGATCGCTTACGTCGGTGGGGGTCTGGTCGTACTGGCGGCCAACCTGGGCGCGATCCCTGGCGCGATCCAGCAGATCGTCCAGTTTGCCTTCACGCCCGCCGCCGGTCTCGGCGGCTTCGCCGGGGCTGGCGTCATGCTGGCGATCCAGATGGGCGTGGCGCGCGGCATCTTCTCGAACGAGGCCGGGCTCGGCAGTGCGCCGATGGCCCACGCCTCGGCCCGTTCCGACGACCCGGTCGCCCAGGGCACGGTCGGGATGCTCGGTACCTTCCTCGACACCCTGATCATCTGCACGATCACCGGGCTGGTGATCATGGTCTCCGGGGTCTGGTCGTCCGGCGAGACGGGGGCGGTCCTCTCGTCGGCGGCCTTCGAGGCCGGTCTGGCCGGCGTCGGCGGCTACATCGTCGGCTTGGGTCTCGCACTGTTCGCCTTCACGACCATCCTGGGCTGGAGCGTCTACGGCGAGCGTTGCGTCCAGTACCTCTTCGGCGTCCGCGCGATCACCCCGTTCCGCCTGATCTGGGTCGCCGCGATCCCGGTCGGGGCGTTGCTGCACCTGGACTTCGTGTGGCTGGTGGCCGACACGCTCAATGCCCTGATGGCGATCCCGAACCTGGTCGCGCTGCTGCTGCTCTCGCCAGTGGTCTTCCGGATCACGCGGGAATACTTCGCGCGCCAGCCCTCGCCGCACCGGGCGGGGTGATCGGATGCAGCCGCCGTCCGTCAGGCGGCGGCTTGGCCGCCCGGCGGTTCCTTGGAGCCGCCGCGGCACGGCGGCGATGCCGGCACGGCCGCGTCGCGCATCGCCCACTCCTCGGGCGTCCAGGCGTGGATCGACAGGGCGTGCAGCCCGGTGGCGAATTCACCGGCGAGGGCGCCGTTGACGAGCCGGTGACGGGCGAGGAGCGGTTGCCCGGCGAACTGGAGGCTCACCGCGACGACCTTGATGTGGGATTCGGCCCCCGGCGGGACCGCGTGCTGGCGGCTCTCGTCGATGACCTCGAGATGGATCGGCGACAGCCGGGTCGCGAGGGCCTCTTCGATGCGGGTCTTGCGGGACATTGCGGACGGCTCCGGATCGGGGTTATTGACAAGACCCGGAGGTGGGGGCGGATGGGCGCCGGACAACCGCCAGCCTGTCGGGCGCGCCGCGTCGGCTCAGGCGCCGGCGGCGGCCTCGATCTTGGCGGCGATGTCCGGGAAGCCCTCTTCCGCGGCCCGCTCGGCGGCGGTGCGGCCGGTGTGGTCGGCGAGGGCCGTGTCGGCGCCATGGCGCAGCAGGGTCTCGATTGTCGCTGCGTGACCGAGCTTGGCCGCCCAGATGAGCGCCGTGAAGCCTTGGGTCCCTTCCTGGTGGTCGAGCCGGGCGCCGCGCGTCGCCAGGTAGTCGACGACGGCCGCGTGATCGTTCGACGCGGCGAGCATCAGCGCCGTGTAGCCGCCGCTGTCCTCGGCATCGAGGGTGGCGCCGGCGGCGACCAAGCGCTCGACGACGGCCAGGTGGCCGTTCAGGGCTGCCTTCATCAGCGGGGTCCACTGACAGGCGTCGCGTACGTCGGGCTCGCCCCGGTCCGTGAGGAGGGCGTTCAGTGCCGAGATGTCGCCGTGCTCGGCGGCCTGGATCAGCGCCGGGGCGTCGCCTTGGGCGGAGTCGTCGGTGGGCGAGCGATCGCCGCAGCCGACCAGCAGGGCCACGCCGGCGATCAGGAGGTGACGTTGGAGGCGGGTGTGCTGCATGCCCGCCATCATCGCCGTGCCGGCCGTGGCCGGCCAATGCGATATCGCAAGGGCGGCCGCCGCGGCTAGCGGTCCTTGTCCTTGCCCGGGGCGTAGAGCGACGGCGAGGGGAAGGGGGTGATGTTGGAGCCCTCGCCGAGTTCGTGGATCTTGCCTGTGCCCTCCTTGGCGACCTCGTCGATGCGCACGACGGCGTGGATCGGGATCAGGCTGCGCTGGACGCCCTTGAACTCGCTCTTGAGGCGTTCCTCGGCGGGGTCGACGAGCATCGAGGAAGCCTCCCCGAACAGGATGCCCTCGATCTCGACAAAGCCATAGAACTCGCCCTGACGCACATGGCGGGCGTAGATCTCGTAGACCTTGCCCTGGTTGAAGAAGGCGACGCGGAACACTCGCATGGTGCGGCTCTCGGGGCGGTGACGAGGGCCTATTGTGACCGATGAGACCAGAGGGCGAAAGCGTGCCCACGCGCATGGAGCCGGAAAAAGGGGGGGCCATCCCCGGCACTTGACCGAGGATGGCCCACGCCCGAGTCCGCCGGAGGTCCGTGATCGTGTGCGTCTTTCGGCGGCGTTCCCTGGCGATCCCGGCGGATCGGGCGGCCGCCGGCAATCGAATGCAAGGCCGCGGGGCCCCTACGCGCTCCGGCGGCGCTCCGAACGGTCGGCCCGGGGTGGGCGGCGGTGGCCGAGGCGCGTGCTGCACCCGGCCCCCGACCCTGGTTTGCCCCGGTCGACCTGGCTTTGCTGATTCATCTTTGATGCCAAAAAATATCGATAGGGAAAGCAGGCGCTTGCGATCTCGGCGCAGCCCGCTCGCGCCGACGGCGTCAGCTTCTGACAATTTCTGGGAGGTGCCCGGTGGCGGCGCCGGAGGTCCGTTAGCGGGCGGCGCCGCACTCCCCGAGGTGGCAGCGTACCAGGATGGCGGTGCCGTCGCGGCAAGGGACGCGGTGCAGTTCGGCATCGCTGTCGGCGTCGAGGAGTTCGGCCCCTGCATCGGCGAGGCGGCAGCCCCGGGCCTCGGCATAGCGCTCGGCATAGTAGGCCCAGGTTCCGAGGTGGGCCTGGCCCGGCCTGGCCGCGGGCTGCGCCCGGGGCGGCGGGTCGAGGACCGTGAAGCGGCTTGCCCAGTGCCCCTGGAGGGCGCGCAAGGCGTTCATCAGGTTGTCCCGATAGGGTCCGGTGATGTCGGTGCGGCGCTCGGTGGGCGTCTCCGGCGCGTCGATCCGGATCGCCTGGACCTGCACGAGGACGTCGTCGCCGTCGGGGAGGAATGTCGCGTACACCCGCACCAGGGTCTCGGCCGGGCGCTCGAGCCGCGGTGCGGGTCCGGGCAGCGTCTGCTCGAGGGTGATGCGCCGCGGTTCGACGGCGATGGCCGACCAGCCGCGGCGCGCCGCCGCGTCGAGGGCGACCTGGCGGGCCTCGTCGAGGCTGGCGCCGTCGAGCCGGACCGCCGGGCCCGCCTCCTGGGCGGCCACCGCGGGGGCGGCGAGCAGGACGCCGGCGGCGAGCAGCAGGGCGGCCAGGGGGCGCAGCACGGGTCTCTGCGGATGCCCGTCAGTCCAGGCCGCGGCACACCCCGTTGTGGCAGCGCAGCCGGAAGGTCGGGAGGTTGGCGCAGGCGACGTCGAGGATCTCGGCGTCGGGCCGCTGCTCGACGAGGACGGCACCCTGGTCGGTCAGTGCGCAGCCGCGCGTGATGGCGAACTGCTCGGCATAGTAGGCCCACATGCCGGTGCGCGGGCGCTCGTTGAACGCGACCGAACTGGCCTC
The DNA here is from genome assembly GCF_016583835.1 of Thiococcus pfennigii. Classification (GTDB taxonomy): domain Bacteria; phylum Pseudomonadota; class Gammaproteobacteria; order Chromatiales; family Chromatiaceae; genus Thiococcus; species Thiococcus pfennigii. The sequence goes on along the minus strand of NZ_NRRW01000003.1, from coordinate 30,881 downwards.
GCTGGCCGTCGAGGTCGTCGTGGTGCCTGTGCCCCAGGCGGTGGCGGCGTTCATGTCGACGACCGGGGCGCCGCCCGAGCGCTGCGCTGGCTGGGACGAAGACGACTGAGACGACGATGGCCCCGCGCTCGGCGACGAGACCCCGGCGGCCGGCGGGGCGCTCGCCCCGGTCGCCTGTCCGGAGGTGGCGGAGCCGTCTGACCCTTCGCCTACCAACGTCGTGGCGGACGCCCAGGCGGCCTTGAGCGGGTCGCTCGGGACCCCGTCGAGGTCGGCATTGGGGTCGCCATAGGGGTAGGGGATCTCCGGCGACTGGGCGGCGGAGCGGGTTCCGGTCAATGCGGCGGCGACGCGCTCGCGGTTCGCCACCCAGGTCTCGCTCAGCGATTCGAGCGAACGCTCGAGGTCGGCCCGGTAGGCCTCCGTGTAATCGACGGTCTTGGTCGTTTGGTCGGGGGCGGTCGTGAGGACCTCGGCGGCCAGGGCGACGCGCACCCCGCCCGGTTCCTCGACCAGATAGGTGTTGACCTGGACGATCGGGCTGCGCTCGCCGGCGGCCCCGAGCGCGACGGCCTGCGGCGAGGTCGGGTCCATCGGTCGCTGGAGGACCAGTTGGTCGCTCGTCTCCTCGACCGGTGTCCAGCCCTTGGAGTGGGCGGCGCCGAGCGCGATCGACCGGACCTCGGCGAGCCGCGCCCCTGGCAGCTGGATCTGCGGCTTGCCGACGATCATGGCACGGACATCGACCGGCTCGGCGGCGGCGGTCGTCATCGGTTGCGTTGCGCAGCCGACGAGCGATGGTCCTGCGGCGACCGCGATCAGCAGGAAGAGAAAGGCGCGCCCGTTCACTTGGCCCTCGACTGTTGGAGAGTGCTCGACAAGGCGGCGGAAACGCCGCCGATCGACGACCCGCCAGGGATTTCGGAGCGGGTCGAGACGGCCGTGATCCTATCATAGCCGGCCCGTCATCACCCGCGATCACTCGGCCACGAGCGGGGCGTCCGGCGGCCAGGCGAGGGTCGGGCGGTGTCCGTCGAGCCAGATCGTCAGCGCCGTCTCGCCCGCCGGCCATTGGCCCTTGAGGCGGTTCTCGGCGGAGCCGGCGGCGAAGACGAGGTAGCCGTAGCGGCCGTAGTGCGGCACCTTGCGGGCCAGCGCGGCGATGGTCTGGTCCTCGACGCCGGCGAGCCAGCCGAGCGTGCGCTCGCCGTCGGGCAGCGTCATCGCCAGACCCTCGCCGGCACCGCTCGTCGTGCCGCCGGGGAGGTGTGCGCGGCGGTCCGCCCGATCGAGGGCGATGTCGGCCGCCCCGGCCGCCTCGGGGAGGAAGCGGTTCTCCCAGCCGAGGAGCCAGACGGGGCGGTCGCGCGGCAGGGCCTCCAGGTCGGCGTCGGCTTGGATCTGCCAGCCCGGCTGGCCGCGCCGCCAGGCCTCGGCGAGGCGTCGATAGGCGCCGGCGAGTGGCGGATCGGCGTCGGCCGGCAGCAGGATGAGGCCGCGGTCCGCGCCGAGCAGGGCGCTCAGCGTGATCGGGGCCTCGCCGGCGACGAGCCGGCGGAAGAGATCGAAACGCGGGTCCACCGCGAGGCGCACCGGGCGGCTCGCCAGCGCGATGTCGACGGCGGCGCGTCGCCCGTTCATCGCCAGGGTCCGCTCGGTCGGTCGACCCTGTGCGTCGTGGATGACGAGCGGCACCTGCAACGCGAAGGGGGCGCCGTCCTGGGTCTGGCGCAACTCGCCGCGCAACCGGTAGCCGTCGCCGTCGACGCTCACGCGGACGTCGCGCAGGGCCAGGCCCGGGGCGCCGGGGCGGTCGGTCCACTGGCGGAAGAAGCCGTCCAGGTCGCGGTCGCTCGTCGCCGCGAAGGCGTCGCGCAGGTCGGCGAAGCCCGCGACCCGGAAGCGGTTGTCGGCGTAGAAACGGCGCAGCCCGGCGATGAAGGCCGCATCGCCCAGTTCGCGGCGCAGCATGTGGAACACCATCATCGTCTTGCCGTAGCCGATCGCCTGGGCGGCCGTGCTGTCGCGGCCGCGAAAGGCGCGGATCGGGAAGTCGCGCGCGGCGTCGACATAGTCCATGTAGGACTTCAGGGCGTCGCGGCGGTAGTCTGCACCTTGACCCTGGCGCTCGCGCAGCAGGTGGTCGGCGAGGTAGGTCGTGAGGCCCTCGCTCCAGTTGCCGCTCGCGTAGTCGACGTAGACGCCGTTTCCCCACCAATTGTGGAGGATCTCGTGCGGATAGGAGGTGTGCAGGATGAAGGGCAGGCGGATGACCTGCGGGCCGAGCAGCGTGAACGACGGCATGCCGTAGCCGCTCTCCCAGAAATTCTCGACCAGGGCGAACTTGGCGTAGGGATAGGGGCCGATCAGGCGGTCGTAGAGGGCGAGATAGTCGGCCGTGGCCGCGAGGTAGCGCTCGGCCAGGGCCGGGTCGGGCGTGCGCAGGTAGACCTGGGCCTCGGCCACCGGTGTCGTGCGGGCGTAGCGGGTGAAGGGCGCGGCGATCAGGTGGATCTCGTCCTGCGGGTGTCCTTCGTGCCAGGTGACGCGCACCCCGTCGGCGGTCTCGGCGATCTCCGGGCCGGCACCTTGCGAGACCGCCAGCCAGCCGCGCGGTAGGGTCACCGCGAGGCGGAAGGTCTGGAGCGCCTCCGCCGGTTCGGCGGCGGAGGTCGGATACCAGCCGCTCTGCCCGCTGAGGAAGGCACCCTCGGGCGAGATGGTCCCGACGCTCCACTGGCGGGTGCGGCCCATGCCCTCGTGCAGGTCTCGCAGGCCGTGGCGGATGGTCCCGGCGTAGGCGATGGTCACAGGCCCGGGGTCGGCTTCCGTGGTTGGGCGCTCGAGCCGCCAGCGGACCAGGTGGAACTCGCGGGCGATCGGCGTCAGGGTCGCGTCACCGGCGGCGACCTCGGGGGTCAGGTTGCCGTCGAGATAGAAGGTCCAGCGGGGTTGCCCGGCGGGCAGCGCGAGCCGGTCGGTCGCCTCGATGCGCCCGGTGGCCGGGTCGATCGCCGCGTCGATGCGGTGCTCGAGGATGTCTGCCGCCGGGGCTGGCGTCGCCAATGCGAGGGCGAGCCACGACAGCAGCAGGCCGCCGGAGAGGAACTGGATCTTTCTGTTCATGGTCACAACTGCGCTGGTTCATCGACCGGGCCGCGCCGGCCCGTCCGGAAAAATTGTCCAAAAGGCATCCATTCGACGTTACGCTAGGGAGACGCCGACATAGGCAGTGCCCCTCGTCGAGCGGGGGCGCCAACCGGATCTTCGATGTTCGTGCCGCTGTCGGCCTGGACGGCCGATCAATCGGCGCCTCGCCAGGTCATAATGCGGTCAACGCCCGTCCCTTGTCATGCGAGAGGTCCCGTGATCGACGCCATCCGCCACACCCGCCGGGCCGCCCGGGCCGTCATCCTCCTCGTCGGCGCGCTCGCCGCCGGCCAGATCGTCGCGGCCGGCTCGCTGCCGCCCGAGGCCGCATCCGATCCCGGCGCGACGTTCGCGACCCGCGTCGTCGAGGTCGCCGCGCTGCCGCAACTGACCGACATCCTGGCGCGCCTCGCCGAGCGGCAGGTGATCTTCGTCGGCGAGCGCCACGACCGCTACGAGGATCACCTCGTCCAACTCGCGATCCTGCAAGGGCTGCGCGCCCGGGGCAAGGACCTGGCGATCGGCATGGAGGCCTTCCAGCAGCCCTACCAGGCGCACCTGGACGACTATGTCGCCGGGCGCATCGATGAGGAGACGATGCTGCGGCGGACGCAGTACTTCACCCGCTGGCGCTTCGACTATCGGCTCTATCGGCCGATCCTGCGCTTCGCCCGCGATCATGGCGTCCCGATCATCGCGCTGAACCTGGAGAGCGAGTTGACCGAGAAGGTCGGCGAGGTCGGCATCGCCGGCCTGGATGCGGCCGAGCGCGCGCGCCTGCCCGATTCGATCGCGCGCGACGACGGCGCCTACCGGGAGCGGCTGGAGGCCGCCTTCCGGGCCCATCCGATGCTGGCCGACCGCAAGGAGTTCGAGCACTTCCTCGAGGTCCAGCTGCTTTGGGACGAGGGCATGGCCGCGCGGGCCGCCGAGTACCTGAAGGGGCACCCGCAGAAGACCCTGGTCGTGCTCGCCGGGGCCGGGCACCTGGAATACGGTCAGGGCATCCCGCGCCGGCTGTTGCGGCGCATGCCGACGACCTCGGCGATCCTGATCGACGGGCGCGACCGCCGCCTCGGGGGCGACGTCGCCGACTTCCTGCTGTACCCGGACCCGGTCGACCTGCCGAAGACCGGCCTCCTCGGGGTCCTGCTCGAGGACGCGTCGGACGGCCCGGGCGTTCAGGTCCAGGACTTCGGTGACGTGAGCGGGGCGAAGGACGCCGGGATGCGCAAGAAGGACCGCATCGTGCGCGTCGCCGACGTGGCCGTGCACGGCTACGCCGACGTGCGCATCGCGCTGATCGATCGGGCCGCCAGCGAGCGGGTCCCGGTCGAGGTGCTGCGTGACCGGGCCAACGGCCTGAGCGAGCGGCTGACCTTCGACGTGGTGCTCCACTGAACCGCACGGCGCGCGCCTGAAGCCCGCGGGGAGGGTCGGGAGTCCGCCGAAGCCAGCGAGCCGTCTTCGCCCGGGCCGCACGGCGCTATTCGACGGCGGCAGGCGGAGGCGGGCCGTCTGCGGCCCTCGGGTGAGATCGGCGCGCACCGAATCGGCGGCCGGGCGCGCGGCGCGAGGTCGGTCAGACAACAGGCAGCGAACGGAGCCATGATCGCCATCTCGACGACACCTTTCGGTCCGATCGGCATCGACTGGCGCGATGGGGCGCTGGTGCGCGTCGACCTCGCGCCCGAGGTTCCGCCCGGCGCGGATGGCGGCCCGATGGCCGCGCCGCCCGAGCGCGTGCAGCGCGCCTTCGCGACCTACTTCGCCGATCCGCGGGTACCGCTCGCGCTGCCGCTGCGGCTCGCCGGCAGCGACTTCCAGCGCCGCGTCTGGGCAGCGCTGCGGGAGATCCCGGCCGGGCAGACGCGCACCTACGGCGAGTTGGCGCGCGCGCTCGGCACCGGGGCCAGGGCCATCGGCCTGGCCTGCCGCGCGAATCCCTGTCCGATCGCGATCCCCTGTCACCGCGTCGTCGCTGTCCGCGGCCTCGGCGGCTTTGCCGGGGCGATGGGCGGGCGCAAGCTCGCGATCAAGCGCTGGCTGCTCGCGCACGAGGGGGCGGTGCCGGCGCCATGAGCGACGAGGTGGGCGTTATCGAGGGCTTCGCCGACCTACTCTGGATGGAGCGCGGCCTGAGCCGCAATACGCTGAGCGCCTACCAGTCGGACCTGCGTCACTTCGCCGCCTGGCTCGTGCGCGAGCGCGGCCGCCGGCTCGTCGAGGCCGAGCGCGGTGATCTGCTGGAGTACCTGCGCGCCCTGTCCCTCGCCGGGCGCAAGCCGCGCTCGGCGGCCCGCTGTCTCTCCTGCCTGCGCCAGTTCTATCAGCACTTGGTGCGCCAGGGGGTCATCGAGGTCGACCCGAGCGCCCGCATCGAGGCGCCACGCCTCGGTCGGCCGCTGCCGCGGACCCTGACCGAGTCCGAGGTCGAGGCGCTGCTTGCCGCCCCGGACAGCGACGACCCGCGCGGCCACCGCGACCGGACCATGCTCGAGGTCCTTTATGCGAGCGGGCTGCGGGTCTCGGAGCTGGTCGGACTGACCCCGCAGCAGGTGAGCCTGACCCAAGGGGTCGTGCGCATCGTCGGCAAGGGCGGCAAGGAACGGCTGGTGCCGCTCGGCGAGGAGGCCGCCGATTGGCTGCGCGACTATGCCCGGGGACCGCGCGCCGATATCCTCGGCGGGCGGCGCAGCGACTACCTGTTCCCGACCGGGCGTAGCGACTGCATGACGCGCCAGGCCTTCTGGCTCCTGATCAAGCGCTATGCGCTGATCGCCGGCATCGCCAAGCCTCTCTCGCCGCACACGCTGAGGCACGCCTTTGCGAGCCATCTGCTCAATCACGGCGCCGACCTGCGGGTCGTGCAGATGCTCCTCGGGCACAGCAGCCTGTCGACGACCCAGATCTACACCCATGTCGCGCGCGAACGGCTCAAGCAGATCCATGCCCGGCACCATCCGCGCGCCTGACCGCCCGCGGTGCTGGCATCGGCCGGCGCCATGCTCTATCGTGCCGCCGAGGAGCAATACGAGGACAACGGGAGCGCAGCGATGCCCACCTTCGATGTCGTCGCCGAGGTGGACCTCCAGGAGGTCCGCAACGCGGTCGATCAGGCCAATCGCGAGATCGGCACGCGGTTTGATTTCAAGGGCGTCAAGGCCCATTTCGAGCTGGCGGACGCACAGGTCCGGCTCGAGGCCGAGCAGGAGTTCCAGCTCCAGCAGATGATGGACATCCTGCGTCAGAAGCTCGCCAAGCGGAGGGTCGACGTCGCCTGCCTGGAGGTCGCCGACCCCGTGACGACCCTCAATGCGGCCCGCCAGGAGGTGCGCATCAAGCAGGGCGTCGACACCGAGACCGCCAAGCGCATGGTCAAGGCGATCAAAGGCTCGAAGCTCAAGGTCCAGGCCCAGATCCAGGGCGAACAGGTCCGGGTTTCCGGCAAGAGCCGCGATGACCTGCAAGGGGCCATCGCCCTGTTGCGCGAGAGCGACTGGCAGCTGCCGGTCCAGTTCACCAACTTCAGAGACTAGAGGAACGACACCGATGTTGAGACCCGCCCGACTGCTGGCCGTCGCCCCCGCGCTGGCCCTCGCCTTGGCCCTGGCCCAGCCCGCCCTCGCCGACGGCCCGGCGACGGTGCGCAAATCCTTGGAGGCGGTGCTACCCGACATCCGGATCGACAGCATCGAGCCCTCGCCGGTCAAGGGGCTCTACGAGGTCCTCGTCGGCACCCAACTGATGTACGTGACCGGCGACGGGCGCTACTTCGTCGACGGGCGGATCGTCGATCTGAAGGAGCGCGAGGACCTCACCGAGCCACGGCTCGCGGCCGCGCGTCTGAAGGCCGTCGATCGGGTCGGCGAGGAGAACATGATCATCTTCGACGCGCCAGGCAAGACCGAACACACGGTCACCGTCTTCACCGATATCGACTGCGGCTACTGCCGCAAGCTCCACCAGCAGATCGAGAGTTATGGCGCGGAGGGTATCCGCATCCGCTACCTCTTCTTCCCGCGTGCCGGCGCGGGCAGTCCGTCGTACGACGAGGCCGTCTCGGTCTGGTGCGCCGACGACCGGCGCGCCGCGCTGACGGCGGCCAAGGCGGGCAAGGAGGTCCCGGCCCGGCGGTGCCCGAACCCGGTCGACGCGCACCTGGCCCTTGGGAGCGAGATGGGGATCCGCGGCACCCCGGCCCTGCTCCTCGAATCGGGCGATCTGGTGCCAGGCTATATCGAGCCGGCGCAGCTCGCGGCGATGCTCGAGCAGCTCGGCGCGCGCTGATCGGGCGGGGGTGCGGGTCTTGAGCGGGGTCGATGGGCGGGGCGGTCGCGCCCCGAGGTACCGACTGGAGTATGCCTGGCGCACCGACCGCGGCGTGGTGCGCGTGCACAACGAGGACGCGGTGCTCGTCGATGAGGGGCACGGGCTCCTTCTCGTTGCCGACGGCGTCGGCGGGGCGAACGCCGGTGAGGTCGCCAGCCAGCTCGCCGCCGACGTGATCGCCAGGCGGGTGCGCGAGCAGCCGCCGTCGCGGACCAACCGCGACGCGGCCACGGCCTTTCTCGCGGCAGCGGTCCAAGAGGCGAACCGACAGATCTGGGAGGCGAGCGGCAGCGATGCCGCCTGCCGCGGCATGGGCACGACCGTCGTCGTCGGCTATGTCGGCGAGGGCTGGCTCGCGCACGCCCATGTCGGCGACTCCCGGCTCTATCGGCTGCGCGATGGCGAGGTCCTCCAGATCACGCGCGACCACTCGTTCATCCAGGACGTCGTCGACCGCGGCTTCTTCCCCTCGCTTGCCGAGGCACGCCGCTACGGTGTCGGCCAGAACCTGTTGACCCGGGCCCTCGGCTCGACGGGCGAGATCCAGGTCGCGGTCGGTGCCGAAGGGTTCGCAGTGGGGGATATCTACCTCTTCTGCACCGACGGGCTCACGAACATGATCCCGGATGACTGGTTGCGCCAGTTGCTCGGTGTCGCCGACGCCGATCTCGGGGGCCTCGCCGATGCGTTGGTCGACCTCGCCTGCGAGCGCGGCGGCACCGACAACATCACGCTGGCCATCCTGCGCGTTGGCGCAAGCCGCTGAGCGATGAGTCAAGAACGACCGGCACATCGCATGGGAACTACGAAGCACGCGAAATAAATTAATAAAAACAGTATTTTATGATGTTTTTCGCGCCTGTTGGTGCGTGTCTTCCCCGTGCTTGTGTCGGTCGTTTCTGCGCCGCTCCTTAGCGTGCGCGTTGCGTACCGAGCCGCCCAGCCGCCACCCACGATCCCCTGCCCGGGGCGGCGTCAACCACCGTTGCGCTCGCGCAGCCGCTTGACCTGAAACAGGGTGTTGCGCTCCTCTTCCTCGAGCGCCGACTGGATGAAGTGGATCGTCCGGTGGTAGCGCGGGATCACATTGTACTTCAGCGCGTTGACGCGCTTCTGTGCCTTGCGCTGCTCCTCCAGCAGGCGGTGCAGCGCGATCTCGACCTCGCCGAGTCGGGCGAGCAGCACGGCCGCCTCGGCGAGCAGCTCGCGGGTCTCGTCGAAGCTCGCATCCGTGCCCAGCAGGCCGACCGGCTTCAGCGCCCGGCGCTCGGCGGTGACCGACGGATACTCGACCCCGAGGCTGCGCCGCGGCAGGATGCTCACCGCCAAGGCCGCCTCGGCGCCGAGGGCGACCTGGTGGATGCCGCGGCTGCCCAGGCGCAGGTGGGTGATGCCGAGGCTGCGGTAGGCCGCCTGGAGGGCCCGCTCGGCCTCCTCGCGCAGCCGGCGATACGCGCCGAGCCGCTCGTAGACCAGGCGCGTGAGGAGCTCGCGCTTGCGCTCGAGCAGGGCGTGACCCTCCTCGAGGAACTGCGCCTGCTTCTTCAGCCGCAGCAAGGCGTTCTTCGTCGGCGGTACGCGGATCAGGGGTTGGGCCATGGGATGGGTCGCTCGCTGGTGGACGGTCGCGCCTGCCGCTGCGCGGTCCCTCGCCCTAGTCCTCGCCCTGGTGGTACTTCGCCAGGTCCGTCTCGCTGAGGCGCGTGAGGGCCTCGCGCGGGAACTGCGATATCAGTTCCCAGGCCAGGTTCAGCGTCGCCTCGATGCTGCGGTCCTCGTCCTCGCCCTGGCCGACGAAGCGCGCGTCGAAGGCATCGGCGAAGTGGAGATAGCGGCGGTCGCGCTCCGAGAGCTCGTCGGCACCGATGATCGAGGCCAGGTTGCGGGTCTCCTGGGCACGGGCATAGAGGGCGTAGAGCTGGGCGGCGACGCGCGGGTGGTCCTCGCGGGTGTCGTCCTTGCCGATGCCGTCCTTCATCAGCCGCGATAGTGACGGCGAGACGTGCACCGGCGGATAGATGCCGCGGTTGTGCAGGTCGCGCGACAGCACGATCTGGCCCTCGGTGATATAACCGGTCAGGTCCGGGATCGGGTGGGTGATGTCGTCGGAGGGCATGCTCACGACCGGCATCATCGTAATCGAGCCGTGGCGCTCGTGGATGCGCCCGCAACGCTCGTAGATCTCGGCGAGGTCCGAGTAGAGGTACCCCGGGTAGCCCTTGCGCGCCGGCACGTCGCCCTTGGCGGTCGCCACCTCGCGCAACGCCTCGGCGTAGTAGGTCATGTCGGTCATCACGACCAGCACATGGCGGTCGAGGTCGAAGGCCAGGTACTCGGCGGCGGTCAGGGCCGTGCGCGGCAGCAGCAGGCGCTCGACCGGCGGGTCGTCGGCCAGGTTGATGAACATCACGACGTTGCGCAGCACCCCGGAGGAGGCGAGCTCGTCGCGGAAGAAGCGGGCGTCGGTGTAGGAGACGCCCATCGCGGCGAAGACCACCGAGAAGCTCGTGTCCTCGCCCTTGAGCCGCGCCTGGCGCACGATCTGGGCGGCGAGGCGGTTGTGCGGCAGGCCCGAGCCCGAGAAGATCGGCAGCTTCTGGCCGCGCACCAGCGAGTTCAGCCCGTCGATCGCCGAGATGCCGGTCTGGATGAACTCGCGCGGGTAGGTGCGGGCGGCCGGGTTGATCGCCGAACCGGCGATCGCCCGGCGGATGTTGGAGAGGATCGGCGGGCGGCCGTCGCGCGGCTCGCCGAGGCCATTGAACTCGCGCCCGAGGATCTCGGGCGACAGGGCGATCTCCATGGGTTCGTCGAGGAAGCGCACCCAGGTCTCGGCCAGGTCCAGGTCGTCGGTGCCTTCGAAGACCAGCACCAGCACCTCGTCGTCGGCGGTGCGGATGACCTGGCCGTTGCGCACGCCGCCCGTGTGGTCGGTGATCCGCACCCGGTCGCCGAAGGCCACGCCCGGGGTCCCCTTCAGCACCAGCAGGCCGCCGCGGGCCTCGGCCGCGGTCCGGTACTCCTTGATGCTCATCGGCTCGCCTCCCCCTGATCGTACTCCAGGCGCAGGCCGTCGAGGGCCTGCCCGACCTCGGCGCGGAAATGGCGGATGCCCTCGAGCTGGTCGTTACCGTAGATCGACTTGAGCCGCCGCACGCGGGCGAGGAACGGCAGCGACTGGACCTCGCGCACCGGCACGCCGCGCCCGACCAGTTCGGCACCCTGGTCGTAGATCCAGAGGACCAGATCGAGCAGCGCGAACTGCCGCGGCGGCGAGCAGAAGGTGTCGACCTCATCGAGGGCGCTCTGCTGGAGGATGCCCTCCTTGACCAGGGCCGCCCCCTCCAGTTCCCAGCGCTGCACGTCGGAGAGGGCCTCGGGGCCGACCAGGTTGACGATGCGCGAGAGCTCGGCGTCGCGGCTCAGGAGCTTCAGCGCCTGGGCGCGGCGCGCCGCCCAGCCGTGGTCGACCTCGTCGGCCCACCACTGGGCGGCGGTCGGCACATGGCCCGAGAAGCTGGTGTCCCAGTCGATCGACGGGTAGTGGCGGGCGTCGGCGAGCTCCTTCGAGAGGGCCCAGAAGGTCTCGATGATGTCCTTCGTGTGGCTCGTGACCGGCTCTGAGAAATCGCCCCCGGGCGGTGAGACGGCACCGATCAGGGTCACCGAGCCCGAGGCCGAGGCGCAGGTCTCGACACGCCCGGCGCGTTCGTAGAAGGCCGCGAGGCGCGAAGCGAGATAGGCCGGGTAGCCCTCCTCGACCGGCATCTGGCCGAGGCGCCCCGAGACCTCGCGCAGCGCCTCGGCCCAGCGGCTCGTCGAGTCGGCGAGCATGACCACGTCGTAGCCCATGTCGCGGTAGTACTCGGCCATCGTGATGCCGACGTAGATCGAGGCCTCGCGGGCGACGACCGGCATGTTCGAGGTGTTGGCGACGAGCAGGGTGCGCTCCATGAGCTTGCGCCCGGTGTGGGGGTCGTCGAGCTGCGGGAAGCTCTCCAGGACGTCGACCAGCTCGTTGCCGCGCTCGCCGCAGCCGACGTAGATGACGATGTCGGCGTTCGACCAGCGTGCGATCTGCTGCTGGACCATCGTCTTGCCGGCGCCGAATGGCCCCGGCACCGCGCCCTTGCCGCCCTTGAGCAGCGGGAAGAAGCTGTCGATGACCCGCTGGCCGGTGATCAGCGGCGCGACGCCGTCGTCGCGCTGGCTGTAGGGCCGGGGCCGGCGCACCGGCCAGCGGTGGTAGAGGTACAGGCGCCGGCTCTCGTCACGACCTGGACCGCGGGCGTCGCGCACCTGGGCGATGGTGGCCTCGATCTCGTACTCGCCGGCCGGGGCCAGCTCCAGGAGTTCGCCTTCGACGCCCGGTGGGACCAGGATCCGGTGCAGGATGGTCGCGGTCTCCTGGACCGTCCCTAGGACCATGCCGCCCGCGAGCGGCGTGCCGGGCTCCAGCCCGGGGCTCGGCTCGAACGCCCAGAGCCGGGAGCGATCGAGCGCTGGGATGCTCAGGCCCCGGCGGATGTAGTCGCCCGAGGCCAGCGCGATCTGCTCCAGGGGTCGCTGGATGCCGTCGAAGATGCCCCCGAGCAGCCCCGGGCCGAGCTCGACCGACAGCGGCCAGCCCAAGCCGACGGCCGGCTCGCCAGGGCGCACCCCGTCGGTCGACTCGTAGGTCTGCACCACCGCCTGCTCGCCCTTGAGCGAGATCACCTCGCCGAGGAGGCCCGCCTCGCCGATACGGACCTGCTCGCCGCTGCGGATGCCGGGCGCCTCGATGGTCACGATCGGCCCGTTGATGTCGCGGATGACGCCGCTGCGCCTGCTGTCGCTCATGGTCTCACCCGGTGAAGAGGTTGCCCGTGTCGAGGCCGCTGGGGAGCAGTCGCTCGAAGATCACCTGGGTGATCTGCGGGCCGAGGCGCGCCAGCCGGCCCTCGAAGCTGTTGTCGACCCGGATGCGCCGGTCGGCGCTGCGCACCAGTACGCCGCCGAGGGTCGCCAGTGGCTCCTCGACGAGCCGCAGGTCGCGCTCGGGCAGGGCCGCGGCGACGGTCTCCCAGACCCGCGGCAAGCGCTTGATGTCGGCGGCGTTGGCCAGGACCTCGAGCCGGTCGTCCTCGATGGCGTGGGCGCTCGCGACGATCAGGTCCTTCAGGAAGGCGAGGTAGGCGTCCTCGTCGGTCATGAACAGGCGCATCCGCTCGGCGAGGCGCCGCTCGACGGACTGCATCAGGTTCCAGCGCGTGCGGTCGAGCTGGCTCTGCATCGTCAGCTCGCTGGCCTGGACCTGTTGGCGGAAGGCGCGCTCGCCGAGTGCCCGGGCGCTCGCCTCCTCGCGTTGCTCGCGCAGGCGCCGCTTCTCGGCCGCCTCGCGCAGGATGTTGTCGCGGCTGCGGTTGGCCCGCTCGCGGTACTGGCGGGCGAGCTGCTCGGCGCGGGCGAGGATGGCCTGCTCGAGGTCGTCTACCTGGCTCACTGTCGCTCCTGGGGATCGAGGGTGGCGGGACCGAACAGCGCCTGGAGCCGCTCGGCAACCCGGCTCGTCAGTCGCACGGGTCCGGCGAGCGGCGGGAGGGCCATGACGACGATGCGCCCGCCCTCGTCGAGGACCTGGCGCAGCGCCGGCGTGCCGGACTGCATCAGTCTGTCATCGACGAGGACGAAGGCGCTCGCGCGCTCGCGGATCAGCGTGCGGCAGACCCGTTCCAGGTCGCTGGGCGTGGCGTCAGGGTGGGTTTCGAAGCCGATCAGGCGCAGTCCCTCGGCAAGGCTGTGCTCGCCGAGGAAGAGCATCCGGGTCGTCGTCCCCTGGTCGGTGTCGCCGCTCATCGCCGCCTCCGGGTCAGATCCGGTTCAGCAGCAGGATGCTGATGACCAGGCCATAGATGGCGATGCCCTCGGCCAGGCCGAGGTAGATGAGCGTGCGCCCCAGGCTCTCGGGCTTCTCGGTGATGGCGGCGAGCGAGGCGGCGCCGATCGGGCCGACGGCGATGCCGGCGCCGATCGTCGAGAGGCCGGTCGGGATCCCGGCGCCGAGGATCGCGAGGCCCATCCCGATCGAGATCTCGGCACCGCCGGCGCTCGCCGCCTCCGTGGTCTGGGCGAAGGCGTCGCCGACGCCGAGGACCAGCAGGCCGAGGTGGGCCGAGACGAAGACCAGGAGCTGCGTGGCCAGCGCCGGCTTCAGCCAACGGCGCACCCGGGCGAGCCGCACGACCCGGACGGCGCCGAGCTCGAGCGCGAGGCCGGTGGCGATGAGGCCGACGAGGGCCAGGGACATGAGACCGACGAGCCAGTACATGATGCGCTCCTGTGTGGCGAAATGGGTGGTGGATCGGACCGGGTCCGCTCAGCGCGGCGGCACCGCCGTGCGTGTCCCCCGGCGTTGCTGACCGGTCCCGCTGCCGATCTGAGTGCGGACCGGGGTGCGGGCCGGGGCACGGCGCAGCCGCAGCGGCGCGAACTCCAACCCGTTGCCCGAGAAATAGCGGGAGAAGCCCTCGTAGTATTGCAGCCGCATCACCTGGATCATCACGATGCCGCCCTCCAGGACGATGACGAAGACGTTGCCGAGGACCAGCGTCACCAGGTGGCCGACCTGGCCCATCATGTCGGCCAGCGTGAAGATCGCGATCGACAGCGCCACGTGGTTCAGGCTGAAGGCCGCGACGCGCAGGAACGACAGCGTGTTCGAGACATAGCCGATCACGGTCTCCAGGGTCTCGATGGAGACGACCAGGATCCGCTCCCCGAGCGGCGCCTCCAGGTGTCTCCATCTGTGGACCGCGAGCGCCGCGAGGCTCGCCGCGACCAGCGCGCCCGGGAGCCAGCCGAAGGTCCCGTCGCGGGCCAGGCCGAGCCCGCCCCAGACCAGCGCCAGGTAGAAGACCAGGTTGACCAGCCCGTGTGGGCCGAGCAGCGCGTCGCGGACGTTGCCGACGGCCAGGCGGTTGTAGATGGCCAGCAGGCAGGCGAGGACGAGGAAGCCCACGCCCCAGCCGAGGGCCAGCTGGAGCATCAGGATCGGGTCGTGCAGCGGCGACATCCAGAGCGCCGGCAGCAGATGCTCGTCGCCGAAGACGCTGCCGAACAGGAAGCCGAAGGCGATCGAGGAGAGGCCGGCGAGGACGCCGAACAGGGCCAACCGCCCGAGCCGCCGGCGCAGCAGCCAGGCCAGCACGGCGATGACCGCGCCCTGGCCGACGTCGCCGAACATGGTGCCGAACATCAGCAGGAAGGTCACGGCGAAGAGCGGGGTCGGGTCGACTTCGCCGTACTGCGGGATCCCGTATTGCTTGACGAGGAGCCGGAACGGCTGGAGCAGGCGGCTGCGCGGCGCCACGGTGGGCACCAGCGGGCGCTCGTCCGGGCGCGGGGCGCGGTCCTCGATGGCGAAGGGCCCGGTCAGTGTCTCGCCGAGGCGCGCCTCGAGGTCGGCGAGGGCGCGTGCCGGTACCCAGCCGGCCAGATGGGCCAGTGGGCCGGCGCTGCGCAGCGCCGGGTCGAGGGCGACGAAGGGCTCGGCTAGGGCGAGGGTCTGGGCCGCCGCGTCGAGCCGCTCGCGCAGGCTCGCCGCCCAGTCGTCGAGGCGCTCGTGCAGCGCCGCCCGCTCGGCGACGATGCCCCGGCGCCGTTCGGCGAGGATCGGGCCCATCTCGTCGGGCGCACTGTCGAGGCCCGCCGGGATCGGCAGGGCCTGAAAGCCTGCCGAGGCGAGTACCGAGCCGAGCTGCGCCTCGCGCTCGCCGCATGGGCCGACGATCACGACATGGGCCCGCTCGCCGCGGATCATGTACGGGTAGAGTAGGTGTTCGGCGAGGGCGACCGCGTCGGCGAGCCGGCTGAGGTTCTCGCGCGGGACCATGCCGATGTAGAAGTCCAGGAACCGGGTCTTGCTGTGCAGCCGGCCGAGGTCCACCTCGAGCTCGGCGAAGTTCTCCAGCGCCGCCTGTTGCTCGACGACGAGGCGCTCCTCGGCCTCGAGCCGGCGCAGCTCCTCCTCGTAGCGCGAGGCCTCATGCCAGATCCGCCCGAGCCAGTCGTTGACCTCGGCCAGCTCGCCGGCCTCGACGACCCGGACCTCGGCGATCGCCGGATCGGCGCGGAGCCGGATCGGCTTACCGATCTTGGCCAGCCGGGCATGGGCCTGCTGGTAGATCGTGCGGTAGTCGCGACCGGGCTGGCCGGCGAGCTGGGCCTCGGTCGGCGCCCGGGCGTCGGGATGGAAGCTCTCGGTCTCGGCCAGCGCCAGGGCGGCCCGCGGCAGGTCATCGGTCAGGGCCAGCAGCCGCACATGGCGCATCGCGGTCGGGGTCAGCATGGCGCGTCGCCTCCGTCGCCTGTCATGGCGCGGCCTCCATGTGTCGCAGCGGTTCGCGCTCGTCCGGCTCGGCGAGTTCGGCGGCCTGCCCGATCAGGTCCTCCGGCAGACCGAGGAGGCGGCCCTGGATCAGGGCGAACAGGCGCATCAGGTCGAGCTCGCGAAGCATCAGGTAGGCCAGCGTGCGGGCCACGCCGGAGCGGCTCAGGCGCAGCACCCGGCGGGTCTCGTCGATGAAGTGGGCGGCGAGGCGGCGCTGGATGTCGACCAGGTCGCGGCTGTCGGCGAGCAGCGCGGCGAACGGCTCGGGCAGGGCCTCGAGGACCCGCTCGCGCGACTCCAGGTCGACGAGCGCGATCAGCCGCTCGCGTTGCATGACGCGGAACGACGGCACCAGGCGGAAGAAGGTCTCCGACGGCGAGAGCCCGAAGACGAAGCGCGAACGCAGCAGCCAGAGCAGGCCGACCCGGTCGAGGAGGGCGCCGACGAGGACCTGGAGCGGGCGCAGGTCCTCGTCGTGGAACTGGAGCACCTGACGGGCCAGGCGTTCGTAGTAGAGCTGGTCGATCGCCGCCTCCAACGCCGAGGGCTCGTGCCGCTGCTCGTAGATCTCGCGGGCCTGGCGGGCGATCAGCGCGTAGGGGCTGCCCTCGAGGGCGCGCAGCAGTTCCAGGACGGTCTCGGCCCGCAGTAGGGAGGGCTCGCCGAGGCCGAGCTCCGGCGGCAGGTCGTAGAGGTGATTCTCGATATCGGATTGGTCGAGGTCGTAGAGCCGGCCGCGCAGCAGGGCCTTGAGGTTGAAGAGGGCGTACTTGCGTCCCCAGGCGCGCACCAGGGCGCGCTCGACCGGGCGCATCGGGCGCACCAGGATCCGCAGCTCGGCGAGCAGGGTGGCAATCAGGGCCTGCTCGACGGCGCGGCTCTTGGCGCGGGTGTCGCCCTGGGCGCGACGGTCGAGCCGGCCGTCGCGCTGCCCGTCGAGGAGGTCGCCGAGGGCGAGTTGCTCGGCCAGCTCGGCGAGATCCAGGCGGGCGAGCGATTCGAGTTGCCCGGGCGCGAGCAGCCGCGTCGCCATGATCGAGACGCGGGTGTTGACGTAGGCCTCGCCGGCGGCGCTCGACATCGGATGGCTCGTGCGCGGCGGTCAGGGCCGATCTTCGTTGGGGCGAGCGGGGGGCATCACAGCTGCGGATCCGTCATCACCCGGAAGGCCGCCTCGAGGGCCTCGTCCTCGCGCTCCTCGGCCATGTCGCGCAGTCGCGCGTGACGCTCGTCGTAGCGGCGCTTGAGCTCGGCGACCGTCTGCTCGGCCCGCTCCTGGGCCTTCGCGAGCTGGGCACGATGCAGCTCCGGGATCCGGGCGGTCAGCCGCTCCTCCTCGGCACGGGCCTCCGCGACGGCGGCCTGGACGATCTGATCCTGCTCGGCCTCCGCCTGCTGGGCGATCCGTTCGGCGCGCATCTCGGCGTCGAGCAGCCGCTGGAGGGTGGTGTCCATCGTTGGGCTTCCGAGGTGGCGCTGAGATTGAACACCGCCGGCGAGGACGGCGGACCGTTCGCCGGCGTCGATGTCGATCCTCTCACCATCGCAGGGGCGACGACAAGCCACGTAGGGTAGGCGGTGCGTACCCCAGGCCACTCCCGGAAAATCGCGCACCAGGCCTACGCGGCTGTCGATTGCCTCGCGGTGGGTGCGGCTTGAGCCGCAGGAAGGCGATGGCCCTGGGTTTCTGGGCGCACTGCGATGCGGCTTCAGCCGCACCCGATCTCGGTCTGCGCTGGAGGCAGGCGGCTGGAAGCCGGTCGCCCTACAGGTGTCGGCAATGGGTCTCGCGTACCCGCAGTGCCGCGATCAGCGCGATGACGGCGAAGGCGAACGAGAGCCAGAGGCCGTTGCGGTAATCGTCCATCGCATAGATGCGGACCCCCTCGCGCAGGGTGCCGTCCCAGGTCAGGTCGAGCACCCAGCCGAAGGCCGGCTGCATCACGGCCGCGCCGAGGAAGAGGCCGGTATTGACCAGCGCGATCGCCATGCCGGCCACCGCCGGCGGCAGGCACTCCTTGGCGGCGGCGTAGGTGACGACGAAGCCCCCGGCGGCGACGCCGAGGAGCCCGTAGAGCGACAGCCCGCTCCAGCCGACCTGCCAGGGCAGCAGGATCAGCGCCAGCCAGGCGAGCCCGGACAGCGCGGCCGCACCGATGATGACCGGCCGGCGCCGCCCGAGCCGATCCGAGAGCCAGCCGGCCGCGAGCGAGGCGATGGCGAAGCCGACGAGGGCGATCGTCGTGTAGAGGGAGGCCGAGGTCCGCTCCAGATCGAAGACATCGCGCATCAGCGGCACCCCCCAGAGCCCGGCGAACGCGAATAGGCTGCCGGTGACGCCGAAATTGACCCAGAACCCTGGCCAGGCCGCACGGTGCCCCAGCACGGCCCGCAGGTCGCGCAGCCAGTGTTGGCGGCGCGCCGGGTGCGGCGCCAGGCCCTCCTGTTCGCGCACCGACGGAAAGCCCAGGTCCTCGGGGCGATTGCGCACCTGCCACAGGGTCAGCGCCGCGAGCACGAGCGAGACGATGCCGGCGCCGACGAAGACCTGACGCCAGGACACGCCGGCGAGGAGCAGGGCCAGCGGGCCGGCGGCCAGGATCGAACCCAGATTGCCGAGCATCAGGGTCAGGCCGCTGATCCGCCCGTACTGGCGCTCGGCGAACCAGACCGCATTGCTCTTCATCAGGCCGACGAAGATCACCGAGACGCCGAGGCCGACGAGGAACCGTCCCCAGCTCGCGGTCGCGAAGTCCGGGGCCAACCCGAACAGGATGGAGCCGCCGCCGGCGACCAAGGCGCCACCCGTGACACTGAGCCGCGGCCCCAGCGTGTCGGCCAGCACCCCGGCCGGAATCTGCATCGCCGTATAGATGTAGTAGTAGGTCGCGGCCAGCGAGCCGAGGGCGGCGCCGCTGATCGCGAAGGTCTGCATCAGGTCCGAGGCCACGACCCCGGGGGCCATGCGATGGAAATAGACCATCACGTAGGAGCCGACGAGGAGCCAGAAGACGCCCCAGCGGCGACTGGAAAAGCGGGCTTGTTCGGTGGCCGACATCGACATGCTGGGGCTCCTTGTGGACCGGCCATCGCGCGACGGGCGCTGGGCCGCGGCGGGGAGGGGTAGCATCGGGCCACGGGGTGCGGGCTGTCAAAGCGCCGCGATCGGGCGCTGGGTTTTGCGCTCGCAAATAAAATCGATTATCATGCGCTTTTAGCAGCCACTCCTGCCCGCGCGATGCGGGCCGAGCAGCCATGCGTCGCATCCACCCGCCCGAGGCGGGAGCCCTTCTGGAGACGATATGGCTGCATCATCCGATCTCGCTGTCCCTCGCGGGCCGATCTCCTCGGCTCGCCCCCGATCCCTGTCCTGGCTCGCCGCCGCGGTCGCGGCCCTGCTGGCCGCGGCCGATGCCGCGGCCGAGCCGGTGGCGGAGTTGCCGTCGCTGGTGGTGACGGCGACCCTGACCGAGCGCGACCTGCGCGACGCGCCGGGTTCGGTCACCGTCATCACCCGCGAGGACCTGGACGCGACGCCGGCGCGGGATGTCTTCGACGCCGTGCGCGAGGCGCCCGGAGTGACCGTCTCGGGCGTGGGTCTGTCGGGGCGGCGCGTCGTCAACATCCGCGGGCTCGACAGCAAGCATGTCCTGTTGCTGAACGATGGCCGCCGCGTCACGGCGACCGACGAGTACATCGGTCACTCGGACTATGGCTATGCGTGGGTGCCGCTGACCGATGTCGAGCGCATCGAGATCGTGCGCGGTCCGCTGTCGGCCCTCTATGGCACCGATGCGATGGGCGGTGTCATCAATGTCATCACGCGGCCGGTCGGCGAGGACTGGCGGGGGGCCGTGCGGGTCCTGGGCGGTCTGACCGATCACGGGCGCGGTGGCGACGAATACCAGCTCGGCGCATCGGTCTCGGGGCCGCTCCTCGATGAGCGGCTGGGCCTGAAGTTCTCGGCCCTGTCGGCACGCGTCGACGATACGGCGTTGAAGTCGGATCCGAGCCTGACGGAGGTGGAAGGCAAGGACGTGCTGGCCGCGACCGGTTCCTTGACCTTCGTGCCCGTGCCGGGTCACCGCATCGAGATCGGCGCCCTCGGCGGCGAGGAGGAGCGCTGGCGCGAGACCGACCACCGTGGTGGACCGCCGATCCATACCAGCAGCTACGACCTGTACCGTTCCCAGTACTTCGCGAGCTACCGCGGCGAGGTCGGCCCGGCGAGTCTCGCACTCAACGCCTATCGCTCGCGGTTCGATGCGAAGAACCGCACCGATGATCCGGCGGTCCCGCCGACGACCCGACAGAACCTGCTCGAGGACATCATCGACGGGCATGTCACGCTCCCGATCCTCGAGCGCCACCTGGTCACCGTCGGCGGCGAGTACCGCGAGGAGACGCTCGAACATCCGGCCCTCGCGGGGGGCGAGGACACGGCCGACAACCGCGCGCTCTTCGTCCAGGACGAATGGAGCCTACTCGACGACCTGATCCTGACGCTCGGGATGCGCTACGACGATCAGCGCTTCTTCGGCTCCGAGACCAGCCCGCGCGCCTATCTGGTCTATCACCTCGGGCCGCAATGGACGCTGCGCGGCGGCTATGGCCAGGGCTTCAAGGCCCCGACGCTGAAACAGCTGTCGCCCGAATACAGCTTCGCCGGGGCGCACAGCTTCCGGGGCAACCCGGATCTGCGGCCCGAGCATTCCGACAACTACGAACTGGGGGCCTCCTACGACGGCGGTCGCATCGCCGCGACCCTGACGCTGTTTCGCAATGACATCGACGACCTGCTGGCGAACCTGTGCGTCGAGAACTGCGACAGCCGGGTCGGCCGGGTCTTCGAGCACATCAATATCGACCGGGCCCGCACGCAGGGGGTCGAGTCCTCGCTCGCGCTGACGCTGCCGCGCGGCGTCGAGCTGGCCCTCGACTACACCTACCTCGATGCGCGCGACGAGACCAATCAGCGCCGCCTGGCCGGTCGGCCGCGGGCGACCGGGGCCATCCGCGTGACCTGGGATCAGGCACCTTGGGGGCTCAAACCCCAAGTGCGCGCCGAATACACGGGCTCCCAGGTGCTCTACGGCGCCGGCACGACCCGCTACGACCTGCCCGACTACACCCTGGTCCACTTCAATGTCCGCAAGGACCTCGCGCGGGGCATCGAGTTCGGACTCGGGGTCGAGAACCTGACCGACGAGAACCCGTTGGAGAAGTCCGACGACTTCGGCTACTCGGAACGGGGCCGCTTCTTCTACGCCAGTCTGCAGGCGCAGTTCGACTAGCCATCCTTCTCGGAGTATCGCATGACGGGTATCGCTAACCCTTGGCCGGCGGCCAGGTGGCTTCTGCTCGGTTCGATCGTGGCCTTGATCCTGGTCTTCCTGATCAAGCCGCCGACGGCGCCGCGGGCCGTTGGCGGGTCGCCGGATCTGGTGATCTTGACCAACGACTTCGTGCTGGCCGGCAAGTTCGACACGGTGGCCGACGCGGCGCGGGCGGCCGGTCTGCGGCTGGCCGTGCACAATCTGGATCGGACGGACGGCGCGCCCTTGCCCGAGGTCGTGGCCCGCACTCGGATGGTGCTGATCGATGCGCCACGCGAGAGCGACGCCCAGCAGATCCTCGGGAAGGCGCAGGCCTGGTTGGACGAGGCCGGGATACCCTGGTTGCTGGTCGCGGCCCGTGGCCCGCAGTTCGACCGGCTCGACGCCGAGCGGGCCGCGGTCCTCTACGACTATTACCGCCAGGGCGGGGTGACCAATTTCGAGCGCCTCTTCGCGTACCTGAAGCACCAGCTCTGGGGCGACGGCGAGACCGCGGTGCCGCCACCGTTGGTGTTCCCCGAGCATGGGATCTACCACCCGCGGCATCCAGATCTCGTGCTGGCCGACCTGGATGCGTATCTCGCGTGGCTCGGCCCCGAGCGCACCGAGGCGCGGCCGCGGATCGGGGTCGCGATCTACCAGTCCTCGATCGCCTCGGCCCTGACCGACTACATCGACGACCTGGTGCAGCGCATCGAGCAGGCCGGGGCCGTGCCCGTGGTCTTCTACCACCCGATCATGCCGAGTCCGGGCGATCTGGATCTGGTGATGGGCGACGGCCAGGCGGCGATCGACGTGCTGATCAACTACCAGGTCATGTACCTGGGCGAGCGCGGTGCCGATTACGCGCGGCTCGATGTGCCCGTGTTGCAGGCGATCAGCTGGCGCAGCGGTGACGAGGCCGACTGGGCGGCGAGCGCCGAGGGCATCGCGATGGGCGGGGTGCCCTTCTACCTGGCGATCCCGGAACAGGCCGGTCTGATCGATCCGCTGGTCGTGGCCGCCGTCGAGGCGGGGCGCCTCGTCGCGATCCCCGAGCAGGCGCAGGCACTGGTCGACAAGGCGTTGCGTATGATCCGATTGCGCGACACGCCGAACGCCGACAAGCGGGTCGCCGTGATGTTCTACAACTACCCGCCGGGCGAGAAGAACCTGGCCGCCTCGTTTCTCAACGTACCGCGCAGCCTGGCTGCGCTGAGCGAGGGGCTCGCCGAGGCCGGCTATCGGGTCGAACCGGTCGACGAGGCGCAGATGATCGCCGACGGCTCCGCCCTGCTCGCGCCCTTCTACCGGCCCGAGGCGCTCGGCCCACTGCTCGAGCGGGGCCTGGCCGAGCGCCTGCCGTTGGCCGATTACGAGGCCTGGTTCGCGACCCTGCCGGCCGCCGTGCGCGAGCGGATCGACGCGCGCTGGGGGCCGGCGGGCGAGAGCCCGATGGTCATCGAGGAGGCGGGCTCGGCCTCCTTCGTGATCCCGCGCATCGCCCGCGACCACCTGGTGATCCTGCCGCAGCCGCCGCGCGGACAGGCCGGCGAGCCCGCGGAGCGGACCCTCTATCACGATAGCCGTGTCCCGGTGAACCACTTCTATCTGGCCAGTTATCTCTACGTCCGCGAGCGATTCGGCGCCGACGCGCTGATCCATCTGGGCACCCATGGCACGCAGGAGTGGATGCCGGGCAAGGAGCGCGGCCTGTCGATCCATGACGACCCCTATCTGGTGCTCGGCGATCTGCCGGTCGCCTATCCCTACATCGTCGACAACATCGGCGAGGCGACGCAGGCCAAGCGTCGCGGTCGGGCCGTGACCATCAGCCACCAGACCCCACCCTTCGCGCCGGCCGGGCTCCATCAGGCGCTGATGCCGCTGCATGACCTGATCCACGAGTGGGAGCTGCTCGATCAGGGGGCGGTCAGGGTGCAGACCGAGCAGGCGATCATCCGTGAGGCCGAGGCGCTCGACCTGCTTCAGGATCTCGGCTGGTCGGCCGACGAGGCGGCCGCGGATTTCGTCGCCTTCGAGCGGGCGCTGCACGACTACCTGCATGAGCTCGCCCAGTCGGCGCAGCCGCTCGGTCTGCATACCCTCGGCGAGGCGCCGGATCCGGGCCATCGCCTGACCACGGTCATGCAGATGCTCGGCGAGGATCTGTATCGCCTGCTGCCGATCGATGAGCCCGAGGAACTCTTCGTCGAGGACTATCAGCGCCTGAGCGAGAGCGAACCCTACCGCTTCCTCGAGCGCCATCTGCTCGATGGCGAACCCGCGCCCGACGAACGATCCGCCGAGCTGGTCGCGCTGGCCCGTGACTACTACGCCAGGCTCGCGGCCGCCGAGGAGCTGGCCGGGCTCTCGACCGCCCTCGATGGGCGTTACCTGGCGACCCGCTATGGCGGCGACCCGATCCGCAATCCCGAGAGCCTGCCGACGGGGCGCAACCATTACGGTTTCGATCCGTCCAAGCTGCCGACCGAACAGGCCTATGTCGCGGGCGTGGCGGCCTTGGCCGCGCTGGTCGAGGCGCACCGAGCCGAGCAGGGCCGCCCGCCGGAGAAGCTCGCCTTCTCGCTCTGGTCGGTCGAGGCGATGCGCCATCTCGGTGTGCTCGAGGCGCAGGTCTTCCACGCCCTCGGTGTCCGCCCGATCTGGGATCGGGCCGGGCGCATCACCGAGATCGAGGTGATCCCGCGCGAGGCGCTCGGCCGGCCGCGGATCGACGTCGTGGTCTCGGCGACCGGCCTGTACCGCGACCATTTCCCGAACCTGATGGAACAGATCGCCAAGGCCGTCGCCCGGGTCGCCGAACTCGACGAACCGGACAACCCGGTGCGGGCCAACACCCTGGCGTTGGAGCGCCGCCTGCTGGCGGAGGGGATGGGCGCCGACGAGGCCCGGGACCTGGCCCTGACCCGGGTCTTCTCCAACGAGACCGGCACCTATGGCACCGGCCTCGACGAGGCGACGCTCGCGTCCGACACCTGGGACGACGAGGCGAAGCTGGCCGAGCTCTACCTGGCGCGGATGCAGTACGCCTACGGCCCGGACACCGCGCGGTGGGGGCGCAGGCCGGAGGGTCTGAACCTCTATGCCAGGCAGCTCGAGGGCGTCGAGGGCGCCGTCCTGTCGCGCTCATCGAACCTCTACGGGATGCTCTCGACCGACGATCCGTTCCAATACCTCGGCGGGTTGGCGCTCGCAGTTCGCCACCTGAGCGGACGGAGCCCGAGCCTCTACATCAGCAACCTGCGCGACCCGAACGCGCAGGATCGGATCGACTCGGCGGCCCGCTTCCTCGCCACCGAGCTGCGCGCCCGTTACCTCCATCCGCAGTGGATCCAGGCGATGCAGGCGGAAGGCTACGGCGGCACGCTGAACATCGTCGATACCATCAATAACTTCTGGGGCTGGCAGGCGACCGCGCCCGAGATCGTCCGCGACGATCAGTGGCAGGCCTTCTTCGAGGTCTATGTCGAGGACTCGCTCGGGCTCGATCTCGACGAATGGTTCGAGACCCACAATCCGACCGCCCTGGCCCAGGTCGTCGAACGGATGCTGGAGGCCGTGCGCAAGGACTACTGGGAGGCCAGCGAGGCGACCCTCGCGACCCTGGTCGAGGTCTACCTGGACGCGGTCGAGCGCCATGGCTACCGGGCCGCGAGCAGCCAGGTCGATCCCTACGTCCGCGAACTCGCGGGGGGCTTCGGCCTCGAGGGCCTGGTCCCACCGGATGCCGAGGCCGCCGTCGGCCATCCGACGCCGGTCACGGGCCAACGGCTGGAGCCCCAGGACAGCCGCGCCGCGGCGGCCGCGACGCCCGAGCAGGTCGTCTGGCTGCTGATGCTGCTGGCGTTCGTCACGGCCGGCGGCGCGGCGAGGCAATGGCGCGCGCAACGCGCGCCGGCCTGACCGGCGGCGCCGCGATGGAATCCGGCACATGTCTCTTTACTCCTCAACCCTGAAGCGAGCCGATACGCATGCAAGCCCTTGAAACCCTGATGTACGAGCTGGCGCAGCTCTTCCTCGCGCCGGTCCTGTTGATCATCCTCGGTCTGTTCCTGTACGCCTTCTTCAGCCTCGGGGGCTTCGCGATGGAGGCCTGGCAGCGGCGGCGCGGCGGGGCGTCGGTCCTGCATCGGCACTGGCAACGGGCCGGCGGCGCCGCCGAGGACCTGGAGCTCTGGATCCTGCGCCGCCTGGAGGTCCTGCGCCTCGCCACCCGCACCGCCCCGATGCTGGGCCTGGTCGCGACCATGATCCCGATGGGGCCGGCCTTGATGTCGCTGACCGAGGGCGATGCCCGCGGGGTCAGCGAGAACCTGGTCATCGCCTTCGCGGCCGTCATCGTCGCCCTGATCGCCGCGTCCATCTCCTTCTGGGTGCTCACGGTACGGCGGCGCTGGCTGCTCGCCGATCTGCGCGTCCTGGAGGAACAGGGTCATGTCTGACGGGGCGGTGCGGGCGGTGCGCCGCCGTTACCTGGAGCACGAGGAGGTCGACGACCCGGTGCTGTCGGTCGTCAATATCGTCGATGTCTTCCTCGTCATCATCGCCGTACTCGTGATCATCCTGATGCAGAACCCGCTCAACCCGTTCAGCCAGGATGAGGTCGTCATGGTCGTCAACCCCGGCCAGGAGGACATGCAGATCCTGATCAAGGACGGGCAGGAGCTGACCCAGTACGAGGCCACCGGCGCCATCGGCGAGGGGCAGGGCATCCGTGCCGGGATCGCCTACCGGCTCGCCGACGGCAGCCTGATCTATGTGCCGGAGGCTGATGACTGACGGGCGATGGTCGGCTCGGCGTCTCGCCGGTGATGGAGGTGGTTCCCGAGCCACAGGGCCATCCATCGGGCGATCTCGCGGGTGGCGACATCCTGGTCGATCGTGGGCTCGTTGGGGTCTTCGGTCGCCCCGGCCGGGTCTTCCTCGTCGCAGAGGCCGTAGTGCGTCGCCCCGTCGATCTCGACCAAGGCGCGCGGTGATTCCAGCACCGGATAGGTCGCCTGCGCCTCGAGGGGTGTCGCCACCCCGTCTCGCGTCCCCTGGATGAGCGCGACGGCCGCGCCCGAGGTATCCAGGTCCGTGACCTCGTCGCCCGAGACCAGGTGGGTACCGTAGAAGGCGCCGGCGCGCAGCGCCTCGGGGGGCGTGTAGGTCGGCTCATCCGGGTCGCATCGCCTGAAGGGCCGCGGTGAGCAGTGTGCGATGGCATATAGGCCAACGGCCCCACCGAAGGAGTGGCCGATCAGCCCCATGCTCGCCGTGTCGACGACCTGGTAGAGCGGAGAGCCCGGATCCTCATCGGCCGCGACGGCGGCATCGAAGACCTCCGTGACGACCTCGACCTCCGTGAACAACCCGCCCCGAAAGAGGGGGTTCGGATGGTTCGGGACGACGACGACGAAGCCATGGCCGGCGACCTCGCTGGCGACTCGGCCGTATTGCGACTTGTCGACCTGGGCGCCCTGCAGCAGGGCAACGAGCGGGAAGGCGTCTTCGAAGAGACGCGCACGACCCCGCGGCACGCGCGGCAGGTACAGATCGGCCAGGTCCCCGCTGGGCAGGACGATGTCCTCCAGCACCCGCACGGGGCCTGCCGCGTGCCGGGCCATGCCAGGGTCGTCCCGAAGGCCCGGGTCGGCCGAGACGCCGGCCGCGAACGAGGGCGCGGCGGCGACGACCGAGAGCGCGGCCAGGCCGATGCGCTTGAAGCCACGGTTTGCGCCCCGGCCGCCTTCGCGAACGGGCCCGGGTGTCAGGGTGATCTTGCCGGCCGCCTCGAACCGGATCGTCTTCGGATCCGCAACGGCACTCGCAATCAGTTTGATTCGCCTGGTCATCATCGCATCCTAGTGCAGCAGTTCAGAAATCCCGAGGCTGTTCGTTGTCGTTGTCCTAATCGTAGTCCGATCGTCGATTACGACAAAGACAACGATAGGGCACCGTGAAAGATTCACGGTGCCCGCGCGGGGTAAGGATGCCGGCTTGAAAGATTGCCCGGATGGCAATCTTTCAAGGTCTCCGATCGTCGTTGGCGGCGGTCTGGGAACATCCGCACTGCTGTACTCGCTGTCCGCGTCGATGTACGTCCACCGGGTGGCATGCGGGGCGATTTCGCCAGGAGGCGAAGCAACCGCTCGCCAGTGGGCCAGTTCTGATGTCCTGCGGCCTCGGCGCGGTGGGTGACGGGGGCCTGGAACTCGACCGTCGGCCGGTCATCGGTGTTGAGAGGACAGCCCGTGAAGCGCTCGCGGACCTGTCCCAGGTTGCCTTCGATACGGCGGATCGCTAAGACGATACCGGCGGAGGTCCGAGGCGCCGTGCCGCGACGTGTCCCTGGAAGATGGTCAGCCCTGCCACGGCGATCAGAACGGCTACGAGGGTCGGTCCGAAGGGCTGATCCCAGGCCAGGGCGATGGCGAACGCCAGGACGTAGGCGAGGATGCCCAGCCCGGCGCTCATCGTCAGGCAGGCGCGCCAGTGGGGTGCGCGCTGGAAGGCCACCCAAGGTGGCACGAACACCAGCGCGAAGGCGGCCATCAGCCCGAGGGTGCTTGTGCCCAGGGCCATGCCCAGCGCCACCAACAGGTCGAATCCAAGTTGCCACCGCTGGGTAGACCGTTGATCGGAGATCTCCAGGCCGGGGAACAGGCGGGTACGCACGAGCACCGGGATCATCCACGGCAAGAGGGCGAGCGTGGACGCAACATAGACGAGCGTGCCGGCCAGGTGGGCGCGGCCGGCGAAGTAGAGTTGCCCTTCGACGAGCGCATGGCCCATGGCGCTGCCAAGGGCGGTATTGGCGGCGACCAACAATGTGGCCGCCCAGCCGACCAGGATCATGAGCGCGTAGACGGTGTTGCCGCGGAAGCGTCCGAACGACTTGACGAATGCGCCACCCAGCGCGCCGAGCGGGGCACCAAGAACGGTAGGGATCCCCGCGGCCAGGCCCACGAGCCCGCTGGCGCCGGCCAGGTGCGCGAGTCCGAGGGCTGCCAGCCACTCGTCCCTGAGGCGCAGGAGTGTCCCTACGATCGGCAGGGCCAGGGCTAGCAGCAGGCCGGCGGCGAACGGGATTCGGAACAGCGGGTCCAGCAGCGCGTCCCCGTTCATCGACCGATCTCCAAGATCCGGCTGCAGGCCTCGTCGAGGAATCGCCGCTCATGGCTGGCCAGGAGCACTGCGCGACGGCCTTGCTGGGATTGCAGCATCTCCGTGAGTAGTTGTTCGCCGGTCGGGTCCAGGTTGTTCGTCGGCTCGTCGAGCATCACCAGGTCGCATTGTCCGCCGAGCATGGCCCATACTGCCAGTAGCTGGAACTGGCCACCGCTCAATGTATCGATGCGCTGGTCCAGCCACGGGGCCAGGCGGTTCGGCGGCGCCTGCCGGTGGGCCTGTGCATAGCGCAGGTAGTCGTGACCATCGAGGGGCATTTCGTCGAGCCGCACCGGTTGCTGCATCTGCCAGGCCAGGGTCAGCCCTGGTGGGCGCCCGAGATCTCCGTCGAAGATCCGGGCGTTGCCTGCGATGGCGCGCAGCAGGGTCGATTTGCCGCAACCGTTGGCACCCCATAGGCCCACGACTTCGCCGACCCCGACCGAAAACGACAAGGGACCGATGACCGGCTTTGCGTAACCGGCCACCAGCCCATTGGCAACGATCAGGGTCTGCGTCATCAACCGCCGCCCGCCAGTGCGTCGACCCAACGCTGCATATGTTGCAGGTAGCCATCGCCATCGGCATCGAGCGGCGGCTCCAAGGGTAGCCGGACTTGCCTCCATCCCAAGGCATTGGCGATCGATGCGGGTGCCTGGTCGGGCTGATAGGTCGTGGACAATACCAGGCCGGACCTGCCTTGCAGTTCATTGATCAACGTGCGAATGTGCGACGCGGTCGGCGGGACCCCGGGCACGGGCTCGAGCGTTCCCCAATAGGGGACGTCGAATCGCTCGAGCAGGTAGATGACGTCTTTGTGGAACGAGACGACACCGGGTGGATTGGCGAGCCGTCGATGCCAAGTCGCTACCCGTTCGTCGACCCGCCGCCCAAAGGTCTGGGCACGAGCGCGATAGTCCGCGGCATGCTCGCCATCGAGTCTCGCCAGGCGTTCCGCCAGGGCCGTGGCCACTTCGGCCATGCGCACCGGGTCCATATTCACGTGCGGGTTGCCCGTTGGATGAACGTCACCCAAGGCTCGGTCGGCCGGACCCCCGATGTCGAGCAAGCTCACCTGCGCCGCGGCTTCGAAGTAGCCTGGATTGCCCGGCAGGATTTTCGGATTGGCCGCCTGGCTGATCGCCAGCGGTAGCCAGCCGACCTCGAGGTCCGCCCCGAGCGCCACCACCAGATCCGCCCCTCGCAGCGCCCGAATCATGCTCGGGCGGGCCTGCAAGTGATGCAGATCGCGGTCGGGTGGTGCCAGAACGGTCAGATTCGCGTGTTCCCCCGCGATCTCGCGAACCAGCGCCCCAGTACTGGAACTGGTTGCCGCGATGTCCAATGCGGCCCAGGCCGATGACGCGAGTAACATCGTGAAGGCGGCTACCAGCAATGAGCTGATCGTTTTCATTTTCGTACCCCGTCAGAACTTGTGGGCGCCGTGCGAGCCCAGACTCATGATGTACTGCAGGTAGACGTAGTCGAACGCGTTGGACTCGCCGTCGATCGTGATATCCGCCATCGCGTATTGCAGGCGCAGCCGTGAATACTCGGTCGGCGTCCAGGTCAACGCCGCGGTCCAGCGATCCGAGTCATTCCACTCGCGCAGCGTGCTGCCACCGCTTTCCAGTTTGTTGGTCAGGCCCACGACGTCATAGCGCAGACCTGCCTGCCAACGTGGCGCGAATCCGTACAGGCCCTGTAGATAGAGTCCATCCTCGGTAAATTGGCGCTCGGCGCCGACCAATGCCGGGTTCGCCTGATGGAATTGCAGGTCGAGATCCTTGCGTTGCCAGATGTATTCGCCCTGCAGCTTGAAGTCACCCTTGCCATAGGCGCCACCGCCGGCGTACTTGTACACGGCATCTACGCCCCACATCCAGGCATCGCCTTCGAGGGTATGGAGGTTGCCATCCTCCGGGTCGCCATGGATCTCCTGGTGCTGGTCGGCCCAGCCACCCCAGGCGCCGAGCTGTAGGGCGTGGTCGTAGCCGAGGTCGGGGGCGAATTTGACGAATGCCGTGTACAGTCGCGGTCCGTCTTGCTCGTCACCGAGAGCGAGGTCGTCGACGCTCAGCCCGGCATCGGCGAGTTCTGCCTCGAGTCCGTCGCCGACGTCGGCCAGCGCGCCGAGTTTCTCCTGCTCGCCCTGGAATGCCTCGAGGCCGAACAGGGTGTAATGCCCCCAATCCGGCAACCAGGTGATCTGCACGCCGGTGTCGCGTAGGCCATGGTCGCCGAGCAGATTGAGATAGGCGAGATTCTGGTCGGTGAAGTCCCAGCTGTGCGGGTGCTGGTTGTTCATGTAACCAACGTCGGAGAGGAATTTTCCGGCCTTGACCTTCAAGCTGAAGTTTCTCGTTTTCCTCAGGCGACTAACCGCATGACAGCCGCGATGAGGGGATTTCGAGTGCCGTGGCCGGGATCGCCGCAGTCGACCCCGAAACCGACGTCGGCGAGCTCATGGGCGAGCGCTCGGCGCACATCGGCGAAGGCATATTCGGTGCGACGTGCAGCGGCGTAGCGCCGCGCGGGGG
>NZ_NRRW01000002.1 GCF_016583835.1 Thiococcus pfennigii | reverse complement strand
GCGGCGGCGCTCGGAGAGGCGGGCGCCACCGATGTCGTCTCCGGTTGCGTGTTCGCTTCGGGGGTGGCCTCGGCCGCGACCTGTGCCGCGCCGTCGGGCTCGGTCGCTGGCGGGATGACCCGCTCGTCGCCCGCCGACGGCGCCGTCGGGGGCTCGGTGGTCTGGACGGGCGCGGTCGCCGAGGGTCCGCTCTCTCGCGAGGTCGCTGCGGTGGGGGAGGTCCCCGGCTCGCCGGCGGCGAGCGTCATCGGCGGTGTTGCGCTGGCCTCCTCAGCGGCCGCGCGTTCGGCCGCCGCGCGTTCGCGGGTGGCGCGTTCGCGGGCCGCGGCGATGCGCATCTTCTCGACATAGTCGCCGTAGGAGGGGCCGGAGCCGACGATGGTCACTGGCGTGCCGTGGTCGACGTGGGCGAACAGGACCGGCGCGAGGTTCGGCGGCAGGCGGATGCAACCATGCGAGGCTGGGTGGCCGGGGCGCGGGATCGGGCCGGCGTGCAGGCCGACGCCGTCGTAGGTCAGGCGCATGAAGTAAGGCATCTGGGCGCCGGCGAAGCGCCCGCCTTCGGGGATCCGGTCGCGGCCTTGGCGCGCGTTCGACTTGATGACGCGCCCGGCTTTGTTGTAAATCTTGCCGTAGAGATTCGAGCGTTTGTCGGCGACCTTCTCGATGACCTCGAACTGGCCGGTCGGGGTAGGGAATGCCTTCACGCCGGTCGCGACGGTGGCCCAGCCGATCTGCTCGTCGCCGTCGTAGAAACGGGCGCGCTGCTGGTCGACGTCGATGACGACGCGCGAGACCTTGCGGCTGTCGCCTTCCCAGTCGTAGAGCTGGCCCGGTTTCGGCTTCTCCGGCGGCGGCGGGGTCGGCTCTTCCTCGGCGGTCGTCGGCTGTGTGGTCGGCTCCGGTGGTGCAGCGGCCCACTGTGTGCCCCGTAGGCCGGGAAGGTCGAGCGTCCCGCAGCCGGCGAGGGTGCCCGTCAGGAGGGCGAGGGCGGCGGCCCGGAGGCCGGTCTGGATGTACGGCATGGTCTTCATCCTGGGTTCTGCCGATCGGCCATCATGGTGACGATCGATGAACGGCGCGGTCTGCGGGCGCCCGGTGCCGGTGCCGGTGCCTCGGGCGCCGAGGTCGGCTATCGCGTCGCCCCGCGTGCGCGGGGTCGTGCCGCCGTTTCCGAGCATTTTGGGCCTGGTGGCGGCAAAATACAGCCCGGCGGCCGGTGGCCGCCAACCGAGTTGTCCGGGACGATGATAAGCGTCTGCTCATCGCGCGGGAATGCCTGGGCCGATCGCCCGTTCGGCCCTCGATGGCGCCTTGCGAGCGTCCGGCTGTGGATCTCGCTCACGCTCGCCGGCGGCCTCCTCGTCGGTTGCGCTGGCGCGCCGAAGCCGCCGCGCCAGCCCGATGACGCCTGCGCGATCTTTGCGGAGAAGCCGAAGTGGCACAAGGCGACGCGGCGCGCCGAACGCCGCTGGGGCACGCCGATGCAGGTCCAGCTCGCGATCATCCGCAACGAGTCTTCCTTCCGGCACGACGCTCGACCCCGCACCTCCAGCGCTTACGGCTATTCGCAGGCGATCGATGGCACCTGGAATTGGTATCGCGAGCAGACGGGCCGGAGCAATGCCAAGCGCACCGACTTCGCCGACGCCGCCGATTTCGTCGGCTGGTACACGGATCTCAGCCAACGATTGCTCGGCATCTCCAAGTGGGACGGCTACAACCAGTACCTCGCCTACCACGAAGGTCACACGGGCTTCCAGCGCGGCAGCTATCGCCGCAAGGACTGGCTGGTCGCGGTGGCCCGTCGCGTCGATGAGGACGCGCGCACCTACGGCGAGCAGTTGCGGCGTTGCCGCATGCGCTGAGGTCTGCCGGACTCACGGTGCATGTGCGGTGTAGGTGCGGCTTCAGCCGCAACGCGATCCATGGCCAGACGCCCCGGGTCGTGGCCTTCGTGCGGCTGAAGCCGCACCCATCCGAACTCGCCTCACTCCGTCATGGCCTTCTCGATCGCGGCCAGATCCATCGCCTCCAGATAGGCCTTGAGCGGCTTGTCGTCGGCCAGGCCGCTGCCCGTCAGGTTGAGATAGACGCGGGTGCCGACCATCAGCTTCATGTCCCAGTCGCCCGAGCCCTTGGCGTGCTCGGCGATGCCGCGATAGCCCTGGTGGGTGAAGGCCGTGGTGCCGGGGGTCGCCTGCATCATGTAGGGCGAGGAGAACATCATGCCCATCATGCCGAGCATCGGGGAGTCGGCCATGATGGCGATTTCGATCTCGGCGCCGTCGTCGTTGTAGTAGCGGCGGCTCAGATTGGTCCCGGCGATCGCGCTCAGCAGGCCCGCGCTCTGCGACTGAGGCTCGTCGGCCTGCCAGCCGGCCAGCGGTTCGGGCAGGAGTTGCCATAGCTTGCCCGTCATCTGCTCCTGGATCTTGGTCACCGCGAATTGAAGGGCCTGCACGGCACCGCGCAGGTCGCCGGCATCGTACGAGGACCGGGCGGCATCGAGTTGCTCGTGGACCTCGTCGGCCAGGAGCGGGCCGCTGCCGAGCAGGGCGGCGAGGGCCAGGGCGGTGCGGGCGCGTTGGAATCCGGTCATGATCGGTGATCCTCGTCGTGATTCGGTGTGGTCTGGCGGGACGGTGCGCAGTGTCGCAGGGGAGGCGGCGGGTCTGCGCGGGGCACGTCGAGACGGATTCTGGCGAGCCGGGCGACGCTTGTCCAGACAGGTGGGCTTGAGCCGCGCCTCCCTGTCATGCCCGGTGGCGGTGCAGCGTGCGCCGTCCTCGCGCGCTACGCTGGCGCCTCGATTTGCCCGTCGCGTGTTGCGGCGGCGGCGAGGAGTGCGGGGATGCCGGCCTCGACGATCTCGATCCCTTGGCGCGCGCAGAAGCGCCGCTCCTTGGCCGTAGGCTCGGCGATCAGGGCCCAGCCGGCCGGGCGGCCGGCCGCGTAGATCAGGTTCGAGAGGATCATGCGCTCGGTGTCGCGCGTCAGGCGCAGGCCGAGTAGGACATACTGGCGTCCGATCCGGTAGTCCTTGAGGAAGCTCGGGATCGCGAAACCGCCCATCAGTTCGGTGATGTAGTCGACGAAGTCGGCGTCCGAGGCGATGAAGGTCGGGTCCGGCACTGGGCTGCCCAGGGGCTTGAAGAGGACTGGCAGGCGGCGGTCGACCCCCTCCTGCGGCACTTCGCGGTAGGTATCGCCATCCCATTCGTGGATCAGAAACCGGTAGGGAGTGCCACCGATCCGCGCGATGCCGCGCACCAGGGTGTGAGGGGTCGCACGATAGGAATCCTGAAGCTGGGTGTCGCGATTGATGTCGATGACGTAGGGTGGGTGGATCCCGGCCAGCCAATCGTGCAGCGGTGCCCGGGTCCAGGTGCGCTCCCCGTAGGTCCGCACGAGAAAGCGGTTGACCGCCCCGCGCCCGCGCTTGAGCTCCACGTTCATCGCCGCCCGCGAGAACTCCCACATCAGGCGTGCCGACATGGGGCGGCCGTTGTTCATCGCCAGGATCATGTGCTCGCTGTCGGCCGGGATCGGCTCCCCGGTCGCCGGGTCGACGACATCGGCCAGCGCCCCGGGGCCGAGGTAGGGGACTAGCTCGCCGCAGGCTAGGCCGGCGGCGAGCTGCTCTAGGATCTCCTGGGACATCTTTTCTGCTCCTCACTGAGGGAAACGGCTACGTCGGTGTCCCAGGCAAGTGTCGTGCCGTTTCTTGGCGCCACGGCGTCTGCTACCCGGTCGTGTCGGTGAAGGTCCAGCGCCGCGGGAGGTTGGCACGCAGGTACTCGATCAGGACGTCGGTGCGCCTCGGCCTGGGGCCGTGCGGCACATGCAGAGACAGCTCCACTGGCGAGCCCTCCCAGTCGGCGAGGACCCGCGCGTAGCTGCCGCGCAGGCCGTGGCGGGGGCACTCGGCGAGCCAGGAGGGTAGGATGCCAATGCCGTAGCCGCGGGCGATGCCGTCGGCGAGCATCTCGATCGAGTCGACGCGCAGGCGCGCCCGTGGCCGCAACCTGTGCGCCTGTCGGCTCCCCGAGTGATGCAGGACGACCTCGGGCGGCTCGCTCGCGAGCCCGATCCACGGGCACTGCTCCACGGTGCTAGGGTCGGCGAGCCTGCGGCACGCGCAGTCCGGCGCGGCCGAGGTGTAGAGGCGCCGGCGCCAGCGTCCGAGCGGCAGCCGCCTGAGGCTGGGGGCGCTCCGCGCGTCGCAGCTGATCCAGAGATCGGTCCCGGTTTCGTCCGGCAGTGCACCGCTCGGCAGGACCCTCACGTCGAGCGTCAGCCCTGGATGGCAAGTCAGGACCTCGTTCAGCATCCGCGTCGTCCAGCCCCTAGTCATTCCGTGGCTGATCCAGACCCGCACCTCCCCGGCCATCTCGCACGAGATCGCCTGCACCTCACGCCGCCCCTCCTCGGCGAGTGCCAGGATCCGCTCGGAATAATACGCGTAGCGCCGCCCTGCCTCGGTCAGGGTTAGGCGCCCGCCGTCGGGCCGCGTGAGGCGCTGGCCGAGCCCCTCTTCCAGTGCCGCCAGGCGGCGGCTCAGCGTCGATTTCGGGGCACCGAGCGCCCGGGCGGCGGCGCTGAGTGTGTCGTGTCGTGCCAGCGCGAGCAGGGCGCGGAGGGCGTCGAAGTCGCTCATTGGGGTTGCATTTCGGGAACGGCCCGTTCCACTGCCGAGGCTTCCCTGGCCGCTCGGGATGATTACCATATCTTTAGGTAGTGAGAATCATTCTAGATTAGCTGGAATAGGAATGCGATGAAACGCCACGCTTTGGTCTCGTTGGGGATGCTCTCCGCTTATGGTCTGACCGGTCAGGCCCCGGGAGCGGCGGCGCAGGACGCGCAGCTCCCAGCGATCGAGGTGCACGCCGAGGCGAGCGCCGAGGGCAAGGAGATCCCGATCGAACAGATCCGGCGCAACCTTGCGACCGACGTCGCCGACGTCTTCAAGGACGAGCCCTCGGTCGCCGTCGGCGGCGGGGCCCGCAACGCCCAGCGCATCTATCTGCGCGGCATCGAGGGCAGCAACCTCAACATCACGGTCGACGGGGCCCGCCAGGGGCGCAACCTGCATCAGCACCGCGGCGGCATCGGCGGTATCGACCCGGACCTGCTCAAGCGGGTCGAGGTCGATACGGGCACCGCCGCCGACCGCGGTCCCGGGGCGCTCGGCGGCGCGATCCGCTTCGAGACGGTCGACGCCCAGGACCTGCTTGCGGCCGGGCGTGACAAGGGCGCCACCCTGAAGGGCGGCTATGCGAGCGCCGACCGCTCCTGGCAGGGCAGCGCTACGGCCTACGGGCGCGTGGCCCCGGATCTGGCGCTCCTCGCCCATGTCAGTGCGATCAATCGTGAGGACTATCGCATCGGCGGCGGTGGCGAGGTGCCGAACTCGGCCGGGAAGGACCGCGACTACTTCCTCAAGCTGAGCCGGCTCGGCACCGACGGCCATGCGTTGCGCCTGAGCGCGGAGCGCAACACCAATGCCGGCCTCTACCTCTGGGGCAGCCACGGCAGCGACATGGGCTATGCCCCGGAGGACTCGGTGCCCGTCTATCAGCGCTGGGAGCGCAACACCTTGAGCCTGGATCATCGCTTCCGGTCCGACAATCCGCTGCTCGATCGGCGCGCCAATGTCTATCGCAACCAGGTCTCGTTGGAGGACCAGGACAGGGGTACCGAGGTCGAGAGCGACGAGATCGGTGGCGAGCTGCGCAATACGCTGCGCTTCGCGCTGGGTGCGACAGATCATCGTCTGACGATCGGCGCCGACTACTTCCAAGAAGACGGCACCAGCGAGGACTCCGCCGGCGCTTCGGTCGACATGGAATCCGAGAACCTTGGACTGTTCATACAGGACCGCATGACCCTGGGGCGCCTCGGCCTCTCGTTCGGGGCACGCTTCGACGACTTCTCGGCCGAGTACGGTCCGCACACCCTGAGCGGCAACCGCGTCTCGCCGAACGTCAATGTCGACTACGAGGTGGCGCGCGACTGGACCCTCTTCGCCGGCTACGGCGAGGCGGTGCGCGGCAGCGGCATCATCCCGGTCGCTTGGATGGCGCGGATCGACGAGAGCACCCTATTCAACGACGGTCAGGGGCTCGAGCCCGAGGAGTCTTATCGCAGCGAGGGCGGTGTGCGCTACCAGACGAGCGGCCTGCTGCGCGCGGACGACCGCGTCGATGCCGAGGTCACCGTCTTCAACACCCGTCTGCGCAACACCATCGAGCGGGTCGGCGGTGGCGGGGGGGCGGTCACCGCGATCATCAACAACCCAGATACCCTGCACGCGCGCGGCTACGAGATCCGCGCCGGCTGGGGCTGGCGCGGGTACCAGACGCGCCTTGCGTTCGCCAGCGTCGACCTCGAAGACGACGACGGCGAGCCGGCCGGAATCATCCGGCGCAAGGGTGCGGCCACCGGCGACCGCCTCGTCTGGGACAACCGCTGGGTGGTGCGCGAAGACTTCACCCTCGGTTACACCCTGACCGCGGTCGGGCGTCTGGACGAGGTCCCCGACGGCGAGGAGGAGCGCCCGGGCTACGTTCTGCACGACGTGCAGGCCGAGTGGCAGCCGCGCCACCTGCCCGGCCTGACCTTGGCGCTCGCGATCCACAATCTGTTCGATCGGCGCTACGCCGATCAGGCCACGATCGCCAGCAGCACGACCGGTATCGTCGAGGAGCCCGGACGCGACGTCCGCCTCGCGGCGAGCTACCGATTCTGATCCTTCATCCCTACACCAAGACCTGAACCAGAAGCTAGGAGTCACCCCCATGAACCGTGTCTCATGCCGCCGTGCCGCGGCCATCGGCGTCCTGACCATCCTCTGCGCCTTGCTCGCCGCGCCGCTGGCCTGGGCGGAGGACGACAGGAAGCGCGGCCAGCTCTATCTCGTCAGCCTCGGCATCGGCGACCCGGACAACATCACGGTGCGCGCTCAGAAGACCATCGCCGGCGCCGACATCGTCCTCGGCATGGAGCGGTTGCGCGAGCAGTACGGCGAGCTGCTGCGCGGCAAGGATCTGCACGAGGCCGGCCACGGCCTGTTCCGCCCGCTTGGGCGGCGTGCCCGAGACGGCGAGACGGTCGCAGCCCAGGAGGCGCAGGTGCGCCGCCTCGTCCGCGAGGCCGTCGCCGCCGGCAAGAGAGTGGCCGTCATCGACTACGGGGATCCGACCATCTACGGCCCGCAGATCGGCTACCTGCGCGAGTTCGCCGATCTCGATCCGGTCGTCGTGCCCGGCATATCGAGCTTCAATGCGGCCAATGCGGCCCTTGGGCGGAGCCTCACCGACGGCGACGGGAGCCGTTCGGTGATCCTGACGGCGGCCGCCGGGCGGCGCGGCGAGGGCAGCCGCGACACCCTCGAGAAGCTGGCCGAGACCCGCTCGACCATGGTGCTCTTCACGATGCGTTCGCAGCTGCCCGAGGTGATCGAGCAGTTGCGCCGCCAGTACCCGGGCGAGACGCCGATCGCGATCGTCAGCCACGCCGGCTATGCCGAGCGCGAGCAGGTGCTGAAGGCGACCCTCGACACCATCCTCGAGCGGGTCGGCGGGGCGGATCTGCCGTTCGAACACCTGATCTACGTCGGCGACTTCCTACGATGACGGAGTTGGCGGCGGGCGGCCTGCGCCGCGAGATGGGGCTCGGCTCGGCGACCGTGTTGGTCATCGCCAACATGATCGGCAGCGGCATCTTCACGACCTCGGGCTTCATCCTCGCCGAGCTCGGCAGCCCTAAGGCGCTCCTCGCCTGCTGGCTGGTCGGCGGTCTCTTCGCGCTGGCTGGGGCGCTCTGCTACGGCGAACTCGGGGCCATGCTGCCGAGGGCCGGCGGCGAGTACGCCTATCTGCGCCGGGCCTTCGGCCCGCTGCCGGCCTTCGTCTCGGGCTGGATCTCGCTGATTGTCGGCTTCTCGGCGCCGATCGCGGCCGCCGCGATCGCGTTCGCGACCTATCTCCTCGGCAGCGGCCAGGCGCCCTGGCTGGTCGTCGAGTTTGGCGGGCGGCCCTGGTTCAGCCTGTCGCCGATCACCGTGCTGGCCTGTGCCGTCGTCGTCCTGCTCTCGCTCGTGCACTACCACAGCCTGCGCCTCGGGCAGGGTGTGCAAAATTGGCTCACGGCCTTCAAGCTTGGGCTGATCCTCCTCTTCATCGGTGCCGGTCTGGCCGTCGGGCGCGGCGACTTCGGTCACCTGGGGCGGACGTTGCCCGATGTCTCCGGCAGTGCTGCCGACTTCGCCGTGGCGCTGATCTTCGTCTCGTTCGCCTACAGCGGCTGGAACGCCGCGGCCTACCTCGGCGGCGAGATCCGCGATCCGGGGCGCAATCTGCCGCGTGCCCTGGCGCTCGGCACCGCTCTGGTCGTCGTCCTCTACTTGGCGCTCAATCTCGTCTACGTCTACGCCCTGCCGCCGGCGGCGATGCGCGGTGTCCTGGAGATCGGCACGGCGGCCGCCGCGGCCCTCTTCGGGGGCGGGATCGGCACCCTCTTCGGCCTGGCGATCGCGCTCGGGCTGCTCTCGGTGCTGAGCGCGATGATCATGGCCGGGCCGCGGGTCTACTATGCGATGGCGCGCGACGGGCTCTTCTTTCGTCGCTTCGGCCGCGTCCACGTGGCGCGGCGCACGCCGGCCCAGGCGATCCTGTTACAGGCGGCGATCGCGATCCTGATGATCCTCGCCGCCGCCTACGACGCGCTGCTGATCTACATCGGCTTCACGCTCTCGCTCTCGGCGGCGCTGACGGTCGCCGGCCTGATGCGCCTGCGCCACCTGTGTCCCGAGGCGCCGCGGCCGTACCGCACCCTCGGCTATCCGCTCACGCCGCTCCTGTTCATCGCCGGCAACCTGTGGATCCTCGTCTACACGCTGGCGAGCCGTCCGGTGGTGGCGTTCTACGGTGTCGCGACGCTGGTGGCGGGGGTGGCGCTGTACTGGCTGTTTCGATCGGAGGCGACGAAGCGCGCCGACACGGGCGCGTCCGGGTGACGGTGCGGCCGTGTCACCGTTCGGTCACGTCGATGGAACTCGGTCGTCAAGTTTTGCATCTAAGATGTTTTAGAAGAAGGAGAAAGAACCCTGGAGAGTCCGATCATGTCCGTCGAGCGCCGATACGGCAAGCGCTATGCCATTGACCTGCAAGTCCAGATCCGCTATCGGCGCCGTCGCTTCTCGCATGCGCGGGCGCGGAACCTGTCCGAGCAGGGCATGTATCTGGACGTGCGGGCCGTGACCCTGCCCACGGGGACCCTCGTCGAGTTGGAGCTCCAGTGCCTCGGGCGGGAATGGCTGATCCCGGCGATCGTCATCCACCACCAGGGCGGCGGCATCGGGGTGATGTTCCGCGACCCCCAGGACGAACTCTACCGCGGCCTGATCGGTGCCCACGAACTGGCGCACCGGCCGCACCGTCCGGCGATCCCCGCCCGCGAGCCGTCCTCCCTGTACTGATCCCCCGCAGCATCGCGTCCGCCCATCCCTGTCGCCGCGTCCTCGGGGGTGAGAGTCGTCTCCGGCGCGCCATCGCCCCTTCGCTTGGCGGTCGAGCGTCGGCGGTGAGCCGTCCATCGGGCCCTGCTCGGGTCGTGCCCAGCCAGGCCCGGGGCGCATGGCGACCTTGCCCCCTTCTGTTGCGGGCGATGCCCAAGCCTTGGCGTCGTGTCTCCCTTGGTCTTGGGGCTTGCCCGACGGTCAGTAGAGCGCGTCCGGCAGCCAGGTCGCGAGACTGGGCGCGAGCGCGAGGAGCAGAAGGACCAGCAACTGGATCGCGATGAACGGCAGCGCGCCCCGGTAGATCTGGCCGGTGGTCAGGGTCGCCGGCGCGACGCCGCGGAAGTAGAAGAGCGAGAAGCCGAAGGGTGGCGTTAGGAACGAGGTCTGGAGGTTGATCGCGATCATGATCCCGAGCCAGACAGGATCGACGCCCATCGCGAGCAGCACGGGCGCGACGATCGGCACGACCACGAAGGTGATCTCGATGAAGTCGAGGATGAAGCCGAGCAGGAAGAGGGTCAACATCACGAAGGCCAGCGCCACAACGGTCCCGCCCGGCAGACCGGTCAGGAAGTCGGTCACCAGCCGATCGCCGTCGAGGCCGCGGAAGACGAGCGAGAAGATCGCGGCGCCGACGAAGATGAAGAAGACCATGCTCGAGACGATCGTCGTGCGCCGAACTACCTCGCGCAGGCCGGCGAGCGTCAGGCGCCGCTGGAGCGCCGCGAGCGCCAGTGCCCCCACGGCGCCCACGGAGGCCGCCTCGGTCGGCGTGGCCAGCCCGGCCATGATCGAGCCCAGCACCGCCACCATCAGCGCCAGCGGCGGGACCATCACCCGCATCACCCGTCCCCACAGCGCGGTCCTGTCGCGTGCGCGTTCGGTGCGCGGGATCGCCGGTGCCGCGCCGGGTCGCAGCCAGGCGACCGCGGCCAGATAGCCGATATAGAGGACCACGAGCAGGAGGCCAGGCACCAGGGCGCCGACGAAGAGGTCGCCGACCGAGACGGTCTCCGGCGCGAAGATGCCCATCTTCAGTTGCGCCTCCTGGTAGGACGACGACAGGATGTCGCCGAGCAGGACCAGGATGATCGAGGGGGGAATGATCTGCCCGAGGGTGCCGGACGCGCAGATGGTGCCGGCCGCGAGCCGCGGGTCGTAGCCGCGACGCAGCATCGCCGGCAGCGCCAGCAGGCCCATCGTGACGACGGTCGCGCCGACGATGCCGGTGCTGGCCGCGAGCAGGGCGCCGACCAGTACGACGGCGATCCCCAGCCCGCCGCGCAGCGGACCGAACAGGGTGGCCATGGTGTCGAGCAGGTCCTCGGCGATGCGCGAGCGCTCGAGCATGACGCCCATGAAGACGAACAGCGGGACCGCGATCAGGGTCTCGTTGGTCATGATCCCGTAGAGGCGGTTGGGCAGCGCCTCGAGGAAGGCCGGATCGAAGAGGTCGAAGGCCATCCCGAGCAGGGCGAACAACAGGGCGCTGCCGCCGAGCGACAGGGCCACCGGATAGCCGAGCAGCAGCGTGAGCCCGACCGCGACGAACAGCAGCAGCGGCAGCCAGTCGGCCATCAGCCGGCGCCCCGCTCGCGCTCAGACGCATCCGCATCCGCGTCCGCGTCCGGGACGGCGATTCCGGCGAGGAACAGCGCATTGCGCAGCGCCGTCGCGAGCCCCTGGACCATCACCAGGGCCGGCATGACCAGGATCAGCGCCTTGAGCAGGTAGACCCCGGGCAGCCCGCCCGCCTCCCGCGACGCCTCGGCGACGGCCCAGGAGGCGGCGACATAGTCCCAGGCCATCCAGGCGATGAATAGGCAGACCGGGAAGAGCAGCAGCAGCGTCCCCAGGAGGTCGACCCAGGCGCGCCCGCGCGGCGAGAGGCGCTGGTAGAAGATGTCGACCCGCACGTGGCCGTCGTGGCGCAGCGCATAGCCGATGCCT
The DNA here is from genome assembly GCF_016583835.1 of Thiococcus pfennigii. Lineage (GTDB taxonomy): Bacteria > Pseudomonadota > Gammaproteobacteria > Chromatiales > Chromatiaceae > Thiococcus > Thiococcus pfennigii. The sequence continues at coordinate 160,799 of NZ_NRRW01000002.1, read as the reverse complement.
AGCATGAAGAGGAGCGCGTGCATGTAGGTGACCGACTCCTGCAGCGCGATCCAGCCGAGGTCGAAGAGGTAGCGCAGGACGACGACGAGGAAGGTGACTGCGACCATCGCCAGGGCCAACCAGGCGACGGTGCGGCCGACGAGGTCGTTGATCCGCTCCAGGGCGCCGATCAGGGCCGCCCAGCGGGGGCCGTGGGCTGGGCCTGCGTTCATGGGGTCCCGGCGGCGGCCCATCCTACCAATCGAACAGGAGCCACTGCTGCGTGGCCATGTTCCATGGCTGGTCGTCGCGGGTGTCGAGGGCCCCGTCGCCGTCGGTATCGAGCAGGTAGTAGGGCGGTCCGGCGACGGGGATGATCTTGGCCATGTACAGCTGGCCGCGCACCCGGTACTCGTAGATGACGTCCTGGCCGCGCTCGATGATGGTGACCTCCGGTTCGACGGCGTCGTCGGTCAGCGAGGCCGGCGGCAGGGCCGGGGCCGAGAGGTATTCCTGCATCAGGTCATCGTCGGCCAGCGCCGCGGCCGCGAACAGGCCGAGCGCGAGGAGGATGGGCAGCTTGTTCATTGGACTGAGGGCCGACTCCATGTGGATTTGAGGAAGCTGGACAGGGACCGCCGCGGCCTACCGAGGCTGCCGTCTCTGTGCGGTGGGGCCGTCGCGATTGGAGCGCATCGCCGACCCGGGCTCGGACCTTCGCCCCATGGCCGCGCGGTCGCCTCGTCCGGCGCAACGCAGATGGTATACCGAAAACGGTCTCGTTGCCGCCCGAGGGAACCAAGGGAGATCCGCGCTCGCCTGCCCGCGGCGTGGGCGCGAATCTGGCTCTTGGTTCACAGTTCTTCGCTGTGGTCGGGTCCCAGTGTGAACGCCGGTCGCCGGGCTGCGTAGAATCGAGGCGATCGTGCCCCCGGGGCAGGCCAACCAGCGTGGGCCGAATGCCGCGGGCGCTACGCAGGGTTCGCAGCGCCCGCCGGGCGTCGTCGCCATGCCGCCGGCGGGATGGCCCCGATGGATCCGGCTCGCCGTCGCGGCTGGATGCGCGCGTTGGGGCGCCCCATTCGATCGGACTCGCACACGGAAGGATCTCGTCATGTCGGAACGATTGCGCGCCGTCGCTTGGGCGATCGTCGGTTTCGTCGCGGTACTGTCGATCATCGTCGCCGTCGACCGGCTCGTCGTCCAGCGGGCCTTCGAGCGCGTGCAGCGCGCCCAGGCCGGGGAGGACCTGGTGCGCGCCCGTCTCCTCGTCGAGGGCGAATTGGTCCGGCTGGCCTCGGCGGCGGCCTGTCGGGCCGCCCGTGCCGCCCTCGCCGGCACCGATGCGCCCGGCGCGCCCGGCGGTCGCGTCGCGCCCGAGGACGAGTCCGTCGGTGCCTGTCCCGAGCCGATCGACCTCGCCGCCCTCGTTGGGCCGGCGGGCGAGGTCCTCGCCCGGGCCGGTCGGCCGGCCCCGGCCGGCGACTCGGGCAGGGGGGGCGATGCACTCGTGGCCGCCCCGGCCCTGAGCGGGCCGCTGCGCCAGGCCCGCGGCGAGGGACGGGGGGCGGCCGGCCTGGTGGCCAGCCGCGACGGGCCCCTGCTGGTGGCCCTGCATCCCGTGCCGGCGGCGGGCCGCGGTCCGCCATGGGCGGTGCTCCTCGTCGGGTTGCGTGCCGATGCGGACTGGCAGCGAACCCTCGGCCAGCGCGCCGGCCTGCGCTTCGCGCTCCTTGCCGCCGAGGATCCTCCAGCGGAGGGCGCCGGGCGGCGCCGGTTCCTTTCCACCGGGCCCGAGCCGTCGGGTGTGCTCTCGGTCGTCCTCGATGGACTCGACGGGCGACCCGCGGCGCTATTGCGGGTCGCCGTGCGCGACGACATCGCGGTGACCGCGCGGCGCACGAGCCGCACGATGATCGGCATCCTCGGTCTGGCGGCCCTGGCCTGGCTGGTCGCGGTGGCCACATCCAATGCGGGCCGGCTGCGCGGGCGGTCGGGGGCGGCCTCGGCCTGGGGCACGGCAACGGTCGCGGCCCTGATCGGCCTGACGGTGACGCTGGCGATCCTCGATGGCCTCGGTCTGCCGGCCCATGCGTCCACGACGACCCCTTGGATGCTGGTCCTCGGGCTCTCGGCGACCCTGTTCCTGGCGGGGGCGCTCTACCGGCTCTCGGCGCGGCGTGCGCGGGCCGAGGCCCTGGCGGCCGCCCGGGACGTCGCCCTCCAGGAGAACGAGCGGCGCCTGCGCAGCATCCTCGATCATGCCCCCTGGGGCTGCCTGCTCTTCGACCTCCTCCCCGACGGTCGGCTGGTCCTGCGGGTCGCCAACCGGGTCGCGCACGCGACCCTCGGCTGGCCCGCGGGCGATGCGATCGGCCGCCCCCTCGAGGCGCTCTTCCCGGCGCTGCGGGGCACCTCGTTCCCCGCGACCCTGCGCCGGCTGGCGCGCGCGGGCGGCGTCCGCTATTGGCCGGAGATCCGCTACCCCGATGGTTCGATCGACGGCCTCTACGAGATCACGGCCTTCCAATCCGCCGGCGATGCGGTCGCGATCTTCTTCACCGAGATCTCGGAGCGGCGCCGCGCCAGCGAGCGCCGCCGCCTCGCGGCGGCGGTCTTCGAGGCGGTGCACGATGCGATCCTGGTCATGGATACCGGGCGACGGATCGTCGCGGTCAATCCGGCCTTCACGCGCCTGAGCGGCTATCCGGAGGCCGAGGCCCTGGGGCGCGAGCCGACCTTTCTGCATGCCGGCCGCCAGGCGACGGCCTTCTATGCGGGGATCTGGCGCGCAGTCGGTCGCGACGGGGTCTGGCAGGGCGAACTCGTCAACCGGCGCCAGGACGGTGCGGTCTTCGTCATGGTCGCCACCGTCAGCGAGGTCCGCGGCGACGAGGGGGAATTGACCCATTACGTCATCGTCGGTGCCGACATCACCCACCAGAAGGAGACCGAGCACCGCATCGAGCACCTGGCCCACTACGACGCCTTGACGGATCTGCCGAATCGGGTCCTGCTGAACCGGCGCGGCGATCTGGCCCTGGCGCTCGCGGAGAATCGTCGCGGGACACTGGCGGTGCTGGCCGTCGACCTCGATCACTTCAAGGGCATCAATGATTCGCTCGGCCACGCCGTCGGCGACGACCTGCTGCTGCAGGTCGCCGCGCGGTTGCGCGCGGCGAGCCGCGATACCGACACCGTCGGGCGACTCGGCGGCGACGAGTTCGCGTTGCTGCTGCCCGAGACCGGGCGCGATGGGGCGCTGCGCGCGGCCGAGCGGCTCATCGACGCCTTCCAGGAGCCGTTCGACCTGGCCGGGCAGATGGTGCGGATCACCCTGTCGATCGGCATCGCCATCTCTCCGCAGGACGGCAAGACGATGGCCGAACTGCTGAGGAACGCCGATACGGCCCTCCATCAGGCCAAGCTCGAGGGCCGTGCCACCCGGGTCTTCTTCACGCCGGAAATGAACGCCGCGGCCGTCGAGCGCCTCGTCCTGGAGTCCGACCTGCGCAGGTCGATCGCCACCGGCGGCATGCTCGCCTGGTATCAGCCGAAGGTGCGACTCGCCGACGGCCGACTGGTGGGCGCCGAGGCCCTGATCCGCTGGCGTCACGACGAGCGGGGGTTGATCCCGCCGGATCGTTTCATCCCGGTCGCCGAGGCCAGCCACCTGATCGTCGAGATCGGCGACTGGATCCTCGAGGCGGTCATCGGCCAGCTCGCCGCCTGGCGGGCCGCCGGCCTGCCGCCGCTCACGGTGGCCGTCAACCTGTCGCCGCAACACTTTCGCGACCCGCGGCTCGCGACCCGTATCGAGACCCTGCTGACGCGCTACGAGGTGCCGGCCGAGGCGCTGGCGCTGGAGCTGACCGAGTCGAGCCTGCTCGACGGCGGGGTCCGGACCCGCGAGATCCTGCTCGCGCTGCGGGCGCTGGGCGTGCAGCTTGCGATCGACGACTTCGGTACCGGGTACTCGAGCCTCGGCTATCTGAAGCGACTGCCGATTCAGGCCGTGAAGATCGACCGCGGCTTCGTGCGTGACCTCGCCGCGCATCCCGACGATCGCATCCTGGCGGCGACGATCGTCGCCCTCGGGCGCAGCCTGGGCCTGGAGGTCATCGCCGAGGGGGTGGAGACCGAGGAACAGCGCGAGATCCTGCTCGCGATCGGCTGCGACCTGGGACAGGGCTTCCTGTTCGACCGCGCCCTGTCCGCCGAGGCGTTCGCCGAGCGCTGGCTGCGTCCCGCGGCCCCGGCGGTGGGGTCGCCTCCCGAGGGGGCGCCCGTGCCGCGGCACCGGTAGGGCGCGCCGCGCGGCGCCGCCAGCCTGCTCAGGACTCGCGCAGCGCCACCGTCACCGGCAGGGTCGCGGCGCGCAGAGCCGGTAGCAGGCCGCCGAGGAGCCCGATGCCGAGGGCCCATTGCAGGCCGCGTCCGAGGAGCTCCGGGGTGACCTGGAACTGGAAGACCACCTGGCTGAAGTTCGACCCGAGCGTCGAGACGGTGAAGCCGTTGAAGAGCGCCCAGGCGATGCCGGCGCCGAGCAGGCCGCCGGCGAGCGCGAGTGCCATCGTCTCGAGCAGGACCGAAACGACGACCGGGGCGGCCGTGAAGCCGAGCGCGCGCAGCGTCGCGATCTCGCGGGCGCGCTGCGAGACGGCCGTGTACATGGTGTTCAGGGCACCGAAGACGGCGCCGAGGGCCATGATCGCGGCCACGCCGGTGCCGATCGCGCGGATCGCCGTCGTCAGCCGCTCGGACTGCTGCCTATAGTAGGTGCGCGTCGTCTCGACGTCGACGCGCAGGCGGGGATCGGCGGCGAGCGCCGCGCGCAGCGTCTCGATCGCCGCCGGCGAGTCGAGGGCCGCGATGACCGACTGGAAGCCGTTGCGGCGGTGGGCGGCGGCGAGCGTCTCGGCGTCGGTCCAGACCTCCGACTCGTGGGTGTCGCCGGAGGCGAAGACCCCGACGACCCGCCAGCCCTCATTGTTCATCCGCAGTTCGTCGCCGATCTCCAGCCCCCGGAATTGGGTCCGCGCCCCCTCCCCGACGATCAGCTCTCGGCGCCCCGACTCGAAGCGCCGCCCGGCGACGATGCGCACCTGCGGGCGCACCTGCCAGGCGAGCGGCCCGATGCCGCGCACCTCGAGGTTCGCATCGGCCCCGGTCGAGCGGCGCGGCACCGTCGCGACCAGCACCACGTCGGCCGTCGCGAGCGGCACATCGCGCGCGTCGCGGCGCACGCCCGGGGCCTGCATGATCAGCGGTACCGCCGAGCGCTCGACGACCGAGGAGACCTCGGCGTTGGCCCCGGCGCGCAGCACGATGGCCGTCTCGTCGTTGCCGGCCCGGGTCACGGTCGCCTCGAACCCGGCCGCCATCGCCTGCATCGCGACCAGCACGGCGACCACGCCGGCGATGCCGACGACGACCACCGAGGTCGCCCCGAGCCGCTGCGGGATGGTCGCGAGCCCGACCCGGGTGATCTCGAGCGCTTGGCGCCCCTGACGGGCGGCGACCAGCCAGTAGAGCAGACCGGCCAGCAGTCCGAGCATCAGGAACGGCTGCCAGAGCCAGCCGGCGGCGAGCGCCAGGCCGGCCAGGGACCCGACAAGCGTGCGCAGGGGCTTGGCGAAGTGGGCCATCGCTCGCGCCCCGCTCAGCGTCCGGCGAGGGCGTCGACGATGCGCAGGCGCATCGCCTTGAGCGCCGGCGGCAGGCCGACGATGAGGCCGATCGCGACCATCAGTACGCCCCCGAGGAGCCAACTGCGGGTCGCCATCACGACATCGAGCTGCCCCGAGGTCGCCTCGCTGATCACCGGCAGCGCGAGCCGCGCCATGACGAGGCCGGCCAGGCCGCCGAGCACGAGCAGCGTCACCGACTCGGCCATGACCAGCAGGAGCACGGCCCGGTTGCTGAAGCCGATCGTCTTGAGGACGGCGAGCTCCGGGATGCGCTCGCGGATCGCCTGGGCCATCGTGTTGCCGGTGAGCAGCAGCAGCGTGAAGAAGACCGCCGCCATGATGGCCGTGACGATCAGCCCGATGTCGCCGATCTGCTGGGCGAACGAGCGCTGGAAGTCGCGCTCGCTGCGCGCCGTGGTCTCGAACGCCGAGTTCGCGAACTGCCGATCGATCGCCTGGGCGACGCGGTCGGCCTGACGCGGATCGGCGACCCGTACCGTGAACCAGCCGACCGTCCCCTCCCCGAGCGTGCGGCCCTCGTCGAAATAGGCGTAGCGGAACAGGAGCTGGCGCTCCAGTCCGCGCAGCTGGGCGTCGCCGACCCGGTAGATGCCGACCAGGTCGAGGAGCCAACGGTCGGTGCCGTCCTTGTTCGGGTAGAGGGCACCCTGGAGCGGGATCTTGTCGCCGAGCCGCCAGCCGAAGCGCTCGGCCAGGGCGGCACCGACGATGGCACCGGTGCGCGTCTTGAGGAAGGCCTGCTGCTGCGCCGGCGGCAGCTCGTACTCCGGGTGCAGGGTCAGGTAGTTGTCGCTGACCGCGATGTTGGGGAAGAAATTCTTCGGATCCTGGTAGATGCCGCCGAACCAGTCGGCGTGGGCCACCCCGGCCACGCCCGGGACCGAGGCGATCCGCGCCAGGTACGAGGAGGGCAGGGTCTGGGTCAGCGACAGCCGCGAGGAGACGATGAGCCGGTCGATGCCGGTGGCCGTCTCGGGTGCGGTGAAGGCGACGCGCACCGCATCGAGCATGCCGAAGAGGGCGAAGGCCGCGGCTACCGACAGGAGCGTCAACAGCGTGCGCGGCTTCTTGCGCAGCAGGCCGGCGAGGACGAGCGGCAGGTACTTCACGGGCCGCTCGCGGGCGCCTCGCTGGCCTCGACCAGGACGCCCTTGTCGAGGTGCAGGACGCGCTTGGCGAACTCGGCCGCCTTCGGGTCGTGGGTGACCATGATCATCGTCTTGCCGTGCTCGCGGTTCAGCCGCTGGAGCAGCGCCAGGACCTCCTCGGCCGAGTGGCGGTCGAGATCGCCGGTCGGTTCGTCGCAGACGAGCAGCGTCGGGTCCGAGACGATCGCCCGGGCGATCGCGACCCGCTGCTGCTGGCCGCCCGAGAGCTCGGCGGGCTTGTGCCCGGCGCGGTCGGCGAGCCCGACGAGGCGCAGCGCGATGGCGGCATTGCGGCGGCGGCGCGCCGCCGAGAGGCGCGTCAGCAGCAGCGGCAGCTCGACATTGCGCTGCGCCGAGAGGGCCGGCAGCAGGTTGTAGAACTGGAACACGAAGCCGACATTGGCCGCCCGCCAGCGGGCCAGCGCCGTCTCGGAGAGGCGGTCGATGCGCTGCCCGGCCACGTGCAGGGTCCCGGCGCTCGGCACGTCGAGGCCGGCGATCATGTTGAGCAGCGTGCTCTTGCCGGAGCCCGATGGCCCCATCAGCGCGAGGAAGTCACCGGCGGGGATGTCGAGGTCGACGCCGTGCAGGACCTCGAGGCGCTCGCGGCCGCGCGTGTAGACCTTGCTCACGCCGCGGATCATGACCAGCGGCTCGCCGATCGGGGTAGGGGCGGGTACGTCCATCCGGGGCGCGGCTCAGGCGCCCGGGCGGGGCGCGATGCGCGCCCCGTCGGTCAGGTCGGCCGGCGGCGTGCGCACGATCCGCTCGCCCGGGGTCAGCCCCGCCTCGATCAGGCGCTGTTCGCCGAGCTCGGCCCCGGGCGTGACGCTCCGCTCGCGGGCGCGCTCGCCGTCGACGACATAGACGACGCTCGCCCCGTCGCGCGCGCGGACCGCCGTCGCCGGCACCAATACGCCGTTGGCCTGGCGCTTGCCTTCGGCCTGCGGCGCCTCGAGGAACGACACCCGCACGCCCATCTCGGGCACCAGGCGCGGGTCCTCGACGAGGATCGCGATGCGCACGCGGATCGTCGCCTTCGCGCGTTCGGCGGTCGGGATGATCGCGATCACCTCGGCCGGGATCCGCCAGTCCGGATAGGCGTCGAGCGTCGCGACGACCGGCTGGCCCGGGGCGACCCGGTCGATGAAGGCCTCGTTGACATCGACCTCGATCTCCAGCGAGGCCATGTCGACGATGGTGCCGATGCCGGTGCGGGTGAAGCCGCCGCCGGCCGACACGGGCGAGACGATCTCCCCGGGCTGGGCCGCTTTGGCGACGACCACGCCGGCGAAGGGCGCCCGCACGATGGTGTTGTCGTAGTCGACCTGCGCCACCGCGAGCTCCGCCTCGGCGACCTGGACCTGGCTGCGGCTCGCCGCGAGCTGCGCCTCGAGGGTGCGCACCTGGGTGCGCGCCAAGTCCAGCGCCTCCTCCGATGTCAGCCGCCGGGCATCGAGCCCCTCCTGGCGCCGCTCGGCGCGCCGCGCCTGTTCGAGCTGGGCCTCGATCTGGCCGAGTTGGGCGCGGGCGGCGGCGACGCGGGCCTGCCGCAGCGCGACCTGGGCCTTGGCGTCGGCATCGTCGAGGCGCGCCAGCACATCGCCGGCCGCGACCCGCTCGCCCTCCTCGATCAGCACCTCGGCGAGCTTGCCCGAGATCTTGCTCGACACCGTCGCCTGGCGGCGCGCGACAACATAGCCGGTCGCGTCGAGCAGGGTCGCGGGGCCTACGCCGCGGGTCTCGACGACGATCGTGTCGACGGTCAGGGCCTGGCCGAACAGGGCCCGGTAGCCGCCGATCCCGACCAGCGCGAGGACCAGGACGAGGACGAGCGGCCAGAGCCAGCGCCGGTCGCCGCGGCCCTCGCGTTCGCCATTGTCGATCCGCAATGCTTCGAGGAGGTCAGGTTCGGACATGGCGGTTACCAGGGAGGCGTCGAGGCATGGCGGTCCTTCCAGAATCGTGTCGCGTGGCGGGCATGTTGGCGTTGGACCGGTCGCGGGTCGGGCGGTTCGCTTTGGCACGCCGCGCGTTCGCCCGAGCCGCCGTTTGGGCGACGAGCGTGCCGATCAAGCGGCGGGCGCGTCGCAGATCCGACCGACAGTGCCCCTCGCGTCGCGAATCGCGGTACAGGTTCACAACCTTGTCCGTCTCGGGTGTCCAGGGACCTTGACAGGGGGGTGGGATCGTCTATCTTCTCCTGTAATTCGCGAGCGACTGGTGTCGTGCCGGCGCCCTCGTTCCCGGCCCTGAACAGGCCTTGGGCGCCGGCCCAGGTCGGCGAATGCGCAATTATCGAGGGCGTCCCGAGAAATTCAAGGCGCCTTTCGTTACTCGCATGCCCCTTTCTTCGTTTTCAATCGGTTGGTTTGGCGGAACGAGGGCGGGACGACGGTCGCGTCGTCCGTGACGCGCCTTGAAAGGGTTGCTCGTGGGGAAAGTTTTGGGCACCCTTGCGAGGAGCCAAGCGTTGGGGCTGCAGGCCGCGGGGTCTGGCAGTGATTCAGGTTACGAAACCGTTGGTAGATTGAATGGAGACTCATCCGATGAAGAAGACGGCCATACTTTTGACGTTTTTCGCGGCGATTTTTCTCTTAGGCGGCACGGCCTATGCCGACAGGATTCTGCCATCGGCCAATGCGGGGTCGCTTGGTTCCGATTACGAAGGCGTGGATGTCTCGCCGGGCGAATTCGCCGATGCCTTGACCGCCTACGAGGTCCTGACGAAGCGGGGCGCCATGTCCCCCGAGGTGCTTTCTCCGTCGGCCTGCGATGGGCAGCTCCTCTTCTGCACCGGCGGCTTCCGGACCTGCGAGTATGAGTGCCAGGGCACCGCCGGTGGCGGGACCCTCACCGGCGATCGTCCCTGCGGGCCCGTCAAGGTCTGCGTCGGGCTCCCGAACTGCGAAGCGGTGTGTCTGAATCCGAGTGCGCCAGCGCCTTCCGAGTGATTCGCCACGACCCTCGTGACGAGATGACATCGACCTGATCCGCCACGGATCGGGCACTTGGCCCCCAGGGCAACCCTGGGGGTCCCTCCCGCGACCTCTCCCCATCCGCGTGTCGGTTCGGACATGACCGGCGCACGCCTCGAGTGCGGCCCCTGACCCGCCCTCCCGCAGGTCGTCGCAGTCGCTACCGGACAGGCGCCGCCCCCTAGGTGCGGCTTCAGCCGCCATTCCCACCCCCCAGGCAAGTCTAGTCTAGCCGTTCAACATGCACGCGACCGCATGGACTCCGCGGTTGGGCTTGCCAAGCGGTGTTGCGGCTGAAGCCGCACCTACGGCGGCACGGAATGCGGAGGTCGGTCGCTGTGCGGAGGTCGTGCAGGATCCGGGACTCGCTGCGGGCTTCGATCGGTCGCGAGTCATGCCCATGCGGACAATTCGCATCTTGAACCAGAGGTGCCGCCCGTCACTGCGTCCGGCTCGGCCGGGGGCGGCCGAGCCGGCGTGGTCGCGGTCGTCAGGTCGGTATCGCGGGCACGAAGCGTGCGACGACGTCGCGCAGCGAGTCGGCCTTGACGGGCTTGGAGAGGAAGTCGTCCATGCCGGCGGCGAGGCAGGCGGTCTTGGTGTCTTCGGCCGCGTTGGCGGTCAGGGCGATGATCGGCAGGTGGCCGGCGCGCTCCTCGGCGCGGTAGGCGCGGGTGAAGGCGATGCCATCGAGCTTGGGCATGCGCAGGTCGATGAAGGCGATGTCGAAGCGGCCCTCGCGCGCCGTGCGCAGCGCCTCCTCGCCGTCGTCGACGAGGACGACCGCGAAGCCGAGGCGCTCGAGGAAGGTCCGGATCACCTTGGCGGCGATCTCGTTGTCCTCGGCGACCAGGATGCGGATCTCGGCGGCGTCGGGCCGAGCCGGTGCCAGTGGTCGGGGGCGGGCCGCCGCGGTGCGGTGCTCGGGGGGGTCTCGGGTCGCGTCGCGGCTGGTCAGGTCGATGAGGGTCGTGATCAGTTCCTCGGCAATGAAGGGCTTGTCGAGGTGGGCGGCGCAGAACTGATCGACCTGGGCGGTGCGCCGCCCGGCGTAGGTCAGGCAGAGGCAGGGCAGGGTCCGTTCGAAGGTCCTCCGGAAGAGGTCGAGCATCGCCGCCATGTCGACCGGTTGGGGCGCGTCGGCGACGATCAGCAGGTCCGTGGGCTCGGTGATCAGGCGGCTGAGTCGGGTGATGTCCTCGGCCTCCTCGCAGCGGACCCCGACCGCCGCGAGCTCGTCGCAGATCAGGGTCCGATAGGTCGTGTTGCGTTCGAAGATGAGCGCCCGCAGGCCGCTCAGCCGGCCGTCGATGCTTGGCGGCGGCGCCTCGGCCGGGGCGAGCGGCAGGCGCACCCAGAAGCGGCTGCCTCGACCCTCGACGCTGTCGACACCGATGGCCCCGCCCATCAATTGCGCGAGGTCGCGGGCGATCGTCGTGCCGAGGCCTGAGCCGCCGAAGCGACGGGTCGTCGATTCGTCGGCCTGGCGGAAGCTCTCGAAGATGGTCGTGAGCTTGTCGGCCGGGATCCCGATGCCGGTGTCGCGGACCTCGAACAAGAGGTGCGGCCGATCGAGCGCGGCCTCCGCCGGGCGCGGCGTCACGCTAAGCTCGACCTCGCCCTGTTCGGTGAACTTGACCGCGTTGCCGAGCAGGTTGAGCAGGATCTGGCGCACGCGCAGCGGGTCGCCGATATGGCGGGCCGGCAACCCCGGTGCGACCCGCAGGATCAACTCCAGGCCCTTGCCCAGGGCCAGTGGCTCCATGAGCCCGCAGACATCCTTGACGGTCGCGCGCAGGTCGAACGGCGTCTCCTCCAACCGGAGTTGGCGGGCATCGATCTTCGAGAGGTCGAGGATGTTTCCGATAAGGGACCCCAGGAGCTCGGCCGAGCGCGAGATGGCGACGACGTAGTCGCGCTGTTCGTCGGTGAGTTCGGTGGTCTCGAGGAGGTCGGTCATGCCGATCACCCCGGTCAGGGGCGTGCGCAGTTCGTGGGTCATGAAGGCCAGGAAGTCGCTCTTCGCCCGATTGGCCCGTTCGGCCTCGGCGCGCGCCTGCTGGACCCGGCGCAGCAGCGAGTACTGGTAGAGCGGCAGGGCCACCAGCAGGAGCATGAAGAAGGCCGCCTCGAACGGGTGTCGCGACCAGTGATCCAGGCTCATCAGGACGGCGTTGTACGCGAGCACCGAGACGACGGTGGCGAAGATCAGCTCGCTGCGCCCGTAGCGGGTGCCGGCCGAGATGAAGACCCAGATGTAGAAGAGGTAGAAGGGGCTGATGGCCTCCTGCGTGAGCTGGATCACGAGGCTGGTGGCGAGGATGTCGATGAGCAGCCCCAGGTAGCGCCGCGGCGTCGACTCGGGTACCCGCAGCGCGCTGATCAGCAGGGCGATGGCGATGACCAGAAAGAACGCGAACAGGGCGACGAAGTAGGAGACATCGATCGCGTAGTAGCCCGTGTGGGCCCCCAGGCCGATGTAGACCAGGCCGAAGGCCCAGATCGCCAGGCGTACAACGGCGGATTGGAAATCGGCCCGGCCGAGCAAGTCGGGCGGCAAACCGAAGGTTCGACGCATCGTGCGATTCCTCCCTGATGTGGCCGGCCGCGGCGCGTCGGCTGCGGCCGGTGCGCTGGTGGGGATTGATCTTCATGGTATATTAGCGAAAACTTTCGCCGTCCTGCCCATTGGCCAGTCGGCGCTCGAGGCGAAGTTTTCCCGTGCCGATCTTCCGAGTGCCGTATCGTCGCGACAATAACAGCAGACCGCCGTCGGCGCCCCGTGGTGCGCCTGGTGGGCCGAGCGCTCGCCCGCGGTCCGGTCACAACTGAGAGAAAGAGGAGTACCCCATGTCGAAGAAGCATCCCATCGTCGCCGTGACCGGTTCGTCCGGCGCGGGCACGACCACGGTCAAGCGCGCCTTCGAGCACATCTTCTACCGCGACGGGATCAACCCGGCGGTCATCGAGGGCGACAGCTTCCATCGCTACGACCGGGCCGAGATGAAGGTGCAGATGGCCAAGGCCCACGATGAGAGCCGCAACCTCAGCCACTTCGGCGCCGAGGCCAACCGCTTCGACCTGTTGGAGACGCTCTTTCAGAGCTATGGCGAGAGCGGCAGCGGCGACAAGCGCTACTACATCCACAGCGACGACGAGGCGGCGATGCACAATGCCCGCCTCGGTACCGACCTGAAGCCCGGTCAGTTCACGCCCTGGGAGACGATCGCCCCCGATACCGATCTGCTCTTCTACGAGGGCCTGCACGGCTTGGTGGTGACCGAGGAGCACAATGTCGCCCGTCACGTCGATCTCGGCGTCGCGGTCGTCCCCATCGTCAACCTGGAGTGGATCCAGAAGATCCATCGCGACAACGCCGAGCGGGGCTATTCGGCCGAGGCGATCGTCGACACCATCCTGCGTCGGATGCCCGACTACATCAATTACATCGTCCCGCAGTTCTCGCTGACCGACATCAACTTCCAGCGGGTCTCGACGGTCGACACATCCAACCCGTTCATTGCCCGTGACATCCCGACGCCGGACGAGAGCTTCGTCATCATCCGCTTCAAGGAACCGGAGCGGCTCAATATCAACTTCCCGTACCTGCTCGCGATGATCCACGACTCCTTCATGACCCGCCGCAACACCATCGTCGTGCCCGGCGGCAAGATGGGCTTCGCGATGGAGATCATCCTCCAGCCGATCATCGAGCGGATGATGGACGACCGCAAGGTCTGAGCCGCGTCGAGCCGAGCGGCGGTACCCCGCCGCTCGGCCCGGTTCAGCCCGGGCGGCCCTGGGCCGTCCTGTCCTGCCCGGCGTCCTGCTCCGGGTCGCCGAGCGGTCGCATGGGCTGGATCCCGAGCAACAGCACCCGGCGGCTGTCGGCGCGCATCACGACGAAGCGAAAGCCGTCGATCTCGACCGTCTCGCCCTTCTTCGGCACATGGCCGAGGGCGTTGACGACCAACCCGCCGATCGTGTCGAACTCGGCGTCCGAGAACTCGGCGCCGAAGTACTCGTTGAAGTCCTCGATCGAGGTGCGCGCCTTGGCCGTGTACTCGTTGCGGCTGCGCCGGAAGATGCTCGCGCCCTCGTCGAAATCGTGCTCGTCCTCGATCTCGCCGACGATCTGCTCGAGCACGTCCTCGATCGTCACCAGCCCGGCGGCGGCGCCGTACTCGTCGACGACGATCGCCATGTGGTTGCGGCTGGCGCGGAACTCCTTCAGCAGCACGTTGAGGCGCTTGCTCTCGGGCACGAAGAAGGCCGAGCGCAGCAGGTCGCGGAGGTTGAAGCCGCGGCGGTTGTTCGAGCAGTAGGCGAGCAGATCCTTGGCGATGAGGATGCCGAGCACCTCGCCCTTGTCCTCGCCGACGACGGGAAAGCGCGAGTGGGCCGATTCGACGGCGATCTCGAGGATCCGCTCCAGCGGGTCGTCGCGGCGGATGGCGACCATCTCGGCGCGCGGGATCATGATGTCGCGCACGCGCTGATCGGCCACCTGCAGGACACCCTCGATCATGCACAGGGCGTCGGTATCGAGCAGGGCCCGTTCCTTGGCCTGCTTGAGCCGTTCGATGAGTTGCTCCCGGTCCTGCGGCTCGCTTCCGAAGACCTGCCCGAGTCGTTCGAGCCAGCCCCATGGACGCGAGCCGTTGCTAGATCGATCGCTAGTCATTGTTTCAATCCATCTCCTCGTAGGGATCATCGAATCCTAACCCGCGCAAGATGACCGTTTCCAGCCTCTCCATCTCGGCGGCCGCGGCCGCGTCCTCGTGGTCGTGGCCGAGCAGGTGCAGGGTGCCGTGGACCAGCAGGTGGGCCCAGTGGGCGACGGGCGGTTTGCCCTGTTCGGCGGCCTCGCGCGCGACGACCGGGGCGCACAGGACCAGGTCCCCGAGCAGGTCGATGGCGTTGGGCAGGCCGGGCGGGGCCTCGAACGGGAACGACAGGATGTTCGTCGGTCCCTCCTTGCCGCGGTAGCGGCGGTTGAGCTCGGCGCCCTCGGCCAGGTCGACGAGACGCACCGTCACCTCGGCGCGGGTGCGCCGCCCGGCCAGGGCGGCTGCGACCCAGGCGGCGCAGTCGGCGGCCGAGGGCAGGTCCGGCGCGCCGCTCGCGCACTGGAGATCAAGCTCGAGGTCCATCGCGGGGCGCCCGGCCTCAGCGATCGGCAAAGGCGTTGTCATCGCCGCGGCGCCGGTCGAAGGCGTCGTAGGCGTTGACGATGCGCTGCACCAGGGCGTGGCGCACGACGTCGCGGGCGTTGAAGAAGGTGAAGCCGATGCCCGGCACGTCGCGCAGGATCTCCACCGCCTGGCGCAGCCCCGAGGGCTGGCCGCGCGGCAGGTCGACCTGGGTCATGTCGCCGGTGATCACGGCCGTCGAGCCGAAGCCGATGCGGGTGAGGAACATCTTCATCTGCTCGGGCGTCGTGTTCTGCGCCTCGTCCAGGATGATGAAGGATTCGTTGAGCGTGCGCCCACGCATGTAGGCGAGCGGCGCGACCTCGATGACGTTGCGTTCGATCAGCTTGCCGACCTTCTCGAAGCCGAGCATCTCGAACAGGGCGTCGTAGAGCGGGCGCAGGTAGGGGTCGATCTTCTGGGCCAGGTCGCCGGGCAGGAAGCCGAGGCGCTCGCCGGCCTCGACGGCCGGGCGCACCAGCAGCAGGCGGCGCACTCGGTCGGTCTCCAGCGCCTCGATGGCGCTCGCGACGGCCAGGTAGGTCTTGCCGGTGCCGGCTGGGCCGATGCCGAAGTTGATGTCGTGGCGCTGGATCGTGTGCAGGTATTCCTGCTGGTTGGGGCCGCGGGCGCGGATCAGGCCGCGCTTGGTCTTGATGACGACCTCCGGCAGCCGGTTGCGGCATTCGGCGAGGTCGGCCTCGAGGGTCGATTCTTGGAGGTGCAGGTGGATCGTCTCCGGGGTCAGGACCTCGTGCTCGGTCGCGGCATAGAGGGCGCGCAGGACCAATTCGCCGGCGGCGACGCCGGGCGCGTCGCCGACCAGGCGGAAGCTCGCCCCGCGGTTGCCGATCTCGATGCCGAGCCGGCGCTCGATCTGGCGCAGGTGCTGGTCGAGCTGGCCGCAGAGGTTGGCGAGCCGGACGTTGTCGGTCGGGGCCAGGTCCAGGTCGCGGACCGCGGGCTCGACCCGCAGGGCGGAGGCGCTCGTCGGCATCAGGCGATGAAGGCGTCGCTGAGGGCGCCGCGCAGCGAGTTGGGCAGCGCCTCGGTGATGGTCAGGTCGACGAACTGTCCGACCAGGTGGTCGGGCCCCGAGAAGTTGACGACCCGGTTGTTCTCGGTGCGCCCGGCGAGCTGTCGCGGGTCCTTGCGCGCCGGCCCCTCGACGAGGATCCGCTGGCGGGTGCCGACCATGCGCCGGCTGAGCGCCTGCGCCTGGGTGTTGATCTGCTGCTGGAGGCGGGCGAGGCGGGCCTGCTTGACCTCGAGCGGCACCGAATCCGGGTAGTCGGCGGCCGGGGTGCCGGGGCGGGGGCTGTAGATGAAGCTGTAGCTCTGGTCGAAGCCGAGCTCCGCGACCAGGGCCAGGGTCGCCTCGAAGTCGGCGTCACCCTCGCCGGGAAAGCCGACGATGAAATCCGACGCGAGGCTGAGCCCCGGGCGCGCGGCGCGCAGCCGGCGGACCTTGGCCTTGTATTCGAGGACCGTGTGACCGCGCTTCATCCGCGCGAGCACCGGGTCCGAGCCGCTCTGGATCGGCAGGTGCAGGTAGCTTGCGAGCTCGGGGACGTCGCGGTAGGCGGCGATCAGGTCATCGGAGAGTTCGACCGGGTGGCTGGTCGTGAAGCGGATCCGGTCGATGCCCTCGATCGCCGCGACGTAGCGGATCAAGAGCGCGAGATCGGCCTCGCCGCCATCGTCGGTCGCGCCGCGGTAGGCATTGACATTCTGCCCGAGCAGATTGACCTCGCGCACGCCCTGCTCGGCGAGGGCCGCGACCTCGGCGATCACGTCGTCGAACGGCCGGCTGATCTCCTCGCCGCGAGTGTAGGGCACGACGCAGTAGCTGCAATACTTCGAGCAGCCCTCCATGACCGAGACGAAGGCCGTCGGCCCGTCGGCGCGCGGGGCCGGCAGGCAGTCGAACTTCTCGATCTCGGGGAAGGAGACGTCGATCTGTGGCGCGCGCTCGCGGGCCAGCGCGTCGAGCATGCTCGGCAGCCGATGCAACGTCTGCGGGCCGAAGATCAGGTCGACGAACGGCGCCCGGGTGCGGATCGCCTCGCCCTCCTGGCTCGCGACGCAGCCGCCGACGCCGATGATCAGGTCGGGGCGGTGCACCTTCCAGGGCCGCCAGCGGCCGAGCTGGGAGAAGACCTTCTCCTGGGCCTTCTCGCGGATCGAGCAGGTGTTGAGCAGCAGGACGTCGGCGTCCTCCGGCCGTTCCGCGAGTTCCAGGCCGTGCGAGACGCGCAGGACGTCCGCCAGGCGGGCGGAGTCGTATTCGTTCATCTGGCAGCCGTAGGTCTGGATGAAGAGCTTCTTGGCGGGCATCGTGGGGGGAGGTGCGAGACGGGAGTGCGATGTTCAGCCATTCAATGGTTTACTGTCAAGGGCGGCGACGCCCGAACAGCACGACGGGGCGTCTTGATCGGCGTGACGGGCAGGCGATGCGTCCCGGCGGCCCCCGCCGGCGTCGTCTGCGCCGGTAGGGCCCGCCTGTGAGCGACCCCGGTGAGCGATCCGGGCGGGCGATCCGGGTGGGCGATCCGGCAGGGCGGTCGCCGAGAAGGGGCAGGTTGGCGCGCGTCGTAGCCCGACGGCCCCGGCTCAGGCGGCGAGGTGACCGCGAACGGCACTCAAGTAGCGGCCCGCAGCGGGTATAATGCCGGGATCCGCAGCGGGGTGCGGCCCTGGGACCCAGCGGGCCGTCACCGGGGCCGCTCGGGCAGCGGTGCCGCGAGTGCTCGAGGCGCCGCGAAGCCCTCGCCGTTCCACCAGGGAGCAGGCCGATGAAGGTCCAGATCCTCCAGCACGTGCCCTTCGAGGACACGGGTTCGATGGCCGCCTGGCTCGCCGGGCGCGAGGCCGTCTGCCACTACACGCGCCTCTTCGCGGGCGACGCCCTACCCGCGCCCGAGGGCCTCGACCTGATCATCGCGCTGGGCGGGCCGATGAGCGTCAACGACGAGCGCGAGCACCCCTGGCTGCGCGGCGAGAAGGCCTTCCTGCGCGCGGCGATCGCGCGCGGCACGCGGGTCCTCGGGGTTTGCCTTGGCGCCCAGCTCATCGCCAGCGCCCTCGGCGCGCGGGTCTACCGCCATGCGGAGAGGGAGATCGGCTGGTTCGAGATCGAGGGGCTCGCCGCCGCCCCCGGCGAGGCGCCGGGGCGGCTCGAGCTGCCGCGCCGTTGCCGGGTCTTCCAATGGCATGGCGACACCTTCGAGCTGCCGGCCGGCGCGGTGCAGCTCGCGCGCAGCCCGGCCTGCGAGGCCCAGGCCTTTCAGGTCGAGCGCCACGTCGTCGCGCTTCAGTTCCATCTGGAGACGACGCCGCAGAGCGCCGCGGCGCTCCTCGAGCATTGCCGCGACGAGCTGGTGCCCGGCCCCTGGGTCCAGGACGAGGAGACCATCCGTGCCGCCGATGCCGCGACCTACGCCGCGGCCAATCGGCTCATGGTGCGGGTGCTCGACCACCTCGCGGCCGCCTGAGCGGCCTGCAAGCCATACCCTTCGGCCGCCGCCGGTGGCCGAGCTGAACGAGTGCAATCAATGTCATACGATTCTTCGAACATAAAGGTGCTGCGCGGTCTCGATGCGGTGCGCAAGCGGCCGGGGATGTACATCGGCGACACGGACGACGGCACCGGGCTGCACCACATGGTCTTCGAGGTCGTCGACAACTCGATCGACGAGGCCCTGGCCGGTCACTGCAACGAGATCCGGGTAACGCTGCTCGCCGACGGCTCGGTGGCGGTCGTCGACAATGGGCGCGGGATCCCGGTCGACCTGCACGTCGAGGAGAACCGTTCCGCGGCCGAGGTGATCATGACGGTCTTGCACGCCGGCGGGAAGTTCGACAACAACTCGTACAAGGTTTCGGGTGGGCTGCACGGGGTCGGCGTGTCGGTCGTCAATGCGTTGTCGGAGCACCTCGACCTCGTGATCCGCCGCAACGGCCGGGTCCACCGCCAGGAGTACCGCCTCGGCGAGCCCCTGTACCCACTCGCGGTCATCGGCGAGACGGGCGAGAGCGGTACCGAGATCCGCTTCAAGCCCTCGCGCGAGATCTTCTCCGACGTCGAGTTCCACTACGACATCCTGGCCAAGCGCCTGCGGGAGCTCTCGTTCCTGAACTCGGGGGTGTGCATCCTGCTCACCGACGAGGCCACCGGGCGGAGCGATCGGTTCGAGTACGAGGGCGGGATCCGCGCCTTCGTCGCGCATCTCAACCGCAACAAGGCGCCGATCCACCCGAGCGTCTTCCACTTCTGCACCGAGCGCCAGTCGGTGACCGTGGAGGTCGCGCTGCAGTGGAACGATTCCTACAACGAGAGCATCTTCTGCTACACGAACAATATCCCGCAGCGCGACGGTGGGACCCATCTGGCCGGCTTTCGCGCCGGCCTGACGCGCACCCTGAACAACTACATCGAGCGCAATGGGCTCGACAAGTCCGCGAAGGTCAAGACGATCGGCGAGGACGCCCGCGAGGGGTTGACCGGCGTCGTCTCGGTCAAGGTCCCCGATCCGAAGTTCTCGTCCCAGACCAAGGACAAGCTCGTCTCCTCCGAGGTCAAGGCGGTCGTCGAGGCGCTGATCGTCGAGAAGCTCGACGAATTCCTCGAGGAGAACCCGCCCGAGGCCAAGACCATCGTCAACAAGATGCTGGAGGCCGCACGGGCGCGCGACGCGGCGCGCAAGGCCCGCGAGATGACCCGCCGCAAGGGCGTGCTCGATATCGCCGGCCTGCCCGGCAAGCTCGCCGACTGCCAGGAGAAGGACCCGTCGCGCTCCGAGCTCTATCTCGTCGAGGGCGACTCGGCCGGCGGCTCGGCCAAGCAGGGCCGGGACCGCGCCTTCCAGGCGATCCTGCCGCTCAAGGGCAAGATCCTCAACGTCGAGAAGGCGCGTTTCGAGAAGATGCTCTCCTCGGCCGAGGTCGGCACCCTGATCACGGCGCTGGGCTGTGGTATCGGGCGCGAGGAGTACGACCCGGACAAGCTGCGCTATCACCGCATCATCATCATGACGGATGCCGACGTCGACGGCGCGCACATCCGCACCCTGCTGCTGACCTTCTTCTACCGTCAGATGCCGGAACTCGTCGAGCGCGGCCACATCTACATCGCCCAGCCGCCGCTCTACAAGCTGCGCCGCGGCAAGCACGAGGAGTACCTGCTCGACGAGGCGAGCCTACGCCTGGCCCTGCTCCAGACCGCCCTCGATGGGGCGAGCATGCAGGTCGCCGCGGAGGCCCCGCCGCTGCGCGCGTCGGCCCTGGAGGAGCTCGCGAAGGAGTATCTGGTCGTCAAGCGCATCATCCAGCGCCTCGCGGTGCGCTACGACGAGCGGGTCCTCGTCGAACTCCAGGGCCTGCCGCGCCTGGCCCCCGCCGCCTTCGAGGAGGCGGCGCAGCTCGGTGACTGGCTGGCCGAGCTCGACCAACGCCTCAATCGCCAGGCCTCGCCGGCGGTCAGCTACCGGGTTGCCGCGAGCGGACCGGACGACCTCGTCTACCCGGGGCTGGAGGTGATCCGCCTGGTCCACGGCATCCCCGAGACGCGCTTCATCCCGATCGAGTTCTTCAAGAGCGCCGACTACAACCGCATCGTCCACTTCGGCGAGAAGGTCGCGACCCTGCTCGGTCCCGGGGCCAGGGTCCGCCGTGGCGAGAAGGAACAGGCGATCGAGTCCTTCGGGCAGGGCGTCGACTGGTTGATCGGCGACGCCCAGAAGGGCTACTTCATCCAGCGCTACAAGGGGCTCGGCGAGATGAACCCGGATCAGCTCTGGGACACGACGATGAACCCCGAGTCGCGCCGCCTGCTCCAGGTCACGATCGAAGACGCGATCGCCGCCGACCAGATCTTCACGACCCTGATGGGCGACCAGGTCGAGCCGCGCCGCGACTTCATCGAGACCAACGCGCTCAACGCCGAGAACCTCGACGTGTGAGACGACGTCCAGCCGGCGTCCCCGCGCGCCGTTTCATGGGAACGGTCGGGTTGCGCGTGCCGTAACCCGATAGGCGGCGCTGCCTGTTTCGCGGTAACCTCACCCGATCGCGAATCCCGGCGAGCACAGGTTCGGCAGACACCGGCGAGATGGCACAGACGATCCCGTTGCAGGGCGTGACGGCGGCGCGCCCCGAGGCCGTCGAACGGATGGTCGCGCGCTTGGAGCAGCGCTACCCTGGACGGATCACGGGGCGGCTAGTGCGCCCGGCGACGGCGGCCCAATATCGCCCGCTGCCACCCGGGCTGCATCCAGGCCTCGCCCAGGCGCTCGCGGCGCGCGGCGTCGAGCGTCTCTACAGTCACCAGCGCGCCGCCTGGGACCGGGTCGCCGAGGGGCGTCACCTGGTGATCGCGACGCCGACCGCCTCGGGCAAGACCCTCTGCTACAACCTGCCGGTCCTCGATGCGGTGCTGACGCGCGGCGTCAAGGCCCTGTACCTATTTCCGACCAAGGCCCTGGCCCAGGACCAGGTCGCCGAGCTCAATGCGCTCAATCAGGCGGCCACCCTTGGTGTGAAGGCCTTCACCTTCGACGGCGACACGCCGGGCGATGCGCGCCAGGCGGTGCGCACCCGCGGCGACATCGTCGTCTCCAACCCGGACATGCTCCACCAGGCGATCCTGCCGCACCATACGAAGTGGGCGCAGTTCTTCGAGGGGCTGGCCTTCGTCGTCGTCGATGAGCTGCACAGCTATCGCGGCGTGTTCGGCTCGCACGTGGCCAATGTCTTCCGCCGGCTGCGGCGCATCTGCCGCTTCTACGGCGTTGCGCCCCAGTTCCTGTTCGCCTCGGCGACGATCGGCAATCCGGCGGCCCTAGCCGAGGGTCTGATCGGCGCGCCGGTCGCGGCCGTCAACGAGAGCGGTGCACCGGCCGGCGACCGCCACCTGCTGCTGTGGAACCCGCCGGTCATCAATCCGGACCTGGGCCTGCGTGCGTCGGCCCGCTCGCAGACGACGCGCCTTGCGCGGCTCGCGGCCAAGAGCGGACTGAAGACGATCGTCTTCGCCCGCTCGCGGTTGATGGTCGAGGTCATCACCAAGTACCTGAAGGACGTCTTCGACCGCGACCCGCGCCGCCCGCCACGGGTGCTGGCCTATCGCGGCGGTTACCTGCCGAGCGAGCGGCGCGCGGCCGAGAAGGCGATGCGCGCCGGGCGGGTCGACCTCGTGGTCAGCACCTCGGCGCTCGAGCTCGGCGTCGACATCGGGGCGCTCGATGTGGCGGTCTTGAACGGCTATCCGGGCACGGTCGCGGCGACCTGGCAGCGCCTCGGGCGGGCCGGGCGGCGGCTGCGCCCGAGCCTCGGCGTGCTGGTCGCGACCAGCGACCCGCTCGATCAGTACCTGGTGCGCCACCCGGAGTTCTTCTTCGATGCCTCGCCCGAGCAGGCGCGCATCCACCCGGATCAACTGCTGATCCTGCTCGATCACGTGCGCTGCGCGGCCTTCGAGCTGCCGTTCCAGGACGGCGAGTCGTTCGGCGGCGAGGACCTGATCGAGATGCTCGGCTATCTGCGCGACGAGGGGCTGCTCCAGCACCAGGGCGGGCGCTGGTATTGGATCGCCGACAGCTATCCGGCCCAGGCCGTGTCGTTGCGCTCGGTCGCCGAGGGCAACTTCGTCGTCGTCGAGATCACCGACGGGGCGAGTCGCATCCTCGCCGAGGTCGACTACACGGCCGCGCCTGGGACCCTCTACGAGGGGGCGATCTACATGGTCCAGTCGCGCCCCTATCAGGTCGAGCGGCTCGACTGGGTCGGGCGCAAGGCCTATGTGCGCGCGACCCGTGCCGACTACTACACGGATGCGATCGACTACACGCGCCTGAAGATCCTCGACCGCTTCGACCTCCGCCCCGAGGGGCTCGCCGCCGCGGCCCACGGCGAGGTCCACCTGGTGCGCCGCTACCCGGGCTACAAGAAGATCCGCTACTACAGCCACGACAACGTCGGCTACGGCAACATCAACCTGCCGGACCAGGAGCTGCACACGACCGCCGTCTGGTGGCAGGCGCGCCCCGATGCCCTGGAGGGCCTGCTGCCGGACCGCCAGCAGGCCATCGAGGGCTTCCTCGGCGCCGCCTACGCGCTGCACCATGTCGCGGTCCTGCGCGCGATGGCCGAACTGCGCGACCTGGGGCGCGCGGTCGGGGATGGGCAGGGCACCTGGTTCGCGACCCTAGGCGCCGACGGCCGAGGGCAGCTGCGCGGCGCCGAGAACGAGCCGGTCGCCGCGGGCGATCTGACCGGCTTCGAGCCGACCCTGTTCCTCTACGACAATTACCCGGGCGGGGTCGGTCTGTCGGCGCCCCTCTTCGACGAGGCCGCACTATTGGTCCGCGACGCCCTCGACCTGGTCGCGGCCTGCCCCTGTCCGGCCGGCTGCCCGGCCTGCGTCGGCCCGGTGCTCCCCGGCGACGAGGTGCGCGCGGTGACACCGAAGGCGGCGGCCCAGGCCGTGCTGGGGTTGCTCCATGGAGACTAAAGGGGGGCTTCGGGGGGGGCTGAAGGAGCGGCTCGGGCGGCTCAAGGGAGGGGCCCCGTCCGCGCCCGAGGCGTCCGCCTCCTTCGCGGCGCGGGTCCAGCGCCTGCGCCGGGGGACCGGGCGTGTGGCGGCGCACGGCGGCAGTCCGGACGAGCAGGCCCTCGCCGAGGCACTCGGCGCCGAGCGGCTCGCCCCGGGCGTGCTGCGCCGCGAGGAGCGGCTGGCGTTGAGCGAGCGCCACGGTGCCGTCGCCCTTGCCGAGGTGCCGGGGGCGCTGGCCGAGCTCGCCGAGGGGCCTGCGGTGGAAAGGGTGGGCGATCCCGTTGGGGATCGGGACGGCTGGATCTTCCTGGACACCGAGACGAGCGGCCTGGCCGGCGGCACCGGCACCTGGATCTTCCAGCTCGGTGTCCTGCGCCCCGTGGCCGATGGCTGGTGCCTGCGCCAGTACCTGCTCGCGCGGCTCGATGCCGAGGCTGCCTTCATCGAGGCGATCGCCGTCGAGCTTGGCGGGGCCGGGCTCGTCATCACCTACAATGGCAGGAGCTTCGATGCGCCCCTGCTCGCGACCCGGTTTCGGCTCGCCGGGCGGGGCGATCCGCTGGCCGGCGTCGCCCACCTCGACCTGCTCGCGCGCGTGCGGCGCGCCTTTGCCCCGGTTTGGCCCGATTGCCGGCTGGCGAGCGCCGAGGAGCAACTACTCGGCTTCCGCCGTGCCGGCGACCTGCCCGGGGCCGCCGCCCCGCAGGCCTGGCTCGATTGGCTGCGCCATGGCCGGATCGCGCCGCTCGCCGCCGTGGCGCGCCACAACCGCTGGGATCTGCTGTCGCTGGCGGCCCTCGCGGTGCCGCTGGCGGTCACCTATCGCGACCCGTCGGCGACGGGGGCGGCGGTCGAGGCCGTCGCCGCCTACCACCTCGCCCGTGGCGCGCCGGAGCTCGCCTATGCGGTCCTCGCCGGGTACCCGTCGCGGCTCGCCCCGCCGGCCCGGCTACTCTTGGCCGACCTGCACCGCCGGCGCGGCGAGTGGGAGGCCGCCTGCCGCCTCTGGGGCGAGCTCGTCGAGCGCGACGAGCCGGCCGCCCTGGAGGCCCTGGCCAAGTACCATGAGCACCGCCGCCGCGACCCGGCCCAGGCCCTGGCGCTCGCCCGCCGCCTGCCGCCGGGCGCGGCGCGCGAGCGCCGCTGTGCGCGCCTCGCCGCCAAGCTCGGCCGCGGCTCCGCGATGCCGCCGTAGGGACCGGCTTGCCCTGGCGATCGATGCCCGCTGGGGCCGATGCTGCACTGCTGCGAGCGAGCGGGCGCCGATCCGCTGGCGGTCAGTCGGTCGCGTTGGGCTGGCCATGGGTCCCGTCGTCGTCCTGCCCCGGGCGCTGTTCGCGTGGGTCGCCGCCGGCCGCTCGGGTGCGCGCCAGGCGGATGCCCACCTGTTCGTGCAGCAGCTTGAAGAGCTTGCGCTGGGCGCGTTGATTGGCACTCGTCGGCTCGCCGATCAGCTCCAGGCGAGCCTGGAAATAGGCCAGGTCCGCCTCGATACGGGCGAGATCGAGACGTTGCCGGCGCCGCTCCTCGATGATCACGCGATCGATCTCCACATCGGTAATGGCTGTCGTTCCATCCAAGCCCCCTGTCCCCGATCGCGCTCGGCCGTGCGGCCGAGATCCGCGATCCATGCGTGAGCCCTGGTGCTAGACGTGGCATGATCAGCGCCCCGGGCCTCCCCAGCAAGAGCAACCGAGCCAACGAAAATGAGTGCACGCATCGAGCTCTTTCGCCGCTCCACCGCGCTGTACGGTGGCAACGCCGCCTTCATCGAAGACCTCTACGAACGCTACCTGCAGGACCCGGAGTCGATCCCCTCGGCCTGGCGCGGCCACTTCGACGCGATGCACCAGGAGGCGGCCAACGAGGTGCCGCACGGGCCGGTTCGCGAGAACTTCCGCCGCCTCGCCCGGGAACGCCGGTCGCGGCCGACCAGTCGTGCGGGCGGCGCCCTGGAGCCGGTGGCGGCCGAGAAGCAGGCGGCGGTGCTGCGCCTGATCAACGCCTATCGCTATCGCGGTCACCAGGTGGCCGATCTGGACCCGCTGGTGCTGCGCGAGAAGCCGCAGGTCCTCGACCTGGATCCGGCCTACCACAATTTGCAGCCGGAGGATTTCGACCAGGTCTTCCACACCGGCAGCCTCTACGCCCCGAACCGCATGGCGCTCCGCGAGATCGTCGCGCTCGTGCGGCAGATCTACTGCGGGCCGGTGGGCAGCGAGTACATGCACATCATCAGCACGCAGCAGAAGCGCTGGATCCAGAAGCGCCTGGAGGGCTACCGGGCGGTGCCGGAGCTCGATGGCGCCGATCGCCGCTGGCTGTTGACGCTGCTGACCGCTGCGGAGGGCCTAGAGCAGTATCTGCACAACCGCTACGTCGGTCAAAAGCGCTTTTCGCTCGAGGGCGGCGAGGCGCTGATCCCGCTGATCGACGAACTCATCCAGCGTGCCGGGCGCCAGGGGTTGAAGGAGATCGTCATCGGCATGGCCCACCGGGGCCGGCTCAACGTGCTGACCAACATCCTCGGAAAGCCGCCTCAGGACATGTTCGACGAGTTCGAGGGGCGGGTGCATGTCAGCTGGCGCGAGATGGCCGGCGATGTGAAGTATCACATGGGCTTCGCGACCGACATCGATACCCCCGGCGGGGTCGTCCACGTGGTCCTCGGTTTCAACCCGTCGCATCTGGAGATCATCGATCCGGTGATCGAGGGGTCGGTGCGGGCCCGTCAGCGCCGCCGTCTCGACCGCACCGGCGACCTCGTGCTCCCGGTACTGATCCACGGCGATGCCGCCTTCGCCGGCCAGGGCGTGGTCGCCGAGACCCTGCAATTGTCCCAGACTCGCGGTTACTCGACCGGCGGCACGGTCCACATCGTCGTCAACAACCAGATCGGCTTCACGACCAGCAATCCGCTCGATACGCGTTCGACCCTCTACTGCACGGACGTCGCCAAGATGGTCCAGGCGCCGGTCTTCCACGTCAACGGCGACGACCCGGAGGCCGTCATCTTCGCCACGCGCCTGGCCCTCGATTTTCGCAACCAGTTCCACAAGGACGTGATCATCGATCTGGTCTGCTACCGCCGCCTCGGCCACAACGAGGCCGACGAGCCGTCGGTGACCCAGCCAATGATGTACAAGAAGATTCGCGGCCATCCGACGGTGCGCGCCCGCTACGCCGAGCGGCTGACCGAGGCCGGCGAGTTGACGAAGGACGCAGGCGAGCTGATGGTCGAGGACTATCGCCGTTCGATCGAGCAGGGCGTGGTCGTCGCCCGTCCGGTCCTCTGCGGCCTCGACAACCCCTACAAGGTCGACTGGGGCGACTGCCGTGGCGACGACTGGGACTCGGCCGAGGTGCGCACCGGGGTCGCCCGCGAGACGCTCTGCGCCCTGACCGAGCAGATGCTGCGCGTCCCCGAGGGCTTCGAGCTCCACCCGCGGGTCGAGAAGATCTGGGGCGAACGGCGCAACATGGCCCACGGCGACCAGCTCATCAATTGGGGCTATGCCGAGAACCTGGCCTACGCGACCCTCCTCGATGCCGGCTTCCCGGTGCGCCTGTCCGGCCAGGACGCCGGTCGCGGCACCTTCTTCCATCGCCATGCCGTGATCCACGACCAGGCGAGCGGCCGCAGCCACACGCCGCTTCAGCACCTGGGGCCGCACCAGGGGGCCTTCGTCGCGATCGACTCGATCCTCTCCGAGGAGGCCGTCCTCGCCTTCGAGTACGGCTATGCGACGGCCGAGCCGAATGCCCTGACGCTCTGGGAGGCCCAGTTCGGCGACTTCGCCAACGGCGCCCAGGTCGTCATCGATCAGTTCATCACCTCGGCCGGCACCAAATGGGGGCTGTGCTGTGGCCTCGTGATGCTGCTCCCGCACGGCCTCGAGGGGCAGGGCGCGGAGCATTCCTCGGCGCGCATCGAGCGCTTCCTGCAGCTGAGCGCCGAGCGCAACATCCGCGTCTGCGTCCCGACCACGCCGGCCCAGATCTTCCACCTGCTGCGCCGCCAGATGCTCTGCAAGGAGCGCCGCCCGCTGATCGTGATGACGCCGAAGAGCCTGCTGCGCCACCGGCTCGCCGTCTCGGGCCTCGACGAGCTGGCCGAGGGGGGCTTTCAGCCGGTGATCGGCGAGTGCGATCCGCTCGCCCCCGAGGGCGTCGAGCGGGTCGTCGTCTGCAGCGGGCGGGTCTTCTACGATCTGCTCGAGGCGCGGCGCACGCGGGCCCTGACGAATGTCGCGATCGTGCGCATCGAGCAGCTCTATCCCTTCCCGAGGGCCGCCTTCACGGCGGCGCTGGCCCAATTCCCGGCCGCCAACGAGGTCATCTGGTGCCAGGAGGAGGCCCAGAATCAGGGCGCCTGGGATCAGATCAAGCATCGCCTCCATGATCTGACCCCGGCCACCCAACGCGTTTATTATGTCGGGCGACCCACGTCGGCGGCCCCCGCCGTCGGCCACCGCGCTGTGCACCTGGAGCAGCAGGAACGGCTGGTCGACGAGGCCCTCACCGGACGTATCAACCCGAGCATGAATCGAAGGATCTAGCGATGACGACCGAAGTCCGTGTCCCGACCCTCCCTGAATCCGTCGCCGATGCGACCGTGCTCGCCTGGCACAAGGAGCCGGGGGCGGCGGTACGCCGGGGCGAGAACCTCGTGGATCTGGAGACCGACAAGGTGGTGCTGGAGGTGCCGGCCCCGGTCGACGGGGTGCTGGCCGCGATCGAGGCGAAGAAGGGCGACGTGGTCGGCGCCGATGTCGTATTGGCGCGGATCGAGGCCGGTGCGGCACCACCGGCCGAGCAGGCCGTCGCCTCGGCCCAGGAGGCGCCAGCCACGGTGGCCCGACCGCCAGCCCAGCCGCCAGCCCCGCCGGCGGCAGCGCGTCGCACGCCGCCACATCCCGCGCCGACCCGCTCGGCCGCGGCCGATGCCGAGCCTATCCTGGCGCCGGCCGCCCGGCGTCTGGTCAAGGAGATGGCCCTGGATCCGGCCGAGATCGCCGGCAGCGGGCGCGACGGGCGCATCCACAAGGCCGATGTCGTCGCCTTTCTCGATCGACGCGAGCCGAGCGAGCCCGAGATCGACCCCGAGGCCCTGGTGCCGCCGCCGAGCGGTCTGGGCGGCGAGGCCGGGCGCCCCGAGCAGCGCGTGCCCATGACCCGGCTGCGCGCCCGCATCGCCGAGCGCCTGGTCGAGGCCCAGCAGACGGCGGCGATCCTGACCACCTTCAACGAGGTCGACATGCAGGCGGTCACGGACCTGCGTCGGCGCTACAGGGACCCGTTCGAGCAGGCCCACGGCGTGCGCCTGGGCTTCATGTCCTTCTTCGTGAAGGCCGCCGTCGAGGCCCTTCAGCGCTTCCCGGTCGTCAACGCCTCAGTCGACGAGGGCGACATCATCTACCACGGCTACTACGATATCGGTATCGCCGTCAGCTCCCCGCGCGGGCTGGTCGTACCGATCCTGCGCAACTGCGACCAGCTGTCGATGGCCGACATCGAGCAGGCGATCGCCGGGTTCGCGGGCAAGGCGAAGGACGGCTCGTTGAGCTACGAGGACCTGACCGGTGGGACCTTCTCGATCACCAACGGCGGGGTCTTCGGCTCGCTCCTCTCGACCCCGATCCTCAACCCGCCGCAGAGCGCCATCCTCGGCATGCACAAGGTCCAGGAGCGCCCGATGGTCGAGGACGGCGCCATCGTCGTGCGCCCGATAATGTATCTGGCCCTCTCCTATGACCATCGCCTCATCGACGGGCGCGACGCGGTGCAGTTCCTGGTCGCGATCAAGGAGGCGATCGAGGATCCGGCGCGCCTGTTGCTGCGGGTGTGAGGCGGTCAGCCGGAGCCGTCGCCGGGCTCGCGCGGCGCCCGGCTCCGATCGAGCTCGGCGCGCAGCCGGGCGCGCAGGCGGCGGTGCTGCTCGCGGTCCAGTCCGTCGGCGAAGAGCGCGAAGCGGCGCCGCAGTCGCCCGCAGCGCAGGTCGAGTACGACCAGGCCGACGCTGACGAAGGTCTCGGGCGCGAGGCGGGCCTCGCGCTGCCGCCCGGAGGCGAAGGTCACCAGCCAGGTCCCGTCCGGTTGCCAGAGGGCCTCGCGCACCGCCCAGGGCAGGCGCGGCCAGAGGTGGGCGAGGGCGCTGTGGGCCAGCCCGACGAGCACCAGGGCGGGGAGGGCCGCTCGGGCGGGCCAGGGGATCGGCAGGGTCAGGACGATCAGGAGTCCGCCGCCGTGCACGAGGGCGAGCAGGGCGGCGAGGCGCCGCGAGGGTCGCGGGCGGATCGCGAGCGGCCGGGGCGCCAGGCGGGTCGTCATGCGGTGGGCGCCCGGGTCTCGGCGCGGGCGTCCGGCGCGTCCGCTGGTGATAGGATGGCCCGCAGCGCAGGCCCGGTCGGGCCGTTTCGGTGAGCTGCCCCGCGATGAGTCGCAATGCCATCCTCTGGAGCGTCGTCTTCGGCGCCGTGTTCATCTGGTCGGCGATCGACCCGCGCGACCGCCTGACCTGGCTCCTCGAGGTGGCGCCGGCGCTCGGCGGCGCCCTGGTCCTCGCCGCGACCCATCGGCGCTTTCCGCTGACGCCGCTGAGCTACTGGCTCGTCCTGATCCACTGTTGCATCCTGATGGTCGGCGGGCACTACACCTATGCCGAGGTGCCGGCGTTCGACTGGCTCGGCGACGCGCTCGGCTGGCAGCGCAACAACTACGACAAGCTCGGCCACCTGGCCCAGGGCCTCGTTCCGGCGATCCTCGCCCGTGAGGTCCTGATCCGCCAGCAGGTGGTCCGGGGCACGGCCTGGCGCGACCTCCTGGTCGTCTGCTTCTGTCTGGCCCTGAGCGCCTTCTACGAGCTCCTCGAGTGGTGGGTGGCGCTCCTCGCGGGCGCGGCGTCCGAGGAGTTTCTCGGCACCCAGGGCTATGTCTGGGACACCCAGTCGGACATGGCGTGGGCACTGTTCGGCGCGCTCCTCGCCCTGATCGCGCTCGGGCGCTGGCACGATCGGCAACTCGGGCGCCTCGGCGCGTAGCCGCGTGCCCCCGGCCTGGCTGACCCGCCAGGCCGGGCGTTGCGGTCCGTGTGGTCTGGGTCGGCGGCGGTCAGCGCAGCTCGTCGGCGCCGATCTTCTGTAGGATCCCGAAGGTCTTGACGAACGGCCCGGCCATCCGCGGGTCCTTGATCATCGACTTGTAGTCGCCCGTCTTGAACTTCAGCTTACCGGTCGCGTAGGCGGCGCCGAGGCCCATCATGCCGATCCCCTTCTCGACCCATTTGAGCCAGTCGGAGAGGTCGGCGCGCAGGTCCCAGTCCGGCGCCTCGCCGGCCCACTCGGCGGCCCGTACGCACTCGCCGTTCTCGACGACGAGGAGGCCACGCGGGTCGTCCTCGTCCTTGAAGCCCCAGGCGATGGTCGACTTGAAGCCGATCTCGGCGAGCTTGTCCTTGATCTCCGGGTCGCTGTTCCACGCGTCCTTGAACTGCGTCATCCACTCGGCGGAAAAGAGCTTGGCCATCTTAGGTCGTTCCTCCTGCTGTTGACGTTGATGCGGGCGCCGCGCCGGGCGAACAGGCCCGGCGCGGATGCTGTGACCCCAGAAACGGCGGTTGACCGTTTCGCCAGATTCGAGTCGGCGCAACCGGACGGTGACACTTAGGCGATTTCTGTCAACAAACCTACCGTCTGGCTTGTCTTTTCGCCCGCCTTCCGTGTCGCGAGCGCACTCGCATCGCTGGGCTAGGCTCCTGCGCTCGCTCCTTGAAGGCAAACGAACGTCCGGCGTCATCCGGTAGGTTCGTTTCCGGCAATCGCCTAAAGCATGGCTCGGATTCTACCCGAATTCCAGCGTGAAGCCCGCCGTGGCCAGGCGTGCGGCCTCCTCCTCCAATTCCAGCTGCGTCAGCGGATGGCGGGCCAACCAGCCATCGGGAAACTCCAGGCGGATCGCCTCGCCCTCGACGCGCAGCTGTGGATCGGGCAGCGCCTTCTCGGAGCGACCCCGGTGCATCAATACGGCCAGGCGCAGCAGGACGCAAAGGCGCCGCACTGCGACCTGGCGGTCTTCAGGCAGGGCGGCGATCTCGGCGCCTGGGAACTTCCGCCGGTGGCCCAATACCAGTGCCGCAAGCACCTGCTGCGCCTGGCGCGTGAAGCCCGAGAGGTCGGCATTGCGCAGCAGGTAGGCGCCGTGCTTCTGGTAGCTGCTGTGCGAGATGATGAGGCCGATCTCGTGGAGGCGGGCCGCGAACCCGAGGGCGAAGGGGTCGTTCGGGTGCGTGAACTGCCAAGGTTCGGCGCTCTGCGCGAAGAGGGCCGTCGCCGTCTCCTCGACCCTGGTCGCGTGGGTCCTGTCGACGCCGAAACGCTGGGCGAGCGAGCGTACCGTGCGCTCGCGCACGTCCTCGTGCTGGTCGCGCCCGAGCATTTCGTAGATCAGCCCCTCGCGCAGGGCCTCGTCGGAGACCTGCATGTGGCTGACGCCCAGGTGCATGAACACGGCCCGCAGTGCCGCGACCCCACCGGGGAAGACCGGCCGGCGCTGCTCGCTGAGCCCCTTGAAGGTGAGGGCCTCGACCGAGCCGGCCGCGACTAGGGCATTGCGCAGCCGCTCCAGGGCCGCGGCCGAGATGCCGTCCGGGCACCAGCCTTCGGCGGCGATGACGGCGGCGATCGCCTTGATGGTGCCGGAGCTGCCGACCGCCTTGTGCCAGCCGGTGCGGCGGAACAGCGCGCGGATCGGGCGTACCTCCAGCGCCCCGGCGAGTTCGGCGCGCTCCATGGCGCGGGCCGTGATGCGTCCGTCGGCGAAATACCGCTGTGACAGGGTTACGCAACCCATGTGCAGGCTCTCGCGCAGGCGCGGGGTGAAGCCCCGTCCGACGATCAACTCGGTGCTGCCGCCGCCGATGTCGACGACCAGGCGCAGTTCCTCGCCGGCCGCCAGGCCATGGGCGACGCCGAGATAGATCAGGCGCGCCTCCTCGCGGCCGGCGATGACGTCGATCGGGTGGCCGAGCGCCCGCTCGGCGCGCTCCAGGAAACCGCTCTCCGGGCGGATCTGGCGCAAGGTATTGGTGCCGACCGCGCGTACGTCCCCGGGCGGCATCGCTCGCAGGCGCTGGCCGAAGCGGTCGAGACAGGCGAGGGCCCGCTCGGCGACCTCGGGACTCAGCATTTTGTCCGGGGTCAGGCCCTCGCCGAGGCGCACCATCTCCTTGATCCGGTCGATGACCTGGAGATCGCCACCGAGGGCGCGGGCGACGAGCAGGTGGAAGCTGTTGGAGCCCAGATCGACGGCGGCCACCAGGCGAGGCGAGGCGTCTGCGTCAAGGAGGGGGGGCGACCCTGTGGCCATCGATGACACCGGCTCTCTATCGCGAAAATGGCGTGTGGCGCATTTGACATCTCCTCTTGCCGGCGGAGAAGGGCGCCTGGGCTCGGGGCCCGCGCGCGGGTGCTCCAGATCCCCACGGCCCTTCGGCAGCCGACCAGGGTCCGCGCCGGACGAGGCATGCGACCTCGATCCTCCGTGGTCGCGCGTCGCCAGCGGCGCTGGTTCGGCGGCGATGGTAGCAGAATCGCCGCGTGTCGCGGCAGGTGGACGGACCTCGGTTGCCCGAGTCGGGCGGCAGCCGCGTTGCGGGGCCGTCGTGTCGCAGAGGACAAAATATTCTGATCGTGACGATCGATAATTTTCGTTTTTTCGTGGCGGGCGACTGCGTTAGATAGCGAGGGTTTAGCAATTCGTCGACCGAGGTCATGCGATGTACGAGACCGAATCCCGGTTCCTCGATGAATCGGCGGAGCCCATCCCCATTGGGGGTGGCGTCGAGCAGAAGGATCCCCCGGCGAGTCTGGCGGTGCGGCGGCGCATCGAGCGGCTGCGTGAGCTCCATCGGCTGCGCAAGCTGCTCGACGACCCCGACTTCGACGACCTGAGCTGACGCCTCTGAGGTCATCGGGAAGCCCCCGCCGCCGTGGGGCGAGGGCGCTTGCGCGCCCTCAGCCCGGCAGCAGCTGCGAGACCCAGCGACCGAACTGGCGCGGCTGCCGGGTCTGCAGCAGGATCCGGCCGGGGCCGTGGAAGCGGCAGACGATGTTCTCCCCCGACGTGAAGGCGGCGACCAGGCCGCGGCTGCCGAGTTCGAGGTCGTAGTGCATCGACCGTGACCAGGCGACCAGGTGGCCGTTGTCGACGACCTTCTGCTCGCCGGCGGTCAGCGTCAGCTCGTGGATCGCGCCGAAAGACTCCAGCAGGACGAGCCCCTCGCCGTGAGCCTCGAGGATGAAGAAGCCCTCGCCGCTGAAGAGTCCTTGGGCAACATTCTGCACCTGGGTGCCGACCTCGACCCCCTCGGTGCAGGCGAGGAAGCCGCCGCGCTGGATGACGAGACCGTCGCCCGGGCGGATCTCGACGGCGGCGATGTCGCCGGGCGAGGCCGGGGCCAGGTAGACGGCGCCTGCGCCTCGCCCGGCGCTCAGCGTCTGGAGGAAGAGGCTCTCGCCGCTCAACAGGCGTCCGAGCCCGCCGAGGAGGCCACCCGAGAGGGTGCCCTCGACGGCGATCGTCGGACTCATTGCGACCATCGCATCGCCCTGTGCCTTCAACCGCCGGCCGTGCGGCAGGTCGACGCGCGCCAGGGCATAGGCGTCGCGGTAGAGGATTTCGTAGCTCAGCCGGCCCGCGTCGGAATAGCGCGTCTCGCTGTCGCTCGGCAGGACCCCGGTCGCCGGGGCCTTGATCAGCGTCGGCGCGCCCGCGGTCGGCGGGGCGGGTCGCCTCGTCGGTGGGGGTGACGAGGCGGCCGGCGTCGGTTCGTCGGCGGCGATCTCGACGCCGAAGTGCTCGGCGAGCGGACCGAGGCCGCCGGCGAAGCCCTGGGCGATGGCGCGGAACTTCCACTGGCCCTGATAGCGGTAGACCTCCCCGAGGATCAGGGCGGCCTCGGACATGCCGGCCGTCGTCGGACGGAATGACGCGAAATCGGCCCCGGGCGCCTCGCGCAGCCGTACCTCGACCCGGCCCGCCTCGGCGAAGGTCGCCGGGCCCAGGAGCGCCAGGCAGAAGGCGACCCTGGCCACCGCATCGGGCAGGGCCCGTGGGTCGATGCGCAGGGTTCGGTGGGCGCCGCTGCCCGCCAGGGCGATGGCGCCGCCGCAGGCGCTCGGGTTGTTGTAGAAGATGAATGCCTCGTCGCCGCCGACCCGCCCGTCGGCGCCGAGGAGGAAGGCGCAGGCCTCGACCTCCTGCCCGCCCGGGCGCTCCGGGTCCCAGTGCAGGTCGATCAGGACCACGCCGGCTGGGGGCAGGCGCAGGTTGCCGCCGGGTTGGAGCTCGGTGGTCATGGCCTCAGTTCCCGCGCGCGGGCAGGAGCCGGCTCAGCCAGCCGCCGAAGGCCTTGGGGTTGCGGCTCTGGATGTAGACGGTCCCGGGGCCGCGGAAGCGGCAGACGAGCCCCTCGCCCGAGGTGAGGCTCGAGATCCAGCCGGCGCTCGCCTTCTCCAGGCTGTAGTGCATCCCGTCGGGCCAGGCGACCAGATGGCCGTTGTCGACGACCATCTCCTCGCCGGCCGGCACCTCCAGGGCGTGGATCGCCCCGTAGCTCTCGGCGAACAGCATCCCGCGCCCCTGGGCGCGCAGGACGAAGAAGCCCTCGCCGCTGAAGAGCCCGCGCGCCAGGTTCTGGGCTGCCGTCGAGATCTCCACCCCCTCGCTCGCGGCGAGGAAGCCGTCCTTCTGGAGGATGTAGGGCTGGGTCCCGTCGAGGTGGATCGGCAGCAGGTCGCCGGGCTGGGCCGGGGCGAGCAGGGCGATACCGGCCCCGCGCGTCGCCTTCAGGGTCTGGAAGAAGAAACTCTCGCCGGTGAACATCCGGCCGAGGCCGCCGAGGAGGCCGCCCTCGAGCTTGCCCTCGACGTCGATCGTCGGGTCCATCGCGACCATCGCGTCGGATTGGGCCTTGATCGTCTGCTTGGGTTGGAGGTGAACCTCCAGCAGGGCGAAGGCGCCGCGGTAGTAGACCCGGAAGGTCAGGTCGCCGATGGTCTGCAGGTCCGACGAGGGGGCGGTCATGGGTACTCTCCGTTGCTTGCTCGGCGGTCGGCGGCGCCGCGCTGCCCTGGGGGACGCGGCTGCCCTGGGGGGCGCGGCGCGTACCGACTAGATCCGCATCGCGTCCTCGTCGTCCTCGTCGACGAGTCGGATGCCCTCGATGCCCCGCTCCAACTCGGCGCTGGCGTTGCCCTGGAGCTTGATCATCAGGCGCACTTCGTTGGCCGAGTCGGCGTATCTCAGTGCGTCCTCGTAGCTGATCTCGCCCTCCTGGTAGAGGCTGAAGAGGGCCTGATCGAAGGTCATCATGCCCTGTTCCTTGGAGCGCTTCATCAGCTCCTTGAGCTTGTGGACCTCGCCCTTGCGGATCATGTCGGCCGCCAGCGGCGTGTTGAGCAGGACCTCGATCGCGGCGCGCCGGCCCTCGCCGTCCTTGCGCGGCACGAGCTGCTGGGCGACGACCGCCTTGAGGTTCAGCGACAGGTCCATGAAGAGCTGCTGGCGGGCCTCTTCGGGGAAGAAGTTGATGATCCGATCGAGGGCCTGGTTGGCGTTGTTGGCATGCAGCGTGGCGAGGAC
Organism: Thiococcus pfennigii; assembly: GCF_016583835.1. Lineage (GTDB taxonomy): Bacteria > Pseudomonadota > Gammaproteobacteria > Chromatiales > Chromatiaceae > Thiococcus > Thiococcus pfennigii. The sequence goes on along the minus strand of NZ_NRRW01000002.1, from coordinate 124,601 downwards.
CAGGTGGCCGGTCTCGGCGAAGGCGATGGCGTACTCCATCGTCTCGCGGGTGCGGATCTCGCCGATCAGGATCACGTCCGGGGCCTGGCGCAGCGTGTTCTTGAGCGCGACCTCGAAGGACTCGGTGTCGACCCCGACCTCGCGCTGCGTGATGATGCAGCCGTCGTGCTGGTGGATGAACTCGATCGGGTCCTCGATCGTGATGATGTGCCCGGCGCTGTGGCGGTTGCGGTAGCCGACCAGGGCCGCGAGCGACGTCGACTTGCCGGTGCCGGTGCCGCCGACGAAGATCACCATGCCCCGCTTGGTCATCGCGACATCGCGCAGCACCGCCGGCAGGCGCAGCTCCTCGATCGTCGGGATCTGCGTCTCGATGCGCCGCAGCACCATGCCGGCGGAGTTGCGCTGGACGAAGGCGCTGACGCGAAAACGCCCGACGTCGCGGGCGCTGAGCGCGAATTGGCACTCGCTGGTCTTTTCGAACTCCAGCCGTTGGCGGTCGCTCATGATCCCGGTAACCAGCTCGTGAGTCTGGGTCGCCGTCAGCGGCTTGTTGCCGATCGGGTGGATCATCCCGTCGACCTTGATGCTCGGTGGCCAGCCGACCGTGATGAACAGGTCGGAGGCCTTCTTCTCCATCATCAGGACGAGCAGCTGCCTGAATTCCATCTTGTTGCCTCGTGATTGCGCCGGTCCCGCCCGCGGGCCATCCGGCGAAGCGCGCATCCCTAGCGGATGGACTCCTTGTTCTGGGCGCGGCTGCGCGCCTCGGTGCGACTGATGACCCCGGCCCGGACCAGATCGGCCAGGCACTGATCGAGGGTCTGCATGCCGTGCGCCTGGCCGGTCTGGATCGAGGAGTACATCTGAGCGACCTTGTCCTCGCGGATCAGATTGCGGATCGCCGGGGTGCCGACCATGATCTCGTGGGCGGCGACCCGGCCGCCGCCGATCTTCTTCAGCAGCGTCTGGGCGATGACGGCCCGCAGCGACTCCGAGAGCATCGAGCGCACCATCGTCTTCTCGGCTGCCGGGAAGACGTCGATGATGCGGTCGATGGTCTTGGCCGCCGAGCTGGTGTGCAGGGTGGCGAAGACCAGGTGCCCGGTCTCGGCCGCCGTCAGGGCCAGACGGATGGTCTCCAGGTCGCGCATCTCGCCGACCAGGACGATGTCCGGGTCCTCGCGCAGGGCGGCCCGCAGGGCCTCGCTGAAACCGAGCGTGTCGCGGTGCACCTCGCGCTGATTGATCAGGCACTTCTTGCTGGTGTGGACGAACTCGATCGGGTCCTCGATCGTGAGGATGTGCCCGTACTCCTTGTTGTTGAGGTGGTCGATCATCGCCGCCAGCGTCGTCGACTTGCCCGAGCCGGTGGGGCCGGTGACCAGCACCAGGCCGCGCGGCACGTCGATGATCTGCTTGAAGATCTCCGGGGCATTGAGCTCCTCGAGCGTCTGCACCTCGGAGGGGATGGTGCGGAAGACCACGGCCGCGCCGCGGTTCTGGTTGAAGGCGTTGACGCGGAAGCGGGCGATCCCGGGGATCTCGAACGAAAAGTCGGTCTCCAGGAACTCCTCGTAGTCCTTGCGCTGCTTGTCGTTCATGATCCCGTAGGCCAGCGAGTGGACCGTGCGGTGATCGAGGGGCGGTACGTTGATGCGGCGGATGTCGCCGTCGACGCGGATCATCGGCGGGAGGCCGGCGGACAGATGCAGATCGGAGGCGTTGTTCTTGACGCTGAAGGCGAGTAACTCGGCGATGTCCACCTTGAAGCTCCTGCTCGGTGTTGGTCGATCCCGTTCGGGATCCGGTGATCCGCCCAAGGATACGCCAAGGCCCAAGGGCCACAAAGCGCCCGCCGCTCGGGCGCGCGGTGCCCGATTCGACGGGGCGGTGAGCGGCGGGCCGCCGCGAAGGGCGACCGCCAGGCTCAAGGCCGCCGATCGGCCTCCATCCGGGCCGCCTTCTCCAAGACCTCGCGCTCCATCGCCCGCTTGTATTCGACGATCCGCTCGCGCACCTCGGTGTCGCTCGCCCCGAGGATCTGGGCGGCGAGGATCCCGGCATTCTTCGCGCCGTTGATCGCGACCGAGGCGACCGGCACCCCGCCGGGCATCTGCACGATCGACAGCAGCGAGTCCTGACCCGAGAGGGCCGCCGACTTGACCGGCACCCCGATCACAGGCAGCGGCGTCAGGGCGGCCGCCATGCCCGGCAGGTGGGCGGCGCCCCCGGCGCCGGCGATGATGACTCGCAGGCCACGGCGTGCCGCCGTCTCGGCGTAAGTATAGAGCCTCTGCGGTGTGCGATGGGCCGAGACGATCGTCATCTCGAAGGCGACCCCCAGCTCGGCGAGGACATCGGCCGCCGCCTGCATGACCGGCAGGTCCGAGTCGCTGCCCATGATGATGCCGACCAGCGGTTGGCTCATAGCGCGTCCTCCCCGGTGACCTCGAGCAGGGCGCGGACCCGCTCGGCCTTCCTCCTGGCCTCCTCGATGTCGGGGTCCAGGATGGTGACGTGGCCCATCTTGCGATACGGCTGGGTCGTCGCCTTGCCGTAGAGGTGTACCGAGACGCCTGGGATCGCGAGCGCCGCGGCCAGGCCGCGGATGATCGGCCGGCCGGTGCGCCCGGGTGCCCCGAGCAGGTTGATCATGGCCGCCGGCGAGAGCTGGTCCGTGGCCCCGAGGGGCAGATCCAGGATCGCCCGCAGGTGCTGCTCGAATTGGTCGGTCAGGCAGGCCTCGATCGTGTAGTGACCGGAGTTGTGGGTGCGCGGGGCGACCTCGTTGACGAGCAGGTCGCCGGCGCGGGTCAGGAACATCTCGACGCCGAAGATGCCGACCCCGCCGATCGCCTCGACCGCCCGGCAGGCGAGCCGCTGGGCGGCGGCGGCGACCTCGGCCGGGATGCGCGCCGGGGCGAGGAGCAGGTCGAGGATGTTCTCGCCCGGACGGAAGCACATCTCGACGACCGGATAGGCGCGCCGCTCGCCGTCGCGGCTCTGCGCCACCAGGACCGCGATCTCCTTGTCGGCCTCGACGAAGCGTTCCAACAGCGACGGGACCGGCAGGTGCTCGCAGTAGGCGTCGGCGCCGGCCATGACGACGACGCCGCGCCCGTCGTAGCCGCCGCGGCGCGCCTTCTGCACCAGCGGATAGCCGAAGGCGGCGAAGGCCGCCGGATCGGGCCGGTCCATCGCGACGAATGCGGCGGTGGCGATGCCGGCCTCGGCGAGGCGCTCCTTCTGACGCAGCTTGTCCTGGACCACGGCGAGCACGCCGGGCTGGGGATAGATGCGATGGCCCTCGCGTTCCAGGGCCATCAGGGTGTCGGTGTCGACGTCCTCGATGTCGTAGGTCGTCACGTCGCAGACGCTGACCAGTTCGCGCAGCTTGGCCGGGTCATGGTAGTGGCCGACGATCTGGTGACCGGCGACCTGGCCGGCCGGCGAGTTCGGCGTCGGATCGAGGACGACGCAGGTGCAGCCGAGGCGCTTGGCCGGCTTGACGAGCATGCGCCCGAGCTGGCCGCCGCCGATGATGCCGACGCGGGCAATGGGGAAAGGGATGCTATCCATAGAGAAAGGGTTATCGGGGTGGGTGACGTAGGCGGAAGGCGGTTGCGACCTCGGCACGTCGGCGGGGCCGCCCGCGTCGGGGTCGGCGCACCCGGCCCGGGTGCCCGTCTCGGGTCGCTGCGTGCGTTCTCGCCTGGTTCTTAGTGACGACTCGAGAACAACCGGCGCATCCTTTTCGAACGACGAAACACGCGGAAAGGCTGGATATACGCGGGCGACTCTGCCGTTTTTTCGCGACTTTCGCGCATTTCTGGTCTCTTGTCTTTCGCGTGCTCGTATCGGTAGTTTCTGTACCGTTCCTGAGTGACGATTCAAGAACAGCCGACACATCTTCTCGGAACTACGAAACACGCGAAAGGGCCAAGCTTACACAAGCATCTGCCGTTTTTTCGTGACTTTCGTGTATTTCGTAGTTTCTTGTCGTCTTCGCGCTTGTATCGTTTGCTTCTGAACCCGTCCTCATCGTCTCGTGGCGAGATGGTCTTCGTCGCCGGACGGCCGGCGCCGTTCACATCGCCACCGTGATCTCCTTCGGTAGCGGCGGCAGGCTGTTGGAGCCGGCCGCCCCGGCGCTCTGGCTGCCCATCGCGATGCTCGCCGAGACCCAGCGGAAGAACTCGGCGAAGGCCGTCCCGTCGAGGGTGTCGAGGGCGACGACCGTGTCGGTCAGTTCGCGCAGCGGTTCGTGGCGGGCCTTGGGCCCGGCCGCGCACGCGACGACGTTGCCGAAGCCGCCGCGGCGGATCGTCGCGCAGGCCTCGCGATAGGCCTGCACGTCCGATGGGCTGCCGTCGGTCATGACGAAGACCAGCGGCAGCCAGTCGCCGCGCTGCCCGGGCGAGGAGCGTAGCACGTCCTGGCCCGCTCGCTCGATCAGGAGCGCGAGGGCCGCGCCGAGGAAGGTCGGCCCGGATTCCGGCACCTCGATCTCGGGGACCTGCACCTGCTCCAACGGCGTCAGCGGAAAGAGCTCGCGGGCCTCGCGGTCGAAGGTGATCAGCGACAGGTGCACGGTCTCCAGCGCATAGGGGTCGCGCCGCAGGGCCTGGAGCATCGACTGGACGCCGACGTTGAGGGCCGCGATCGGTTCGCCGCGCATCGATCCCGAGGTGTCGAGCAGCAGGTAGACGGGCAGGCGGCGCATCGGGTTCAGACCCCGACGACGTTGACTTCGGGCGGCGGCGGGGGTAACTCGTCGAGGGTCGAGACGTCCTGCTTGGTCAGATCGACCCGCTTGCTCGTCTGGATCGACGCGGCCGAGACCCACTTGAAGAAGGCGTTGAAGGTCGAGGAGTCGGCGGTGTCGAGGCGCACGACGGCCTCGGTGATCTGCTGCAAGACCTCGGTGCTCGCGTGCGGGCCGGCGGCGCAGGCGACGATCACCCCGGTCGGGACCTCCTTGAGCCGCGCCAGGCCGGGGCGCCAGTCGTCGGTCGGTTCGCCGTCGGTCATCAGGAAGACGAGTGGCTTCCAGTCGCCCTTCTGGCTCGGGGTGTTCTTGACGACGTCGGCCGCGATTCGCTCGGCGAGCAGGGCCAGGGCGGCGCCGAGCGAGGTCAGGCCCGAGGCCTTGAGCGCCGGCGGCTGGAACATGGCCACCTCGGTCAGCGGCGAGATCACGCGGGCGTCCGTGTCGAAGCCGATCACGCACAGATAGGCCGTCTCGAGGGCGTAGGGGTCCTGGCGCAAGGCCGAGACGAGCGTCTGCATGCCGGTGTTGACGGCGGCGATGGCCTCGCCGTTCATCGAGCCGGAGGTATCGAAGACCAGATAGATGGGCAGGCGCCTCATGAGCAGCCCCTTGATTCAGAAGACCTTGGGTCCCGATGGTACTTCTCCGGGCAGGGCGAGGCAACCGCTCGACCGCGCTCCGATCCGCGCGTGTCGTTGGCCAGCGGACGGCGGTGCGCCTGGCGAGGCTGGCCGTGTCGCTACGCCTCGGGTCCCGGGCTCGCGCAACCCGCTCGACCTCGTATGTCATCGTACGGAAGCGGCCGAACGGATCGGGTGTCGGTGCGGCTTCAGCCGCAATGCCATCCGTCAGACACCCAGGGCCGGAGTCTGCGTGCGGCTGAAGCCGCACCTAGTGTGCCCTTCACCGCTGGGTGAGTCCGAGCTTGGGCGGAGTGTCGGTAAGGTGCCGATTGACCTTCGTTGGAGTCAGCGGCTGGACGCTGACTGCGCGATTGGGACGGTACGTCGTCTCGCGGGGGTTGCCTAGCCTGCCGCGCAGGCCCGCGCCAGGTCGGGGCCTCCCTGCCCCGGCGTCGCCGTCAGCCGGCCTGGTGGACCGGGTTGCCGAACGTCAGGTTGCGGATCACCTTGCGCAGCAGGTCGATCGGCACGATGAGGATCGCCAGCGTGAGCACCAGCAGCCATTCCTGGAGCGACAGACCGACCGTGCGCAACACCTCGCCGCCGAAGCTGATGAAGAACACCTGGATCACCATGATCGACGGGATAATGATCGTGAACAGCCGGTTGTCGAGCATGTGCTCGAACAGGTTCAGCCCTTGGGTGCGGGCGTTGAAGGTGTTGAAGATCTGCACGAACACGAAGAAGGCGAAGAAGGCCGTCAGGAACTTGGCCTCGGCCTCGGCCGAACCGGCCGCGTGGCCGCCGTCGAACCAGCCCTGCGTGATCGGGCTGGTCAGGAACAGGATGCTGAGCGCGGCGATGACCCCGCCGTTGATCAGGATCGACGACCACATGTCGGCGTTGATCAGCGGCTCGTCGCGGCGCAGCGGTCGCTCCTGCATGTAGCGTTGCAGGGCCGCCTCGCCGGCGAAGGCCAAGCCCGCCAGCGTGTCCATGATGATGTTCAGCCACAGGAGCTGGGTCATCGTCAGCGGCAGGTCGAAGCCGAAGAACTGGCCGAGGAAGACGACCAGGATCGCCGAGACGTTGACGGTCAGCTGGAAGATCAGGAACTTGCGGATCGACTTGAAGAGGGTGCGGCCGTAGAGCACGGCCTTCGTCAGCGACGAGAAGTTGTCGTCGAGGATCACGATGTCGCTCGACTCCTTGGTCATCTCGGTGCCGCTGCCCATCGCGAACCCGACATCGGCGTTCTTGACCGCCGGGGCGTCGTTGACGCCGTCGCCGGTCATGCCGACGACCAGCCCGAGCTCCTTGGCGAGCTTCACGAGCCGGCTCTTGTCGGTCGGGAAGGCGCGGGCGACGACATAGAGGTGCGGGAGCAGGCCCTTGAGTTCGTCGTCGGACAGCTCGCCGAGCTCCGCCGAGGTCATGATGACGGCCTCGGGGTCGTCCTCGAGCAGGCCGACGTCCTTGGCGATCGCCTGGGCCGTCTCCTTCGCATCGCCGGTGATCATCACGACATGGATCCCGGCGTCCTTCGCGGTCTTCACCGAGGCATAGGCCGTCTCGCGCAGCTCATCGCGCATGCCGAAGACGCCGACCAGGGTCAGATCGGCCGGCAGCGCCTTGCCCTCGTCGATCGGGGTATCGGTCACGGCCACCGCGAGCAGCCGCATCGCGCGCGCCGACAGCTCGCCCATCGCCTGCTCCAGGGCCGCGGTGTCGGTCAGTTCATGGGGCCTATCGTCGCCGTTGAGATAGCGTCGGCAGTTCTTCAGGATCACCTCCGGTGCCCCCTTCACGAGGGTCAGCGAACGCGGGCCGGTCACCTGGGTCGCGGAGAACTTGCGCGTGCTGTTGAAGGGGATCAGGTCGACGATATCGACCGTGCCGTCCTGGGCCAGGTACGGGGTGACGAAGCGCAGCAGGGCCTGCTCGGTGCGGTCGGCGCCGACCGTCTTGATGTCGTTCGGGTCGCTCGCGTCGATGACGGCGCTCGTGTTGTTGCGCAACGCGAAGCCGGCCTCGTCGCGCAGCGCCTGCGGGATGTCCTCGAGGCGCTCGTAGCGGGTGCCGTTGCCGTCCAGGACGGCGCTGACCGACAGCCGGCCCTGGGTCAGGGTACCGGTCTTGTCGGTGCAGAGGATGTTCAGGCTGCCGGCCGTCTCGATGCCGAGCAGCTTGCGCACCAGCACCTTGACGCTCAGGAGCTTCTTCATGTTGATGGCCAGCACCATCGCGATCATCATCGGCAGCCCCTCGGGCACGGCGACGACGATGACGATGATTGCGAGGATCGCGGCGGTGACGAAGTCCTTGACGATGGTGCCGCCGTCCTGCGCCCAGTAGGCCTCCATCCCCCCGCCCTGCAGGAAGATGTTGTTGAACATGAAGGCGAGGAAGATGAAGGTCGCGCCGATGTAGCCGAAGGTCGCGATGTGCCCGCCAAGGACCGTCAGCTTGTGCTGCAGCGGCGAGAGGCGGTCCTCGGCCGAGACCAGCTCCTTCATCGTCTGGCCGTAGCGGGTCCGATCGCCGACCGCGGTGACGCGCATGACGCACTCCCCGTCGACGAGCAGCCCGGCGCGGAACAGCCGGTTCGCGTCATCGGCCGCGGTGGGCTCGGCCCCCTCGCGCACGGCGGTCTTCTTGACGGGCTCGGACTCGCCGGTCAGGGCCGCCTCGTCGATCTCGGCATGGCCGGCGATCAGCAGGCCATCGGTCGGGACCGTATCGCCCGGTTGCAGCAGGACATGGTCGCCGACGACCAGGTCGTTGATCGGGATCTCGGTCAGGTGCCCGTTGCGGAACACCTTCACCAGGATCATCGAGGCCTCTTCCAGGAGCCGCTGAAACGATTGCTCGTTGCTGTACTCCGACCAGGTCGCGACGAAGGTCGCGATGACGACGGCGAAGGCGATGCCGACGCTCTCGTACCACTCGGCGTAGCCGAACAGCCACAGGGCCAGCGTGATCAGCAGGGCGACGATCAGGATGACGATGATCGGGTCCTTCAGATTGCCGACCAGCTTATCCCAGAAGCCCTCGGTCTCCTGGCTGGCGACCGCGTTCGAGCCATGCTCGGCGCGTGCGCGCGCGGCCTCCTCGTCGGTGAGTCCCGGGTAGGCGAATTTCATGATGACATTCCAGTTGCGAAGGTTGCGTGTGGGCCCTGGCCGAGGGGCCGGGTGCGGCCCTGGGCTCAGCGGCCGTCTTGAAGTGGTGACGGGATGAAGTCTATCAAAGCTGCCGGGCAGCCGGACTTCGCGCCCGGGCCGCGCGGCGGGCCGGGTGGACGATCAGGCGGCCTCGGCGAGTGGCGGCGGGAACCAGGTGCTCGCGATCTCCGCGTGCAGGCTAGCGATATCGGCCTGGAACTCGTCGACGAAAGCATGCAGCTCCGCTGGCGAGAGGCGCGCCAGGTCGGCGCTCGCGAGGTTGCGCTTCAGTCGCCCGGCGACCCGCAGGCAGGCCTCGTTGCGCGGCAGGCACTCGAGGCTCGCACGCACCGCGTCGATGCAGTGCAGGGCGGCCCGCGGGAACTCGGCGTTCTGGAACAGGAAGCGCAGCACCGGGCCGCGCTGCACGCGGACCTGCTCGCTGCGCCGGTACATCTGGTAGGCGGTCAGGGATTTCAAGACGCTGACCCACTGGATCGTATCGTAGGGGCGCAGGTCGGGCGTCTCCTCGGGCAGCAGGCTCGCCGAGCGCACGTCGGCGATGCGGGTGGTCATGTCGGCCCGTTCCAGGTTGCGCCCGATGCGCAGGAACCTGTAGCCCTGGTCGTGGAGCATGGTCCCGGCGAGCAGGCCGGTGATCGTCTGGGCGCCGAGGATCAGGCGCTTGAGATAGCCGTGCCGCCCGCCCTTGGTCATGCCGCGCTGCAGGTCCTCGGCGGCGAACAGGTACAGCTCGTTGATCTGCTCCCAGGCCTCGCGCGGCACGATGTCGCGGATCGTGCGGCAGTTCTCGCGGGCCGCGAGCAGGGCGCTCAGGATCGAGCCCGGGTGGCGCTCGTCGCCGAGCAGAAAGCGCACCACCTGGCGTTCGCCGTACTCCTTGTAGTGTTGCTCGAAGAGGGCATTGTGGCCGGTGATGTCGATCAGCGGGCGCCAGCCGGGGGCGATGCCCCTGGGCAGGTCGAGGAGCAGGTTGGCGTTGACCGCGACGATCCGGGCGGTGTTCTCGGCCCGCTCGACGTAACGGGCCAGCCAGTAGATGTTTTCGGCGACTCGCGAGAGCATCGCGCGGTTCCTCTAGGCGGTGGTGCGGGCAGGCGGTGGTGCGGGCGATGGGCCGGTCAGCTCGGGACGATCCAGGTGTCCTTGCTGCCGCCGCCCTGGGACGAGTTGACGACCAGCGAGCCCTGGCGCAGTGCGACCCGCGTGAGGCCGCCCATCGTCACCCGCTGGCGGTCGGCGGAGAGGATGAAGGGGCGCAGGTCGACATGGCGCGGCTCGACGCCGCCCTTGACGATCGTCGGCACGGTCGAGAGGCGCAGTGCCGGCTGGGCGATGTAGTTGCGCGGATCGCGCCGGATCAGCTCGGCGAAGCGCTCGCGTTCGGCCTGGGTCGAGGCCGGCCCGACCAGCATCCCGTAGCCGCCCGACTCGTTGGCCGGCTTGACGACCATGGTCTCCATGCGTTCGAGCACGAGCGCGAGCGCGTCGGGCTCCATGCAGCGGTAGGTCGGCACGTTCGGGATGATCGGGTCCTGATCCAGGTAGTAGCGGATGATCTCGGGCACGAAGGCGTAGACGACCTTGTCGTCGGCGACGCCGGCCCCGGGGGCGTTGGCCAGCCCGACGGTGCCGGCCTTCCAGGCGCGCAGCAGGCCGGGGACGCCGAGCATCGACTCGGGCCGGAAGGCCTCGGGGTCGAGGAACAGGTCGTCGATGCGTCGGTAGATGACGTCGACCCGCTCCGGGCCGTCGACGGTGCGCATGTAGACGCAGTCGTCGTCGGCGACGAAGAGGTCGCGCCCCTCGACCAGCTCGCAGCCCATCTGCTGGGCGAGGTAGGCGTGCTCGAAGTAGGCCGAGTTGTAGATCCCGGGCGTCAGTACGACGACCTGCGGAAAGTCGGCCGGCCGCGGCGAGAGGGCCGCCAGCGTGTCGAAGAGCTCCGAGGGGTAGTCGTCGACCGGCAGCGGCGCATAGTGTTCGAAGAGCTCGGGGAAGACCCGTTTGGTCACCAGGCGGTTCTCCAGCATGTAGGAGACCCCCGAGGGGACGCGCAGGTTGTCCTCCAGCACGTAGAGGGTGCCGTCGGCATCGCGCACCAGGTCCGAGCCGCAGATGTGGGCCCAGATCCCGAGCGGCGGGTCGACGCCGACGCACTGCGGGCGGAAGTTCGCCGACTTGGCGAGGACCTCGCGCGGGAAGACCCCGTCGGCGATGATCCGCTGGTCGTGGTAGAGGTCGTCGATGAAGAGATTGAGCGCCTGCACGCGCTGCTTGAGGCCGGCCTCGACCCGGTCCCACTCGTCCTTGGCGATGACCCGCGGGATGATGTCGAAGGGCCAGGCGCGATCGATCGTGCCGCCCTCCTCGGAGTAGACGGTGAAGGTGATCCCCATCTCCTTGATCGCGACGTTCGCCGCCTCCTGGCGGGCGAGGAGTTCGTCCGGGCCAAGGGCCGCGAGGTCGGTGAGGAGATCGGCGACCGGTGCCCGTCCCTGACCGGGTGCGGCCACTAGTTCGTCGTGGAGGTCGGCGCAGGGGTAGCGTGTCCAGTCGATGTCCATAGGCGGGCGGCCCCGGTGGTGCGCGAGGGTGACGAGTGGGTCGCACCGGGCGAGGCTGCGCGGCGGCGACCGTCCATGGGTGGATTCTTCAACGGCCGCGGGCGCAACGCAATAGCCGGCGCCGGGCGGCGGCGCGGCGGGCACCCACGGCGCCCCGGGTTGGACTAAGATGATGCCCCCGCATTCGAGGCTCTGACGAGGAACCCCCTGATGACCTATTGTCTCGGCCTGGCCCTCGAGGCGGGCCTGGTGCTCGCCTCCGACTCGCGCACCAACGCCGGGGTCGACTATGTGACGACCTTCAGCAAGTTGCACGTCTTCACGCCGGCGCCTGACCGGCTCTTCGTGCTGCTCTCGGCCGGCAACCTGGCGACGACGCAGGAGGTGCTCGATCGCGTGCGCCGCGACCTGGAGCAGCCCGGCGAGCTCGGCAGCCTGCTCGGCGCGCGCTACCTGTTCGAGGCCGCCGACTACATCGGCAAGGTCAGCCTGGCCGTGCAGCGCGCCCACGGTCCGGCCCTCCAGCAGAGCGGGGTCAGTGGCGAGGCGACCTTCATCCTCGGCGGGCAGATCGCCGGACAGCCGCACGGGCTCTACATGATCTACCCGCAGGGCAACTACTTCGCCGCCTCGCCCGAGACCCCGTATCTGCAGATCGGCGAGAACAAGTACGGCAAGCCGGCCCTCGATCGGATCGCCGACCCGGCGCTGTCGCTCGCCGACGGGGCGCGCCTGTGCATCGTCTCGCTCGATGCCACGGCGCGCTCCAACGTCACCGTCGGGCCGCCGTTCGAGGTCGTCCTCTACCCGAGGGACGCGATGGCCCTCTCCCACCGCCTCAAGCTGACCGCCGGGATGCCGTTGCTCGGGCAGATGTCGCAGAGCTGGAACGCCGGCATCCGCCACGCCTTCGAACAGCTGCCGCGCTTCGACTGGGAGCTCGGCGGGCCGGGCGGATTCGGTTGACGGCCTCAGTCGCCGCGCTCGCCCGCGGCCTCGTCGGGGTGTGCGCCAGGCCGCAGCGCCTGGCCGCAGGCGCGGCAGAAGTAGCGTTGGCCGCGCTGCACGCGGTTGTGGCGGATGCTCGTCAGCGCGTGGGTACGGCAGGCGCAGTGGTAGGGATGGCGGGGGAGCGCTCGAGTGGCGTCCCGGGCGACGGCGAAGCGGTGGCAGCGCTGCGGCGGTGCGCCGAAGAGGGCCATCACCGCCCGCCACTCGCGGCCGTGGGGGCGGATGCGCGGGCCGAAGACCCGGTAGGCGACCAGATGGGCGACCTCGTGGGCCACCGTCTGGGCCAGGAACTCGGCGGGGTTGTCGCGCAGGAGCCGGTCGTTGTAGCGGATCTGCCCGGCCTGGCCGGCGGCGATGCGGGCCTGGCCGGCCGCCTGCCCGCGCAGGTCGAAGCGGATCTCGGGGGTCGGTATCGGGCAGCGGAAGTGCCGTTCGGCGAGTGCCAGCAGCCGCCGGCCGCGCGCGATCGCCTCGCGGCGCAGCGCGAGATCGGGCTCAGGCGCGGACATCGTCGCCGGCCCGGTGATGGGTGTGGTCGGCGGTGCGCCGCGCGGGCGTCGCCGGGGTGCGGAGAAAACCCCCAATAGTTTCGCTGTGTTGCATAATCGCTCGCAAAGGGATAGTATTCGCGGGATTCGATTGCGACGGATTCGGTCATGTAGCCCAATCGCGCAGGAGGCCCCGGATGCGGGGCTTTTTCAACTTCGCATGGTGCATTCGAGGGCGCCCCGCGTGCCCCCGTGGTGCCGAAGCAGATTGGGCCGCTGGCCCATTTTTTGTTTTTACCTTTGGCATAAAGATCCGCAGGCCGATGCAGCACGCCGATACCAGGTTGACCCGTCTCGCGCGAGAGGTCGTCGAGCCGATGGGCTATGAACTCGTCGGCGTCGACTTCTTCCAGCGCGGCGGGCGCGGCGGTGCCCTCCTGCGGGTCTACATCGACCGGGAGCAGGGCATCACCCTGGACGATTGCGCGGCCGTGAGTCACCAGCTCAGCGGGGCGCTGGACGTCGAGGACCCGATCGGTGGGGAGTACGATCTGGAGGTCTCCTCACCGGGCCTCGATCGCCCGCTCTTCACGCCCGAGCATTTTGCGCGCTTCCGCGGCCATCGGGTCAAGATCCGGCTCGTGGCGAAGCAGGATGGCCGGCGCAGTTTCGAGGGTATCATCGGCGAGCTGCAAGAGGGTTCGGTGAGCCTGGAGATAGACGGCACGGTCGTCGAGCTGCCCTTCGCGGCGGTCGAGTCGGCCCGGCTGGTCCCCGAATTTTGAGACGGAAGACCTGAATGAGCAAAGAGATCCTCCAGGTAGTCGAGGTCGTATCGAACGAGAAGGATGTGCCCGAGGACGTGATCTTCGAGGCCATCGAGGCGGCACTCGCGTCGGCGACGCGCAAGAAGCACGGCGGCGAGATCGACGTGCGCGTGAAGATCGATCGCAAGAGCGGCGATTATGCGACCTTCCGTCGCTGGGAGGTCGTCGACGATCCACCCCCCGGCGAGGTGCTGGAGGCCCCCGAGCGCCAGATCACGCGGTCGGCGGCCCGCGAGTTGGAGCCCGGGATCGACGTCGGCGGTTTCATCGAGGACGAGGTCGAGTCGGTCCTGTTCGGGCGGATCGCCGCCCAGACGGCCAAGCAGGTCATCGTGCAGAAGGTGCGCGAGGCCGAGCGGGCCAAGGTCGTCGACGCCTTCCTCGGGCGCCGAGGCGAGCTGGTGACCGGCCTCGTGAAGAAGGCCGACCGCGGTAGCATCCTCGTCGACCTGGGCGGCAACGCCGAGGCGATCGTGCCGCGCGACCACGTGATCCCGCGCGAATCGGTGCGCCCCGGCGACCGCCTGCGCGGCTACCTCTTCGATGTGCGCGCCGAGCCGAAGGGCCCGCAGCTCTTCGTCAGCCGCACGGCCCCCGAGCTCCTGATCGAGCTATTCCGGCTCGAGGTCCCGGAGGTCGGCGAGGGCCTGATCGAGATCGTCGCGGCGGCGCGCGACCCGGGTGTGCGGGCGAAGATCGCGGTGCGCACCGCGGATCCGCGCATCGATCCGGTGGGGGCCTGCGTCGGGATGCGCGGCTCGCGCGTCCAGGCGGTCTCCAACGAACTCAGTGGCGAGCGCGTCGACATCATCCTCTGGGACGAGAACCCGGCCCAGTTCGTGATCAACGCCATGTCGCCGGCCGACGTGGTCTCCATCGTCATCGACGAGGAGGCGCGCAGCATGGACGTGGCCGTCAAGGAGGAGAACCTGTCCCAGGCGATCGGCCGCGGTGGTCAGAACGTGCGCCTCGCCAGCCAGCTGACGGGCTGGGAGCTCAACGTCATGAACGAGGAAGACGCGGCGGCCAAGAGCGAGCAGGAGGCCCAGCGTCTGGTCGAGACCTTCATGGAACAGCTCCTGGTCGACGAGGGCGTGGCCGCAGTCCTGGTCGACGAGGGCTTCACGAGCGTCGACGAGGTGGCCTATGTGCCGCTCGCCGAGCTCCAGGCGATCGACGAGCTCGACGAGGCGACGATCGCACAGCTGCGCGAGCGGGCCAAGGACCTGCTGCTGACCCGGGCGATCGCCAGCGAGGAGACGCTCGGGGGCGACCCGGCGGAGGACCTGCTGGCGATGGAGGGGATGGACGAGACGCTCGCCTATGCCCTCGCCGAGCGTGGCGTGCGGACCGTCGAGGACCTTGCCGAACAGTCGGTCGACGAGTTGATGGAGATCGACGATATGGACGAGGAACGGGCGGCCCAGTTGATCATGAAGGCGCGAGAGCCTTGGTTTGCCGGCGCGGACTCCGACGGTCGGCTGGAGGATGGCGAATGAGCAGTGAAGTAACGGTCAAACAACTCGCCAGCACGGTCGGGATCCCGGTCGAGCGCCTCCTGGCGCAACTTCAGGATGCCGGCATCTCGGCAAGCGCCGAGGATGCGACCCTGACCGAGCAGGAGAAGCTCCAGCTGCTGACCTATCTGCGTCGCTCCCACGGGCGCCGCGAA
Source organism: Thiococcus pfennigii (assembly GCF_016583835.1). GTDB lineage: Bacteria > Pseudomonadota > Gammaproteobacteria > Chromatiales > Chromatiaceae > Thiococcus > Thiococcus pfennigii. The sequence goes on along the minus strand of NZ_NRRW01000002.1, from coordinate 109,454 downwards.
CAGGAAGATGCCGCGACGCCGGAGCGGGTCACGATCAAGCGCAAGTCCGTCAGCGAGTTGCGCCAGCCGACCGCCGCGCCGCGCTCCGGCACCGGCGGGACGCGTCCGGCCCCCGCGGCGGCCCGCTCCAAGACGGTCAGCGTCGAGGTGCGTCGCAAGCGGACCTACGTCAAGCGCGGCGAGGCGCCGGCGTCCGAGGGCGCCGCGCCGCGACCGGCCGAGCGTCCGGCGACGGCGCCGGGCGGGGCCGGCAAACGGCGCGCCCCGGGCGGTGCGTCCCGTCCGGGTACCGGCCGTGTCGTCGTCGACGAGGCGCGCCGCCGCTCCGAACTGGAGGCACGGCGTGCCGAGGTCGAGGCCAGTCGCTCGGCCGAGCAGGAGGAGCAGGAACGGCGCGCCCGCGAAGAGGAGGCGCGTCGGCGCGTCGCCGAAGAGGAGCGCCGTCGGGCCGAGGCCAAGGCCGAGGAGGAACGGCGCCTTCAGGCCGAGACCGAGGCGGCCACCCGCGTGGAGCCCGAGGTGTCGGAGGAGCCCGTCCCGGCCGGGCGCGAGTCGGCGAGGCCCGCGAAGGCGCCCAAGCGGACAGCCCCCCAGGCCCCGGAGCGCGAGCGCCCCGGCAAGAAGGCCGCCGCCGATGTCGGCGAGAAGGAGCGTTCCGCGAAGAAGACCGCGCGCAAGGACTCGGTCCGTGCCCGCGAGCTGGAGCGCCCGGAGGTCGAATACGTCGAGGACGACGGCAAGGAGGCCGCGAGCGCCGGCCGGCCGCTGCGTCGCAAGCGCAAGACGGCCAAGCCGCAGCTGCAAGACAAGCACGGCTTCCAGCGGCCGACCGCGCCGGTCGTGCGCGAGGTCGAGATCCCCGAGGCGATCTCGGTCGGCGAGCTGGCGGCACGGATGTCGGTCAAGGCCGGGCAGGTCATCAAGGAGCTCTTCAAGCAGGGGGTCATGGTCACGATCAACCAGACGATCGACCAGGACACCGCCGCGATCCTCGTCGAGGAGATGGGGCACAAGCCGGTGCTCGCCGCCCGCCAGGACGTCGAGGACGAACTGATCGCCGAGCTGGCGCGCCAGGTCGAGGAGGTCGAGCGACAGCCGCGGCCGCCGGTCGTGACCATCATGGGTCACGTCGATCACGGCAAGACCTCGCTGCTCGACCACATTCGTCGCACCCGCGTCGCCTCCGGGGAGGCCGGCGGCATCACGCAGCACATCGGCGCCTACCGCGTCGAGACCGATCGGGGCACCATCTCGTTCCTCGACACGCCCGGCCACGCCGCCTTCTCGGCGATGCGCGCCCGCGGCGCGAAGGTCACCGACATCGTGATCCTGGTGGTCGCCGCCGACGACGGCGTCATGCCGCAGACGGTCGAGGCGATCCAGCATGCGCGTGCCTCGCAGGTGCCGGTCGTCGTCGCGATCAACAAGATGGACAAGCCGGAGGCGAATCCGGATCGGGTGATGCAGGAGCTCACCCAACACGAGGTCGTCGCCGAGGAGTGGGGTGGCGACACCATGATGGTCAAGGTCTCGGCCAAGTCGGGCGAGGGCATCGACGACCTGCTCGACGCCGTGCTGCTCCAGGCCGAGGTCCTCGAGCTGAAGGCGGCGGTCGATGGGCCGGCGCGTGGCGCCATCATCGAGTCCAGTCTCGACAAGGGGCGCGGACCGGTGGCGACCGTCCTCGTGCAGTCCGGCACTCTGCGTCGCGGCGACATGATCGTCAGCGGCACCGAATACGGGCGCGTGCGGGCGATGTTCGACGAGACCGGCCAGCCCGTCCAAGAGGCCGGCCCGTCGATGCCGGTGCAGGTGCTCGGGCTGTCGGGCGCGCCGAATGCCGGCGACGACGTCCTCGCCGTGATCGACGAGTGGCGGGCCCGCGAGGTCGCCGAGCTGCGCGCCGAGCGCGAGCGCCAGACCAAACTCGATGACCAGCGCGCGGTGAGCCTGGATCAGCTCTTCTCCCAGCTCAAGGAGGGCGAGCAGAAGAGCGTCAACATCATCCTGAAGGCCGATGTCCAGGGTAGCGTCGAGGCGATCAAGGAGAGCCTGCTGAAGCTCACCAATGACGAGGTCCGGGTCACCATCGTCGCCAACGGCGTCGGCGGCATCACGGAGTCGGATGCCAACCTGGCGGTGACCTCGAACGCGATCCTGATCGGTTTCAACGTGCGCGCCGATGCCGCCGCGCGGCGGGTCGTCGACGAGAAGGGCCTGGATCTGCGCTACTACAGCATCATCTACGAGTTGATCGACGAGGTGAAGCAGGCGATCTCGGGCATGCTGAGCCCGGTCGTGACCGAGGAGATCGTCGGCCTGGCCCTGGTGCGCGACGTCTTCCGCTCGTCGAAGTTCGGCGCCATCGCCGGCTGCATGGTCACCGAGGGCGTCATCCGGCGCAACCTGCCGATCCGCGTGCTGCGCAACAATGTCGTCGTCTTCGAGGGGGCGCTCGAATCGCTGCGCCGCTTCAAGGATGACGTCAGCGAGGTCAAGGCGGGTACCGAGTGCGGCATCGGGGTCAAGAACTACAACGATGTCCAGGTCGGCGACCAGATCGAGGTCTTCGAGCGCACCGAGCGGGCGCGGGTCCTCTAAATGAAGGAATTCGATCGCACCGCGCGGATCGGCACCGAGATGCAGCGCGAGCTGGCGCAGATCCTGCGCGCCGAGGTGCGTGACCCGCGCCTCGGCGCCATCACGCTGCAGGAGGTGCGAGTCAGTCGCGACCTCGCCCACGCCAAGGTCTTCTTCACCTGCTTCCCGCTCGATGACGGGGGTGGGGAGCAGGAGCGCCTTCTCAACGGCCGCCTCGCCGGCTTCCTGCGCCGCGAACTGGCCCACCGGTTGCGGCTGCGTACGGTCCCGGAGCTGCATTTCGTGCACGATGAATCGGTCCGCCGCGGTGAGGCGCTTGCGTCCCTCATCGACGAGGCGGTCGGGGCGGAACGCGCCGATTCGGCGCACTAGATAGCACGGACAGGCATCATGGGACGTCGACGCAGGCCCGGCCGGGACGTCAGCGGCATTCTGCTGCTGGACAAACCGGCGGGGCTCACCTCCAACGCCGCCTTGCAGCGGGTGAAGTATCTCTACCGCGCCGCCAAGGCGGGCCACACCGGGAGCCTCGATCCGCTGGCGACCGGCCTGCTGCCGCTGTGCTTCGGCGCGGCGACCAAGTTCTCCGCCTTTCTCCTCGATGCGGACAAGCGCTATCGGGTGCGGGTGCGCCTCGGGGAGACGACGAGCACGGCCGATGCCGAGGGCGAGGTCATTGCCACCGCCCCCGTCGACGGGGTCGACGAGGCGGCGCTGCGCGCGGCGCTGGCCGAGTTCCTCGGCCCGATCGAGCAGCTGCCGCCGATGTACTCGGCGGTCAAGCACCAGGGCGAGCGGCTCTACAAGCTCGCCCGGCAGGGCATCGAGGTCGAGCGCCAGGCGCGCGCGGTGACCATCTTCTCGATCGAGTTGTGCGGCTTCGCGCTGCCCGACTTCGAGATGGAGGTGCACTGCTCGAAGGGCACCTATGTGCGCAGTCTCGCCGAGGACATCGGCAACCGGCTCGGGTGCGGCGGGCACGTCGTCGCGCTGCGCCGCACCGGGGTTGGCCCCTATCGCGACGATGGCGCGACCTTCGTCACGATCGAGGACGTCGAGCAGGCCGCCGAGCAGGGGGCCGAGGCCCTCGACGCACTGCTGTTGCCGCTCGACAGCACGCTCGGCCACTGGCCGGCGGTGCGCCTGTCCGAGGATGCCGCCTTCTACCTGCGCCAGGGCCAGGCGGTCCTGGTGCCGCGCGCGCCGCTGGAGGGCCTGGTGCGGCTCTACGACCCGTCGAACCGCTTCATCGGCGTCGGCGAGGTCCTCGACGACGGCAAGGTGCAGCCCAAACGCCTGTTCGGCAATGACTGAAGCGCCGTTCGCGTGGCCCTGCGGGGGCCGCCCGCCGGTCGCGGAGCGCGAGGATTCCATCCCCGGCGGGCGTCGTACCGCCGGGTCTTTTCGGTTGGCCCGATCCCCTGAAGCCATTGTCGGGGTGGTCAGCCCCGCACCCAGGCGGTGCGGTGTACGGGCCTGTTTCCATGTCTCGATTCCATGAGGAGACGCACCATGACAATGAGCGCCACGGAGAAGCAACAGGTCATCGCGGATTACCAGCGGGCCCCCGGCGACACGGGTTCGCCCGAGGTCCAGGTCGCCCTATTGACCGCTCGGATTCAGCAGCTGACCGAGCATTTCTCGGCCCACAAGCAGGATCATCACTCGCGCCGCGGCCTGGTCCGCATGGTCAATATGCGACGCAAGCTGCTCGATTACCTCAAGGGCAAGGACCTCGAGCGCTACCGCACCCTGATCTCGCGCCTCGGCCTGCGCCGCTGAGGACATCGTCGCCGCGGGCGTGAATCGGCCCGGTGGCGCGCTGGCGGACCCCCAGGTCCGCGGGCGTGCCGCCCGGCCCTCGCCCCCGCCCAGGCGTGCGCCGCCGGTCTCGTGCGCCGCCGAGCCGCCGGCCCTTGCGCCCGTGGTCAGCCATCCCCTGAGGACAAGCCCGTGATCCCAACACCGATCCGCAAGACCTTCCAGTACGGTAGCCAGACCGTGACCCTCGAGACGGGGGAGATCGCCCGCCAAGCCGACGGGGCGGTCCTGGTCAACATGGACGACACCGTGGTCCTGGTGACCGTCGTCGTCGACAGAAAGCCCGGCGTGGTGCGCGACTTCCTACCATTGACCGTCGAGTACCAGGAGAAGACCTATGCCGCCGGGCGCATCCCCGGGGGCTTCTTCCGCCGCGAGGGTCGTCCGAGCGAGGCCGAGATCCTGACTGCGCGCCTGATCGATCGGCCGATCCGCCCGCTCTTCGCCGACGGCTTCACCAACGAGGTCCAGGTCATCGCGACGGTCAAGTCGCTCAATCCCGCCGTCAATCCGGAGGTCCCGGCGATGCTCGGCGCCTCGGCAGCGTTGGCGATCTCCGGGGTCCCGTTCAACGGCCCGATCGCCGCCGCCCGCGTCGGCTACAAGAACGGCGAGTACATCCTCAACCCGGCGATGGTCGGGCTCGGCCCTGACAGCGACCTGGACCTGGTCGTGGCCGGTACCGAGAACGCGGTCCTGATGGTCGAGTCCGAGGCCCGCGGCCTGCCCGAGGACGTCATGCTCGGCGCGGTGCTGTTCGGCCACGAGCAGATGCAGGTCGCGATCCAGGCGATCCGCGAGCTGGCCGCCGAGGCCGGCAAGCCGCCGATGGACTGGCGCCCGGCCGAGCCCGATGGCGAGCTGACTCAGGCGGTCGCGGCGGCCTGCGCTGGGCGCATCGCCGAGGCCTACCGGATCAAGGAGAAGCTCGAGCGCTACCAGGCCCTCGACGGGATCCGCGCCGAGGTCATTGCCGCGCTCTGCGAGGGCGAGGCGCCTCAGTGGAGCGAGACCCAGGTCAAGGGGGCGATCGAGTCGCTGGAGAAGAAGACGGTGCGCGCTGCGATCCTCGCCGGGGAGCCGCGCATCGACGGGCGGGACAACCGCACGGTGCGCCCGATCACGATCCGCGTCGGCGTCCTGCCGCGCACCCACGGTTCGGCCCTCTTCACCCGCGGCGAGACCCAGGCCCTGGTGGTGACGACGCTCGGCACCGAGCGCGACTCGCAGATCATCGACGCCCTGGGCGGCGAGCGGCGCGAGCACTTCATGCTGCACTACAACTTCCCGCCCTTCTGCGTCGGCGAGATCGGCCGCGTCGGCAGCCCGAAACGGCGCGAGATCGGCCATGGGCGCCTGGCCAAGCGCGGCGTGCTGGCGGTGATGCCGAGCATCGACGAGTTCCCCTATTCGGTGCGCGTGGTCTCCGAGATCACCGAGTCGAATGGCTCCAGCTCGATGGCGAGCGTCTGCGGCACCAGCCTGTCGCTGATGGATGCCGGCGTGCCGGTCAAGGCGGCCGTTGCCGGTGTCGCGATGGGCCTGATCAAGGAAGGCGAGCAATTCGCGGTACTGACCGACATCATGGGCGACGAGGATCACCTCGGCGACATGGACTTCAAGGTCGCCGGCACCGTCTCGGGCATCAACGCCCTGCAGATGGACATCAAGATCGAGGGCATCACCAAGGAGATCATGGAGGTCGCGCTGGCCCAGGCGAAGGACGGCCGACTGCACATCCTCGGCGAGATGGGCAAGGTCATCGAGGGGCATCGCTCCGAGATGTCCGAACACGCGCCGCGGATCATCGAGCTGAAGATCCACCCCGAGAAGATCCGCGACGTCATCGGCAAGGGCGGTTCGACGATCCGCGCCATGACGGAGGAGACGGGCGCGACCATCGACATCGGCGACGACGGCCTGGTCAAGATTTTCTCCGTCGACAAATCGGCCGGCGAGGAGGCCAAGCGGCGCATCCGCCTGATCACCGCCGACGTCGAGGTCGGCAAGATCTACGAGGGCAAGGTCGTGCGGCTGATGGACTTCGGCGCCTTCGTCCAGATCCTCCCCGGCCGCGACGGTCTCGTGCATATCTCCCAGATCTGCGAGGAGCGGGTGCAGAAGGTCAGCGACAAGCTGGCCGAGGGCGATGTCGTGCGGGTCAAGGTCCTCGAGGTCGACAAGCAGGGGCGGATCCGGCTCAGCATGAAGGCGGTCGAAGAGCAGGAAGGGGGGCTCGCCGGCTGAACCCCGAGGTCCGACGTCGGGCCCGCCCCTCGACCCTCGTCATCCCGCAAAGGGCGGGGAGGTGCCCGTGCGCCGTTCATCGTCGAAGCTAACCCGGGCGCGGTGGCGCTGGCCGTTCGCAGCGCTGCTGCTCGCCTGGCTGGCGGGCGCCGCGCTGCTCGGGGTGTTCGCGTCGGTGGCGCTGGCCGCGCCGCAGGACTCGGTTACCCTGACCGCGCGTCCCGACGCCGGCGTCTCGGTCGCCCAGATCGAGAGCAAGATCAAGGAGGTCGAGTCCGCCACCGACCTTGATGACGCCACCAAGGCCAAGGTCCAGGAACTGCTGCAGCGCGCGATCAGCAACCTGCAGGTCGCCGACGACCACGAGGCCAAGGCCCAGGCCTACGCCGAGGCGCTGACCATGGCCCCGGCGGAGACGGCCCGCATCCGCAAGGAGATCGCGGCCGCCGAAGCCGCCACGCCCAAGCCCGTCCCCGCCACCCTCTCGCTTGCCGAGATCGAGCAGCGCCTGACCCAGACCCAGGTCGAGGTCTCGCTGACGGAGACCAAGCTCAACGAGGCCGACAAGGTGCTCGACGACCGCACGCAGCGGCTCGAGCGGGCGCGCCAGCGCATCACCGAGGCGCGCCGCAGTCTCGAGGAGCTCGGCACCGAGCTCGGTCAGCCCGCCGTCGAAGGGGAACCGCCGGCCCTGGCTCAGGCGCGCCGCTGGGCACAGCAGACGAACCAGCAGGCCCTCTGGTCCGAGGTGCGGATGCTCGAGCAGGACCTGGTCAGCGCCGATGTGCGTGCCGAGCGGCTCAAGGCGCAGCGCGATCAGGCCGCCGGGCGGCTCGAGCGCCTGCGCGCGCAGCAGCGCAGCCTCGAGGAGTTGCGCAACGAGCGGCGGCGCGCCGAGGCCGAACGGGCCGAGGCCGAGGCCAAGGCCGCCGAGGCGCAGGCGGCCGATGCCGATCCACGGGTCCAGGAGTTGACGCGCGCGAACGCCGCGCTCGGCCAGGCGCTGACCGCCCTGACGGCCGACCTCGATGCCCTGGGCAAGACGGCCGAGGAACTGCGCGGCCAGGCCGAGCGGATCGAGGCGGAGTACCAGGGGGCACGCCAGCGCATCCAGATCGCCGGCGTCAACGAGGCCTTCGGTCAGCTCCTCCTCGATCGGCGCAAGCAGCTGCCGGATCTGCGCGTCGTGCGCCAACAGCTCACCGCCCGCCAGGGCGCCCTGACCGACTCGATGCTGCGTCAGCTGCGCTATCAGGAGGAGCGTCGCCGATTCCAGGGGCGGGATGCCTATCTCGACGAGCAGACCGCCGCGGTCGAGCCGGATCAGCGCATCGAGGTGCGCCGCCAGCTCAGGGAGGCGGCGACGCGCCGCGTCGAACTGCTCGACCAGGCCCTGCGCCTGGAGGAGACCTACCAACGCGCCCTCGGCGAGCTCAACTTCGCGACCTCGGAGTTGCTCGCGACGGCGGCCCGCTACGACGATTTCCTCGCCGAGCACCTGCTCTGGGTGCGTAGCGCAGCGCCGGTCGGCCTGGCAACGCTCAAGGCGCTGCCGGCGGCTGCGGCCTGGCTGGTCGGCCCGTCCGGCTGGAGCGAAGTGGCGCGCGTCCTCGCCCATGAGGCGCGGACCTCGTCGTTGTTTTGGCTCCTGGTGATGGCGGTTGCGCTGCTCATCTGGCGGCAGCGGGCGATCCGCACCGCCCTGCGCGCCACGGCCGAGCCGCTGCGCCGGGTGCGCACGGACAGCTTCCTGCATACGGCCAAGGGGCTGGCGCTGACCCTGCTGCTCGCCGCGCCCTGGCCGTTGTTGATGGCCGGTTTGGGTTGGCGTCTCGCCGATTCGGCGCAGTCGACGGTCTTCACGAGCAGTCTCGGGGTCTCGGCGATCAGCCTGGCGGCCGGCGTCTATTACCTGCGCGCCTTTCGTGCCCTCTGTATCGCGCGGGGGGTCGCCGACCGCCATTTCCGCTGGTCCGGCGAGATCCTGCTGCGCCTGCGTCGCAATCTCGATTGGCTTACGGCGGTGCTGATACCGCTCGGGCTCGTCGTGCTGCTGCTCTACAATCAGACCAATGAAAGCTATAGCGCCAGCCTCGGTCGCCTGGCGCTGATCGCCCTGATGCTGGCCTTCGCCGTCTTCTTCGCGCGGCTCCTGCATCCGTCCGGCGGCGTGCTGAAGGAGTTCCTCGCCAATCACCCGGCAGGCTGGGCCAGCCGGTTGCGCTACGTCTGGTATCCGTTGATTCAGGCCGTGCCACTGGGCCTGGTCGTCCTTGCGGTGCTCGGCTTCGTCTACACCGCCGGCACGTTGCTCAATGCGATGGTCAGCCAGCTGTGGCTGGCCCTGGGGCTCGTGGTCCTGCATCAGTCGATCGTCCGCTGGCTGATCGTCACGCGCCGCCATCTGGCGCTGAAGGCGGCCCTGGAACGGCAGGCGGCGCGTCGGGCCGAGGCGGAGCGTTCGAGCGAGGAGACTGGCGGTGGGAGCACCTTGCAGTACGAGGAGCCCGAGGCGGATCTGGCCTCGCTCGACGAGCAGACGCGTAACCTGATCAACACGCTGGTCTTCTTCGCCGCCGCGAGCGGCCTGTGGCTGATCTGGCGCGACCTGTTGCCGGCGCTGGGCGTCTTCGATCGCATCGCCCTCTGGCACTACGCGGCGGTCATCGATGGGGCCGACCAGATCAAGCCGTTCACGCTCGTCGACCTCGGGATCGTCCTCGTCGTCTGTTTCATCGCCTTCGCGGCCGCCCGCCACCTGCCGGCCCTGATCGAGATCCTGCTCCTGAAGCAGACCAAGATCACCGCCGGCAGCCGCTATGCGATCACGACCCTGATCGGATACGGCATCTTCGCCGTCGCGATCCTGCTGGTCTTCTCCGCGCTCGGCCTCTCCTGGTCGCAGGCCCAGTGGCTGATCGCGGCGCTTGGCGTCGGCATCGGCTTCGGTCTCCAGGAGATCGTCGCCAATTTCATCAGCGGCCTGATCATCCTCTTCGAGCGGCCGGTGCGGGTCGGCGACATCGTCACGATCGGCGATACGACCGGTGTGGTCACCAAGATCCGCATCCGGGCGACGACGATCCGCAACTGGGATCGGCAAGAGCTGTTGGTGCCGAACAAGGAGTTCATCACCGGGCGCCTGTTGAACTGGACGCTGACCGATCAGACCACCCGCCTCACGCTCCCGGTCGGCGTCGCCTACGGCAGCGACACCCGCAAGGCCCTGGCGCTGCTTGCCGAGGCGGCGCGCGAGCATCCCCAGGTGCTGGCCGACCCGGCGCCGCTGATCACCTTCGAGAGCTTCGGCGACAATGCGCTGACGCTGGTGCTGCGCTGCTATCTGGCCTCGCTGGAGAATCGCCTGGCGGTGACCACGGATCTGCACCAGGCGATCAACGACAAGTTCGCCGAGGCCGGGATCGAGATCGCCTACCCGCAGCGCGATGTGCATCTCTTCGCAAATCAGCCGCTCGACGTGCGTCTGCACCGTGCCGGCTCGAAGCCGGCCGCCGAAGACTAGGCGGGCCTTCGGCCGACCAGGACGAACAGTTCGGCGGGCCGCCCCACCGACGCGGACCCCGCTGCGCCGTGCAGAGCCCTCGCCCGCGCGCGCCGGTAGCGCAGCAAATCCCCGCGCGATCCTCCCGCCTCCGCGCCTCGGGGGCGGCGGTGCCGATAGGAACCGCATCCGTCGGGAACGATGCGGTTCGCCGGCCCATCGCATCCTGCGGCCCTCGCCTCTTGGACGGTCCGCGGGTTCTCGAACCGATTCATCGACGATCGGCGTTGGCAATGGGGGCGAGACGCAAGGTGGAAGGAGCGGGCAACTACGGTGGGGGTACGAGCCCGGTGGCTGCCTTGCAGGCTTCTGCGGAGCCCGGGTGCGAGCCGGCGGGCCGTGGCAGCGCGGTCGGGGGCGTATCTCGGAGGCCCCTGCCAGGTGTCCTCAGGGGATCGGTAGGGCAGTGCGCTCGACGATGCGGCGCAGGACGAAGCTCGAGTGGACGCCCGAGACGCCCTCGATGCGGGTCAGCTTGTTGAGCAGCAGGTCTTGGTAGGCGTCCATGTCGCGCACGACGACCTTGAGTTGGTAGTCGGCATCGCGTCCGGTGATCAGCAGGCACTCCAGGACCTCGGGGATGGCGGCGACGGCGGCGTCGAAGCGGGCGAAGCGCTCGGGGGTGTGGCGGTCCATCGAGATGCTCAGGATCGCGGTCAGCGTGAGCCCGAGCTTCTGCGCATCGAGCAGGGCGCGGTACCCTGCGATGATGCCGGCCTCTTCGAGGGCGCGCACGCGACGTAGGCAGGGCGAGGGGGAGAGGCCGATGCGCTCGGCGAGGTCCTGGTTGCTGAGGCGGCCCTCCTGCTGGAGGATCTCCAGGATGCGGCGGTCGTAGCGGTCGAGCTTCATGGTCTGGCGCGCCTTGGCTTTCCTCCGCAATTTATAGCCAAATTCCCATCGAATTTAAAATAAAGAATCTATCTATTCGCCTCTGCGCGCCGAATACGCAATCCTGCGTCCCGCTGTTTGACGTAATCTGTTCCCCGTCGCGCCGACCAGCGCGACGCCCCGGGCGGTCGCTCACGAGGCGGGTGCCCAATGCGCACGATCCCACGAGGATCCAGCGTGGTCGAGGCCCCACGAGGGCAAGACCGCAATCAGGCCGTGCGGCGGGTGATCGCGGTCGGGCAGGGACTCCCCGCCCGGCCTGTGACCCCGGCGGGTGGAACAGAGATGATGTGCGCCCCCGCCTCGTCGGGCGAGGGGCGACCCAAGCGGACCGACAGGAGAGATCCATGACCAGCTTCGACCATCGGAAGTACCGTCCCGGCCCGGTGGTCCGGTTGCCGCATCGGCAATGGCCCGACCGCGTCGTCGAGCGCGCCCCGCGCTGGGCGAGCGTCGACCTGCGCGATGGCAACCAGGCCCTCATCGAGCCGATGAGCGTGGCGCAGAAGCGTCGCCTGTGGGCCCTGCTCGTGGATCTCGGGATCAAGGAGATCGAGGTCGGGTTTCCGGCGGCGAGTCAGCCCGACTACGACTTCGTGCGCTGGTTGATCGAGGCCGAGCAGATCCCGGCGGACGTGACCGTGCAGGTCCTGGTCCAGGCCCGCGAGGACCTGATCGTGCGGACCTTCGAGGCCCTGGGCGGCGTCGCGCGCGCGATCGTCCACGTCTACAACTCGACCTCGCCGGTGCAGCGCGATTGGGTCTTCGGTCAGGGCCGTGATGGCGTCAAGGCCCTGGCCTGCCGCGGGGCCGAGTTGGTGCGTCGCGAGGCGGCCAAGTATCCGGGCGTCGACTGGACCTTCCAGTACTCGCCCGAGAGCTTCACGGCGACCGAGCCCGACTACGCGGTCGAGATCTGCGAGGCGGTGATGGCGGTCTGGGAGCCGACCCCGGAGCGGCCGTGCATCATCAATCTGCCGGCGACGGTCGAGGTCGCGAGCCCGAACGTCTTCGCCGATCAGGTCGAGTACTTCGCCACCCGCATCGCGCGGCGCGACAGCCTGATCCTGTCGGTGCACACGCACAACGATCGCGGCGGGGCCGTCGCGGCGGCCGAGCTGGCCCTGTTGGCCGGGGCGGACCGGGTCGAGGGGACCCTGCTCGGCAACGGCGAGCGCACCGGCAATATGGATATCGTGACCCTGGCGATGAACCTCTACAGCCAGGGGATCGACCCGGGCCTCGACCTGTCGCGTCCGGACGAGATCATCCAGGTCGCGACCGAGTGCACCGGCATCGCGCTGCACCCGCGTCACCCCTGGGTCGGCGAGCTGGTCTACACGGCCTTCTCCGGCAGCCACCAGGACGCGATTCGCAAGTGCCTGGCGCGCCAGGGCCATGGCGCCTCCTGGCAGGTCGCCTACCTGCCGATCGACCCGCGCGACCTGGGCCGCACCTACGAGGCCGTCATCCGCGTCAACAGCCAGTCGGGCAAGGGTGGCGTGGCCTTCGTGCTCGAACGGGAGTACGGCCTGTCGCTGCCGCGCTGGCTCCAGGTCGAGCTGGCGCAGCTCGTCCAGGCCGAGAGCGAGCGGGGTGGCGAGGTGAACGCGGCGCGCATCCATGCCCTGTTCCGCGAGCGCTTCGTCGTCGACCAGGGACCGGTGCGGTTGGTCGGCTACGGCCTGGTGCGCAACGGCCACGATGTGATCGAGGCGCGCATCGCCGAGGCCGGCATCGAGCGTACCCTGCACGGCGAGGGCGATGGGGCGATCGCGGCCCTGATCGACGCCTGGACCCGCCACAGCGGTCAGCGCGTGAGCGTCGTCGATTATCGCGAGCAGGCGATCGGCGAGGGGACCGATGCCGAGGCCGCGGCCTATGTGCTGCTCAACGTGGACGGGCAGCGGGTGGCCGGGGCGGCGATCGACCAGGACACGGTCAGCGCCTCGGTCAAGGCGGTCTTCTCGGCGATCAACCGGGTAGCCGCGGCCTGCGAAGTGGCCAAGGTCGCCTAGGGCGCCGCCGGTGTCGGCCGTCAGCCGGCGACAACGAAAATCGGCTGCCGGTAACGAAAATGGCGGTTACGCTGAGCTGACGGCTGATAGAACGACGAAGGCCCGCCAATGGCGGGCCTTCTCGCGTTCGGCTCCAGCTGTCCGCCGCTACTTGATCTTGCCTTCCTTGTACATCACGTGCTGGCGGACGACGGGATCGAACTTCTTGATCTCCATCTTGCCGGGCTGATTGCGCTTGTTCTTGGTCGTCGTATAGAAGTGACCGGTCCCGGCGCTCGATATCAAGCGGATCTTCTCGCGTGCTGCCTTGGCCATCGTAGCTCCTCCGCGTTAGACCTTGACGCCTTGGGCGCGCAGGTCGCTGAGCACCTGCTCGATGCCCTTCTTGTCGATGATGCGCATGCCCTTCGACGAGACGCGCAGTTGCACCCAGCGGCCCTCGCTGGCGACCCAGAACCGCTTGTTGTGCAGGTTGGGCAGGAAGCGGCGCTTGGTCTTGTTGTGCGCGTGCGAGACGTTACAACCGGTGAGCGGGCGCTTGCCGGTCACTTGACAAACCTTCGACATGACGAGTCCCCTTTCGGATTCCGGTTGCCGGGCGCGAGCGATCGTTTCTCTTTCGCGCTGAAAGACCGCGAATTCTAGCGACTTCATCCTGTTGGCGCAACCTCGATGCGCGTTGGCGCGGTTGCGCCCTGGCCGGCTTCGTCCGAGCGCTCGGAGCCGCCTCGCCGCGCGCCGCGGTCAGCGGCGCTCGATCCGCCAGCACTGGTGGATCCGCGGGTTGCGCGCGAAGTCGCGCGGCAACGTCGCGGCGGTGATGTCGGTGCAGCGCAGCTCGGCGAGGGCCTCGGCGTCGAGCCGGAAGCGGCGGCGGTTGGTCGAGAAGATCAGGATGCCCTCGGGTGCGAGCCGGGCGAGGGCCGCGCGGATCAGCGCGACCTGGTCGCGCTGGACGTCGAGCGTCTCCTGCATCCGCTTCGAGGTCGAGAAGCTCGGCGGATCGAGGAAGATCAGGTCGTAGCCGGGGCCCGGTTCGGGGGTGGCGAGCCATTGCAGGCAATCGGCCTGGATCAGGCGGTGTCGCGGGCCGCTCAGGTCGTTCAGGGCCAGGTTGCGGCCAGCCCATTCGAGGTAGGTGTTGGAGAGGTCCACCGTCGTCGTTGCGAGCGCCCCGCCGCGCGCGGCATAGCAGGTCGCGGTGCCCGTGTAGCCGAACAGGTTGAGGACGCGGCGCCCGGCGGCGAGCTCGCCGACCAGGCGGCGCACGTCGCGGTGGTCGAGGAACAGGCCGGTGTCGAGGTAGTCCTCGAGGTTCACGAGGAAGCGCAGACCGTTCTCCTGGACGGTCAGGAAGCGCCCGTGCTGCGCCAGGCGCTGGTACTGGTTCGAGCCCTTCTGCTGGCGGCGGACCTTGAAGAGGACCTGCCCGTCGGGCACTGCCAGCACCTCGGGCAGCACCCCCAGCGCCTCGCGCAGGCGGCGGCGCGCCGCGCGCGGATCGATCGTCGCGGGCGCCTCGTATTCCTGGACGTGGACCCAGCGCCGCTCGGCCTCGTAGATGTCGACGGCGAGTGCGTACTCGGGCAGGTCGGCGTCGTAGAGGCGGAAGCAGTCGACCTGCTCGCGGCGACGCCACTTGGCCAGGGCCTTGAGGTTCTTCGCGAGCCGGTTGGCGAACATCGCGGCGCCCGGGCCGCGCTCGGCGGCCGGCAGTGGCCGCGGGCGGTCGGAGACATGGGCCTCGGGGCCGACCCGGAAGTGCAGCAGCCGGCAGTCGAGCGGGCCGTTCATCAGCCGGTGGTGGCGGTGGGCGCGCAGGCCCATCGTCTTGCCGAGGTCGGGGTTGCCGGTCAGGACCGCCGCCTGCCAGCCGTCGAAGCCCTCGCGCAGCCTGGCGCCGAGCAGCGCGTAGAGGGCCGGCAGCTCGGCCGCCTCGCCGAGGCGCTCGCCATACGGCGGGTTGGCGACGACCAGGCCTGTTTCGCCGTTGCGGCCCGGTGCCACCTCGGCGAGCTCGCGGCGCTCGAAGTGGACCCGTCCGGCGAGTCCGGCGCGCGCCAGATTGGCGAGCGCGGCGCGGATCGCGCCCGGGTCCCGATCGTAGCCGCGCAGGCGGCCGAGGCCGGCGAGTCCGGCCCGGCGTCGCTCCCAGGCCTCGTCCAAGAGCGCCTGCCAGCCGTGCGCGTCGTGCTGGCGCCAACCGAGCAGGCCCCAGTAGGGGCGCCGCAGCCCCGGGGCGCTGTCGGCGGCGATCAGGGCGGCCTCGATCGGCAGGGTGCCGGAACCGCACAGGGGGTCGACGAGGCCGCCGCCGGCCGCCGCGATCGCCGGCCAGTCGGCGCGCAGCAGGATCGCCGCCGCCAGGTTCTCCTTCAGCGGCGCCGCGGCCCCCTGTTCGCGGTAGCCGCGCCGGTGCAGGGACTCGCCGGCGAGGTCCAGGCTCAGCGTCGCCTCGTCGCGGTGGAGATGGACGTGGATCGGGATGTCCGGGCGCTCCGGCGCCACGCTGGGGCGCTGGCTGCAGCGCTGCCGGAAGCGGTCGGCGATCGCGTCCTTGACCTTGAGCGCGCCGTAGCGGCTGTCGCCGATCTGCGACTGGACGCTGTCCAGGTGGACGGCGAAGGTCTGCTCCGGCGTCAGGTGTTCTTCCCAGGGGAAGGCGGCGGCGCCTTCGTAGAGGGCCTCCGGGGTCGGCGCGGGGAAGTGGGTCAGCGTCACCAGGACGCGGTTGGCGACCCGCGACCAGAGGCAGACCCGATAGGCCTCGGCGAGGGTGGCCGTAAAGGCGACCCCACCGCGGGTCTCACGCGCGGTCGCGAGCCCGAGGGCGCGCAGCTCGTCGGCGAGCAGGGTCTCGAGGTATCGCGGGGCGGTGGCGAAGCAGGCGAGGTCGGACATGGGCGGGGACTTGATGCTGGGGCGCTAAGGATAGCCTGAAAGGGGGGCGAGCGGTGGTGCCATCGGAGGCCGCGGCCGTGTAGGATTGGCGGCCGCTGCCGATTCCGCCCTTTCGATGAGGAGACCAGGTGTTGATCGTAATCGCTACTGGAATGCATACCCCGGGTGCCGTCAATGGTCCGGTCGTCTGGAGCGGTCGGCCCACGGGGGTTCCGCGATGATCTCGGCGCGTGAGGCGTTGGCGCGGCTGCGCGAGGGGAACGCCCGCTATGTGGCGGGCGAGCCGATCGGCGGGGCCCTGGCCAGCGCGGCGCGGCGCAGTGCGCTGACCGACGGTCAGGCGCCGTTCGCGATCGTGCTGGGTTGTTCGGACTCGCGGGTGCCGGCCGAGATCATCTTCGACCAGGGGCTCGGCGACCTGTTCGTCATCCGCGTTGCCGGCAACATCGTCGCGCCCTCGCAGGTGGGCAGCGTCGAGTTCGCCGCCGAGCGCTACGGCACGCGGCTGGTCGTCGTCCTCGGCCACTCGCAGTGCGGTGCCGTCCTCGCGACCCTCGATGAAGTGCAGCGCCCGACGCCGAATCAGTCGCCGAATCTGCGCTCGATCGTCGGGCGCATCAGCCCGGCCGTCGTGCCGCTGCTGGCGACCGGGTTGAAGGGCGATCCCGAGGCCCTCGTCCACCAGGCCGTGCGGGCCAACGTCCTGGCCGCGGCCAACCATTTGCGCCACGGCTCGGCCCTGCTGGAGCAGATGACCCAGGACGATGGGCTCGTCGTGGTCGGCGCCGAGTATTCGCTCGAGACCGGCGTGGTCGACTTCTTCGACGGCGTGCCGGACGCCGCCTAACCGCTGGCGGGCGCGGCCCGGCGCTCAGTGCGCGTGCGGCGTCGGCGGGGGCAGGGGCTCGCCGGCGGCGAGGGCGCGCACCGCGGCCAGCGGGTCGCTCTCGCTGGTCGCGTAGACGCGGACCCCCGCGCGGGCCAGGCGCTGCACGAAGCCGCTCCCGGCGCTGCCGGTGACGATCGCCTCGAGGCCGCTCGTGAAGAGCGGGTGGTCGGTGCCCTGATAGTCGTGCAGCGCCATGCCCGGCGGCAGGTCGAGCCGCTCGACCTCGCGTGGCGCGTCGGCCCCCTCGACCTCGAAGATCAGGAAGCGACGGGTCTTGCCGGCGTGGGGGGTGACGGTGCGGAAGTTCTGGCTCGATACGGCGACGCGCATGCGCGCACTCCTCTAGGACGGGCGGGCGATCGGCGCCGGGGCCGGAGAGGCCGCGGCGCGTCTTCAGTATCCCCGATAGTACCAGCCGTTGTCCCAGCCCGGTGGCCGATGATCCGGGGGCGGCGGGGCGGCGTGCCCGGGGTCGCTGGGGGTGTCGCCCGGCCAGGGCGGCGCCGGGGTCGCGGACCAGGGTCCCTGTCGGCGGAAGCGCTCGCGGTCGCGGTCGATCTGCTCGAGCCGCTCCTCGCGGCGCTGCTGGAAGGCCTGCTCGCGGGCCTCGTGCTGGGCGGCGGCCCAGGGGTCCTGCCAGCGCCGTCGGGCGTCGATCGCCTCCTCGGCCGTCTGGCGTTGCGCCTCCCAGGCGCGTCGCTGGGCGCGGACCTCCGCGAGCCAGGGCGATCCCCCTTCGCTCGTCGCCTGGGCCTGCGCTGCCGAGGGCGGCGCCTCGTCGGCTTGGCCCGGACTCATCGCGAGCAGTGCCCAGAGCGTTGTACAGACCACCCGGGCGGTGGTCGGGCGGCTCGGGTGTGCGGCTGACATCGAAGGCGGATCCGGGGGGTGGCTTATCGGTTGTTCACTGATCGCTTATATAGCGAATCTTCGGTCGGTCACGCAAGCCATTCAACGGATTGCCCGGTCCTCCCGAGCCCGGGGCGTTGCCGGCCGGGACGCCGTCGTCAGTGACGCGGGACCCGCTCGAGGTGGCGGTGGATCTCCTGCTGGAGGCAGTCGAGGGCCTCTTCGCAGGTGATCTGGGTGCCCTCGGGCGAGGTGATGAAGAAGATGTCGTCGACCTCGGCGCCGATCGTCGCGATCTTGGCGTTGCTCAAGCGGATGCCGCAGGCCTCGAAGACCGATCCGACGGCGGCGAGGAGGCCCGGTCGATCGAGGGTCGTCAGGCGCATCACGGTGCGCCGATTGGCCTCGTCGGCCGTGAAGCTGACCCGGGTCTCGATCGGGAAGTGCTTGTACTGGCGCGGCATGCGCCGGGCGACCTCGAGGCTCGGGTCGGCGTCGGCGAGGACCGATTCGAGGGCGTTCTGGATCTCGGCGAGGCGTGCCTCGTCCTCGACCTGGGTGCCACCCTGATCGAGGACCTGATAGCTGCTGAGCGTCATGCTGTCGTCGTTGGTCAGGATGCGCGCGCCCATGATGTTGAGCCCGAGTTGGTCGAGCATCGCCGTCGTGCGGGCGAACAGGCCCTGGCTGTCGCGGGTGTAGATGAAGATCTCGGTGCCGCCGCGCGCCGTCTGGGGGCGGATCCGCACGAGCGGCAGGGCCTGGCGGTCGGCGGCGAGGACCAGTCGGGTCTGCCAGACGATCTCGTCGGGCGAGTTGTGCAGGAAGAAGTCGCGGTTGAAGCCCTGCCAGAGCGCCTGGCAGGCGGCCCTGTCCTGGTCGTCTTGGCCGAGCAGGCGCAGGGCCTCGGAGCGCTTGCCCTCGATCAGCTCGTCCTGCGCCTGGGGGTTGTCGAGGCCGCGCAGCAGGGCGCGCCGGGCGTTGTGGTAGAGCTCGCGCAGCAGGGCGTCGCGCCAGCTGTTCCAGCGCTTCGGGTTGGTCGCGCGCGAGTCGGCTACGGTCAGCAGATAGAGGTAATCGAGGCGGGTAGAGTCGCCGACCTCGGCGGCGAATGCCTGCACGACCTGGGGGTCGCCGATGTCCTTGCGCTGCACCGTGATCGACATCAGCAGGTGCTTCTCGACGAGCCAGGCGACGAGGCCGGCGTCGAAGTCGCTGAGGCCGTGCAGGCGGGAGAACTCCAGGGCCTCGCGGGCACCGAGTTGGGAGTGGTCGCCCTGGCGGCCCTTGGCGATGTCGTGGAACAGGCCGGCGAGGTAGAGGAGTTCGAGCTTCGGGATCTTCTGGGCGATCGCGGTGCAGAGCGGCAACTCGTCGGTGAGTTCCGGGACCGTGTAGCGACGCAGGTTGCGCAGCAGGAACAGGGTGTGCTCGTCGACGGTGTAGACGTGGAACAGGTCGTACTGCATCCGCCCGACGATGTTGGCGAAGGCCGGGATGTAGGCGGCCAGGACGCCGTAGCGGTTCATCCGGCGCAGTGCGCGGTTGATGCCGATCGGTTGGCGCAGGATCTCCATGAACAGGCTGCGGGCGCGCAGGTCGGCGCGGAAGGTGTCGTCGATCAGGTGGCGGTGTTCGCGGATCAGGCGGATCGTGCTGGCGCGCACGCCCTGGAGCTCGGGGTGGGTCTGGAGGATCAGGAAGACCTCGAGCAGGGCCCGCGGGGAGCGGCGGAAGACGCCGTCGTCGGTGACCTCCAGATAGCCGCTACGGCACTGGAAGCGGCGGTTGATCGGCACCGGCGGGCCGAGCCGGTCGCGCAGCAGGATCGCCTCCTCGAAGAGCTGGAGCAGCATCTCGTTGAGCCGGTTGAGCTCCATGACGGTGCGGTAGTAACGCTGCATGAACTGCTCGACGGCGAGGTTGTTCGGCCCGTCGCTGTAGCGGAACTGCTGCGCCAGCGTGCGCTGGTAGTCGAAGAGCAGGCGGTCCTCGCGTCGGCCGGTGAGGCGGTGCAGCGCGAAGCGGATCCGCCACAGGTGGGCCTGGCCCTCGACCAGGGTGCGGTGCTCGTCCTCGGTGAGGAAGCCGTGATCGACGAGATCGTGCAGGGTCTCGGCGGCGAAGTGGCGCTTGGCGACCCAGGCGATCATCTGGATGTCGCGCAGGCCGCCGGGGTTCTCCTTGATATTGGGTTCGAGGTTGTAGGCGGTGTCGCCGTACTTGTGCCAGCGCGCCTCCTGCTCGCGGTGTTTGGCCGAGAAGAAGGCGTCGCTCGGCCACACCCGCTCGGGTGCGATCGCCCGGCGCATCGCCTCGAAGAGTTCCGCCTCGCCGGTGAGCAGGCGCGACTCGATCAGGTTCGTGATGACGGTGATGTCGCTGGCGGCGATGCTCGCGCATTCGGCGACCGTGCGCACGCTGTGTCCCGGTTGCAGGCCGATGTCGAAGAGCAGCGTGATCAGTTCCTCGAGCGGGCCGGCGAGCGGCGCGACGGCTTGCGGGTCGACCAGGACCAGGATGTCGACATCCGAGGCCGGGTGCAGCTCCTGGCGCCCGTAGCCGCCGACCGCGACCAGCGCGGCCGGCGCGCCGGCGGGGACGATCTGCTCCCAGAGTTCGCAGAGGATCCGGTCGATCAGGCGACTGTGGTCCTCGACCAACTCCGTGACCGGGATCCCGTGATCGAACCGCTCGAAGAGGGCGGCGGCCCCGGTGCGCAGACGCTCGCGATAGCGCCCGATGATCGGCGAGAGGTGATGGACTGGGTTGGCTGACGACATGGGCGCCTCGGGGCACTGGGGAACACGGGGCGCGACGCGGCGAGACCGGCGTGCGCGAGGGGTGTCGTCCCTGGCCGCTGCGCGAGTCCGTCCCGCCCGGGTCAACCGGGACGGGGCGCGTCGCGCTCCTCGGCACGCAGGGTCAGGACTTCATGCCCATCGGGGGTCACGAGCACCGTGTGCTCCCATTGGGCCGACAGGCTGCGGTCCTTGGTCACGACCGTCCAGCCGTCTGGCAACTGCTTGATGAAGCGCTTCCCGGCGTTGACCATCGGCTCGATCGTGAAGCACATGCCCGGCTCCAGGGTCAGCCCGGTGCCGGGCTTGCCGTAGTGGAGGATCTGCGGGTCCTCGTGGAACTCGCGGCCGATGCCGTGCCCGCAGTATTCGCGCACGACCGAGAAGCGCTGCGCCTCGACGAAGCGCTGGATCGCGTGGCCGATGTCGCCGAGGGTCGCGCCCGGTCTGACCTGCGCGATGCCGACGCGCATCGCTTCGAGGGTCACCTGCATGAGCCGGCGGGCCTGGATCGAGGGCTCCCCGACGGCGAACATCATGCTGGTGTCGCCATGGTAGCCGTCCTTGATGACGGTGACGTCGATATTGAGGATGTCGCCCTTCTTCAGGACCTTTTCGCCCGGGATGCCGTGACAGACCTGGTGGTTGACCGACGTGCAGATCGAGCGGGGGAAGCCGCGGTAGTTCAGCGGCGCCGGCACGGCCCCTTGGACCTGCGTGATGTACTCGTGGCAGAGGCGGTCGAGTTCGCCGGTCGTGATCCCGGGGCGGACGTGCTCGCCGATCATGTCCAGCACATCGGCGGCCAGGCGTCCGGCGACGCGCATCTTGGCGACCTCGTCGGGGGTCTTGATCGGCACGCTCCCGGCTCTTGTGACGGCATCCACAGTGGGGTTTGAACCTCGTTGAAACCTGAAGAGAATTGCTCGGTCGGAACCCGGTATGGTATAAAACGCGGCGCGTTGCCGCAAACCCGGCCGATCGGGTGGTGGGAATGCCGCGGGTCCGATTCGTGGCATCCCGTCGATCTTCCAGGCGGGTGGCGGTGGCGCCGAGTCTCGCAGACCCGAAGCGAAAAACGCGTGTTTTTCGCTTTATTTTTAGCTGGTGTCCGGGCGCTCGATGTCAAGCGCCGGCACGATCCAAGTCCGCACACGCGCCGTCACAGAGAGCCGGGTGCCCCGCGAGGGGTCGCTGTCTGGGGCGCGTGGAGGCCCAACCCCAACGAGGAATCATTCCGTGACTGAGATTACGATGCGGCAGATGCTGGAGGCTGGTGTCCATTTCGGCCATCAGACCCGCTACTGGAACCCGAAGATGGCCGCGTTCATCTTCGGCCACCGCAACAAGATTCACATCATCAACCTCGAGAAGACGCTGCCGCTCTATCGCGAGGCCGCGAACTACCTGGGTACCCTCGTCGCCAACGGCGGCAAGGTGCTCTTCGTCGGCACCAAGCGGGCGGCGCGCGAGGCCGTGCGCGAAGAGGCCCGGCGCTGTGGCATGCCCTATGTCGATCACCGTTGGCTCGGCGGGATGCTGACGAATTTCAAGACGATTCGCCAGTCCATCAAGCGGCTGAAGGACCTCGAGGCGATGTTCGAGGACGGCAGCATCGAGCGTTTCAACAAGAAGGAGGCCCTCGACCTGAGCCGCGAGCGCGACAAGCTCGAGCGCAGCCTCGGCGGCATCAAGGACATGGATCACCTGCCCGATGCCCTGTTCGTCATCGATGTCGGTTACGAGAAGATCGCCGTGACCGAGGCGAACAAGCTCGGCATCCCGGTCGTCGGCGTCGTCGACACGAACAACGACCCGGGTAAGATCGACTACGTCATCCCCGGCAACGACGACGCGATCCGCGCGGTGCGCCTCTACATCCAGGGGATGGCCGACGCCATCCTCGACGGGCGCGCGACCAGTGCGGCGATCGCCTCGGGCGGCGAGGCTCTCGAGGAGGCGCCAGCCGCCGGCTAGATCTTCAGGTGGCGCCGGCGCTCGCCGGCGTGCCAACCTTTCCGACAAGGAGCAGAATTCATGGCTATTTCAGCCGCACAGGTGAAAGAGCTTCGCGAGCGCACCGGCTCGGGAATGATGGAATGCAAGAAGGCGCTAACCGAGACCGGTGGTGACATCGAGGCCGCCATCGAGTTGATGCGCAAGACCGGGCAGGCCAAGGCCGCGAAGAAGGCTGGGCGGGTCGCCGCCGAGGGTGCCATCATGCTCGCCGTCAGCGACGACGGGCGGCGCGGGGTCTTGGTCGAGGTCAACTGCGAGACCGATTTCGTCGCCAAGGACGCCGGCTTCGGCGAGTTCGCCGAGGCCGTCGTCGCGCAGGCCCTGGCCAGCGACGTCGAGGATGTCGAGGCCCTGATGGCCCTGCCCATGGCCGGCGCCGGGCAGACCCTCGCCGAGGCGCGCGAGGCGCTGATCGCCAAGATCGGGGAGAATATCCAGGTGCGCCGCGTCGTGCGCCTGGACGGGGCGCAGGGTCAGATCCACAGCTACCGCCACGGCGTGCGCATCGGTGTCCTCGTCGATGTCGAGGGGGGCGACGCCGAGGTCGGCAAGGACATCGCGATGCACATCGCCGCGAGCCGTCCGCTCTGCGTGAGCGCCGACCAGGTCGACGGCGATGCGCTCGCCAAGGAACGCGAGATCTTCCGTGCCCAGGCCCTGGAAGAGGGCAAGCCGGAGAAGATCGTCGACAAGATCGTCGAGGGCCGGGTGCGCAAATACCTCGAGGAGATCACCCTGCTCGGGCAGCCCTTCGTCAAGGACCCTGACCTGTCGGTGGAGCAGCGCCTGAACCAGGCCGGCGCCAAGGTCGCGCGTTTCGTGCGCCTGGAGGTCGGCGAGGGTGTCGAGAAGCGCCAGGAGAACTTCGCCGACGAGGTCATGGCCCAGGTGCGCGGCGCCTGACGACGGCTTCGGGGCGCCGCCCCGCGCGGGGCGGCGCGCGCTAACCCAAGGAGAGACGAACGTGGCGACTGCGCCCTACCGGCGGATACTCCTGAAGCTCAGCGGCGAGGCCCTGCTGGGCGATCAGGACTACGGCATCGACCCCAGCGTCGTCGCCCGGCTGGCCGGGGAGGTGCGCGAGCTGGTGGCCACGGGTCTGCAGGTCGCGCTCGTGATCGGCGGTGGCAACATCTTCCGCGGTGCTGGCCTCGCGCAGGCCGGCATGGATCGGGTCTCGGCCGACCACATGGGCATGCTCGCCACCGTCATGAACGCCCTGGCGATGCAGGATACCCTCGAACGTCTCGGGGTGCCGACGCGCGTGATGTCGGCGCTGCGGATCAACCAGGTCTGCGAGGACTACATCCGGCGGCGCGCGATACGCCACCTCGAGAAGGGGCGGGTGACCATCTTCGCGGCCGGCACCGGCAGCCCGTTCTTCACGACGGACTCGGCGGCCAGCCTGCGGGCGATCGAGATCGGCGCCGACCTCCTGGTCAAGGCGACCAAGGTCGACGGCGTCTATTCGGCGGATCCGGTCAAGGATCCGCAGGCCGTCTTCTATCGTCGTCTGACCTACAGCCAGGCCCTGCGCGAGGACCTGCGTGTCATGGATGCGACCGCCATCGTCCTGTGCCGCGACAACGGCCTGCCGTTGCGGGTGCTGAACATCAACGTGCCGGGGGCACTGATGCGCCTCATCTCCGGCGAGGACGTCGGGTCGCTGGTAGAGAGTGGGGACTGAACAATGATCGATGATGTCAAGAAAGATGCCGCCGGCCGCATGGCCAAGAGCGTCGAGGCGCTGCGCCACGAACTGGCGAAGATCCGCACCGGACGGGCCCATCCCGCCCTGCTCGACCACATCATGGTGTCGTACTACGGCTCCGAGGTTCCGATCAAGCAGGTGGCCAACGTTACCGCCGAGGACGCCCGCACGCTCGCGGTGACGCCCTGGGAGCGCAACATGGTCCAGGCGGTCGAGAAGGCCATCATGCAGTCCGACCTCGGGCTCAATCCGAACACGGCCGGCACCGTGATCCGCGTCCCGATGCCGGCGCTGACCGAGGAGCGGCGTCGCGATCTGATTCGGGTCGCCCGGCACGAGGCCGAACAGGCCCGGGTCGCAGTGCGTAACGTACGGCGCGACGCCAACAACGAGCTCAAGGAGATGGTCAAGGAAAAGATGATCTCCGAGGATGACGAGCGGCGCGGCGAGGAACTGATCCAGAAACTGACCGACCAGTACGTCAAGGAGATCGACGGGGTCCTGGCGGAGAAGGAGACGGATCTGCTGTCGATCTGACGCGCGTGTTCCCGAGTTTTGCATCGATCGTGGTCGATCCTCGTTCGGATCCCCTGGTGGGCGCGCCGGCCGGGGTCGTGCCTCGGCACGTGGCCATCGTCATGGACGGCAACGGCCGCTGGGCGCGGCAGCGGCGCCTGCCGCGCACGGCCGGGCACCGTGCCGGCGTGAAGACGGTGCGCGTGATCGTCGAGGAGTGCCTGCGCCGGCGCATCGAGGCCCTGACCCTGTTCGCCTTCAGCAGCGAGAACTGGCGGCGCCCGCGCGCCGAGGTGGACCTGCTGATGCAGCTGTTTCTGCACACGCTTCGCGGGGAGGTGCGCCAACTGCACGAGAACGGCGTGCGCCTGCGGATCATCGGGGAGCGCGGCGCGTTCCCCGATACCCTGCGGCGCCACATGGCGGAGGCCGAGGCCCTCACGGCCGGCAACGACGCCCTGCAACTCCAGGTCGCGGCCAACTATGGTGGTCGCTGGGACATCGCCCAGGCGGCCCAGCGTCTCGCCGCCGATTGCGCGGCCGGACGGCTGGCGCCGACGGCGATCGACGAGACTGCGCTGGCGGCACGCCTGGCCGGCGCCGACCTGCCGGACCCCGACCTCTTCGTGCGCACCGGCGGCGAGAAGCGTATGAGCAATTTTCTCCTGTGGCAGTCGGCCTATGCCGAGCTCTACTTCACCGACCTCCTGTGGCCGGAATTCGACGAGGACGCCTTCGGCCTCGCGCTGGCCGACTATGCGGCGCGCCAGCGTCGCTTCGGGCTGACCGGCGAACAGGTCGTGGCCATGTCCGCACGGGCAGGGGGCTGAGTCTTGCTGATGGTTGGTACCGCTCTGCGCCAGCGCGCGGCCACCGCGGCGCTGCTGATCCCGCTCACGGTCGCCGTGGTCCTGTGGCTGCCGACCCCGCTCTTCGCGCTCTGCCTCGCCGTCGTCGTGCTGTTCGGGGCCTGGGAGTGGGCGGCGCTCGCCGGGCTCGCGAGCCTGCGTGGCCGAGTCGCCTATCTGATCCCGCTCGCCACCGGCATGTGCCTGCTGTGGCTGGCTCCGTCGGGCGGCTGGAGCCCCTGGATCCTGGCCGGCTTATCGCTCTGGTGGTGGTGGGTGGCGCTGACCCTATCGACGATTCGGGTCGTCGAGGCGCAGCGCGGCGTCGCTTGGCGCCTCGCGGCGGCCGGTGCCCTGGTCCTGCTCGGTCCCTGGCTCGCGCTGGTCCATCTCCACGCCGTCGAGGGCAACGGGCCGCTGCTCGTGCTGTTCCTGCTGGTGCTGATCTGGATCGCCGACTCGGCGGCCTACTTCAGCGGTCGGCGCTGGGGGCGGGCGAAGCTCGCGCCCGTGCTCAGCCCCGGCAAGACCTGGGCGGGTGCCTACGGCGCCCTGCTCGGCGGGC
The DNA here is from genome assembly GCF_016583835.1 of Thiococcus pfennigii. Taxonomy (GTDB): domain Bacteria; phylum Pseudomonadota; class Gammaproteobacteria; order Chromatiales; family Chromatiaceae; genus Thiococcus; species Thiococcus pfennigii. The sequence continues at coordinate 83,215 of NZ_NRRW01000002.1, read as the reverse complement.
TGCTCTGGGGGCTGCTGCTGGTCTGGGGCCTTGGGCTGCGCTGGGATCAGGCCTTGCTCGCGCTGGCGGTCTGCGTGGTCAGCGTGGCCATGTCGATCGTCGGGGACCTCTACGAGAGCCTCCTCAAGCGGCGCCGCGGTCTGAAGGATTCGGGGCGGCTGTTGCCCGGGCATGGTGGTATCCTCGATCGCATCGATAGTCTAACGGCCGCCGCGCCCTGCTTCGCGCTCGGCCTGATCTTGCTGGGGATAGGCAATTGATTGGGATCACGGTACTCGGCTCCACGGGCTCGATCGGCGTCAGCACCCTGGATGTGGTCGCGCGCCACCCCGAGCGGTTTCGCGTCGTCGCACTGACGGCCAACCGCGATGCGCAGGGGCTGGCCCAGCAGTGCCGGCGCGTGCGCCCGGCCTATGCGGTCATGGCCGATCCGCAGGCGGCTGCCCAATTGCGTGAGTTGCTGGCCGACATGAAGGGACCGCCCGAGGTGCTCAGTGGCGCCGCGGCGCTGGAGCAGGTCGCCGCGCTGCCCGAGGTCGGGGTCGTCATGGCGGCCGTCGTCGGCGCCGCTGGCATGCTGCCGACGTTGGCTGCGGCGCGCGCCGGCAAGCGGGTCCTACTCGCGAACAAGGAGGCCCTGGTCGTCGCCGGTGCCCTGCTGATGCGGGCCGTCGCCGATCATGGCGCCCTGCTGTTGCCGATCGACAGCGAGCACAACGCGATTTTTCAATGCCTGCCGCCGAACTATGGCGAGGGGCTCGCGGCCGTCGGCGTCGAGCGCATCCTGCTGACGGCCTCCGGCGGGCCGTTCCGCGATGCCGATCCGGGTACGCTTGCGGGGGTGACGCCGGAGCAGGCCTGTGCCCATCCGAATTGGTCGATGGGGCGCAAGATCTCGGTCGACTCGGCGACCATGATGAACAAGGGCCTGGAGCTGATCGAGGCCTGCTGGCTCTTCGGCACCTCGCCGGAGCGCATCCAGGTCGTCGTGCATCCGCAGAGCGTGATCCATTCGCTGGTCCAGTACGTCGACGGCTCGGTGCTCGCCCAACTGGGAAATCCGGACATGCGCACGCCGATCGCTCACGCCCTGGCCTGGCCGCAGCGGATGGCCTCCGGGGTGATGCCGCTCGATCTCTTCGCCGTGGCGCGGCTCGATTTCCAGCCGCCGGACCTGGTGCGCTTCCCCTGCCTGCGGCTCGCCTACGAGGCGGCCGCGGCCGGTGGCACGGCGCCGGCGGTCTTGAACGCGGCCAATGAGGTCGCCGTCGCCGCCTTCCTGGAGCGGCGCATCGGCTTCACCGACATCGCCCGGGTCGTCGGCGAGACGTTGGCGGCGAGGCCGAGCGTGGCGATCGGCGAGGGGCAGGGCGTCGAACTGCTGCTCGAGGTCGATCGCGAGGCGCGGGCCGTCGCCGACCGCCAGGTCCAAGCCCAGGCCGTCTGAGGGGCGCCGCCTGAGGGGCGCCGCCCGGGGGCGTCGGCACCGCGCGCCGCTGGCCCGACCCGCTGGTCCACCCCGTCGGTGCGCCCGGGGTGTGGCTCGCCGAACGCTTGCCCCTGCCACTGTCACGGTGACGATATGTCCGATCTGCTCTTCACTATCGGTTCCTTCCTGGTCGCCTTGGTGATCCTGATCGCGGTGCACGAGTTCGGGCACTTCTGGGTCGCCCGCAGGCTCGGCGTGCGGGTCCTGCGCTTCTCGCTCGGCTTCGGCAAGCCCTTGCTGCGCTGGACGGATCGACGCGACGGTACCGAGTTTGTCGTCGCGAGCCTGCCGCTCGGCGGCTATGTCCAGATGCTCGACGAGCGCGAAGGCGAGGTCCCCGAGGCGGAACTGCATCGCGCCTTCAATCGCCAGGTCGTCTGGAAGCGGGCAGCCATCGTCGCGGCCGGCCCGCTCTGCAACTTCCTGCTGGCAGTCGCCCTCTACTGGGGCATCCTCGTCGTCGGCGATGTCGGGAACCGCCCCCTGATCGGCGAGGTGGCTCCGGCGTCGGTCGCCGAGACCGCGGGCTTCGCGCGGGGCGACGAGCTCCTGCGGATCGAGGATCGAGCGACGCCGACCTGGGAGTCGGCGGTCTTCGCGTTGCTCGTCGAGGGCCTCGGCGGGCAGGATGTCGCCGTGCGGGTACGCGAGGAATCGGGCGGCGAGGTCGTGCGCTGGCTCGCCGGCGACGCCCTCGAGGGGCTGACCGACAGCCCGGCGATCCTCGCCAACATCGGCCTGGCACCGGCGCGCCCGACCCTCGATCCGGTCGTCGGCGAGGTCCTCGAGGACGGTGCGGCCGAGCGGGTTGGGATCCGGCCCGGCGATCGCATCGTCGCCGCCGACGGCACGGCGATCGGCTCGTGGGGAGAATGGGTCGCGCTGGTTCGCGCCCACCCGGGAACCCCGATCCCGACTGAACTCGTGCGCGATGGCGAGACCCTGCGCGTGACGATCACGCCGGATGTCGTGACCGAGGGCGAGGAGCGCATCGGGCGGATCGGGGTCGCGGTGGCGCTGCCCGAGGGGCCGGGCGAGCGCTACCTGGCCGAGGTGCAGCTCGGTCCGGTCGACGCCGTCGGCGCGGCCCTGGCCAAGACCGCCGACATGACGGTGCTGATGCTGCGGATGGTCGGGCGCATGTTCGCCGGCGACGCCTCGATCGACAATCTCAGCGGTCCGATCGCGATTGCCGAGACGGCTGGCAAGACGGCCAGCTACGGTTTGCTGCCGTTCGTGAAGTTCCTCGCCGCCGTCAGCATCAGCCTGGCGGTCTTGAACCTGTTTCCGATCCCGATCCTCGATGGGGGGCACCTCCTCTACTACTTCATCGAGTGGATCAAGGGCAGTCCGCTCTCCGAGCAGGCCCAGATCCAGGGGCAGCGCCTCGGGATGGTGGTCCTCGCGATGCTGATCACGTTCGCCTTCTACGTCGACATCTCCCGGTTGCTGGGCTAGTTCAGCGCTTTCCCTTATACTGGCGCGGACCTCGGGGGGCCGCCCCTCGGGCGGCCCTGAGGTCGCGCGGGCGTGCGCCGCATCCCCACTCGGGGGCGCCGACGAGGTGGCCACTCGTCCGGGCGCGGAGTGCGCCGCGGCGCCGGCATCTTTCTTCGACATCGGGTAGGGTTTGCGGATGAGCATCTCGGTCAAGGGCGGAGCGCCTCGTCGATGGATCGGCCTGATCGCCGCGCTGCTGTTCAGTCAGGCCCTGCCGGCGGCGCAGTTCACGATCTCCGACATCCGCCTCGAGGGGCTCCAGCGCATCTCGCCCGGTACCGTCTTCAACTCCATGCCGGTCGCGATCGGCGACACCGTCAGCGACAGTGTCACCGCCAATGTCATCCGCTCCCTCTATGGCACCGGCTTCTTCGACGACGTGCGGGTCGAGCGCGATGGCTCGGTCCTCGTCATCTGGCTCGAGGAGCGCCCTGCGATCGCCGAGATCGACATCTCGGGCAACAAGGACATCAAGACCGACGACCTGAAGAAGGGGCTGGGGGATATCGGTCTTGCCGAGGGGCGGGTGTTCAACCCCTCATTGCTCGATCGCATCGAACTGGAGCTCAAGCGCCAGTACTTCGCCCGTGGCAAGTACGGCGTGGAGATCCGCTCGACCGTGTCGCCGCTGGAGCGCAATCGGGTCGCGGTGCGCATCGAGATCGCCGAGGGCGCCACCTCGCGGATCAAACAGATCAACCTGATCGGCAACGCCTCCTTCAGCGAGAAGGAGTTGCTCGGCGAGTTCAAGCTCGGCGGCCGCCGTTGGCACTCCTTCTACTCGAAGAACGACCAGTATTCGAAGCAGAAGCTCGCCGGCGACCTCGAGGCGCTACGCAGCTTCTACCTCGATCGCGGTTTCATCCGCTTCGAGATCAAGTCGACCCAGGTGTCGATCAGTCCTGACAAGAAGGACATCTATGTCACGGTCGCGATCGATGAGGGTGGCCGCTACGAGATCGGCGACATCCGCCTCGCTGGCGAGGCGACGGTGCCGACCGAGCAACTCTTTCCGCTGATCCAACTGCGTCGCGGCGAGACCTTCTCGCGCTCGGCGACGGCCGAGAGCGCGGAGCGGATCTCCAAGCGGCTCGCCGACGAGGGCTACGCCTTCGCCAACGTCAACACGATCCCGGAGATCGACGACGAGGATCGGACGGTCGCGGTGACCTTCTTCGTCGACCCCGGGCGGCGGGTCTACGTGCGGCGCGTCAACATGAAGGGCAACACCGAGACCCGCGATCAGGTCCTGCGCCGCGAGATGCGTCAGCTCGAGACCGCCTGGTTCTCGGCCGAGTTGGTGCGCCAGTCCCAGGAGCGCTTGCAGCGCCTCGGCTATTTCGAAGATGTCTCGATCGAGACCCCGGCGGTACCGGGTTCGGCCGATCAGGTCGACGTCGATGTCACGGTCGTCGAGAAACCTTCGGGCAACCTGATGGCCGGCATCGGCTACTCGCAGTCGCAAGGCATCCTCTTCAATACCAGTATCACCCAGAATAATTTCCTCGGTACCGGCAAGCGGGTGTCGCTCGCGTTCAATACGAGCGGGTCGGACCAGTTCTATCAGCTCGCCTATACCAACCCCTACTTCACCGTCGATGGCATCAGCCGCGGCTTCGAGCTGTCCTATCGCAAGATCGATTACGACGATCTGACTGGTGCCGATTACACGACCGATGTCGGTACCGCCGGGATGAGCTTTGGACTGCCGATCACGGACACCAGCAAGGCCGGGCTCGGGTTCCGCTACGAATACACCAAGTTCAACCCGAGCAAGGACTCGGCGCTGGCCCAGGACTTCGTCGCGAACAACGGCGACGTCTTCCATGACTTCGTACTGACGGCCAGCTACACGCGCGATTCGCGCGATCAGGCGATCTTCCCCACCAAGGGCGCCTCGCAGTCGCTCGTCGCCGAGGTCTCGATCCCGGGCAGCGACCTCGAGTACTACCGGCTGACCTATCGCGACCGACGCTTCGTGCCGCTGACGAGGCGCTTCGTGTTGTCGTTGCGCGGCGAGGTCGGCTACGGTGACGGCTACGGCTCGACCGATGGCCTGCCCTTCTTCGACAACTACTATGCTGGCGGTCCGCGGAGCGTGCGGGGCTGGGAGGAGTCGTCGCTCGGTCCGCGCGAGACCTCGGGCGATCGCGATCCGACCGGCGGCAATCTGAAACTCACCGGTAGCATCGAGCTGTTCGCGCCGCCGCCGGTCGGCGGCCAGTTCGAGAAGACGCTGCGCTTGGGGGCCTTCTTTGACTTCGGCAACGTCTGGACAACCGACGACTCGGACCTGGTGTCCCCGACCGGCTTCGACCTGGGCGACATCCGCTACTCGACGGGTCTATCGGTGACCTGGATGTCGCCGGTCGGCGCCCTGTCGGCGAGCCTCGGCTATCCGCTCAACGACGAGGACGGCGACGACACCCAGGTCTTCCAGTTCAACTTCGGACAGGCGTTCTAGGGCCGCTGGCCATGGCGATGCGTTTCCTCACACTCATCCTCCTGCTCGCTGCCGCGCCCCTGACCGTCGCGCCGGCGGCCGATTACAGCATCGCCGTCATCGATGCCAATCGCGTCGTCGAGGAGTCGCCCCAGTACGCGGCCGCCGGCCAGGCCCTACAGGGCGAGGTCGCCGAGCGCGAACGGGCGTTGCGCGAGCAGCAGGAGGAGATCGCCAAGCTTCAGGAGCGGCTCGAGCGCGACGGGCCGCTGATGAGCGAGGACGAGGTTCAGCGGCTGCAGAACGATATCCGCAGTCGTCAGCGGCGCCTCAAGTACGCCCAGGTCGAGTTCCAGGAGGACTTCGCGCTGCGCCAGAACGAGTTGCGCACCAAGCTCGCGAAGCAGGTCCAGGAGGCCGTCATCGAGTTGGCGAAGGAGAAGGGGATCGATCTGATCCTGAGCGAGGGCGTCGTCTACTCGAGCGATCGGATCGACCTCTCCGACGAGGTGATCGAGCGCCTGAAGCAGCGCTTCCAGTCGCGCTGACCGGCCCGACCCCGCTTGCACCGATGACCAGAGGCTCGCCCATCACCCTGGGGGCGCTCGCCGCCGACCTCGGGGCGGAGTTGCACGGCGACGGCGCCGTCGTCGTGACGCGGGTTGCCGATCTAACTCGGGCCGAGCCCGACAGCTTGTCTTTTCTCGGTGATCGGCGCTATCGTTCAACCCTCGAACGCACCCGCGCGGGGGGTGTCATCCTGGCAGCGGGCGATGCCGAGCACTGCCCCGTCCCAGCATTGGTCACGGACAATCCGTATCTCGCCTTCGCCCGGGCGGCGCGGCGCCTGCACCCGTATCCGCCGGTCGTCGGCGGGGTGCATCCATCGGCCGTCGTCGCCGATTCCGCGCACATCGACGCGAGCGCCTCGATCGGTCCGCTCACGGTCGTGGAGGCCGAGGCCGAGATCGGCCCGGGGGTCTTCGTCGGGCCGGGCTGCATCGTCGGGGCCGGCTGCGTGATCGGCGCCGAGAGCCGTCTGGTCGCGCGCGTGACCCTCTGCGAGGGCGTGCAGGTCGGTTGCCGCGTCCTGCTGCACCCGGGCTGCGTGATCGGTCGCGAGGGGTTCGGCTTCGCGAGGGACGGGGAGCGCTGGGTGCGGATCCCGCAGATTGGACGTGTGCGGCTCGGCGACGACGTCGAGATCGGCGCCAACACGACGGTCGACCGCGGCGCCATCGGCGATACCGTCATCGCCGCCGGGGCCAAGATCGACAACCTCATCCAGATCGGGCACAACTGCGAGATCGGCGAGAACACGGCGATGGCGGCCTGTTCCGGGATCTCGGGTTCGACCCGCATCGGGCGCAACTGCACGGTCGCCGGGGCCGTCGGGATGGCGGGGCACCTGGAGATCGGCGATGACGTCCACTTCACCGGGATGGCGATGGTGACCCGCTCGTTCCCGGAGCCCGGCGTCTACAGCAGCGGGATCCCGGCGATGCCGAACGCCGAGTGGCGACGGGCCGTCGCCCGCTTGCGGCAGCTCGACGCGCTGGCGCGGCGGCTCAGGCACGTCGAAGACGAATCAAAGGCCAAATAACAACACGATAGGGTCGTGACCGGGGCTGTGGCGGCGCTCGGTTTGACCGTTCGCTCCGTCCGCTTGGAGGTAGCCTTGAGCACGATGGACATCCACAAGGTGCTGAGCCTGTTGCCGCACCGTTATCCCTTCTTGCTGGTCGACAAGGTCGTCGAGTTCAAGCAAGACGAGTACCTGATCGGGGTCAAGAACGTCACCTTCAACGAGCCGTACTTCGTCGGCCACTTCCCGATCCGTCCGGTCATGCCCGGGGTCCTGATCATCGAGGCCCTGGCCCAGGCGACCGGTCTGTTGGCGATGGAATCGCGCCCGCAGGACGTCGGCGAGAAGGCCCTCTACTATTTCGTCGGCATCGACAAGGCGCGCTTCAAGCGCCCGGTCGAGCCAGGCGACCAGCTGTTCCTGGATGTGCGCGTCCTCAACATCAAGCGCGGCATCTGGAAGTTCAACGGCGAGGCACGCGTCGACGGCAAGCTCGCGGCCAGCGCCGAGATCATGTGCACGGCCAGGGACTTCTGAGCTTGATCCATCCATCGGCGATCATCGACGCCGACGCCGAACTCGGCGCGGGCGTCGAGGTCGGGCCCTTCGCCGTCATCGGCCCGCGGGTGCGGATCGGTGCCGGCTGCCGGATCGGTCCCCATGCCGTCGTCATGGGCCCGACGCGGATGGGCCGCGACAATCGGATCTACCAGTTCGCCTCGGTCGGCGAGGCGCCGCAGGACAAGAAGTACGCCGGCGAGGAGACCTGGCTGGAGCTCGGTGAGCGCAACGTCGTGCGCGAGTACGCGACCCTGCACCGGGGTACCGCCCAGGACCGTGGCCTGACCCGGATCGGCAACGACAACCTGCTGATGGCCTATAGCCATGTCGCCCACGACTGCGAGATCGGCGACCACGCCATCCTGGCCAACGCCGCCTCGCTCGGCGGCCACGTCCAGATCGGCGATTGGGCGATCCTCGGCGGCTTCACGATCGTGCACCAATTTTGCCGCATCGGCGCCCACGCCTTCTGCGCGATGGGCTCGGTCGTCACGAAGGACGTGCCGACCTATGTCACGATCGGCGGCCATCCGGCCGAGCCCCGCGGCATCAACAGCGAGGGGCTCAGGCGGCGCGGCTACACCGAGGAGACCATCCAGGCGATCAAGCGCGCCTATCGGCTGCTCTACCTCTCCGGCCTGAAACTCGACGCCGCGGTGGCCGAGATCCGCGCCCTGGCGGCGCAGACGCCGGAGCTTGCGGCCCTGGCCGACTTCGTCGCGGCCAGCCAGCGCAGCATCGTGCGTTGATGGCCCCGACGGTCGCGATCGTCGCGAACGAGCCGTCCGGGGACCTCCTCGGCGCGGCCCTGATCCGCGCGCTGCGGGCGCAGCGGCCGGGGCTGCGCTGCCTCGGCGTCGCCGGGCCGCGGATGCTCGAGGCCGGCTGCGAGACCCTGATCGAGATGGAGCGGCTGTCGGTGATGGGCCTGACCGAGGTCCTCGGCCACCTGCCGGAACTCCTGCGGATCCGCCGCGACCTGGCGCGCCGGTTCCTCGCCGAGCGCCCGGCGGTCTTCATCGGCATCGATGCCCCGGACTTCAATCTCGGCCTCGAGCGGCGCGTGCGCGCGGCCGGGATCGCGACCGCGCACCTGGTCAGCCCGACCGTCTGGGCCTGGCGACCTGGGCGGGTCAAGCAGATCCGTGCGTCCGTCGATCGGATGCTGTGCCTGTTTCCGTTCGAGACCGAATTCCTCGAGCGCCACGGCGTCCCGGCCCGCTACGTCGGCCACCCGCTGGCCGATGAGATCCCGCTGCGCGTCGATCGCGCCGCGGCCCGCGCGCGCCTCGGCCTGCCGGGCGAGTCGCCGATCATCGCGCTCCTGCCCGGCAGTCGCCGCGGCGAGGTCGAGCGGCTCGCCGCGCCCTTCCTCGCGGCGGCCCGCTGGTGCCACGAGCGGCGCCCCGAGCTGCACTTCGTGGTGCCCCTGGTCAGCGAGCGGCTGCGCCGACTGGTCGAGGAGGCCGCCCGGTGCGAGGCCCCGGACCTGCCGCTGACGCTCGTCGACGGGCGCAGCCGCGAGGTCCTCGGGGCCTGCGATCTGGTCCTGACCGCCTCCGGCACCGCGACGCTCGAGGCCCTGCTGCTGAAGCGGGCGATGGTCGTCGCCTATCGGGTCCACCCGCTCACCTATCAGCTCGTCAAGCAGCTGCGCCTGATCCGGGTGCCGCACATCGCGATGGCCAACCTGCTCGCCGGCGAGGCGTTGGCGCCTGAGTTCATCCAGGGGGAATGCCGCCCCGAGCGGCTCGGGCCGGCGCTGCTCGGGTTTCTCGACGACCCCGCGCGGGTCGCTGCGATCCAGGCCCGCTACGCCCGCATCCACGCCGACCTGCGCCACGACGCGGCGGCCGCGGCCGCGCGCGCGGTCCTCGAGCTCATCGACGAGCGCGGCGCGCGATGTTGATCGCCGGCGTCGACGAGGCCGGTCGCGGGCCGCTGGCCGGTCCGGTGGCCGCCGCGGCCGTGATCCTGGACCCGGCCAGGCCGATCGCCGGGCTCGACGATTCCAAGCGCCTCTCGGCGACCCGCCGGGCACGCCTCGAGGAGGCGATCAAGGCCGAGGCGCTGGCCTGGTCGCTCGCCTGGGCGACGGTCGCCGAGATCGATGTGGGCAACATCCTCCAGGCGGCCTTGCTCGCGATGCAGCGGGCCGTGGCCGGGCTCGGCGTTGCGCCGACCGAGGTCCTCGTCGACGGCAACCGCTGTCCGATCCTCGCCTGTCCGGTGCGCGCGATCGTCGGCGGCGACGCCAGCGTCGCCGCGATCAGCGCCGCGTCGATCCTCGCCAAGGTCGCGCGCGACCGCGAGATGCAGCGGCTCGATGCCCTCTATCCGGGCTACGGGTTCGCCGAGCACAAGGGCTACCCGACCGCCGCGCACCGGGCGGCCCTGCTTCGGCTCGGTCCGAGCCCCGTCCACCGCCGCTCGTTCCGCCCGGTGCGCGAGCTGTCCGAGCGCGCTCAGCCGGCCCCGTAGCGGCGCTCGACATAGTCGTCGACGAGCCGCATGAACTGCTCGGCGATGTCATCCCCCTTGAGGGTCAAGACCTTCTCCCCGTCGATGAAGACCGGGGCCGATGGGCGCTCGCCGGTGCCTGGCAGGCTGATGCCGATATTGGCGTGCTTGCTCTCGCCCGGGCCGTTGACGACGCAGCCCATGACGGCGACCTGGAGGTCCTCCACCCCCGGGTAGCGTCCGCGCCAGACGGGCATCTGGGCGCGCAGGTGCTCCTGGATGTCGCGTGCCAGCTCCTGGAAGAGGGTGCTGGTCGTGCGCCCGCAGCCCGGGCAGGCGGTGACCATCGGCGCGAACGAGCGCAGTCCCATCGTCTGGAGGATCTCCTGGGCGACGATGACCTCGCGATCGCGCGCCTGGCCGGGCTCGGGCGTCAGCGAGACGCGGATGGTGTCGCCGATGCCCTCCTGGAGCAGCACGGCCAGCGCCGCGGTCGAGGCGACGATGCCCTTCGAGCCCATCCCGGCCTCGGTCAGGCCCAGGTGCAGCGCGTAGTCGCCGCGCGCCGCGAGCGTGCGGTAGACATTGATCAGGTCCTGGACGCCGCTCATCTTGCACGAGAGGATGATGTGGTCGCGCGGCAGGCCGAGCGCCTCGGCGCGTGCGGCGCTCTGGAGCGCCGACTGGACCATCGCCTCGTGCATGACGGCCTCGACCGGCAGCGGCGCGCCCGAGCGGGCGTTCTCGTCCATCAGCCGCACGATCAGGTCCTGATCCAGGCTGCCCCAGTTGACGCCGATCCGCACCGGTCGGTCGTAGCGGCAGGCGATCTCGATCATGGTCGCGAACTGGCTGTCGCGCTTCTCGCCGCGCCCGACGTTGCCCGGGTTGATCCGGTACTTGGCCAGCGCCGCGGCGCAGTCGGGATAGTCGCTGAGGAGGCGATGGCCGTTGAAGTGGAAGTCGCCGATCAGCGGGACGTCGAGACCGAGGCCATCGAGGGCCTCGCGGATCCGCGGCACCGCCTGGGCCGAGGACTCGTTGTTGACCGTGATGCGTACGAGTTCGGAGCCGGCGCGGGCCAGTTCGGCGATCTGGGCGACCGTCGCGGCCACGTCGGCGGTGTCGGTGTTGGTCATCGATTGCACGACGACCGGGGCATTGCCGCCGACGCGGATCTGGCCGATGCGCACGGCGACGGTGGGGCGACGCTGGATGGGATGTGGGCTCATGGTGTCGTTTCGGCTGGTGAGGGAGGGGACGCGCCTGGCCGGCCGGCCGGCGGAGCCGGCGCGCTCACGGCAGCGGGGCGCGCAGGCCCTGGACGAGGGCCAGGTAGTCGGGCTCGTCGGGGCCGATCAGGCCGTGGCGGATCAGGAAATCGATGATGACCAGGTTGCAGTTGAGCTTGAAGGCGTCGGTATCGCGCACGGTGGCGAGGACCTGCTCGATCGACCACAGGGCGAAGGATTCGACCTCCCCGTCGGTGCAGACCGGCGTGAATCCCTCCGGCAGTTCCAGGTCGTAGCAGTAGATGACATCCGGCTTGAGACCGGCCGCCGAGGTCCGGCAGTAGGTCACGGCCCCGACCGGGCGCGCCCGGTCGGCCAGTGCCGGGGACATGCCGGCCTCCTCGTGGCACTCCTTGCGCAGGTTCTCGGCGAGCGAGACGCCCCAGGGCAGGCCGCCGGCGACCAGGTGGTCGAGCCGCCCCGGGTAGTTGCGCCGGTCCGCGGCGCGCCGCCCGACCCAGAGTGCGAGCCCGTCGGCGGTGCGCACGAAGCCATTGAGGTGCTGGCCGAAGGCGCGTACGCCGAAATAGGGTGCGGCGGCGCGGTCGATCAGGAAGCGCGCCTGATCCCGGCCCCCAGCACAGACCGGATAGGGTTCCCCGTGCCGGTGGCTGATGAGCCCGTCGGCGACGAGCCCGGCCAGGATCTCGGCGAAGCGCGCGCTGCGGGCCTCGAAGCCGGTCGGCGCCGCTTGCCAGTGCAGGGCGCCGTCGTCGGCGAGCCGGAAGTCCGCGCCGTGCCAGGCGAGGTCCGCGGCGAAGCCTCGCGTGACCAGGCCGAGGCGCTCGCCGGCGACGACGAATGGCCGGTAGTCGTCCGGGTCCCAGCGGTTGCAGGCATGGATCTTCTCGAGCAGGCTCATCGCGGGTCCGGATCGGCGAGGATGGTACAGAGGACGGTACGCTCGCGGCGCGGCCCGTCGAACTCGCAGAGGAAGATGTTCTGCCAGGTCGAGAGGCCGAGCTGGCCGTCGTTCAGCGGGATCGTCTCGGAGGGGCCGACGAGGCCGGCCTTGAGGTGCGCGTCGCCGTTGCCGTCCTCGGCGTCGTGGCGCCAGATGCCACGCGGGATCAGCCGGCGCAGCAGCTCGACGACGTCGCTGCGCACGCTCGCATCCCAGTTCTCCTGGATCATGAGGGCGGCGGTCGCGCCCTGGGCGTAGAGGGCGACCAGGCCGTCGCGGACGCCGCTGCGCGCGACGGCGGCGCGCACCTCGGCGGTGATGTCGATGAGTTCCTCGCGCGCCCGGGTCGCGACCTGGATGCGTGCCTGCATCAGCGCCTCTCGCCTTCCGCCTCGTGCGCCTTCGCCTCGGCCCAGAGCCGTTCCATCTCCTCGCGCACCGTCGGTCCGGGCGCGAGTCCAGTCGCGCGCAGGCCTGCCTCGATGTGGGCGAAGCGCCGCTCGAAGCGGGCGTTGGCGGCGCGCAAGGCCTGTTCGGCCTCGACGTCCATGTGGCGCGCCAGGTTGACGCAGGCGAACAGGAGGTCGCCGATCTCGTGCTGGCGGGCGCCGGCCGGGGCCTCCTCGGCGAGCGTCGCGCGGCATTCGGCGAGTTCCTCGCGGACCTTGTCGAGGACGCCGTCGATGTCGTCCCAATCGAAGCCGACGGCCCGCGCGCGCCGTTGCAGCTTCTCGGCCCTGGCCAGGGCCGGCAAGGCCCGGGCGACGCCGTCCAGGGCCCCGGCCGCCTCCGCGGGGCGCTTCGCCGCGCGCTCGGCGGCCTTGGTGCGCTCCCAGTTGGCGCGTAGCTCGGCGTCGGTGCGCAGGTCCGCGTCGGCGAAGACGTGCGGATGGCGGCGGATCATCTTGTCGCAGATCGCCTGGACGACGTCGGCGAAGGCGAAGCGGTCCTGTTCTTCGGCCATCCGAGCGTGGAAGACGACCTGCAGGAGCAGGTCGCCGAGCTCATCGCGCAGCGCATCCATGTCTCCCTCCTCGATCGCTTCGGCGACCTCGTAGGCCTCTTCGAGGGTATAGGGGAGGATGGTGCGGAAGGTCTGTGCGAGGTCCCAGGGGCAGCCGCCCTGCGGGTCGCGCAGGCGGGCCATGATCGCGAGCAGATCGGAGACGGTGGCAGGTCGACTCATCGAAATACGATACCGGGCAATGGGGCTGCCGCGCTACCCCGCGACCCCGAGGGGGATCGCGAGGGCGATGGGTCCCTCGCCCTCGCGCCAACGGCGGCCGGGACGGTCAGATGAGTCCACGTTCGGCCAGCGAGGTGCCGCGGCCCTCGCCGACGATGAAATGATCGAGGACCCGCACGTCGATCAGCGCCAGGGACTCCTTCAGACGTTGGGTGATGCGGATGTCGGCTTGGCTCGGCTCGGCGACCCCGGACGGGTGGTTGTGGGCGAAGATGACGGCTGCGGCATTGATCATGAGCGCCTGGCGTACGACCTCGCGCGGGTGCACGCTAGCCCCGTCGATGGTGCCGCGGAAGAGCTCTTCGTAGCGGATCACGCGGTGGCGGTTGTCGAGGAACAGGCAGGCGAAGACCTCGTGCGGGTAGGCGTAGAGGCGCGCCTTGAGATAGTCGCGGGTGGCCTCGGGGCTGGTCAGGACGTCGATGCGGGAGATCCCGTCCTCCAGATAGCGCCGGCTCATCTCCAGGACGGCCTGGAGCTGCGCGAATTTGGCCAGGCCCAGCCCCTTGCCGCGGCAGAACTGTTCCTGTCCGGCCGAGAACAGGCCGCGCAGCCCGCCGAGTTCGGCGAGCAGGTCGCGGGCGAGATCGACGGCGCTCTTGCCGGCCACGCCGGTACGCAGGAAGATCGCCAGCAGTTCGGCATCGGTCAGCGCGCGGGCGCCGCGCGTCAGCAGGCGCTCGCGTGGGCGCTCGTCGGTCGGCCAGTCGGTGATCGCCATCCCTGTCCTCGCGCTCGGGCACCGGCGCGGCCCGCTCTGTCTTTGAATCGTATCGTTGCATTATAGTTCGTGCGCCGCCCGTCGCGGGGCAAATCGGCTACACTGGCCGCTGACGAGGCGAGGCCGACTGGGGAGCAGGGGCGAGGTGAGCGACAAGCCGGGGAGCCGGATCCTATTGGGGATCAGTGGCGGGATCGCCGCCTACAAGGCGGTCGAGTTGGTGCGCCGGCTGCGCGCGGACGGCGCCGAGGTGCAGGTCGTGATGACCCGCGCCGCCGCCGCCTTCGTCGCGCCGCTGACGCTCCAGGCCGTCTCGGGCCGGCCGGTGCGCCAGGCGCTGCTCGATCCGCAGGCCGAGGCGGGGATGGATCACATCGAGCTCGCCCGCTGGGCCGACCTGCTGCTGGTCGCGCCGGCCACCGCCCACCTGATGGCGCGCCTGGCCCTCGGTCTGGCCGACGATCTCTTGACGACGCTCGCGCTCGCGACGGAGGCGCCCCTCGTGCTGGCCCCGGCGATGAACCATCGGATGTGGACCAACCCGGCGACCCAGGAGCATCTCGCCCGCCTGGTGGCGCGCGGCGTGCGGGTCCTGGGGCCGGCGAGCGGCGCCCAGGCCTGCGGCGAGGAGGGGCCCGGGCGGATGCTCGAGCCGGCGGAGATCGTCGCGGCGCTCGCGCCCGAGGCATGGCCAGGGCGCGCGGGTCATCGAACGGGTCCCCTCGCGGGCCGATGCGTCCTGATCACGGCCGGGCCGACCCGCGAGCCGCTCGATCCGGTGCGCTTCATCGGCAACCGCAGCTCGGGGCGGATGGGTTACGCGTTGGCCGCGGCGCTGGCCGCGCGCGGCGCCGCGGTGACGCTCATCAGCGGCCCGAGCGCGTTGGCGCCGCCACCGGTCGCGGACTTCGTGCGGGTCGAGACGGCCCTGGAGATGGCCGCGGCGGTCATGGAACGGGTCGCCGGCTGCGACCTCTTCGTCGCCACCGCCGCCGTCGCCGACTACCGCCCCGCCGCGCCGGCCGCCGGCAAGATCAAGAAGGCGGCCGCCGCGCTGACCATCGAGCTGGTCCGGAATCCGGATATCCTGGCCGAGGTCGCCGCCTTGGCCGCGGGACCCTTCACGGTTGGCTTCGCGGCCGAGACCGAGCGGCTCGAGGAACACGCGACGGCCAAGCTGCGGGCCAAGGGGCTCGATATGATCGCCGCCAACCGGGTCGGCACCGGGGCCGGCGGCTTCGATACCGACGACAACGCCCTCGTCGTCCTCTGGCCCGGCGGTCGCCGCGCCTTTCCGTTGATGCCGAAGACCCTTCTCGCCGACCAACTCGCGGACCTCATCGTTGAACGCTATCTCGCATCGCTTGCAGGTTAAGCTCCTCGACCAGCGCCTCGGGCGCGACTTCCCGATGCCGCGCTACGCGACGGACGGCTCGGCCGGTCTCGACCTGCGCGCGATGCTGACGACCGAGCTCGTGTTGGTGCCGGGGGCGACGGCCCTCGTGCCGACCGGCATGGCCATCCATATCGCCGACCCGGGCGTCGCGGCCATGATCCTGCCGCGTTCGGGCCTCGGGCACGAGCACGGCGTCGTGCTCGGCAACCTCGTCGGCCTCATCGATTCGGACTACCAGGGGCCGCTCCTCCTCTCGTGCTGGAACCGCGGCGAGCGGCCCTATCGGATGCAGATCGGCGAGCGTGTCGCCCAGCTGATCCTGGTGCCTGTGCTGCGGGCCGAGCTGGAGGTGGTCGAGGCGTTTTGCGATTCGGCCCGGGGCGCCGGCGGCTTTGGACACAGCGGTCGCGGCTGAGGTGGCCCGTCGATGATGCGCGTTTCCCGAGCGAAGCGACGAACCGAGGATGCGGCTATGGAAGAGAAGAGGGCCCCGCACGGCCGTCCCCTGATCGCGTCCTGGCTCGGCCCCTCGCTCGCGCTCGCGCTGCTCCTGCTCTTGGCCATCGCCCTGGCGACCCTCGCCGCCGGTGCTCGGCACGCGGCCCTCGATGGCCAGCGCCAGGTCGGCCTGGCCGACCTGATCGGGGGCTACACGGCCGTGCGCGTGCAGGAACTGCGTGCGACGCTGGAGCGCTGGGGCCGCGACGCCGCCCTCGTGGAGGCCCTCGTCGTTGGCGACGAGGAGGGCCTGGCGCGCCAGGCGGAGGCGCTGCGCCGGGCCGTGCCGGCGGCCGTGGTCGTCCAGATTCGCTCGCTCGCCGATGCCTCGGCACCGGCGGAAGAGGACCCGGAACTGAGCTTCGCCGGTCGCGACCTGGTCCGCCGCACGGCCCAGTCGGGACAGGTCAGCGTCCTGGAGGTCCATCGCGTCGGCAGCGCCGAGCGCCACCTCGCGATCGCCGCACCGATCACCGATCCGCTCGCCGACGGCGTCTTCGGCGTCGTCTATCTCGGGCTGTCGCTCGGTTGGCTACCCGAGGTCGGCGCCGCGGGCGACGACCTCGGGCTGATCCGTTACCAGCAGCAGGTCGGCGCCGATCGAGTGACGATCGATCCGGCCGCGGCCGCCCCCCGGGGCGAGCCCGATTACACGGCATCCGTGCCAGATTCGCGCCTCCTCGTGGCGGCCTGGTCGGGCGAGGGCCGTTGGCTCGCGGTCGGGTTCCTCGCGCAGCTCGCCGGCCTCTCGCTGGCGCTGCTGGCGCTTGCGGGTCTCGTCGTCGCGCTGGCGGCGCGCCGCCAGCAGCGGTCGTTGGTCGCCGATCTGGCCGGCATCCTGGCGCTCGTCGAGGACGCCGCCGAAGGTCGCGGCCTGCGCGGCGCGCGGTGTCGTCTCGCCGAGCCCGAGGGTTTGCGGGCGCAGATCCGACCGCTCCTCGAACGCCTCGTCGGGGCGGGTCGCGCCGAGGCGGGCGGTGTCGGTCCGGCGCCGACTGAGTCGGTCCAGGCAGGCGACGAGGACTGGCCGAGCAGCGAGGAGATCGAGGGCCTCGCGCCTGAGCTCAAGGCCGTACTCGAGAAGCGCCCGGCGGCCTCGCCACCGGCGCCCGACGGGCTGGCAGGGATCGAGGTGCCGGCCGAGATCTTCCGAGCCAACGACATCCGCGGGCTGGTCGGCGAGACCTTCACCGAGGAGCTCGCGCGGACGATCGGCCGCGCGATCGGCAGCGAGGTCCGCGCCCGCGGCGGGCGGCAAGTCTGCGTCGGGCGCGACACACGGGTCTCGTCTGAGGCCCTGGCCGAGGCGACCATCGAGGGCCTGCGTGCGGCCGGCTGCGATGTGACCGTCCTGGGATTGGTGCCGACGCCGCTCGTGTACTTCGCCACCCGGTTCCAGGGCGAGAGTGCTGGGGTCATGGTCACGGCTGGGCACAATCCTCCTAAATACAATGGGGTGAAGATCGTCATCGACGGCGAGCCGCTGGTCGATGGGCAGATTGCCGCGCTGCGCGAGCGGATCCTCGAGGGGGACTTCGCGAGCGGCGAGGGAGCCCTTGTCGAGCGCGACCTGGTCGATCGCTATTGCGAACACGTCGAGCGCGATATCACGCCGGCGCGGGTACTGAAGGTGGTCCTCGATTGCGGCAGCGCGACCACCTCGGTCGTCGCGCCCGTGCTCTACCGACGGCTAGGCTGTCGGGTGGTCGATCTGGGGTGCGATCCGACGGCCGGTGGACGGGCCATCGATCCGGCCCAGCCCGACTGCCTGCTCGGGCTCGCCGAACGGGTCGTCGCCGAGGGCGCGGACCTCGGTCTCGCCTTCGATACGGACGGCGATCGCCTCGGGGTCGTCGACTCGGGGGGCCGCTTCATCGCCGCGGACGCCCTGCTGCTGCTGCTCGCGATCGATGTCCTGTCGCGTCACCCGGGCACTGACGTCGTGTACGATGTTGCCTGCTCCCGGGCGCTCGCCGGCGAGGTGCTGCGCCATGGGGGCCGCCCGGTGATGTGGCGCTCCGGCCATGCCCGGCTCAAGGCCAAGCTGCGCCAGTGCGGCGCGCTGATCGCCGGCGACGCCGACGGTCACATCATCTTCGACGACCGCTGGTTCGGCTTCGACGACGCCCTCTATGCCGGCGCCCGGCTGATCGAGCTGTTGGCGCAGGACCCGCGACCGAGCGCCGAGGTCTTTGCGGCCCTCCCGGTCGGACGGGCGACGCCAAAGCTCTACGTGCCGCTCGCCAGCGGCGATGCCGCCAAGGTCATGGCGGCCATCCAGGGGGTGGCAGGCCAGGTCCTGGTCGGGGCCGAGATCAGGACGATCGACGGACTGCGCGCCGAGTTCGAGCGTGGCTGGGGGCTGGTGCGCGCCGCCGACACCCGTCCGGGTCTGGCGTTGCGCTTCGAGGCCGACGACGAGGAGGCGTTGGGCGCCGTTCAGGGGCAGTTCCGCCGCCTCCTGGAGCAGGCCGCGCCGGGCCTGCGGCTGCCGTTCTGAGGCCGTGGCCGGCGAGTCACCGATTCATCTAGAGGAGTCACGATGTCATTGCCGAGCGAGGGGGCGCGCAACATCGCCCAGGTCCTGATCGAGGCCTTGCCCTATATCCAGCGCTTCCGCGGCAAGACCATGGTGGTCAAATACGGCGGTAATGCGATGGTCGAGGCAGCCCTGCAGCAGGGCTTCGCGCAGGATCTGGTGTTGATGAAGCTGGTCGGCATCAACCCGGTCGTCGTCCACGGCGGTGGGCCGCAGATCGGCCGCCTGCTCAAGCGCCTCGGCAAGGACAGCGAGTTCGTGCAGGGCATGCGGGTGACCGACAGCGAGACGATGGACGTCGTCGAGATGGTCCTCGGTGGCCTCGTGAACAAGGAGATCGTCAACCTGATCAATCGTCAGGGCGGCGCGGCGGTGGGCCTCTCGGGCAAGGACGGCGATCTGATTCGGGCGCGCAAGCTCGTGCTGCGTCGCGACGCCCCGGAACTGCTGGTCCCGGAGATCATCGACCTCGGTCATGTCGGGGAGGTCGAGAGCATCGATGCCGGCGTCGTCAACCTCCTGGTGCAGGGCGACTTCATCCCGGTCATCGCGCCGATCGGCGTCGGCGAAGACGGCTTCTCCTACAACATCAACGCCGATTTGGTCGCCGGCAAGGTCGCCGAGATCCTCGGCGCCGAGAAGCTGGTCCTGCTCACCAACACGGCCGGTCTGCTCGATGCCGACGGCGCGTTGATCAGCGAACTCGATGTCGGGCGGGTCGCCGAGCTGATCGAACAGGGCGTCATCCATGGCGGCATGCTGCCGAAGATCCGCTGCGCGATCGAGGCGGTCCAATCCGGTGTGCGCAGCGCCCACATCCTCGATGGGCGGGTCGAGCACGCACTGCTGCTCGACCTCTTCACCGACGAGGGGGTCGGTACCCTGATCCGGCGCCGCTAGGAACGGTTCAAAAACGAGGCGGGCTTGCCGCCCCGCATGCCCCCGGCCCCTCGCTAACGGGGCTCGGGCATGGGCGGCTCCTCCTCGGCCCCACGGTCGAGCGCCGCCCGAAAGCCGGTGATGAGTTCCGGTGCGCGCGGGTCTTGGCAGGTGCGCCCGTCTTGGCGCGGCCGGTGGCACTGGACATCGAGGAACAGGGCCTCCCCCGCCCCGCTGCCGTCGGCGATCCGCGAGAGGATCAGGCCAACGTCACCCGCCTTGCGCGGTGCAGCGGTGACGATCAGGCGATCCCCGGCCAGGTGTATGGGCGTGGTCGCGTGGCGCCGGACATAGGCGACGGCGAGCGGCCAGAGTCGGTCGCATTCGGCGGCGTCGGCGCAGGTCACGAGGTTGGTGAGCGGCGGTGGTGCCTCCGTCTCGCCCGAGGGGGCCGCCGCTGCCTCGGTGGGTTCGACGAGCCGCTGGTAGCGCGCGAGATCCCTCTCGAAACCGGCATGGACCTCGCGGCGCTGCCGCTCGTGCTCGAGGATCTTGGTGTAGGCGTTGCGGATCATGGTCTCCGCGCTCGCGATCCGGGCCCTCAGGTCCTCCGGGACGGCCTTGCCGGCGCGCTCCATGTCGCCCGCCTCGCCGTAGAGGTTCACGAGCCGTCCCTGGTAGAGGCGGATCAGGGAGCGTGTCACCTCGATCGCCGCGTCGATGCTCGCAAGCTTGGTGCTGCGGGCGAGATGGATGTCGTCGACCGAGTGATAGGTCCGCAGCAGCCGGGCGTCAGCCGCCGCCTGGGCGTCGATCAGGCGCTGCCGCTCGGCGCGCGCGCGCTCCAGTTCGCGCTCGCGGGCCCGTTCTTCCGGCGTCTTGGCCGGCGGGACCGTCTCCAGACGGACACCTGTGTTGGAGATCTCGGTGCGCCCGCGCTGGATCTCGCTCGGCGGCACCCTGTCCGAGTAGTGCACGACGCCCTCGTCGTCGACCCAGCGGTAGAGCGTCGCTGCGGCACCGGCGCCAGCGAGCGACAGTAGCACCCCGGCGAGGGTCGCGACCACGCCGGCCGACATCCGCAGCGGGGAACGGTGTCGGTCGCAGGTCGGCTGATCCATGCAGGTGCGTGGCGAGACCATGCCGGTGGTGGTCCTCCGTCGCTGCCGTCGGGACGGGAGGCCGGCGCCGGCCGGTTAACGCGTGTCCGACTGGAGGCTGCCGAACTCGGCGCGGTAGCGGCGCACGGCGGCGAGGTCTGCGACGGCGCCAGGGGTCTCCTCGAGGAAGGCGAGGAGGTCCTCGAGCGTCGCGATCGCCGTGACCGGCAGGCCCTGGTCGCGGCGCACCTGCTCGACGGCCGAGCGATCTTCGGAGCCGCGTTCCTGGCGATCGAGCGCGATGAGGACACCGGCCGGCTCGGCCCCGTGGGCGCGGATGATCGCCACCGACTCGCGCACCGAGGTACCGGCCGTGATGACGTCGTCGATGATCAGCACGCGGCCGTGCAGCGGGGCGCCGATCAGATCGCCGCCCTCGCCGTGGTCTTTGGCCTCCTTGCGGTTGAAGGCGTAGGGTACGTCGCGGCCGTGCCCGTCGGCGAGCGCGATGGCCGTCGCGGCGGCGAGCGGGATGCCCTTGTAGGCGGGGCCGAAGAGGACGTCGAACGGCGGCGCAGCGGCGACGATGGCCTCGGCATAGAAGCGCCCGAGCCGCGCCAGGCGGGCGCCGGTGTTGAAGAGGCCGGCGTTGAAGAAGTAGGGGCTCTGGCGTCCGGACTTGAGCGTGAATCGGCCGAAGCGCAGCACCCCGGTCTGGATCGCGAACTGGAGGAATTCTCGTTGGTAGTCGAGCATGGCTGTGGACTCGGTGTGGACACTGGGCCTCGTTGTTCCGGGGGCGGCGGGCATTGG
Organism: Thiococcus pfennigii; assembly: GCF_016583835.1. Lineage (GTDB taxonomy): Bacteria > Pseudomonadota > Gammaproteobacteria > Chromatiales > Chromatiaceae > Thiococcus > Thiococcus pfennigii. The sequence goes on along the minus strand of NZ_NRRW01000002.1, from coordinate 61,789 downwards.
TCCGGTCGCCTTGGCCGTCTCGACGGGCCCGATGGGCCGGCGTGGGCGCGCGGCGCGCTCGGGCGCTGCCGCGCAGGTCGCTTGCGACGACCCGACGACGCCGTGTTCGGCGTCCGTTCGGCGCCTCCGCCGATAGCGTGGCATGTCGGGGGCGCCACGTCTATCCTCGGTGGCCTGCGGCCATGATCGACGACCCCGGGACCCTGCTGACGGCCTTCCTCGTCGGTCTGCTCGGCGGCGTGCACTGTCTCGGCATGTGCGGGGGCATCGTCGCGACCCTCACGGCCGGCCTGCCGCGCCGGGCGCGGGCCAGTCCGCTGTCGGCCATGCCGTATCAGCTCGCCTACAATGCCGGGCGCCTCGCCGGCTATGCGCTCGCCGGCGCCCTGATGGGTGGCCTCGGGGTAGTCCTGGCGCAGTCCCTGTCGCTGCAGCAGGGCCAGCGCCTGCTCTATGGTGTGTCTGGGCTCGTCATGGTGCTGCTCGGCCTCCATTTGGCCGACTGGTGGCGGGGGCTGGCGCGTGTGGAGGCGCTCGGCGGGCGGCTGTGGCGCCATCTCGAACCGCTCGGCCGGGGCCTGCTGCCGGTGACGACCCCGGCGCGTGCCTTGGGTCTGGGGTTCATCTGGGCCTGGTTGCCGTGCGGCCTCGTCTATAGCGTGCTGATCTGGGCGATGGCCGCCGGGAGCCCGGTGCAGGGCGCCTCGCTGTTGCTCGCCTTCGGTCTCGGCACCCTACCGAATCTGCTCGGCATCGGCCTGCTCGCGGGGGCCGTCGCGCGCGTCGCGCACCGCCCGGCCGTGCGGCGCGCCGCCGGACTCCTCGTGATCGGCTTCGGTCTGCATGCCCTGTGGCAGTTGGTGCGGTTCTGAGCCGATCGGCGCCGGGAGGCGGGTTGCGGTCGACCCCGGGTGTGGCCGTGAAGGTCGCTCGCCCTGTCCTCAGCCTGGCGGGGCCAGCGGTTCGCCGGCGGCGGGCTCGGGCCGGCCGGCACGCTCGGATGGCCCGTCGAGGGTCGGGGGGTGGTAGAGGGCGCTGTCGATCGCGCGCAAGGCCACGAGGCGCTCGGTCAGCGCGCGATGCTCGGTGCGCAGTCCGGCGATGCGCTGCGTCAGCCCGCTGCCCGAGCGCTTGATCTGCTCCAGGCTCTCCAGTCGTTGCTCCATTGTCGCCTGGTGGTGCTCGATCGCCTCGGCGAGCGGTGCGAGCGCGTCACCGAGCCAAGGGTCGAGATTGAGCCTCAATCGATCGAACAGGACCCGGGCGCGGCTGGCGATGCGCTGGTGGAAGCGCTCGATGACGTGTGCCTGTTCGGCGAAGGCCATCGTGCGGCGGAGGTCCTCGGCCTCCTGGTAGAGCAGTTCCAGCTCGACATGGTAGCGAGTCGGAACGAAGGCGCGGGGCGCGGCGAGCTCGAAGCCATGTTCGACGCGGAACTCCTCGTACACACTACGCAACAGCCGGCGCTGACGCTCGGCCTCGTCCGTGATCGCCTGCATCCGCGCGCGCAGCCGGTCGAGCAGGTCCTTCATCGCGACGCCCAGACCGTGGGTCGTCCAGCTCTTGACCATGGCCTTGTGGCCGGCCTCGATCAGTGCGTCGATGCTCGGTCGCGCGAGGATCTCCCGACAGTGCGCGGTGTCGGCGAGGAGTTGGTCCCGAAGAGTCTGGAACCGGGCGACCGCCGTTTGGTGCTGGTGGCGATGGTCCTGGGTCTGCTCGGACAGGCGCTCCTGGACCTTGGCGTTGCGCCCCTGCAGCTCTTCGAGCTCCTGGATCAGGCCCTGGATATGGATGATTTGGCCGGAGATCTGGGCGTAGTGGCCTTGGGCGAGCGCGCCGATCCCCTCTTCGAGGCGAGCGGTGAGGTCGCGGTGCTTGGCTGCCAGCAGCTGGTTGGCCAAGGCGCGCTCCAGCTCCGGCAGGCGGCTGAGTCGGAGCAGGTTCTCGTCCTGGCGCACGCGGGCCGCGAGGCCCAACCCGAGCGAGAGCGGGACGACCTGCTCGATGGGCAGTGCCAGCGCCTCGGCGACCTCGCGGCGCAGCGCGTTTGGCGACTTCTCGGTGGTGGGCCTGGGCGGGCCGCCGGGGTGCGTTCGTGTCGGATCGGGTCGGTCGACGGAGACGACGATATCCTGGCGGCGCGTGGCGAGGGGCGCCTGTAGCTGGTGCTGCCAGAACGCGAGGTCGGCCTCGTCGATGCCGTCCTCGGCGTCGAGGGCGAAAAGGATCGCCTGGGAGCGGCTCAGCGGCGGTTGCGCCGACTCGGGATCTGCAGGCGCGAGACCGGGCAGGATCAGGATGGTCAGGCCCTGCTGGAGCAGCGGGTGGGGCAGGCTGACGAGGGCCTCGTGCCAGGCGCCGGCCTCGGGCGTGGCCGCTTGCAGCAATCGCTGCAAGTGGCGCGCGTGGGGCTCCTGCGCGTCGTCGCCGAGGGGATGATGGATCCACGAGCGTGCGTTCGGCCCATCGTCCGCGCGCGGCAGGAGGCGCAGATAGGCCGATGGCTCGGCCTCGTCCCAAAAGAGGGCGATCGGACAGGCCGGCAGGCGGCCGTCCGGCGGCAGCAGCGGACGGGTATGACCGGGGAAGAGGAGGGCGTTGACCAGGGTGGCGGTGCGGGCCGGGTCGCCCGCGACGGTCGCGACGGTAAGCCGGTCGCGACGCAGCGTCGCGAGACAGTCCTGGATCTGGGCCATCGATTCGGGCGTCTCGGCGTCGTTCTCGGCGAGCCATCGTTCGAACTCGATGACGGTTCGCTCGATCCGGTCTTTCCATTGCCGGTAGGCGCTGACCCCCCGTTGTATGGCCGAAGGCGAAAGGGTATTCCTGCCGTCCAAGATACCTGTCCCGTGTATCCCAAGCCAACGCAAGAGTATATACGACGACGCCCGGCCCCCATCAGCGGCGGGCGCCGCGCCGCCCGTCAGCTTGCTGGCCCGGGTCGGACGGTGCGGGCACCAGGCCTGCGAGCCGCCGGGGGTTGCGGATGCGCACCCGCTTGGTGCGCGACAGGGCGCCCGCGTCCAGTTCGACCCCGGAGGGTGTCACGCCGAAGGTCTCGGCGAGGAAGCGGCGCAGGTGGGCGTTGGCCTTGCCGTCGACCGGCGGCGCCGTGATCTGCACGCGATAGCACTCGCCGAGCGGACCGACGAAGGCGTCGCGCTTGGCCCGCGGCTGCACCTTCAGCGTCAAGCAGAGGTCGCCGGCGTCCCAGCGGTACCAGGTCATCGTCGGGACCTCGTCGGTCCGCTCGGCCTCCGCGGGCGTCGTCAGATGACCCACGGTGGGCTCAGTGTCAGGGCCTGCAGCGGCGGTAGCAGCAGCATCCGCAGCAGGACCAGGCCGATGATGACCAGCAGCGGCGACAGGTCGATCCCGCCGATCGGCGGCAGCAGCCGCTGCGCCGGGCGCAGCAGCGGCGCGGTCAGGCTCTCTAGCAGGCGCATGCCGGGGTGGCGCGGATCCGGGGCGACCCAACTCAAGATGACCCGGATGAAGACGGCGAACAGGAAGATGTTGATGGTCAGCCCGACCAGGGCCGGCAGCGACCAGAAGAAGGCGCCGAACAGGTTACGCTCGACGCCCGCCAGCAGGCCGATCAGGACCAGCTCGGTCGACTTGAGCAGCCAGGCGAGGACGAGCGAGGCGACGTCGGCCCCGCCGATGCCGGGCACGACGCGCCGCAGCGGCCCGAGGACAGGGGTCGTCAGCTTGACGACGAACTGCGAGATCGGGTTGTAGAAGTCCGCCCGCAGCCATTGCAGCAGGAAGCGCAGGATGACGATCGTCGTATAGAGCCCGAACAGGGTCTGGATCAGGAAGACCAGCGGGTTGGTCAGATAGGTGTCGGTCATGACTGCTCCGTCAGTTGGTCGGACAGCTCGGCGGCACGTCGGCGCGCGGCGGCCGTCGCGCGGGCGACGAGGTCCTCGAGGTCGCCGGCGGCGAAGACCGCGAGGGCCGCCTCGGTCGTGCCGCCCGGCGAGGTCACGCGCGCGCGCAACGTCGCCGGCGCATCGCCGCCCTCGATCGCCATGCGGGCCGCCCCGAGGGCGGTCTGGATCGTCAGTAGGCGCGCGTCCTCGGCGGGCAGCCCGAGGTCCACGGCGGCGGCCTCGAGGGTCTCCATCAGCAGGAAGAAGTAGGCCGGGCCGCTGCCCGAGATGGCCGTGACCGCGTCGATCAGGTCCTCTTCGGCGACCCACCGGACCATGCCGACGGCGCGCAGGATGGTCTCGGCCTGATTGCGCTGCGCGGCGCTCGCTCGGGGCGAGGCGTGCAGGCCGACGGCCCCGGCCTGGAGCATCGCCGGGGTGTTGGGCATCGCCCGCACGATCGGCAGGGCGGTGCCGAGCCAGTCGGCGATCGTCGCCTCGCGTACCCCGGCCATGACCGAGATCACGAGCGACAGGCGCGACCCGAGCCGCCCGGCCAGTTCGCGGCATACGGTGGGTGCGATCTGCGGTTTCACGCAGAGGACCAGGGTGTCGGCCTCGGCGACGGCGGCCGCGTTCGAAGCGGCGGCGCGCACGCCGAAACGCTCGGTCAGGGCCCGGGCCTTGGCCGGATCCGGGTCGCTGACGATCAGCCGCTGCGGCTGGTAGCCGTCGGCGACCAGGCCGGCGATCAGGCTGGTGGCCATGTTGCCGCCGCCGATGAAGGCGATCTGTGCATGCTTCATGATCTTTCCGTTGCGACTCCCGGTTGCGGGTTCAGGGCCCTCGGGCGATGCGAGGCACCCGTGCAGGGCATGGGGGCGGTGTCGTCTTGGGCCGCCCCGGCGGCCTCGGGAGGCCGCGCGGCGGCGATCGCGAGCTCGCAGCGCGTGCCGTGGGATCGGCGATCCTTCGAGGCCTCCGTCGGCGGGTCAGTCCGCCGGGCGCGGGCCGAAGATGGCGGTGCCGATCCGCACGAGCGTGGCGCCCTCGGCGACCGCTGCCTCGAGGTCGTCGGACATGCCCATCGAGAGGACCTCGAGCGGTCGGGCCGGCGTCGCCAGCGCATCGCGCAGCGCCCGCAGGGCGCGGAACGGGACGCGCTGTTCCGCCAGCGTCTCGCTCGGGGCCGGCAGCGTCATCAGGCCGCGCACCGCGAGGCGCGGCAGCTCGGCGCAGGCGGTCACGAATTCTGCCACCGCCTCCGGCGGCAGGCCAGCCTTGCTCGCCTCGCCGCTGAGGTCGACCTGGATGCAGACCTGCAGCGGCGGGTATCCGAGCGGCCGCTGGGCGTCGAGGCGCCGCGCGTGGCGCAGGTCGCAGAGGCCGTGGACCCAGGCGAAGCGCTCGGCGATGGCGCGGGTCTTGTTGCCCTGGATGCGGCCGATGAAGTGCCACTCCAGGTCGAGGTCGGCGAGCGCGGCCTGCTTGTCGAGGGCCTCCTGCAGGTAGCTCTCGCCGAACAGGCGCTGACCGGCGGCATGGGCGGCGCGGATCCGCTCCGGGCCCTGGCGCTTGCTGACGGCGAGCAGCGCGACGCTGCCGGCGGGGCGGGCGTGGCGTCGCTCGGCGGTGGCGATCTCGGTGCGGACGCGGTGCAGGCGGGCGGCGACCTCGGCGGTGCCGCCGTCCCGGGGTACATCGCTCGGGCCGGGTGCGCTCACACGCCCTGACCGCCGAGCGCGGCGACGAGCCGGCGCAGGGCCTGGCTGCGGTGGCTGAGGGCGTTCTTGACCGCCGGGTCCAGCTCGGCGGCGCTCGCCCTGTGGGTCGGGACGAAGAAGACCGGGTCGTAGCCGAAGCCGCGCTCGCCGCGCGGCGCCTCGAGGATGCGCCCCTCCCAGGTCCCCTGGCAGATGAGCGGGGTCGGGTCTTCGGCGTGGCGCAGGTAGACCATCAGGCACTGGAAGCGCGCGGTGCGGGTTGCCTCGGGTATCCCGGCGAGGGCCTCGAGGAGCTTGGCGACATTGGCCGCATCGCTCGCCCCGGGGCCGGCATAGCGGGCCGAGCGGATCCCCGGGGCGCCGGCCAGGGCGTCGACCTCGAGGCCCGAGTCGTCGGCGATCGCCGGGCGACCACTGAGGCGGGCGGCCTGGCGGGCCTTGAGCAGGGCGTTCTCGACGAAGGTGAGGCCCGTCTCCTCGGCGTCCGGGACCGCGAAGTCGCGCTGCGAGCGCACGGTGAGGCCGGTCCCGGCGAGCAGCGCCTCGATCTCGCGGATCTTGCCGGCGTTCGAGCTGGCCAGCACGACGACCTGGTCGCGCTCGTCCCGGCTCATGCGCGCGCCCCCGCGTCGGCGTCGCGCCCCGGTAGCGGCGCGGCGAGGGCCGTGCGCTGGGCGGCCAGGATCTCCTCGATCCCGGCGGCCGCCAGATCGAGCAGCGCGTCGAACTCGGCCCGCGAGAAGCTGCCGCGCTCGGCGGTGCCCTGGACCTCGATGAAGCGTCCGCCCCCGTCCATGACGACGTTCATGTCGGTCTCGGCGGCTGCGTCCTCGGCATAGTCGAGGTCGAGCACCGGCGCGCCGCGGTAGACGCCGACCGAGACGGCGGCGATCTGTTGCACGAGCGGCGAGCGGGCGAGGGCGCCGCTCGCGAGCAGGGTCGCGATCGCGTCATGGGTCGCGACCCAGGCCCCGGTGATGGCCGCCGTGCGGGTGCCGCCATCGGCCTGGAGGACGTCGCAGTCGAGCGTGATGGTCCGCTCGCCGAGCCCCTCGAGGTCGAGGGCGGCGCGCAGCGACCGGCCGATGAGCCGCTGGATCTCCAGCGTGCGTCCGCCCTGGCGGCCGCGCGCCGCCTCGCGCTGGGTGCGTTCGGTGGTGGCCCGCGGCAGCAGGCCGTATTCGGCGGTCAACCAGCCCTGGCCGCGGCCCTTGAGGAACGGTGGCACCTGGGGCGCGACGCTCGCGGTGCAGAGGACGCGCGTCGCGCCGAACTCGACGAGGACCGAGCCCTCGGCATGGCAGGTGAAGCCGCGCGTGAAGCGCAGTGGACGGAGCTGGTCGGGGCGGCGTTGTGACGGGCGCATGCCGGGGTGGGGTCTCCTGGTGTTCGGGTGTCGCTCGGTTGGGCCTTCCGCCGAGCGGGGCGGCCGGTCGTGCCTGGCCCGCTGGGCGTTGCGCGTCTGTCGCGGTCTCCTATGTTCCGGTCAGGTGGACGCGGCGTCAATTCGCCCGCCGGCGGTGGGGTCGCGGCGGGCCGCGTCCGCCGCGGCTGGCAGGTCGACGAACCGCCGCAGGGCCGCGAGGAGTTGGGCGGCGTCCTGGGGGCGCTCGGCCGGGTCCATCGTCATCGACCAGTCGATGGCCTCGAGCAGGAACAGCGGGTAGCGGTCACGGTAGAGGCGTTTGATCGGTTTGAGGCGATCCTGCGGTTGACGTTCGACCGCCGCCGGTGGCGGGCGGCCCTCGATGCAGGCGCGGAGGCTGGCCCCGACTGCGTAGACGTCGCTCCAGGGGCCGAGGTGGCCGCCGCGATAGTATTGCTCGGTCGGCGAGAAGCCGGCCGAGACGATCTGCCCGCCCGGATTCGTGCCCCGATCGAAGTGGTGCACGGCACCCAGATCGAGCAGCAGCGGCTCGTGGCCGTGGCGCAGGTGGATGTTGCTCGGTTTGACGTCGAGGTGGAGCAGGCCGTGGGCGTGGATCAGGGCCAGGGCGTCGAGGATCGGCAGGAAGACCTCCAGGAGGAAGGTCGGGCTGAGCCCGCCGTGGCGTTCGCGGACATAGGCCCAGAGGTTGCGGCCGCGTTGGTAGCGGGTCACCAGGTAGCCCGTGTCGTTGGCGAGGAAGAAGTCGCGCACGGCCAGGATGTTCGGGTGATGCAGCGAGGCCATCGCCTTGACCTCCTGGAAGAAGAGGCGGCGGCCGCGCCAGAGGGCCTCGGCGGCCTCGGGCCGCACCGGGGCGATGCGCCCGCGAGCGTCGCGCACGGCGACCCGCTTGGGCATGTATTCCTTCAGGACGACCTCGTCGCCGTTCTCCTCGTCGGTGCCGAGGTAGATCAGGCTGAAGCCGCCGGTGCCGATCCGCTTGACGATCCGATAGCCGGCGAGGAGCGTTCCGGGGGCGAGGTCTTCGCGGGCGGTTGCCATCTTGTGCTGGTCCTCAACATCGGCGGGCCATCGCCATTCACCCTGCTATCATAGCGGCCTATCGACGGGGCCGTCGTCGCTCGACGGGCCCGCGCCGCGTGTTGCGAGGAATCCTAAACGATATGATCAAGAGCATGACGGCCTTCTCCCGGGAGGTCGGCACGGGCGAGGCGGGCGAGCTGGTCTGGGAGGTCCGCTCGGTCAATCACCGCTTCCTCGAGCCCAGCATCCGCCTCCCGGAGGACCTGCGGCGCCTCGAGCCGGCCGTGCGCGAACGGCTCGGCGTGCGCCTGCAGCGCGGCAAGGTCGACTGTCAGCTGCGCTATGTCGCCCGTCCGGGGGCGCTCGGCAGCCTGCGCGTCAACCACCACCTGCTCGCGCAATTGGTCGCTGCCGCCGACGAAGTGGCCCAAGCCGTCGGGACGCCGGCGACGCCGCACGCCTACGATCTGTTGCGTTGGCCGGGCGTCCTCGAAGAGTCGCAGCAGGATCTCGACGCCGTGATGACCGAGGCACTGGCGCTTCTGGAGTCGACCCTCGACGGCCTGGTTGCGGCCCGCGAGCGCGAAGGGGCGCGCCTGGGCGAGCTGCTCCGCGAGCGCTGCGACCACCTCGACGAGCAGGTCGCCCTGGTGCGCCGCCGCCTGCCGGAGGTCCTCGCCCAGGCCCGCCAGCGGCTCCTCGACCGCCTCGCCGAGGTGCGCGCCGAACTCGATCCGAGCCGCCTGGAGCAGGAGATGGCGCTGCTCGCGCAGCGCCTCGACGTCGCCGAGGAGATGGACCGCCTCGCCGCCCATGTCGCCGAGGTCCGTGACGTGCTCGGCCGTCGCGGGCCACTCGGACGGCGCCTGGATTTTCTGATGCAGGAACTCAACCGCGAGGCCAACACGTTGGGCTCCAAGTCGGCCGATGTCGAGACGACCCGCGCCGCGGTGGAGATGAAGGTCCTGATCGAGCAGATGCGCGAGCAGGTCCAGAACCTGGAGTAGCCCGAATGAGCGAGCGCCGATCCCCGACCGCCGCCCCGCCGGCGTCCGCCCCCGAGGCGCCGCGCGGCGTCCTCTTCATCGTCTCGGCACCCTCGGGGGCCGGCAAGACCAGCCTGGTGAAGGCCCTGCTCGCGCGCGATCCGGCCCTGCACCTGGCCGTCTCCTGCACGACCCGCTCGCCGCGCCCCGGCGAGGTCGACGGCGTGCACTACCATTTTCTCGACGAGGCGGAGTTCCGGTGCCGCATCGCCGCCGGGGCCTTCGTCGAACACGCGGAGGTGTTCGGTAACCGCTATGGGACGACCGCGGCCGCCGTGCACGAGGTCCTGGATCGCGGTCACGACCTGCTGCTGGAGATCGACTGGCAGGGTGCCCGCCAGGTGCGCGCCCGCTGGCCCGAGGCGGTCGGCATCTTCATCCTGCCGCCGTCGCTGGCGGTCCTGGAGGAGCGGCTGCGCGGGCGTGGTCAGGATGGGGATGCAGTGATCGCCGGGCGCATGGCCCGCGCCTGCGACGAGCTCTCCCACTACGGTGAATACGACTACCTGGTCGTCAACGACGCCTTCGACGAGGCCCTCGCGACGCTGGCCGCGATCGCCGTCGCCGAGCGCCACCGCCGCGTCGTCCAGGAGGCGCGCCTCGCAGGGCTGCTCGCCGAGTTGGCCCCGGCGCCGCCACCCCGGTGACCGGGCGGCTTCCCTTGCGCCCGTCGTGTAACGCCCTGAAATCTGGTAACGTAAACCCAACTAGACCGAGATCCCCATTCGGGCGCCGCGCTCCGCCCTCGCGGATGACGGCGCCCTTGACCCTGTTCACGGAGTTCCAACCATGGCACGCATCACCGTCGAGGACTGTCTCGCTCACGTCGACAACCGCTTCGATCTCGTCCTGCTCGCGACCAAGCGGGCCCGCCAACTCGCCAACCGCGTCGACCCGCTGATCCCGGCGCAGAACGACAAGCCCACCGTCGTCGCCCTGCGCGAGATCGCCGCCGGCCTGATCGGCCCCGAGACCCTGGCGAAGGCCGATCAGCAGGTCGATGACACCACCCGCGCGTTGGAGGAGGCCCTGGCCCGGCAGTTCGCCGCCGACCTGCAGGCCGCCGAGCAGGGCTGAGCGCGTCGCCCGGCATCCCCGAGCCGCGCGCGGGCCGCACCATGGTCGCCGCCCTCCCTTCGAGCGATTCGGCTGCCGCCGGAGCCGAGACCGCCGACCTGCCGGTCGGCGAGCTCTGTACGGCCCTCGAGGCCTATCTGAGCGCGGAGCAGATCGACGACGTCTACGCCGCCTACCGATTCGGTGCCACCGCCCACGAGGGCCAGCGACGCAAGTCCGGCGAGCCCTATATCCACCATCCGGTCGCCGTGGCGCAGATCCTCGCCGGGATGCGGATGGACCACAAGTGCCTGATGGCCGCGGTGCTCCACGACGTCATCGAGGACACGCCAACCGCCAAGGAACAACTGGCGGAGCGCTTCGACCAGGAGATCGCCGACCTCGTCGATGGCGTGAGCAAGCTCACGCAGATGGACTTCAAGTCCCGCGTCGATGCCCAGGCGGCGAGCTTCCGCAAGATGATGCTGGCGATGACCCGCGACATCCGGGTCATCCTGATCAAGCTCGCCGATCGGCTGCACAACATGCGCACGATCGGCGCGATGTCCGCCGAGGCGCGGCGGCGGATCTCGCGCGAGACCCTCGAGATCTACGCCCCGATCGCCAATCGGCTCGGCATCAGCTGGCTGCGCATCGAGCTCGAGGAGCTGGCCTTCGCGAACTACTGGCCGTGGCGCCACCGGGTCATCACCCGCGCGCTGCAGCTCGCCCGCGGCGATTGTCGCGCCGTGATCGGTCGGGTCGAGGCGGCGATCCGCGAGCGGCTCGCGCAGGAGGGCGTCGCCGCCGAGACGGCCGGGCGCCAGAAGCACGCCTACGGCGTGTTCCGCAAGATGCGCGAGCGCAAGCGGCGCTTCTGCGAGGTCGTCGACGTCTACGCCTTTCGCATCGTCGTCGATCGGGTCGACACCTGCTACCGCGTCCTCGGCCTGGTCCACAACCTCTACAAACCGCTGCCGGGGCGCTTCAAGGACCATATCGCGATCCCCAAGTCCAATGGCTATCAGTCGCTGCACACGGTCCTCGCCGGCCCCCAGGGGGTGCCGATCGAGATCCAGATCCGCACCCTCGACATGCAGCGCAACGCCGAATCCGGGATCGCCGCCCACTGGATGTACAAGAGCGAGCCGGGCGAGGCGAGCCCCCGGGGGCTGACCGCGGATTGGTTGCGGAATCTGCTGGAGATGCCGCGCGGGGCCGGCGATTCCGAGGAGTTCCTCAATCAGGTCAAGATCGATCTCTTCCCCGACGAGGTCTACGTCTTCACGCCCAAGGGCGAGATCTTGGCGCTGCCCAAGGGGGCGACCGTCGTGGACTTCGCCTATGCGATCCACTCCGACGTCGGCAACACCTGCGTGGCGGCGCGCATCGAGCGGCGGCTCGCCGCGCTGAGCACCGCCCTGCGCAGCGGGCAGACCGTCGAGGTCATCACGGCGCCCGGCGCCAAGCCCCACCCGACCTGGCTGCGCTTCGTCGTGACGGGCAAGGCGCGGGCCAACATCCGGGGCTATCTGAAGAACCTCCAGCGCCATGATGCCGAGGCGCTCGGTCGGCGCCTGCTCGAGGCCGAACTGGCCAGTTTCGATCGCGATCTCGACCGGCTCGCACCGACGGTCCTGGTGGCCTATCTGGCCGAGGCCAAGCTCGCCGATGCCACCGAGCTGTTCAGCGAGATCGCGCTGGGCAACCGGTTGGCGCCGCTCGTGGCCCGGCGCCTGGTGGCGGCCAGCGAGGGTCAGGAGTTGCGCCTGGGCACCCGGCACCGCTTGGCGATCAAGGGCACGGAGGGCATGCCGCTAACCTATGCCCGCTGCTGTCGGCCGATCCCGGGCGATGCGGTCGCCGGGCTGTTCAACCCCGGGCGCGGGATCGTCGTGCACCGCCGCGAGTGCCGCAACCTCGGCGACTTCGAGCGCCAGGGCGATCGCTGGATCGAGCTGGAGTGGGACGACAGCGTCGAGATGGACTTCGCGACCGAGGTCAGCATCGACATGGCCAATCGCCCGGGCAGTCTGGCGAGCGTCGCCGCGGCGATCGCCGAGATGGGCTCGAACATCGAGAACATCCAATCGCGCGAACGCGACGGGCGTACGACGACGCTCGAGCTCCTGATCAATGTACGCGGGCGCCAGCACCTGGCGCGGACCCTGCGGCGGTTGCGGGCCATCGCCGCCGTGACCCGCATCGGCCGCGTGAACCGTTCGGCGCTGCGTCGCGTCTGAGCACCGGCCGCGCGCCGGTCCCCTCTCCCGTGAGAATGTGCGAAGATCGCGCGCCACGCGGCCGCGTCGCTGCGGATGCGGCTCGCGTGACACGCGATCATCCAACGATAAGGCAGAGGGGGTTTCAATGCGCAAGCAGTTGCTCATCGCGGCAGGGGGGGCCTTGGTGCTCGGTACGGGGTCGCCGGCCAGCGCCTACGACCTGCCGCCGTCGGTCAATCTCGGCTTCACGAGCTTCCTCGACGGCGCGCCACCGGCCGGCCCGGGCTGGTACGTCCAGCAGTATGTCCAGTTCTATCGCGACGGTCGTCTCAAGGATGCCGGTGGCGGTGACCTGCGGTTGCCGACGCCGGGCGGGCCGGAGAAGGCGACGGTCGAGACCACGGTCGGGGTGACCCAGCTCGTCTACCAGTCCGATCAGCCGTTGCTCTGGGGCGGCAAGTGGGGCATGAACCTGATGCTGCCGCTCGTCGATATCGATCTGGACCCGAGCGACAATCTGGCCCTGTCGAAGAACAGCGGTGGGGTCGGCGACCTGCTGGTCGGTCCCTATCTCCAATGGGACCCGATCATGGGCCCGAACGGTCCGCGGTTCGTCCAGCGCGTCGAGTTCCAGCTGCTCTTCCCGACCGGCAAGTACGATGCCGACGATGCCTTGAACCCGGGCAGCAACTTCTTCTCGTTCAATCCCTACTGGGCGGCGACCGCCTTTCTGACGCCCAAGTGGACCCTGTCGTGGCGGCTGCACTACCTCTGGAACGCCAAGAACGACGACCCCTATCGCCCGCTGGGCGTCGACGAGGTCCAGGCCGGCCAGGCCGTGCACCTGAACCTCACCACCGCCTACGAGGTGGTCCCGCAGCGGCTGCGCCTCGGCCTCAACGGCTATTACCTCAAGCAGATCACCGACACCGAGTACGACGGCCGCGACGTCGCCGACAGCAGGGAGCAGGTCCTCGGGTTCGGTCCGGGGCTGGTCTTCCACGTCTCGCGGCACGACCACATCTTCGCCAACCTGTACTGGGAGTCGCACGCTGAGAACCGCCCCGAGGGCACGCGCTTGAACCTGCGCTACGTGCACCACTTCCACTGACGGGGGCGGCGAAGGTCGCCCGCGCGCGGGCGACGAGGGCGCCGCGTCAGTCGGCGAGTTCGAGGATCCCGTCCATCTCGATGGCGGCACCCCGCGGCAGCGCGGCGACGCCGATCGCCGCGCGGGCCGGGTAGGGCTCCTGGAAATATTCGCCCATGACCTGGTTGACGCGGGCGAAGTGGCCGAGGTCGGTCAGGAAGACGTTGAGCTTGACCAGGTCGGCCAGTCCCCCGCCGGCGGCCTCGGCGACGGCCTGGAGGTTGTCGAAGACCCGCCGGGTCTGGACCTCGATTTCGCCGGCGACGAGTTCCATCGTCTGGGGATCGAGCGGGATCTGCCCGGAGAGGTAGACGGTGCGCCCGACCCGCACCGCCTGCGAATAGGGGCCGATGGCCGCCGGGGCCCGATCGGTACGGATGATCTGTCGCGTCATCGCGGCGTGCTCCTTCAACGGGTGAGGGTCGAGGACCCGGGTCAGCACCAGTTTCGCTATACTCGCCCGTCATCAACTACGGAAGCAACTGGCATGTCGGTCTTGTTCGAATCGCGTCTCGCCCATCTCGAGCTGGTCCAGCGCGGCAAGGTCCGCGACATCTATCGGGTCGACGACGCCCACCTGCTGATCGTCGCGAGCGACCGCCTTTCGGCCTTCGACGTCGTGCTGCCGCAGCCGATCCCGGGCAAGGGCGAGGTCCTGACCCGCGTCTCGAACTTCTGGCTCGCACGCACCCGCGACCTGGTGCCCAATCATCTCGCCGACCTGCGCCTCGAGGACGTGGTCACGGACCCGGACGAGCGCGCCGCCCTCGGCGATCGGGCGGTCATCGTGCGGCGGATGCGGCCCCTGCCGGTCGAGGCGATCGTGCGCGGTTATCTGATCGGCTCGGGTTGGAAGGACTATCGGCGCAGCGGGGCCGTCTGCGGCATCCGCCTGCCCGAGGGGCTGCGCCTGGCCGACAAGCTGCCGCGGGCGATCTACACCCCGTCGACGAAGGCGGCGCCGGGCGCCCACGACGAGAACATCGACTTCGAGCGCACCGTCGCGCTGCTCGGCGCCGATCTCGCCGAGCAGGTCCGCGACCTGAGCCTGCGCCTCTATCGCGACTGTGCCGATTACGCGCGGGAGCGAGGCATCCTGATCGCCGACACCAAGTTCGAGTTCGGCGTCGACGAGGCCGGGCGGCTGCACCTGATCGACGAGGTCTTGACGCCGGACTCCTCGCGCTTCTGGCCGGCGGACCAGTACCAGCCCGGCATGAGTCCGCCGAGCTTCGACAAGCAGTTCGTCCGCGACTACCTGGAGACGCTCGACTGGGACAAGACCCCGCCAGCCCCGCCACTGCCCGCCGACATCATCGAACGCACCGCCGCCAAGTACCGCGAGGCCGAGGAGCGGCTCACCGGACGCCGCCGGCCGTCCTGAGGTCCGCCTCGCCGGCGTGCTCCGGCTGGCGCGACGCCCCCTCCCTCGGGGCGCGGTTGAGCGACCGCAGGCGCGTCTTGAAGGCCCGGTGCGGCACGGGGCGACTGAACAGGTGTCCCTGGAAGCGGCGGCAACCGAGTTCGAGCAGCCGTTCGCGCTGGTCGGGCCGCTCGACGCCCTCGGCGACGACGGTCAGCCCCAGTGCTCGCCCCATCGCGATGATGGCCCGCGCGACCGCCGCGGCGTTGGCGTCGGCGAGGAGCCTGCGCACGAAGCGCGCGTCGATCTTCACCTGCTCGAGCGGCAGCTGTTGCAGCCGCAGCAGCGACCCTTGACCCATGCCGAAGTCATCGAGCGCCAAGCCGATCCCGTGCCACCGCAGGGCCTGAAGCTTGGCCACGATCGTGTCGATGTCGTCGGTGAACAGGTGCTCGGGGAGCTCCAGGCGCAGGCGGCGCGGGTCGGCACCGCTTGCCTCGAGGATCGAGAGGAGTTCGGGCACGAAATCGGTCTGCTGGAGCTGCTGAAGGCTCACGTTGACCGCCAGCGTCAAGGGGGCTAGGTCCGGGTCGGCGGACCAGGCGGCGAGACGGGCGCAGGCCTCCTGCATGACCCAGCGTCCAACCGCGGCGATCGCCCCGGCCTCGATGGCCTGCGGGATCAGCTCGGCGGCGCTGACCGTGCCCCGCCCGGGCTGTCGCCAACGCAACAGCGCCTCGGCTCCGACGACCTGGCCCCGGCAATCGAGTTGGGGCTGGTAGAGCAGGTGGAGCTCGCCGCGACCGATCGCCTGGCCGAGATCCTGGGCCTGGCGAAGCCGCGTGCTGTGCTCCTTTTGCAGCGCCGGGTCGAAGAAGCGCAAGGCGTTGCGCCCGGCGGCCTTGGCCTGATACATGGCCACGTCGGCCCGCTTGAGCAGTTCGTCGACCGACCACTGGTGGTCGAAGAAGAGGGTCGCGCCGATGCTCGGCGTGCTGTCGTAGGGGCCGGTGCCGAGGTCGTAGGGGGCGCCGAGCGCGGCGCGGATCTTCTCGCCCATGATCGCGACCTGGGCGGCGGCCTGCTGTGGTAGTCCGCTCAGCTGGGTCAGCATGACGACGAACTCGTCCCCGCCGAGCCGCGCGACCGTGTCGCTGTGGCGCACGCAGCCGCGCAGCCGCCCGGCGACCTGCTGGAGCAGGAGGTCGCCGGTCTGGTGGCCGCGGGTGTCGTTGAGCGCCTTGAAGTTGTCGAGATCGATGAACAGCAGTGCCCCATGCTGGCTGGTGCGTCCGCTGGTGGCCATCGCTTGGTGGAGGCGGTCGATCAGCAGGCGACGGTTGGGCAGGCTGGTCAGCGGGTCGTAGAAGGCGAGTTGGCGGATCTCCTCCTCGGCCGCCTTGCGCTCCGTGATGTCCATCAGCGTGCCATAGGCGGCGGTGATCTCGCCGTGCGATCCGCGGCGTAGCCGTGCATAGACCTCGAGCCAGCGCTCGCCGCTACGCGTGAGACAGCGCATTTGGTAGCGGCTGTGGTCGGACTCGCCGCGGATCAATGGCTTGAAAGGCAGCAGGCCGAGCCGGCGATCGTCCGGGTGGGCGAAATCGAGCGCACGGCGGCCGAGGGCGTCCGCTACCGGGAACCCGGTCACCCGTTCCCAGGCCGGATTGAGAAAGGTCCAGCGCCCGTCGGCATCGGTCTGGAAGACGATCTCCTGGATGTCGTCGATCGCCTCGCGGCAGCGCGCCTCGGTCGCGAGGCGCTCGGCCTCCAGACGACGGCGCCCGAGGACGCCGACCAGGAGTTCGGCGAAGGCCTGGAGGCCTCGCTGGGCGTCGTCGGACCAGTCGCGGGCCGTGCGCATCGATTCGAAGCCGACGAAGCCCGACAGGCGGCCCTGGTCGAGCAGCGGCGCGGCGATCAGCGACTGGACCCCGCGTGCGAGGAGGGCGTCGCGCTCGTCCGCCCGGTCTTCGGGCAACCGCGCGACGCTGGGGATGTGGGTCGCGTGCGGCTCGGCGAGCCGCCGCGCCCAGAAAGGGCAGTCCGCGGGCGACAGGGGTTGGCCAGCCCCGAACGGCGCGGCGGCCCCGGCCACCGTCCAGACTTGGCCCGGAGAGAGCCGTTCGCCCTCGATCACGAGCTGATAGCCGCAGTCGGCGCCCCAAAGGACGGCGAGACGCTCTAAGGATGCGCAGACCGCCCGGTCCAGCGCCGTGCTCGGGGTCCGTAGCAACTCGACCGACAGGGCGGCGAGTTCGCGGTCGAGGGCCACCCGCTGGACTTGGGCCTGCTCGACCAGGATCTGCGGGGTGATATCGCGGGCCAGGATCAGGACCGATGCGGCCTCCTCGCGATGGTCACTGACCGGCAGGATTCGCGCCTGAAGCAGGCGCCGCTCCGGCGCGAGATCGAGCCGGCAGGTCCGCAGATGGGGCGAAGGGTCATCGAAGACCTTGGTCACCTCGGCCATCAATGGGGTGACCATCGCCGGCGGCAGGCCGATGGCGTCGATGTCTTGCCCGACCACCTCGTCGGCCCGCGGCAGCCAGCGGAATGCAGCGGGCTGGGAGAAGAGCCGGACGACCCGCCGCCGATCCACGACGACAGCCAGCTCGTCGAGACTCGTCAGCAGGGTCGTGAGATAGACGTCCGCGGTGGCGTGGGTCTGGGGAGGGCGACGTCGCCGGCGGAGGGCATGGGCGCTGCGCAGGACCCAGGCCATCGCGACGAGGAGTGCCCCGGCCAGCGGGGTGGCCAGAACGGTCGGATCGCTCGCCAGCAGCGGCCCACTCGGATAGGCCATGGCCAGCGTGGGCGCCAGCGCCAGCCAGGCACCGAGCAGCGCCAGTCGCCGTCGCGGGATCCGGTATGTATCGCGGCGGCGGCCCGGCGTCCGATGGTCCTGCTGCATCGTGGACAATGCGCGTGACATCTGGTCGTTTCCTCGTGCAGTAGTCGTCTCGGGCAGGACAGGCTGGGCGGCCGTCAGGTGCCGTTACGCTCTTTGTTAAGCATTTTTCGCGCCGTTTTATAAATTATTGTTTATTTTTGTTATTTCTCGATCTGCTTGGTCTTGGCCGGTCGGTCGCCGGTCGGGCTTTGACGCGCTGCGTCACCCCGCACGGGGCGCGGCGGGTGTGGTGCGTCGGGCGTGGAGGCGTGCGCCGCCAAGGATGCGTCGCACGAGGGTCGCTCGATGGCCCATGCGAGGCACGGGTCGGGCGGAAGGGCATCTTTGCGCGGTGCGGGCGGCTGGGGTGCCTCCACTACCGCTCGCTCAATCGTATTCGGTGTCCTTCCAGCGGCGCAGGGCCGTGAAGACCTCGATGCGAGGGGGCGGGGAGGCGTCCAGGGGCTGACCGGCGAAGCGTTCGGCCGCCGCGCGGACGGCCGGTTCGCCGGTGCGCAGGAAGGGATTCGTCGCGAGTTCCAGCGCGAGGGTGGCCGGCACCGTCGGCTCGCCGGCCGCCCGACGGCGCTCGGCGTCGGCCTGACGGGCCGCGCGGGCGGGGTTGTCCGGCTCGACCCAGGCGGCGAAGCCGAGGTTGGCGAGCGTGTACTCGTGGGCGCAATAGCAGAGGGTCGTCGGCGGCAGGGCCGCGAGCCGCGCGAGCGAGGCGGCGAGCTGCGCGCAGGTCCCATCGAAGACGCGCCCGCAGCCGGCGGTGAACAGGGTGTCGCCGCAGAACAGCGCGTCGTCGTCCGGCGTCGGACCCAGATAGGCGATGTGGCTCGCCGTGTGGCCGGGGACCTCGAACACCCTGAACCCCGCCGCGAGTCCCGGGACGGCGACCTCGTCGCCCTCGCCGACGACCCGGGTCAGGCCCTTCAGGCGCCGATCGCGCGGTCCGCAGACGAGGGCGTCGGGATAGGCGGCGACCAGCTCGGCGATGCCGGCGGTGTGATCCGGGTGGTGGTGGGTGATCAGGATCGCCGTGAGTTCCAGCCCCCGTGCGGCCAGGACGGCCAGGACCGGCTCGGCCTCGCCCGGGTCGACGCAGGCCGCCTGCCGGCGGTCGTCCGCCTGGAGCAGCCAGATGTAGTTGTCGTCGAGCGCCGGGATCGGCGTGATCGCCAGGCGCGGCCGACTCGGCTCGCTCATCGCCGCCTCGGTGCGCTCATCCGGTGCGCCGCTCGTCGGTCCGTGCGGGCGCCTCGCCCGCCTGCCGGGCGGCGGTCACGGCCGCGATGACCCCATTCTTGTCGAGTCCGCAAAGCGCCCGTTGCTCGCCCTGGCTCGCGTGCTCGATGTAGCGGTCCGGCAGGCCGAGGTGCAGCAGGGGCACGGAGAGGCCGTGCGCCGCGAGGAGTTCGCCGATCGCCGAGCCGGCCCCGCCGGCCACGGCATTCTCCTCGAGCGTTACCAGCAGCGCATGGGTCGAGGCCATCTCCAGGATCAGTCGCTCGTCGAGCGGCTTGGCGAAGCGCATGTTGACGACGGTGGCATCGAGCGCCTCGCCCGCCTCCTGGGCCACGGCCACCAGGGTCCCGAAGGCCAGCAGCGCGACCCCGCCCTGGCCGCGGCGACGCACCTCGGCCTCGCCGAGCGGCACGGGCGCGGCCAGCGGATCGACGGCGACGCCGGGCCCGGTGCCGCGCGGATAGCGGACCATCGCCGGGCCCGGGTGCGCGTAGGCGGTCTCCAGCAGGCGCCGGCACTCGTTCTCGTCGGCCGGGGTCATGATCGCGAGATTCGGGATCGGCCGGGCGAAGCTCAGGTCGAAGCTGCCGGCGTGGGTCGGTCCGTCCTCGCCGACGAGCCCGGCGCGATCGACGGCGAAGGTCACGTCCAGGTCCTGGAGGCAGACGTCATGGATCAACTGGTCGTAGGCCCGTTGCAGGAAGGTCGAATAGATCGCGACGACGGGCTTCAGGCCCTCGCAGGCCATCCCGGCGGCGAGCGTCACGGCGTGCTGTTCGGCGATGCCGACGTCGAAGAAGCGCTCGGGGAAGCGCTTCGCGAACTGGGTCATCCCCGAGCCCTCGCACATCGCCGGGGTGATCGCGAGCAGGCGCTCGTCGCGCGCCCCGGCCTCGCAGAGCCAGTCGCCGAAGATGCTGGTGTAGGTCGGGCCGCCGTTGGACCGGCGCGGGCGGCCGGTCTGGCGATCGAACGGCGCCACGCCGTGGTAGGTGATCGGCTGCCCCTCGGCCGGTTCGTAGCCCTTGCCCTTCTGCGTGATGACGTGCAGCAGCCGCGGGCCGGGCATCGTGCGCATGTTGCGCAGGGTACCGATCAGCCCATCGACGTCGTGGCCGTCGAGGGGGCCGATGTAGTTGAAGCCGAGCTCCTCGAACAGGGTGCTCGGCATCACCATGCCCTTGACGTGTTCCTCCCAGCGTCCGACCAGTTGGCGCAGGTGCGGCAGGCTGCGCAGGGCCGATTTACTGCCCTCGCGCATGCTCGTGTAGATCTTGCCCGACAGCAGACGGGCCAGGTGGTTGCTGATGGCCCCGACCGGCGGGGAGATCGACATCTCGTTGTCGTTGAGGATCACCATCAGGTCGACGTCCTGGGCGCCGGCGTGGTTCAACGCCTCGAAGGCCAGGCCGGCGCCGAGGGCCCCATCGCCGATGACGGCGACGACCTGGCGGCGCTCGCCCTTGCGCGCCGCTGCGACGGCCATGCCCATCGCGGCGCTGATCGAGGTACTCGAGTGACCGACGCCGAGGGTGTCGTAGGGGCTCTCGCTGCGCTTGGGGAAGCCGGAGATGCCGTCCTTCTGGCGCAGCGTCAGCATCCGCTGGCGCCGACCGGTGAGGATCTTGTGCGGGTAGGCCTGGTGGCCGACGTCCCAGACGATGCGGTCCTCCGGCGTGTTGAAGACGTAGTGGAGCGCGATCGTCAGCTCGACGACGCCCAGCCCGGCGGCGAAGTGCCCGCCGGTGCGCGAGACGCAATCGATCAGGTACGCGCGCAACTCGTGGGCGAGGATCGGCAGGTCTTCCTCGGGCAGGAGCCGCAGATCGGCCGGCAGATCGATGGCGCTGAGCAGCGGGAAGCGATGGGCGGCCAGCGGTGAGTCGGTAATCGGTTGATCAGACATGCGAGACGTCGTGGTGGTCGGGCGAGGATGGTCGGGTAGTGTAGCCCAAGCGGACCTGTCGATGGCCATGAGAAATCGAAATCGTCGCCGGGGGTGTTCGCGCGCGCTCAGGGGCCGCCGGGCAGCGCCGGTAGCGGGTTGAGGCTCGCCAGCGACTGGGCCTCGGCCAGCAGCATGTCGTGGAACGCGCGCGCCGATGGCGAGAGCCGCTTGCCGTGCCGGTAGACGACGTACCAGTGACGCAGCAGCGGGAAGCCCTCCACGTCGAGGACGACGAGCCGGCCGGTCTCGATCTCGAGCTCGATCGTATGCAGCGAGACGATGCTCAGGCCGAGCCCGGAGCGCACCGCCTGCTTGATCGCCTCGTTGCGGGTGATCTGCATGCCCTGGCGCACGGCGAGGCCATGTTCGGCGAAGTGCCGTTCGATGGCCTGGCGGGTACCCGAGCCGGGCTCGCGCATCAGGAAGACCTCGTCGGTCAGGGCCTCCAGCGGGATCCGGCTCGCCCGCGAGAGCGGGTGGCCGGGCGGGGCGATGATCACGAGCGGGTTCTCGAGGAAGACCTCGGCCTCCAGGTCCACCCCCTCCGGCGGTTGGCCCATCAGGACCAGGTCCACGCCGTTCGCCTCCAGGAGGCGCACGAGCTGTTCGCGGTTGGCGATGTCGAGCCGCAGGTCGATGCCGGGGAAGCGCTGGTGGAAGCGCGCCAGCATCCGCGGGGCGAAGTAGTTGACCGTGCTCGCTACCGCGATCGAGAGCCGACCTCGCTCGACGCCCTTGAGGGCCGCGACGACCTCCTCGAGATCGAGCAGCGTCGCGCTGATCGAACGGCTGCACTGATAGACCTCGCGGCCCATCTCGGTGAGGCTGATGCTCTTGCCGAGCCGCTCGAAGAGCGGCAGGCCGATCTCGTCCTCGAGCTGGCGGACCTGCATCGAGACCGCCGGTTGGCTCAGATGGAGCTCCTCGGCCGCGCGCGTGTAGCTCAGTCGGCGGGCGACCGCCTCGAAGACCTGCAATTGCCGAAACGACAGATTCAACGCCCTGCTACTCTTCCGTCCGCTGCGGTGCCGCGGCCGCGGCGCGCGATCCCGGCGTCGCCTTGGCCCCGTGTCGCGCGTCTACTCTAGTGGTGGCATATAAGTTGTGGTTTATATATCGAATCAAAAATCCTGACTGTGAATTATAGTATTGCCGCCTATAATTCCGCCAGGCCCTACCGCACGATCGCTCGGGGCGGGCCGAACACTGGATCTCCCCGCGGCGGACCGCCGAGGTCCTCCGCGCGATACGAAAGGCCGACCGCGATCGGCCCGAGCCCATCACCGTCAGGAAACAGAGGACATTCGCCAATGGCCAAGACCTACAACGCGGGCGTGAAAGAATACCGCGAAACCTATTGGATGCCCGACTACACGCCGAAGGACACGGACATCCTCGCCTGCTTCAAGATCACGCCGCAGCCGGGCGTGCCGCGCGAGGAGGCCGCCGCGGCCGTCGCCGCGGAGTCCTCGACCGGCACCTGGACGACGGTCTGGACCGACCTGCTGACCGACCTCGACCACTACAAGGGGCGCGCCTACGCGATCGAGGACGTGCCCGGCGACGATGAGCGCTTCTACGCCTTCATCGCCTACCCGATCGACCTCTTCGAGGAGGGCTCGGTCGTCAACGTCTTCACGTCGCTGGTCGGCAACGTCTTCGGCTTCAAGGCGGTGCGCGCGCTGCGTCTGGAGGACGTGCGCTTCCCGATCGCCTACGTCATGACCTGCAACGGCCCGCCGCACGGCATCCAGGTCGAGCGCGACGTCATGAACAAGTACGGCCGGCCGCTCTTGGGCTGCACGATCAAGCCCAAGCTGGGCCTGTCAGCCAAGAACTATGGCCGCGCCGTCTACGAGTGCCTGCGCGGCGGTCTGGACTTCACGAAGGACGACGAGAACGTCAACTCGCAGCCCTTCATGCGTTGGCGCCAGCGCTTCGACTTCGTCATGGACGCGATCGACAAGGCCGAGCGCGAGACCGGCGAGCGCAAGGGGCACTACCTCAACGTCACGGCCCCGACCCCGGAGGAGATGTACAAGCGTGCCGAGTACGCCAAGGAGATCGGTGCCCCGATCATCATGCACGACTACATCACCGGCGGCTGGTGTGCCAACACGGGTCTCGCCCAGTGGTGCCGCGACAACGGCGTGCTGCTGCACATCCACCGTGCGATGCACGCGGTCATCGACCGCCACCCGCACCACGGCATCCACTTCCGCGTCCTGACCAAGCTGCTGCGCCTCTCCGGTGGTGACCACCTGCACACGGGCACCGTCGTCGGCAAGCTCGAGGGCGACCGCCAGGCGACGCTCGGCTGGATCGACCTCCTGCGCGAGTCCTACATCAAGGAGGACCGCTCGCGCGGCATCTTCTTCGATCAGGACTGGGGCTCGATGCCCGGCGTCTTCGCCGTCGCCTCCGGCGGCATCCACGTCTGGCACATGCCGGCCCTGGTGACCATCTTCGGCGACGACGCCGTCCTGCAGTTCGGGGGCGGCACCCTCGGCCATCCGTGGGGCAACGCCGCCGGCGCCGCGGCCAACCGCGTCGCGCTGGAGGCCTGCGTCGAGGCCCGCAACCGCGGCGTGGCGATCGAGAAGGAAGGCAAGGAGGTCCTCACCGCCGCCGCCAACAGCAGCCCCGAGCTCAAGGCCGCGATGGAGACCTGGAAGGAGATCAAGTTCGAGTTCGACACCGTCGACAAGCTCGACGTGGCGCATAAGTAAGTTCTGCTTGAACCACAGAGACGCAGAGGGCGCAGAGATCCGCACGGAGATCGCCTCTCTAGCGTCTCGGAGGTTCGACGCGAGACACTGAATTCTAAATGGCCAACCGCTGACGCAAGGACCGAGCAGAGATCTTGAATCGATAAGCTCCGCGTCCTCTGCGCCTCTGCGGTCAAGAATTGAGAGAGCTAGAAAATGAGCGCAATGCAGGATTACAGGTCGAGTCTCGAAGACGTCAATAGCCGCAAGTTCGAGACCTTTTCCTATCTGCCCGCGATGACCCCGGAGCAGATCCGCCAGCAGGTCGAATACATCGTCGGCAAGGGCTGGAACCCGGCCATCGAGCACACCGAGCCGGAGAACGCCTTCGACCACTATTGGTACATGTGGAAGCTGCCGATGTTCGGCGAGACCGACGTCGAGGCCATCCTCGCCGAGGCCGAGGCCTGCCATAAGGCGCACCCGAATAACCATGTGCGCCTGATCGGCTATGACAACTACGCCCAGTCCCAGGGCGCGGCCATGGTCGTCTATCGCGGCAAGCCCGTCTGAGCCGAGTCCGGGCCGTGCCCGGACCCGCAAGACCCCGTCCCGCCCGAGCAGCGGGACGGGGTCTTTTTTTTCGGGGGGGAGGCGTGCAGGGGCACCTCGGTGCCCCGGGATGCCCTCAGCGATCCTCTGTCTTTTCGGCGCGGGGCAGGGTCTCCCGGCGCACCGCGGTGAGGTCCTCGTCGGTGAGGCCGACGCGGCGGCCGATTGCGGCCCCCTGGGCCGGGGGCCGGGCAGGCCGCGATCGGATGGGTTCGGGAACCGCCTCGAAGGCAGGGAAGCGGTGACCCGAGTCAGTGGCTCCCTAGTGCGAGACTGCGCAATTCCCGAGAACGCACGCTGCGGCCTGCCACCCTCGCGTGGTAGGAGCCCGGATTCGTCAGGGTGACATGAAAGAGCGGCCTCGGTACTTCTGAAGCGAGACACTAGTCGGATTCTTCGACGACGTAACCGACGCTAGCGCCGAACGGCCCCGCGACGCCCCTGACGATGGCGGCCCCCGATACCATGTGCCGCCCGGCGCGTTGCATGTTCCCATACCCGGACGATGTTAGGGCCGATGCCAGCAAGATGGCCAGATGCAGTCTGGTCGCTCGACTCCTGGGGACCTTGAGTCGAGCGCCTTGGGCTGCTCATGGTGGGTTCGCCTGAGTCTGGCGACGCAACCGCGCGGCCTGGCAGGCCCGAGACCGAGCCGGCGCAGGCCGGGTGGAGGAGAGGGGCTCCGCGTTCGCCGCGGCGCGAGCGGCGCGGCTCGGGGCCCCGTCAGTGACGGTCGCAGAACGCGGTGAGCCGCTCGCGGTGCCATCGGACCTCTTCGCCGGAGGGCAGCGGTGCGGAGGGGTCGGCGAGCCAGGCGGCGATGTCGGCACGTACCCGGGCGCCTTGGCGGTCGCGCGGCAGCATGTGCCAGCCGTCGCGATAGAGGGCCAGGCGCAGGGCCGGATCTTCGGGCAATTCCGAGAGGAAGCTGCAGAAGGCGTTCGGCGGGATGATCTCGTCTCGCTCGCCGTAGAGGAGCAGCATCGGCGGGGGCTTACGCAGCGCCGGGGCGACGGCCCGGGCCGCGTCCATCAGGTTCGTGACGCCCCAGAGGGCGTCGACGCGGGTGGCCTTGATGACCAGCGGGTCGGCGCTCATCGCCCGCAGCATGTCCAGGTTGTCGGATGGGCGCAGCCGGACCCCATCGCCGGTGAGCTCCAGCCAGGGCAGGGTGCGCACCGCCATCCCGAGGGCCAGGCGCTGATACCAGGGCATGGTGTCCCGCGACCAGACGGCCGGCGCGATCAGGATCAGGCCGTCGATCGCGAGTTGCGCGCGGGCCTCGGCGACCATCGCCACCGCCCCGCCCATGCTCTCGCCGGCGACGTAGATCCGCGCCTCCGGGTGACGCCCTCGCAGCAGTTGCACCAGGGTCTCCAGGTCTGCGACGAGGGTGGCGCTGCCGGGCCAGCGCCCGGCCCCGTCGGTGGCGCCGAAGCCGCGTTGGTCGACGGCATAGGTCGTCACGCCCTGTGCGGCCAGGGCTCGGGCGAGCGGGGCGAATGACCGGCTGTAGTCGTTGAAGCCGTGCAGACCGAGGAGGACGGTCGAGGGTTCTCCGTCGGCGGCGGGCCAGACCTGGAGCGGCAGCCGGTAGCCGTCGGGCAGTTGGGCCGCGTCGGCGGTCAGATGCGGCACCTGGGCCGCACGCGGCGCGGCCGCGGTTTGCGGCGGGGCGCATCCTGCGAGTGCGAGGAGGGCGGTCAGGATGAGGACGGCGGCGGGGATACGGAGGTCGGACACGGGCTTTCGTCGAGGAGCGCGGGCGACGGTTCAGGCCGCAAGGGCACGGGCTCGGGGTTGCCGAGGAAACGGGGGCTGCGCCCGGTCAGCAGGTCGAGCACGGCGAGGGCGCGGGCGAAGACCTCGCGCACGCGGATCGGTAGATACCAGCCGAGTGGCGGGTCGGCGGCGGCGTACGCGATGGCGTTCAGGCCGGCGCGCTCGGCGATGTAGAGGGCACGCGCGGCGTGGAAGCGTTGCGAGACGATGATCAGTTCCTTCTGACTGAAGACCGCCTTCGCCCGCACCATCGAATCCAGCGTGCGAAAGCCCGCGTAGTCGAGGGTGATGTAGTCGGCCGGCACGCCGGCGGCGATCAGGTCGCGGCGCATCGTCCAGGGCTCGTTGTAGTAGCGGGTCGCGTTGTCGCCGCTGACCAGGATGGCCCGCACGCGCCCGGCATGGTAGAGGTCGGCGGCGGCCTGGATGCGCGGGCCGTAGAACAGATTGGGCCGGCCGCGCTGGCGATGCGAGGTGCCGAGTACGAGGGCGACCGGGGCCGGCGGCACGCGCGCCAGGTCGTCGTGGATCCGCTCGCGGGTCGCGAGCCAGATGCCGACGTCGATCGTGATCAACAGGGCGCCCGGCAGCAGGACGGCCAGCGCGGCGAGGAAGACCGAGACCCCGAGCCAGCGGCGCTTAGAGGGCTTCGCGGTGCTCGGCAAGTCCGGTCAGCTCCCAGAGGGCGTCGAGCTCGGCGCGCAGGTGCGCGACCTCGGCCTCGAGCTGGGCGATACGCTCTTGGCGCGCAGCGGCCGGCGCGGTGGTCTCGGCGACCTCCCCGGGGTCGACGGGACCGCACAGGGTGTGGGCGTAGCGCTCCTCGCGGCGCCCGGGCGGCGGCAGCAGCGCGACGACCAGTGGCGTTTCGCGCTGCATCAGGTGGCGCAGCGCATAGTCGAGGGCCGCGAGGTCCGGCAGTTCGGCCAGGCGGCTGGCATGGGTGCGCAGCTCGGCGGCGGTCTGCGCGCCGCGCAGCATCAGCGTCGCCATCACGGCGGCCTGGCGTCGATCGAGCTTCAGCGCAGCGACCAGCCGCTGGTCATAGCGCTCGGTGCGCCCGGCGAAGGCGGCCTCGACCAGGTCGCGGTCGCGCAGGCCGTTGACGGCGTGGCCGACCTCGCGGACCTCGAGGTTCATGACCGGATGGCGGCTGGTCTTCTGGTTGCAGGCGAGGACCAGCGCGTTGAGCGTTAGCGGGTAGTTGTCGGGGGTGGTGCGCTGCTTCTCGATGAGGCAGCCGAGGATGCGCGCCTCGACGGGCGTGAGCATCGGTTCGGGCGGTGTCGGGTTCTCTGGCATCGGCGGTCATGGCTCGTGAACGGGGGCGTCGGACAAGCCTAATCGCTTTCGCGGCGCGATCCAAACGGGGCGCCCGGCGAGGCCTCGCCGGGCGCCTCGGGGCCTGGTCAGTCTCCCTTGACCCGGCGCTGGAAGTGGTTCAGCAGGCGCGAGCGAAAGTTCTTCTCCTTGTGCTTGGAGCTCGCTGCCAGGCGCCGCTCGGCGACGCCGATGAGGGTCTCCTGAGCGCCCTTGGCGTTGTCCTCGCCCGGGCGGCGCTGGACGTAGGTGCCGTCGGGCTGCATGTCCCAGGCCGAACGCTGGTCGGAGAGCTGCACGTCGAGGATGAGTCGCAGCTCCTGACGCAGGGCCGTGTCCTCGACCGGGGCGTGGACCTCGACCCGGCTCTCGAGGTTGCGCCGCATCATGTCCGCCGAGCCGATGTAGTACTCCTCGTCGCCGCCGTTGCGGAAGTAGATGATCCGCCCGTGCTCGAGGAAGCGCCCGACGATGCTGATGACCCGCGCGCCCTCGCTGAGGCCCGCAATGCCGGGGCGGAAGCGGCAGGTGTCGCGCACGATGAGGTCGATCTTCACGCCCGCGCGGCTCGCCTTGTAGAGGGCGCGGATCACGTCGACGTCCTCGATGGCGTTCATCTTCATCTGGATATGGCCGTTGCCGTCGCGCTCGTGGTGGTCGATCTCGCGCTGGATCTTGGCCAGGATCGCCTTCTTCAGCGTGTAGGGCGCGGCCAGGATCTTGCGGTAGCTCGGCGGCGGCGAGTAGCCGGTCAGGTAATTGAAGAGCTCCGTGAGGTCTTGGCCGATCTCCTCGTCGCAACCGAGCATGCCGAGGTCCGTGTAGAGCTTGGCCGTGCCCGGGTGATAATTGCCGGTGCCGATGTGGTAGTAGCGGCGCAGCTGCGAGTAGTCGCGGCGCACGACGAAGATGAGCTTGCTGTGGGTCTTGAGGCCGAGTACGCCATAGGTGACGTGGATGCCCTCGGACTCCAGCCGCCGCGCCCAGCCGATGTTGGCGGCCTCATCGAAGCGCGCCTTGAGCTCGACGAGGACGGCGACCTGCTTGCCGTTGCGCGCCGCCTTGACCAGCCATTCGAGCATCGAGCCGGAGGTGCGGTAGACGGTCATCTTGATCGCCAGCACCTTGGGGTCCTCGGCGGCGGTGCGCAGGAAGCGCTCGACCGTCGTGCTGAAGGACTCGTAGGGGTGCTGCAACAGCAGCGGCCCATTCTCGCGGACGATATGAAAGATGTTGCGCCGGTCGTTCGCGAGCAGCGTGTGGTCGACGGGGCGGTGTGGCGGGTCGTGCAGGTCTGGCAGCTCCAGCGCGGCGAGCTCGAAGAGGTCGCGCAGGGCCATCATGCCCTCGACCTCGACGACGTCGCGCTCCTCGTTGAGCCCCAACTCGGCGGCCAGCATGCCGCGGTGCACGGGGCTCATCCCCCGCTGCACCTCGAGCCGCACGATGGGGGCGAAGTGACGCTCGCGCAGCTCCGTCTCGATCAGCTCGAGCAGGTCGTTGGCGGCCTCCTCGGCCGGCTCGACGATGGCGTTGCGCGTGACCCGGAACAGCTCGCAGCTCGCGATCTCCATGCCGGGGAAGAGCATGTCCAGATTGGTCGCGATCAGGTCATCGAGGGTGACGAAGGTGTTGGCCTCGCCGACTCGCACCAGGCGGCTGGAGACGTCCTTGCTGACCGGCACCTTGACGCGGGCCTTGTAGGTCTCCTGCCCGCCCGGGAAGCGCAGCGTCACCAGCAGGTTCAGCGCGAGGTTCGAGATGAACGGGAAGGGGTGCGAGGGATCCATCGCCAGCGGCGTGATCATCGGGAAGATGTCGGTGCGGAAGTGCTCGCGCAGCCCGAGCCGCGCCGCCTCGGGCAGGTCGGCGATGCGCACCAGTCGGATCTCGCGGGCCTCCAGCAGGGCCATCAGCTCGTCGAAGATCTCCTTCTGCTCGCGCTGCATGTCGCGGATGATCGCCTGGCACTCCTGGACCTGCTGTTGCGGGGTGCGCCCGTCGATCGTCGGGCTGTGGACACCGGCGGCGATCTGCTGCTTGAGCCCGCCGATGCGCTTCATGAAGAACTCGTCGAGGTTGTTGCTGACGATGGCGAGGAACTTGACCCGCTCGAGGAGCGGCGTGCGTGGGTCGGCCGCCTCGTGCAGGACGCGTCGGTTGAACTGGAGCCAGGTCAGCTCGCGGTTCAGGTAGAGGGCCGGGTCGTCGAGGCTGAAGCCGGTGGCCGTGGTGGCCGGTTCGCTCGAATCGCCGCACGGCGGCTGGGCGTCGCTCTTGGTCATGGAGGCTCGCTGGTCGGATGGCGGGAAGACGCCCGCCATTCTACCAAATTGGCCTGTCGGCCTGGCGGCCGAACGTGACAGGAATGGCTCGTGGAATTGCCCTTTGGACAGGATGTTACGATCTTGTTGCGGCCAGCGTCCCGGTCCGCGCGGCGGCCCTTTGGACGCCGCGTTCGACGCCGCGCGGAACTCGCGAGGCTAATCGGCGCGGCGGCGCTGGCGCAGCCACTCGTCGACCTCGCGCTCCGCATCGGCCCAGTCCTGGACCTCGAAGCCCGGGGCGAACTGGCGCTTCTCGGCCTTGAAGTAGGCGGCCATGCGGATCATGTTCTCGCGCTCCTCAGGCGAGATCGACAGACCACGCTTGGTGGCGGGTTTGGCGGATGCGGGTGTCTTCGTGCGGGTCTTGGCCGGTGTCGCGGCGACGGTCCTCGTCGGCGTCTTCTGGGCGCCGGCCTTGCGGGCCGATCGGGGCGCAGCCGGTGCCGGGGCGGTGGCCGGTCTCGATGGGGACTTCGTCCGCGTGGCGGCCGCTTGTTTGGCCGTCGTCTTCGCCGGGGCCTTGGCCTTGGCGGGGCTCGGGTTGGCCCCTGTCCTCTTCGTCGCGGCCTTCTTCTGGTCTTCGTTTGCCATGGCTGGTTACTCGCGCGTGGGGATTCCGGGGGACGAACGGGAACGAGGGCCAGACCGTGCCCGCGGGGATCCTCGGCCGCGCGGACCCGTCGAGCCTCCTTGACATCCCGCACTATTCTGATCAAGTCCTCGACAAAAGACAAAAACCGCCGTCAGGCCGCCCCCGAAGCGGGTAAACTAGGGCCGCATGCGCGGGATCTCGGCCCATCCGTCCTCCCCGCCAGGCGCTCATGGGTCGACCGACAGTCACCCCCAATTCGAGGGCCCCAGCATGATTGCTCAGCACGCCCTTGTGCTCAATCTCCACCAGCCGGCCGGCAACCTCGAGGGGCTCCTCGAGCACCGGGAATGGGAGGCCAAGGAGATCCTCTTCGCGATGGATCGCATCCCGCGCAGCCTCTGGGGCTACGAAGACCTGGCCCGCGTCCACCTGTCGCTGTCGGGGACGCTGCTGGCGACGCTCTCGGATACGACCTTTCAAGAACGGGTCTATGGCAGCGTCGACTGCGGTTCGCTGCTCTGGTACTTCCAGAACCAGGAACTGTTCGAGATCCTCGGCACCGGCTATTACCATCCGGTACTGCCGCTGATCCCCGAGGCCGATCGCAGCGCCCACCTCGAGCGTTGGCAGGGGATCGCGCGGCACCTGTTCTGGCGCGGTCACTTCCAGGGCTTCTGGCTGCCGGAGATGGGTTTCTCGATGGAGCTGATCCCGTTGCTGCGCGCCTTCGGCTATCGCTACGTCCTGGTCGACAGCGAGCATGTCGAGCCACTGACCAAGATGAGCTGGCAGGAACTGCGTTACCGACCGCATCTGGCGCGCTACGGCAACGATTCGATCATCGTCGTCGTGCGCGATCGCGATCTGTCCAATGCCCAGGAGTCCGGGATGGAACTCGACTGGTTCCTCGCCGAGGTGGCCGAGCGCACCAAGTGGTGCGATTTCGTGCCGCTGGTGACGACCTGCACCGACGGCGAGAACGGCGGCTGGTTCCGCAACGTCACACCGGGGGCGAATTTCTGGAGCGCCTTCTACCAGCCGCTGCTGGAGCGGATCCGCGCCGCCGAGGCGGCCATCAAGCCGGTCTTCATCCATGACCACCTCGACAACTACGGCGTGCTCGGCGAGGTGCGGGTCAACACGGGGGCCTGGAACACCGGCTGGCACGACGGCCGGGGCTTCACCCAATGGACGGGCTCGGCGCGGCAGCGCGCGACCCTCGCCGACATCCGGGCCGTCAGCGCGGCGATCCATGCGGCGCGCGCGGCAATCCCGGACGGCGCCGCCGAGGGCGGCGCGGCCGTTCCGCTGCCCGAGGTCGAGGAGGCCTACTGGCTCCTATTGCGGGCCGAGACGAGCTGCAACTTCTACTGGGGCGAGGACTGGGTCGGCCGGGCCGATGCCGATCTGGCGGCGGCGCGCGCCGCCCTGGCCCGCGTCGGGCTGGCCCCGCCCGAGCCGCCGGAGGCCGCCGCGAAGCCCTGATCCGGAGCCCGGAGCCCGGAGGCCGAGCGGCCCAGGGCGACGACCGTTGGGCCGGACCTCGGGGTCGGCCTGCTCGCCCTGGAGGTCGCACCGCGGCAAGCCTTTTATTTTTCACGCAATTGATTATTGAAGAACGGCCGGCGCATCTTCTTGGAACTACGAGACACGCGAAAAACGCGAAAGAATTGAATGAGCACAGGATTATCCGCCGTTTTTCGCGACTTTCGGTATCTCGTGGTTTCTAGTCTTCCCCGCGCTCGTGTCGGTTGCCTCTGTCCCGTTCCTCAGCATCCACCAACCTCACACCCCGATAAGGAGCCGCTCCAGTGAACGCGCTACCCGAGTACGTCGACGACCTGCCCAACATCAGCGGTGCCGAGGCCGATGTCGCCCGGACCCTGGCCAGGGGGCGCGACAAGACCCTCTTCGTCGGTGAGGGCGGCATCGATTTCGGTGCCGTGCGGGCCGCCACCGCGATTGCGCTGCACATGCATCAACCGCTGATCCCGGCCGGCGGCGACGACCTGCCCACGGCCGCGATCATCAGCAACCTGCAATACATGATGGAGCACCAGGACATCGGCGATAACCACAATGCGCCGGTCTTCCACTGGTGCTACAAGCGCCTCGGCGAGTTCATCCCGCAGTTGGTCGGCGAGGGCAAGTCGCCGCGGGTGATGCTGGAGTATTCCGGCACCCTGCTGCACGGCCTGCGCAAGATGGGTCTCGATGACGTCATCGAGGGCTTGAAGACCATCACCTGCCATCCCGACTACCGCTGGACGACCGAGTGGCTCGGCATGCCGTGGGGGCATCCAGTCGCGCCCTCGACCCCGGTGCAGGACTATCGCCTGCACGTGCGCGCCTGGCAGCACCACTTCGCGGCGATCTTCGGCTGGGAGGCGCTGGAGCGGGTGCGCGGGTTCTCGCCCTCGGAGATGGCGCTGCCCAATCACCCGGACGTCGCCTACGAGTTCGTCAAGACCCTCGTCGACTGCGGCTACCAGTGGGTCCTGGTGCAGGAACACTCGATCCAGCAGGTCGACAACGGCTGGCACCCGCAGCGTCCCCACCTGCCCCATCGGCTCGTCTGCACCAATTCCAAGGGCGAGACCGCGAGCATCATCGCCATCGTCAAGACCCAGGGTTCGGACACCAAGCTCGTCGCCCAGATGCAGCCCTGGTACGAGGCGCAGGGTCTCCAGCGTTGGGAACTGGCCGGCAAGTCCGTGCCGCCGCTCGTCACCCAGATCGCTGATGGCGAGAACGGCGGTGTCATGATGAACGAGTTCCCACCCAAGTACACGGAGGTCGTGCGGGCTGCGAGCGGCACCGAGACGCCGCTGATGAACGTCAGCGAGTACCTGGAGCACCTCTTCGCGATGGGCATCCAGGCGAACGACTTCCCGGCGGTACAGCCGCTGCACCAGCACAAGATCTGGGAACGGATGAAGCCCGGCGACGGCCCGGAGCGCCTCGCGGCGGTCATCGACGAACTTAAGAAGTCCGACCACCAGTTCCACATGGACGGCGGCAGTTGGACGAACGATCTCTCCTGGGTCAAGGGTTACGACGATGTCCTCGGGCCGATGGAGGCCGCCAGCGCCCTGTTCAATCAGCGCGTGCTGCTCTCCGACGTCGCGACCGACGAGGGGCGCTACCGCAATGCGCTCTTCCACCTGATGACCTCGCAGACCAGTTGCTATCGCTACTGGGGCCAGGGTCAGTGGACCGATTACGGCCGCGAGATCTGCCGCCGGGTCGAGGCCATCATCGGTCACGACTTCGGGGCGCCTTGAAAAATTCGAGGTGCCGGGCGGGGCCAGGAGGCCCCGCCATTTCCAGTCGGCTGCGCGACGGAAAATGAAGCGACGCGGAAATCGCATTGTCGCTTCGCGTCTTGAAGAATCGCCTGGCATGTCGTGCTGACGCTGCATCCGTCAGGCGCTTCATGGTGTGGGTTGCCGCGCGGGTCTGCGCTGCGGCCAAGGGCAGGCGAAAGTCGCCCTGGGCGGGCGGTGAGATACGACGGTCGACCGTTTCGAGGCGGACGGGCCCGACGGGTCCTCAGAGACTCCGCGATGCCGTCAGAGGAGGGGATCCTGGCCACTGCGGGGGATGCTCATCGGTGCCCGCGGGTTCGGCGGAAAGCGCTCATCCTGTTTCGGCTCGGGCGGTGCCGGGGGGCGGGGCGGCCTGGGCGGCGGCCAATGCCCTGGCGGACAGAGGCCACCGTCGGGGCAGAGGACGTAGGGGGCATCGTAGCCGAAGAACCAGCGTTCCTGCTGCTCCTCCTCTTCCGCCCGCCGCTTCTCCTCCTCCGCCTCTCGGTGCGCGCGTGCCTGCTCTTCCGCCGCCTGGCGCTCCGCGCGTTGCCGCGCTTGGCGCGCGTCGTATTCGTCCAGCAGGGGTTGGTTGCGAGCGCGGATCTCGCCACTCTCCCAGCCGCTTGGTGGCAGGGTCAGCTCGAAGCGTTCCTCTCGGGCACCCGCTTCGCAGGGTTGATCCGACAGGGTGACGGCGCCGTCGGCCCCGATGCAGCGATAGACCTCGGTGGCTGCCGTCGGCAACGCGAGCAGGGCGGCCAGCGCCAACGAAGCGACGGGAACGGGATGCGTGCGCATGGTCGAGTTCCTTCGCAGAAGATTGGGGAAACCCGCAGCGGTCGCACTGGAAATCCTTGACCGGCCGAACTAGTCCGGCGAGTCGAGTCTATCAGGTCGTGCACTCACGCGATGCCTGCCAGATCCCGATGAGCTGCGTTCTTCACGCATCAATTGCAAGCTGGAGTTTTGCCCTCTTGGAGGGGTACGCCCGCAGGTGGTGGGAGTCTTGATGGGGTTCGCCCAGATCCGCACCAACTCCACCAAGAGTCTGCAACCGTAGGTCGCTAGCCCGTTAGCGATTCTCGAAAGCGAGAATCTCAGCTACAAGGTGATCTCGCAAGATTTCCGAGACCGCGCGCCCTGGTCCGCAACCCTCGCGTGGTAGGAGCCCGCTTGCGGGCGATCTTGGTGACGATTCAGGAACAGCCGGTACATCTTCTGGGAACTACGAAACACGCGAAACACGCGAAACACGCGAAAGGGCCAAACTGACACACAAGAATCTGTCGTTTTTCGCGACTTTCGTGTATTTCGTGGTTTCTTGTCGTCTTCGCGCTGGTGTCGTTTGTTTCTGACCCCTTCCTTGGCCGCCCCGAGCGCGTCGTAGTCGCCCGCAAGCGGGCTCCTACGGGGCTCTCATCCTAGGGCGACATAAAAGCGGCCTCGGTACTTCCGGAGCGAGGCACTAGTGCAGCGCTTCAGAAGTCCCGAGGCTGTTCGTTGTCGTTGTCGTTGTCGTTGTCGTTGTAGTTGTCCTAATCGTAGTCCGATCGTCGATTACGACAACGACAACGATAGTCTTTGGAGGCGGTCTCGGAACATCCGCACTGCTGTACTAGGCCGCTCGGATCCTGGAGCGACATGACAGGGCAGCCTCGGTATCTCGGAAGCGATACGCGAGCTGGCCAGGCTTACGGCCAGGCTGGACCATCGATCAGGGCGTTGGCGATGGCGGTTACCTTGGTCCCTCCGCGGCGGGGGTGCGACCCTCGTGGCTGAGCACGACCGGGGAGCCGCCCAGCGTCGCTAGGTCGATGGCGCCGAAGGTCGGGGCGCGCGACGACGGCGGTGAACCCCGGCATCGTCGGGTCGCAGGGGATCTCTCGCTCGTGGGGCCGGGCGCAGACGATGGCCTCGGCGCCATGCGGCGCCGGCGCCGCGTCGTGGAGCAGGCAGGTCTCGCCGACGCGCAGACGGGCGCCGTCGATCTGCCCGTGAAAGACATTGACCGCCCCGGGGAAGCCGTAGACGATCACTCAATCGATCAGTTCGCGGATTCGGGCCGCATGCAACAGAAGACCCTGCGTGGCGATATCTTCGGTGGGATCACGGCGGCGGTGATCGCGCTGCCGCTCGCGCTGGCGTTCGGCGTCGCATCCGGCCTCGGCCCGATGGCGGGCCTGTACAGCGCGATCGCGGTCGGCTTCTTCGCGTCGCTGTTCGGTGGCACGCCGGCCCAGGTGTCCGGACCGACTGGGCCGATGACCGTGGTGATGGCGGCGGTGGTGGCGCAGTACGCCGACAGCCTCACCACGGCCTTCGTCATCGTGTTCCTCGGGGGGGCGATCCAGCTCCTTCTCGGGCTGATTCACGTCGGGCGCTATATCGCCTACACGCCCTACTCGGTGATCTCCGGCTTCATGACGGGCATCGGCATCATCATCATCGTCCTGCAGCTGGCGCCGCTGTGCGGTGCCGATGGGGCGGGCGGACCGGTGGACGCGTTGCGCCTTCTGCCGGATGCGATCGCCAACGTTAACGGCCAGGCGCTGGTCGTCGGCTGCGTGGCACTGGCGATCATGGTGTTTTGGCCGGCCGCGCTGGGCCGCCTGGTGCCGGCGCCACTGGTCACGTTGGTCGCCGGAACCTTGCTCGCCTTGTTCTGGCTCGACGCGGTGCCGGTCATCGGCGACGTGCCGACCGGTCTGCCGACGCTCATCCTGCCGGCCTTCCCGCTCCAAGAGCTGACGCGCATCTTGCAGGCGGCCTTCGTGCTGGCGTTGCTCGGCTCCATCGACAGCCTGCTGACCTCGCTGGTGACCGACTCGATTACCCGGACCCGTCACGACCCGAGCCGCGAACTGATCGGCCAGGGCATCGGCAACATGGCCGCCGGCTTGCTCGGCGCCCTGCCCGGCGCCGGCGCGACCATGCGTACCGTGGTGAACGTGCGCGCCGGCGGCCACAGCCGGCGTTCGGGCATGTTGCATGCGCTGATCCTGCTGTCGCTGGTGCTCGGCCTCGCGCCGCTGGCCGAGCGCATCCCGTTGGCGGTCCTGGCCGGTATCCTGCTCAAGGTCGGCTGGGACGTCATCGACTGGGGTTTCCTGAAGCGCATCGGCCGTGCGCCGCGCGAGAAGGTGGTCGTGATGCTCATCACGCTCGGCCTGACCGTGTTCGTCGACCTGATCACCGCCGTGGCCGTCGGCCTGATCATCGCCGCCCTGGTCACCGCCGACTGGATGAGCCGCGAAGAACTCAAGGGCGTCCATGCCGACCATGGCGATCTGGCCCCCGAACTGGTGGCCCGTCTGGCCGCGCTCGAACCGCGCGCCTTCGTCATCCACCTGGAGGGGCGCTACTCCTACGCCTCGGCCCGCGGCCTGACCCGCCAAATCGGCATGATGTCGCCGGGTAGCGAAGTCCTGATCCTCGACCTCGAAGCTGCCTCGAAGATCGATGTCACCGCCGCGATGGCCATCGACGAGGTCATCACCGGGGCCAAGGCGCAGAAGGTGTGCGTCCTGCTGGCCGGAGCGACGGGTGAAACCCGCAACGTCCTCGACGCCGTCGGCGTCACCGAACACCTGCCGACCGAGCAGATCTGCGGTTCTGTCGAAGAGGCGATCGCAAGAGCGGAGAGGCTGTTGGGATCGCCGGATGAACAGAACGCTGGCGGCTGACGTCCGGCCTTTCTCCCTGCCGCCCACACCTTGGGGGGACCTTGAAAAGCGGCCATCCGGGCAATTCTTCGAGGCGCGAAGCGAAAATGCGATCTCCGCTTCGCTTAATTTTCAGTCGCTTAGGCGACTGAGCATGGCGGGGTCTTCAACATCTGAGCGGGGCGGGGCGGCGTCGCGCGATCCAAGAACCAAGACGGTTCCGACCGATCGGGTTCGCTGCGCGGACCATCGATCAGGAAAGGTCCGCGCTGCCCGACCCGATCGGCGTGCGGTGGTGATCGGTGTGGCCCGCGGGGGCCTCGTGGCCGTGGCCGGCGGCACCCTCCAGCGGGTGGATGTGGGCGTGCACATGGGTGTGCGGGTGGACGTGGACGCTCGCCGGGCGCAGTCGCCCCTCCCCGAGCAGGATGACGCGCGTCGCGAGGCGTGCGACCAACGCGCGATCGTGGGAGACGAAGAGCATCGCCTGAGGCAGGCCGGCCAGGTGCTCGACGAGGCGCCGCTCGGTGGCCTCGTCGAGGCCGGTGGTCGGCTCGTCGAGGAGCAGGACCTCGGGGCGCATCGCGAGCACGGTGGCGAGTGCGACGAGGCGCTTCTCGCCGCCCGAGAGGCGATGGGTGACGCGCCCGGCGAGCCCGGCCAGGCCGAGGGTCGCGAGGGTCTCTTCGGCGACGGCGCGCGCCTCGGCGACCGACAGGCCCAGATTCAGCGGGCCGAAGGCGACGTCCTCGAGGACGGTTGGACAGAAGAGCTGGTCGTCGGCGTCCTGGAAGACGAGCCCGACCCGGCGGCGCACCGGGATGAAGTCCGCCTCGTCGCGGCAGTCGGTGCCGAAGGCGATGACGCGCCCGGCGCTCGGCGGGTGCAGGCCGACCAACAGGTGCAGCAGTGTGGTCTTGCCCGAGCCGTTGGCCCCGACCAGGGCGAGGCGCTCGCCGGCGGCGATCTCCAGGTCCGCCTCGCGCAGCACGGTGCGCCCCGGATAGCCGCAGGTCACCCCGCGCAGTGCGAGGAGCGGGGCGCTCATGCCGGCCGTCCGAGGAGGAAGAGGAGGGCGAGCGTGGCCCCGGCGCCGAGTGCCGCAGCCGTATCGCCCCGGTGCCAGGCGAGCTGATCGAGGCGGTAGAAGTGCCCGGCGAAGCCGCGGCACTTCATCGCCGCCGTCACCCGGCGGGCGCGCTCGAGGCTGCGCACGAGCAGCATCCCGACCAGCCAGCCGAGCGTGCGCCAGGTGTGGGCGTCGCTGCGCGGGACGAAGGCCCGGGCGCGCAGGGCCTGGCGCAGCCGGCGGTACTCGCCGTGCAGGACATCGATGTAGCGCACCGTGAACAGGAAGAGGTGCACCAGCTTGTCCGGCAGGCCCAGGCGCGCGAGCGCGTGGCCGAGGGTCACGGGGTCGAGCGAGCCGACCAGCCCGAGCATCGCGAGGACGACGGCGCTCGCCTTGAGGGCGATCCGCATCGCCTCGAGCAGGCCCTCGCGGCTCGCGCTCAGCGGGCCGAGTTCGAGCCAGGGCGTGCCGGGCACCATCAGCGGCAGGGTCGCGAACAGGATCGCGAGGAGCCCAGCGAGCGGTGCGAGCCGGCGCAGCGCGTTGCCCAGCGTGAGCCCGCCGGCGGCTGCCGCCGCGGCGGCGAGGATCAGCGCGAGCAGCAGGGCCGGTAGCCGTTCGAGGCCCACGGTGACCAGCGCGAAGGCCACCGCGGCGAGGATCCGCAGTCGGGCGTCGCGGGTCGCGAGCCAGTCGCCGGCGGTGCTCGGCGTGAGCGGTGTTGTCGCGACCCTCATCGACCGCGTCGTCGACTGGCCTGCCACCAGGCCGCAAGGCCGGCGAGCCCGAGGATATAGCCCAGGCCGCCGAGGATGTCGTGCAGCCGCACCTGCTCCTCGTAGGCGACCAGTTGCTCGCGCAGCGGCCGAACCTGGCGGGCGACGGCCCGCTCGATGAGGACCTCCAGGTCGCCGGGGGATTCGGTGGCGGGCACGGACGCCGCGGCCGTCTCCGCCGGCGTCGCCTCGGGTGTGCTCTCGGTCGGCGCGGCCGGCCGGTCAGGGTCGCCGGCCGCCGGCGCCGCGATCTCCAACTCGGTGGCGGGGACGGTCCACTCCGCGACATGGCCGTCGCCGCTGTCGACGCGGATGCGGTGGTCGATCGCCGCATTGGCCTGGTAGCTGAACTCGCCGTCGTCGTCAGTGCGCAGCGCCGCGAGCACCCGTCCGTCCGGGGCCAGTACCTCGACCGCGGCGCCCTTCGCCCGGGCCCCGCCGGCGAAGTAGGCGCGGCCTTCGATGCGCTCGCCCTCGGCGAAGGCGAAGACCTTGAGCAGGTGGGCGTGCAGGGGCGTGGCCGTCGCGAGCAGGAGGCAGGCCAGCGCCAGGCGTTTATCGATCATGGCCAGTGGCCTCCGGCGGGCAGAGGATCTCGGGGGCCACCCGCCCGAGGAACGTGACGGCGGCGCCGGTCACGACGGCCTCGACGAGGGCGAGCGGCAGATAGGTCAAGAGGATGATCTTGGCCGCTGGCGCCAGCGCCGAGCCGCTCGCGGCCAGCGCCACGGCGATCAGGACCCCGGTCAGGAGCACGCCGAGGGCGCCGGCGCCGGCCCCGATCAAGAACGCCCCCCGGCCCGGGTGGCGGCGAAGCGGTGCCCGGAAGAGGGCGGCGCAGACCAAGGCGGGCACGGCCATGTTCATCGTGTTGACGCCGAGCACCAGCAGCCCGCCGAAGCCGAAGAAGACCGCCTGGAGTGCGAGCGCGACGAGGATCGCCGGCGCCGCCGCCCAGCCGAGCACCAGGCCCATCAGGCCGTTCAGCAGCAGGTGGACGCTGCTCGGTCCGAGCGGGACGGCGATCAGCGAGGCGACGAAGAAGGCGGCGGCGAGGACGGCGGCCTGCGGGATGCGCTCGTAATCGAGCTGGCGCAGCCCGACGAGCACGGCGCCGGCCGTGACGACGGCCCCGGTGACCAGCACCGGGGCCGCGAGGACGCCATCTGGGATGTGGGCGATGGGGGCTCTCTCCGCAAGGAGGCGCGCCGACACGGCCGGGGCGCGGGTGGGCCAGTGACGGTTCGGGGATCACCGGATGGCGGTTTTGCGCCCCGTCGCCCGCCACTGGTTCGTGAACCTGGCCCTATTTCATATCCCGGGTCTGGACCCAGATCAGCGCACCCTGCTCGACCGGGACCTCGTCGCCGGCCGGATTCTTCATCGGCGCGTCGCCCTCGAGCAGGGCGGCGAAGCCCCACCAGCCGGCGTGCGGCATCGCGTAGCTGAATACCCCATTGGCATCGGCCTTGATGACCTGGGTGACGTAGGGACCGGCCGGGGCCGTGAGGCTACCGTCGTTGCGCCATTCTACCTCGATCTCGGCGAAGGGCACCGGCTGGCCGGCCTTTTTGACGAGGCCTTGGAACAGGTTGCCGGTCCACAGGCCGTAGGGGCGCACCAAGGGTTCGATCTCGACCGGCAGGCCGACCTCGGCATCCCAGCCCTCCTCGGCGCCGAAGCCATCGACGACGACCTTGGTGTAGTGGACGATCATCACGCCCTCGGCCGGCTCCCAGTAGGCGGCCGGCTCGAGGTAGAAGACGTAATCGCCGGGCTCCTTCGCCCGGTAGCGGGCCTGGTAGGTCGACTTGCCGTCCTGTTCGACCCGCGTCAAGGCGCCACTCAGATCCTCGCGCCCGGCCGGGCCGAGGACGCCGAAGCGCACCGGCGTGCCCATCTCCATCAGCGGCCCCCGGGCCATCGGGTGGGTGAAGCGCATCTCCAGCTCGACGCGGCTGCCCGTGTCCTCGTCGAGGATCGCGCGGTCGGGGATCAGCTCCTGGAAGTGGGCCTGGGCGGCGAACGGTGCGGCCAGTAGCGCGGCCAAGGGGAGGCGGAGCGCCGCCGTGAGCGGCTTGCGGTTCGGGGTGTGTGGCGGCATTTCGAATCCTCGGATGTTCGTGGATCGGCTGGCGTCCGTCGGCGGGGGGCGCTCGGTCGTCGGACGGTCGCGGGACTGGTGTTACCAAAGGATGTTTTGTAGCACGAAACCTGGCGGGCGCCAATCGCGCCGAGTGCCCGGAGCGGGCGGAGCCCATTGCGGCCGCGCCTGTCCGGCATCGTGCGCTATGATTGGGGTCAGATTCTTTCGATCGACAGGCGGCGGGCGACCTTCGGCGATGGCGAACTTCGCGACTCACCTCTACGGCGCGGCGGCCGTCAGCAGCACGGCGGCACTCGGCCTCTTCGCGGTCGGGTTGGCCGACGCCGGCCAGGCGCAGGCCTATTTTGCCGTCGGCGTCGTCGGTGGGCTCCTGCCCGACATCGATTCGGACAGCTCGACCCCGGTGCGGGCCTTCTTCGCCTTCATCGGCGCGGCGGCCGCCTTCCTGGTCGGCTTCGCGCTGATCGAGCGCCTCGCGTTGTTCGAGTTGGCCCTGGTCTGGACGGTGGTCTTCCTCCTCGTGCGCTACGGTCTCTTCGAGGTCTTCGCCCACTTCACGGTCCACCGTGGCGTCTGGCACTCGTGGCTGGCGGCCTTGTTCGCGGCGCTCGGCGCGGCCAATCTGGCCTACTGGGTGGTCGGGCGTTCGGCCTGGGAGTCCTGGGTCTTCGCGGGCTTCACCGGGCTCGGTTATCTGACCCACCTGTGTCTCGATGAGTTGGCCAGCGTGGACCTGCTCAACAGTCGCGTGAGGCGCTCGTTCGGCACCGCGCTGAAGCCCTTCAGCCTGCGTTCGCCGTGGAGCTCGCTCGGCATGGCCGGGGCCGCGATCGCGCTGGTGCTGACCGCGCCGAGCCTGGCCCCGGTCACCGAGGCCGCGCGCGGCCTCGGCTATACGCGCGAGGCCCTCGCGGCGCGGCTCTGGCATCCGTCGCCCTGGCTCACCGAGTGGCGCGGCTGGGTGGGCGAGCGGCTCGTCCAGCTGGGGGGGCGCTGAGGGGCCGCCGCCGGGGCTGGAGTCGAGCGTGCGGTGCAACCCGTCTATCGTTGTGGTCGGCGATCGTATAAACTTCCGCCGCCATGGATCCACACTTCCTCGACTTCGAACAACCGATCGCCGAGCTCGAGGCCAAGCTCGATGAGCTGCGCCGCGTCGGCGACGACAATGCCCTGAACATCGGCGACGAGATCGAGCGTCTGCGCAAGAAGTGCATGACGCTGACCGAGTCGATCTTCTCCTCGCTCACCCCCTGGCAGATCTCGCAGCTCTCGCGTCACCCGCGGCGGCCGTATCTCCTCGATTACGTCGAGCGGCTGTTCGAGGACTTCCAGGAGCTGCACGGCGATCGCGCCTTCGCCGACGATCGGGCGATCGTCGGGGGGGTCGCGCGGCTCGACGGGCGCTCGGTCATGGTCATCGGCCACCAGAAGGGGCGCGACACCAAGGAGAAGATCCAGCGCAACTTCGGCATGCCGCGCCCCGAGGGCTATCGCAAGGCCCTGCGGCTGATGGAGATGGCCGAGCGCTTTCGCCTGCCTATCCTGACCTTCATCGACACCCCAGGTGCCTATCCGGGCGTCGGTGCCGAGGAGCGCGGCCAGAGCGAGGCGATCGCCCGCAACCTCCAGGTCATGGCCGCGTTGCGCACGCCGATCGTCTGTACCGTCGTCGGTGAGGGCGGCTCGGGCGGCGCGCTGGCCATCGGCGTCGGCGACCGGGTGCTGATGCTCCAGTACGGCACCTATTCGGTGATCTCGCCCGAGGGCTGCGCGTCGATCCTCTGGAAGAGCGCGGACAAGGCCCAACTCGCCGCCGAGGCGATGGCCATCACCTCCGAGAAGCTCCTCGAACAGGAACTGATCGATGCCATCGTCCCGGAGCCGCTCGGCGGTGCCCACCGCAACCTGGACACGATGGCCGCGACCCTGAAGGCGGCCTTGCTGGAGCACCTCGACGACCTGGCGGCGATCGACATGGACGACCTCCGGGCGCGCCGCTATCGGCGCCTGATGGGCTGCGGCCGCTTCAAGGAATAGGCCCAGGCCTGCCGACCGCGAGGGCGCGATGCCCACGCTCGAGCCGCACCATCTCCTGCCTCCCCTGGCGCGCTTCGCGGCCGCTCGTCGCGGCTGGGTCGCGTTCAGCGGCGGGCTCGACTCCACCGTCCTCCTGCACGCCCTCGCGGCACTGGGGTCGCGACTGCCGTTCGCGCTGCGCGCCGTCCACGTCGACCACGGCCTGCAAGCGGCCGCGGCGCAGTGGGCACGTCATTGCGCGCGCGTCTGTGGCGATCTCGGGGTACCGCTCGCGACGCTCACCGTCTCCGCGCATGCCGCGCCCGGCGAGAGCCCCGAGGCGGCCGCGCGGGCGGCCCGTTACGGCGCGCTTGCCGGGCTGCTCGAGCCGGATGATCTCATCCTCGCCGCCCATCATCAGGACGACCAGGCCGAGACCCTGCTCCTCGCCCTGCTGCGTGGCAGTGGTGTCCACGGCCTCGCGGCAATGCCGGCGGACAGCCCACTCGGCGTTGGGCGGCTCGTGCGCCCCTTGCTCGGGTACCGCCGCGGCGATCTACATGAGTATGCCGTGCGGGCTGGGCTCGCCTGGGTCGAGGATCCGAGCAACGCGACGCTCGACCTCGACCGCAATCTGCTGCGCCATGAGATCCTGCCGCGCCTGCGCGCGCGTTGGCCGGCGGCGGCCTCGACCATCGCCCGCAGTGCCCGGCACTGCGCCGAGGCGGCCCACCTCGTCGACGGCACCGCCGCCGAGTTGTCCGCGCGCCTCGCGACCGGCGACGGCACCCTGTCGATCCCCGGCCTGCGCGTACTCGCCCCAGCGCACTGCCGCGCTGTGCTTCGCTACTGGATCCGGGAACGGGGGCTGTCGGTGCCCGATCAGGTCCACCTCGAGCGGGTGCGGTGCGAGGTCCTCGCGGCCCGCGCCGATGCCGACCCGCTGGTCGCCTGGCCTGGCACCGAGATCCGTCGCTATCGCGAGCGCCTCTTTGCGCTCCGCCCGTTGCCGCCGCCCCCAGCGGCCGACCTGGTCCTCGACTGGTCGTCCGGGGCCGATCTTGAGCTCCCGAGCGGGCTCGGTCGCCTCGCCCGCCTGCCCACCTGTGTCGACGATGGGCTTGCGCGGCCCATCCAGGTCCGCTTCGCCGTCCCCGGCGCGCGCCTGCGCCCGCACCCCCGAGGTCCCAGTCGGTCCCTCAAGAACCTCTTCCAGGAGGCTGGCGTACCCGCGTGGCTGAGGTGCTATGTCCCGCTGATCTTCGCTGGCGATGAATTGATCGCCGTGCCCGGCCTCGGGCCGCGCGACGACAGGTCGACACCGGCGTGGTTCGACCATCCGTGGCCGGGCCTCGTCGGCTGGGATTGAGCTTTGCGCCTCCACCGCCGGGCGGGTGGCGGCCGTCGATGACGCGACGTCTGGGCATGGTCGGGACGACCGGGGCCTCGAACCCGAAAACGCGCGCGGTCATCGACCGGGCTGGTGAGCAGGACTCACGTACGGCCTCTTCGCCATTTCAACGACTTCAATCCATGA
Source organism: Thiococcus pfennigii (assembly GCF_016583835.1). GTDB lineage: Bacteria > Pseudomonadota > Gammaproteobacteria > Chromatiales > Chromatiaceae > Thiococcus > Thiococcus pfennigii. Next base: position 17,020 of record NZ_NRRW01000002.1, on the reverse strand, counting down.
GGAAGCGGTCAACTGCCGCTCTTAGGTTCAGGGGTCGCGGGACGGTGCGGGTCGCGTCGCGCGGGAGCGGGTCTTGCGACTGGTGCGTGAGCGGTTGCCGATGGCGGTTCGCCGCGGATTTCAGGCGGAGTGGGTCAGCGCCTCGGGGTTGAGGATCTGCATCGTCTCGTCGCCCATGCCCATGACGAGCAGGCCGTGGCGGGTCGCGAGCCGCACGACGCTCGGATCCGGATAGAGGGTCGCGAGCAGGCCGATACAGCGCCGTTCGGCATATTCGGGAAAGACGTTCGGGATCTCGGCAAGCTTCTCGAGCGTGGCCGGGACGTGGCTATCGAGCAGGCGCGACTTGGTCTCGTTGACGAGCAGGACCCCCCCGCAGGCCAGCAAGGCGTCGTATTCGCGGCTCGCACCATCGAAGCGGCGCCTGATGCGGATCGCGAACAGATCGGGGTTGGTGCAGCCGAACAGGGTCTCGGCAATGCGCGGCAGGTTCGGCGCGACGATGTCCTCCACCAGGGTGCCGAGCCGATTGGCCAGGTCGCCCCACTGCTTGTTCATGTGCCGTCGTTCTTGCACGGACTCGTCTTTGAAGGTGCGCATCTCGTCCTTGAACTCGCCCATCTCGTCCTTGAACGCCCGCATCTCGTCCTTGAACTCTCGCATCTCCTTGCTGAGACGGGCCAGTTCCATCTCGGTGCGCAGGGACTGGTAGCTCAGCTCCTTCATGTACTCTTCGAGCGTGTCGACCCGACGCTCCAGTGCGGCTTCCGCCATGGCATTCGACCTCTCGTCGTTCGGGATGGAGGATCCTGGACAGCATAGCATCTGAGCGTCCAGCTCGGATTCCGTCCCGATCGGGGCTTGGGACGGCTGCTTCGCATCCGATCGAGGCGCAGAGACCGATTGGGTCCGCGGGGTCTGGGGGAACGAGCAGGCGGCGTCGTGCTGGCAGGGCCGTGCCGGCGACCGGTGGCCGGCTCGGGCGGGGCCGGCGAGCGATGGCTCGCCGCGGCGGGGCGGAGAGGGGCCCGCGGGCGATGCCCGCGGGCCTGGGCTGAGGCTCAGTGCTCGCCGATGGGGCCGCCAACGATCGGCTTGTTGCCGCCCTGCGGGCGGTCGGGGCCGAGTCCCGGGCCGTCGCCGGTCGTCGCCGTCGGTCGCTGGTCGTCGTCGTGCCCCTCCGGCGGGCGCATCGTCCGTCCGGCCATGATGTCGTCGATCTGCTCGCGCGAGATGGTCTCGTAGTGCAGCAGGGCCTCGGCCATCTTGTGCAGCTTGTCCTTGTTCTCCTCCAGGATCTGCCGCGAGCGCTCGTAGTTTCGATCGATGATCGCGCGGATCTCCTTGTCGATCTCGCGCGCCGTCTGGGCCGAGATCTTGCTCTGCTGCGTGACCGCATGGCCGAGGAACACCTCGCCCTCGTCTTCGGCGTAGGCCAGCGGTCCGAGCCGCTCGGAGAGGCCGAAGCGGGTGACCATGTTGCGCGCGATCTCGGTCGCCCGTTCGATGTCGTTCGAGGCCCCCGTGGTCACGAACTGCGGGCCGAAGATCATCTCCTCGGCGATCCGCCCGCCGAACAGGCTCGAGATCATGCTCTCGAGCTGACGTTTGGTGCGGCTGTAGCGGTCTCGCTCCGGCAGGAACAGGGTCACGCCGAGCGCCCGACCGCGCGGGATGATGCTGACCTTATGCACCGGGTCGTGCTCGGGGACGCTGCGCCCGACGATGGCGTGGCCAGCCTCGTGATAGGCGGTCAGGCGCTTCTCGTCGTCGGACATCACGACGCTGCGCCGCTCGGCGCCCATCATGATCTTGTCCTTGGCCTTCTCGAGGGTGTCCATCGTCACCTCGGTCAACCCCGCGCGGGCCGCGAACAGGGCCGCCTCGTTGACCAGGTTGGCGAGGTCCGCGCCGGAGAAGCCCGGGGTGCCGCGGGCGATGGTACGGGCGTCGACGTCCCCCGCGACCGGCACCTTGCGCATGTGGACCTTCAGGATGGCCTCACGACCGGCGAGGTCCGGCAGGCCGACGACGACCTGACGGTCGAAGCGTCCGGGGCGCAGCAGCGCGGGGTCGAGGACATCGGCACGGTTCGTTGCGGCGATGACGATGATGCCCTCGTTGCCGGCGAAGCCGTCCATCTCGACGAGCAGCTGATTGAGGGTCTGCTCGCGTTCGTCGTGGCCGCCGCCGAGTCCGGCCCCGCGGCGCCGACCGACCGCGTCGATCTCGTCGATGAAGATGATGCAGGGCGGATTCTTCTTCGCCTGTTCGAAGAGGTCGCGCACGCGCGAGGCGCCGACGCCGACGAACATCTCGACGAAGTCGGAGCCCGAGATGCTGAAGAAGGGCACCCGGGCCTCGCCGGCGATGGCCTTCGCGAGCAGGGTCTTGCCGGTGCCGGGCGGCCCGACCATCAGCACGCCACGCGGGATCCGACCACCGAGGCTGCTGAACTTCTGCGGGTTGCGCAGGAACTCGACCAGTTCGGTGACCTCCTGCTTGGCCTCCTCGACGCCGGCGACGTCCTGGAAGGTCACCTTGACCTCGCCCTCGGCATGCTGGCGGGCGCGGCTCTTGCCGAAGCTGAACAGACCGCCGTTGCCGCTACCCCCGGCCGAGCCACGCCGCATGATCCAGATCCAGACCCCGATCAGCAGCAGGAAGGGCAGCCAGGCGGCCAGGATCTGTGCGAGCAGGCCTGGTCGCGCGGCCTCCTCGGCGTTGATCGTGACGCCGCGGTTGAGCAGTTCGCCGATCAAGGCCGGATCGCCCGGGTCGTAGGTCTCGAAGCGCGAGCCGTCGGTGCGGGTGCCCGTGATGCGCAGATCTTCGATCGTGACCTCGCGGATGGACCCATCCTCGAGCTCGCTCAGGAAGCTGCTGTAGCTCAGGTTACGGGCCTCGGTGGGCTTGGGCCCGGTCATGCTGTTGAAGATCATCAACATCCAGAGGCTGACGGCGACCCAGAGGATGATGGTTAAAGACTTGTTTTTCATTCGCTTCGAGCCTCGAGAAATAGCTGCGCGATCGCGCTTGGCCGCGCGAGCCCAGGGGTAGGGCGGTTGCGGAGTCCAGCATCCGGCGGCCGGGTCGATCCCGACCGAGCCTTGCCCGGGCAGCCGCAGCGCGGCGCGTCGATCGAGCATGACGATGGCATGCTACATCGGGTCGGCGACCGGGGAAACAAAGCCGGGGCCCCCTTGCCTGGCGGACGGGAAGGGGCCCGGGCAGGGCACTTCCGAGGATGCCGCGATGCGGGCATCGGATGTTAGAGGGGAGAGGACGGGAAAGGTTCGCCGTCGCCAGCGTCGGGGGCGGACATCGTCGATGGGGCGCGCGGCGGGGCCTCCCTGCCCCGTCCACGAAGGCGGGTGCGCTTGGCATCAGGTGATCACGTCGGGCTCGCCTCGGCCGGTGCGGGCCTCGATCTGGGCGAGGTCGCGGGCGATGTGGATCAGCGGGGCCATGACCTCCTGGGTGTCGCGCTCATGCTGCGCGGGATCGGCCTCGAAGCGTTCGAGGTAGACCCGTAGCGTGGCGCCCTCGGTACCGGTGCCCGAGAGGCGGAAGATGATCCGCGCCCCGTCGGCGAGGCCGATGCGGACCCCCTGGCGTTCGGCGCGGCTGCCGTCGATCGGGTCCTCATAGGCGAAGTCGTCGGCGTAGACGACGGTCTGGCCACCGAGGGGCTTGCCGACGAGCCCTGGCAGCTGCTCGCGCAGGTGCGTCATCAGGTCTTCGGCGGCCTCGGCGTCGACGCCCTCGTAGTCGTGACGGGTGTAGAAGTTGCGACCGAAGCGCCGCCAGTGATCGCGGACGATCTCGGCGACCGACTGCTGGCGCACCGCGAGCAGGTTCAGCCAGAAGAGCACGGCCCACAGGCCGTCCTTCTCGCGGACGTGATCCGAGCCGGTGCCGAAGCTCTCCTCGCCGCATAGCGTGATGCGCCCGGCATCGAGCAGGTTGCCGAAGAATTTCCAGCCCGTCGGCGTCTCGTAGCAGTCGATGCCGAGCTCCTCGGCGACCCGGTCGGCGGCCTGGCTGGTCGGCATCGAGCGGGCGATGCCGACGATCCCGTGACGATAGCCGGGGGTGTGGTGGGCATTGGCCGCGAGCACGGCCAGGCTGTCGCTGGGGGTGACAAAAAACTCCTTTCCCAGGATCATATTGCGATCCCCGTCGCCATCGGAGGCGGCGGCGAAGTCGAGCCCGTCCAACCCCCTGGTCATCGCCACCAGGTCCTGGGTGTGGGCCAGGTTCGGATCCGGATGGCCGCCGCCGAAGTCCTCCAGCGGCTCGCCGTTGAGCACGGTCCCGGGCTCGGCCCCGAGGCGGCGCTCGAGGATCTCGAACGCGTAGGGTCCGGTCACCGCATGCATCGCGTCGAAGCGCATGCGGAACAGTCCCGAGTTGAACAACTGATGGATGGCGTTGAAATCGAAGAGGGCCTCCATCAGCTCGGCATAGTCGGCGACCGGGTCGATGACCTCGACCGCCATCGCGCCGAGCGGCTGCGTCCCGATCCGCTCGAGATCGATGTCCGGCGTCTCCAGCGTCCGGTAGCGTTCGATCGTCCGGGTCCGTTCATAGATGGCGTCGGTGACGGATTCCGGCGCCGGGCCGCCGGCCCCGACGTTGAACTTGATGCCGAAGTCCGCATCCGGGCCGCCGGGGTTGTGGCTGGCCGAGAGGATCAGGCCGCCCTGCGTGCGGTACTTGCGGATCACGCAGGAGGCTGCCGGCGTCGACAGGATGCCGCCGCGTCCGACGAGCACGCGGGCGACGCCATTGGCGGCGGCCATCCGGAGGATGGTCTGGATCGCCACCTTGTTGTGGTAGCGTCCGTCGCCGCCGACGACCAGCACGCCACCGTCGAGCTCCGGCTGCGTATCGAAGATGGCCTGGACGAAGTTCTCCAGGTAGCCGGGCTGTTGAAACACCTTGACCCGCTTGCGCAGGCCGGAGGTGCCGGGGCGTTGCCCCGTGATGGGCTGAGTGGGGATGATGATCGGATCCATCGGCAAAACCCTTGTGTTCGAGTGACGATGTCGCTGGTGCGCATCGGCGGCGGCCGAGCGCCGGCGCCGGCGCGCGAGATCGATGCACGGCCTCCGCGGTCTGCTCAGCGGCAACCCGGTCCCGGCGATCGCATCCGGCGTGCCCGCGACGATGAACGGTCCCGGCATTCTATCGCCGATCGTCGCGGTCGCGCTCGCCGAGCCGCGATCGGCCTTGGCGCCGCGCGCGCCGCCCGGTCGGCGAACGACGTTCCTTTCAGATGAAACGACAAGCAGAGTCAAACGATGACGGTAGATACGCATAAAGAGACATTGGAATTCAAGGCCGAGGTGAGCCAGGTGCTCGACCTGGTGATCCGCTCCCTCTATTCGAACAAGGAGATCTTCCTGCGCGAACTGGTCTCCAATGCCTCGGACGCGGCCGAGAAGCTGCGCTTCGAGGCCCTGACCGACGATGCCCTGTTCGAGGACGATCCGAACCTGCGCATCCGCGTGAGCGTCGACCCCGAGGCCGGCACCCTGACGGTCTCGGACAACGGCATCGGCATGGGCCGCCAGGAGGCCATCGACACGATCGGCAGCATCGCGAGCTCCGGCACGCGGCGCTTCCTCGAGAACCTGAGCGGCGATGGCGCGAAGGACAGTCAGCTGATCGGTCAGTTCGGCGTCGGTTTCTACTCGGCCTTCATCGTCGCCGACAAGGTGACCCTGGTGACGCGCCGGGCCGGGCTCGGTGCCGAGCACGGCGTGCGCTGGGAGTCCGATGGCCGCGGCAGCTTCTCGATCGAGACGGTCGCCAAGGCCGGGCGCGGTACCGACGTGATCCTCCATCTGAAGGAGGACGAGAAGGAATTCCTCGACGGCTGGCGGCTGCGCTCGATCATCGGCAAGTTCTCCGACCACATCGCACTGCCGGTCGAGATGCTCAAGGAGTCGTTCGGCGACGAAGACAAGGAGGAGGCCGACAAGGCCCCCGAGTGGGAGCAGGTCAACCGTGGCACGGCGCTCTGGATGCGCAACAAGGCCGACATCGGCGACCAGGAATATGCCGACTTCTACAAGCACGTCGCCCACGACTTCGACGAGCCGCTCGCCCACGTGCACAACCGCGTCGAGGGCACCAACGAGTACACGACCCTGCTGTTCATCCCCAAGCGCGCCCCGTGGGACCTGTGGGACCGCGAACAGCGCCACGGCGTGAAGCTCTACGTGCGCCGCGTCTTCATCATGGACGAGGTCGACAAGCTGCTTCCGCACTACCTGCGTTTCGTCAAGGGCGTCGTCGATGCCGACGACCTGCCGCTCAACGTCTCGCGCGAGCTCCTGCAGCACAATCGCAAGATCGACACCATCCGCCAGGCCAACACCAAGCGGATCCTCGGCCTGCTCGAGACCATGGCCAAGGACGAGCCGGAGAAGTACGCCGACTTCTGGCGCGAGTTCGGCCGGGTGATGAAGGAGGGGCCGGCCGAGGACTTCGCCAATCGCGAGCGCATCGCCGGTCTGATGCGCTTCTCGACGACGCACAGCGAAGGCGAGGCGCAGACCGAGTCGCTCGATGCCTACATCGAGCGGATGAAGGAGGGGCAGGACAAGATCTACTACATCACCGCCGACACCCCGGCCGCGGCGCGCTACAGCCCGCACCTGGAGGTCTTCCGCAAGAAGGGGATCGAGGTCCTGCTCCTCTCGGATCGCGTCGACGAGTGGCTGGTCAGCCACCTGAGCGAGTACAAGGGCAAGCACCTGCAATCGGTCGCCAAGGGCAAGCTCGACCTGGGCGAGCTGGCCGACAAGGAGGAGCAGGAGAAGACCGAGCAGGCCGCGGCCGAGCACGGCGAGCTGCTCGAGCGGCTGAAGAAGGCCCTCGGCGAGCGGGTCAACGAGGTGCGGGCGAGCACCCGCCTGGTCGACTCCCCGGCCTGCCTCGTCGTCGGCGAGTACGACATGAGCGCCAACCTCGCGCGGGTCCTCAAGGCGGTCGGCCAGTCGGCCCCCGAGAGCCGCCCGACGCTGGAGGTGAACCTGGACCACCTGCTGGTCAAGCGCCTCGAGGGCGAGGCCGACGAGGGGCGCTTCGCCGACCTGGCCTCGATCCTCTTCGACCAGGCGATGCTCGCCGAGGGCGGCCAGCTCGAGGACCCGGCCGCCTTCGTCGGGCGGCTCAACAAGCTGATGTTGACGATGCTGATGGCCGGCCGCTGAGCGGTCGTCCTCGGCGACGGCCAGCCCGTCCCGCCGGCGCCCGTGCGGCGCCGGCGGCCTCCGCTATTCCGCCACCCGCACGACCCGTCCGCCGGCGCAGCTGCCGGTCTCGCTCCAGCGCGTCCTCGGCGGGGCGGCCTGGATCAGCGCGGCCAGGTCGGCCGGCTCACCGATGTCGCCGGCGAGCCCGATCCGCAGTTCCAAGATGACGCGCTCGCCGCCGACGTCAGCGCAGCGTATCAGTACCCGCTCGCCTGCCCCCACCCCGAAGGCCTCGTCGAAGGCCGCCTCGATCCGAGTCCGCGTCAGGCGCTCGCCGAGGTGGTCGGCGAAGAGCCGGCGTACCGCCGAGGCGTTGAGCGCCTCGAGCGCCGCCAGCGACTCGCGGAAGTATTCGTCCGGCTCGGCGCCGGCGTCCGGACCTGTCCTGTCGTCCTCGTAGCAGGTCCCGTGCTTTGCCCACTCGTGGCGGTGCAGACCCGACTGCATGCCGGGCATCGCGATCGCCAGCCGGTCGCCGACCTCGTCCGACAGGGCGATCCGCGGCCTCCCCGGTCGGCTCTGCGTGCAGCTCGCCGGTGCGCCCTGGTCGCAGTAGCACGGGAAGACGGCCCGGTCGTCCAGGTCATCGGGCCACAAGCCGTGGAGCGCGAAGTGGGTCGCGTCGAAGCGCCGCGCGGTCTGCGAGCGGCATTCCGGCTTGTCCCGACCGGCGTCGCTGCGGCAGAAGGCCGGCTGCCAGCTTGCGGCGAGCACGAACTCGATGCCATCCGGGACGAGGCCATCGCTCGATGCCGGGCCCACCGCCGTCGCGTTGGGCGGGGCGGCCGACCCTGCGAGGGCCAGGGTGCCGCAGTCCATCGCCACCCAGCGCAGCTCGGTCACAGGCGCGCCCGGCACCCGGATCTGGTAGTGGGTCCCCGGGGTCGCGTTGCGGCCGAGGACCTCGTAGACGCGGCCCGGCGCGAGGCGCACGTCGCCCGGATTGTCGCGGTCCTTCTTCTTCGTCGCCGGACAGGCGTGCGACGCGCTCAACTCCCCCTCGAACGGGACCTGCTGGGCCGACGCCGGTGCGGCGGACGCAAGCGCCAGCAGGAGAAAGATCGGCAAGATGGTCTTGATCATCTAGGTGTCACTCGACATGGCGGGGTCCATCGCCCGGGTCTTCGCGACCCGAGCACCAAATTCGTCGTCGGCCGTCGGGCGGGAAAGCGAAGCGCATCCCGCCGCGAGCCATCCCGCCGCTGGCAATGGCGCATCTCTGCATCCACGGCGGCTCCCGCCGCCGACGGGGCGGGCTCGTCGTGTGCCGCGCGCTGTCCGCGGCACGTCGTCCCAGGCAGGAGGGCTCGGGCTTGGGTCGCTCCCAGCGCCGGTTTCCCGCCCCGCGGCTAGCCGTCGCGCGTGTCCGGTCTTGGGGCGTCGCCGAACACCCCCATCCTGTCCACTGATCCGTTGCGCCCGCCGGCTGGGCCGGTGCGCCCCGTCTCCCGGAGACCCTTGCCATGAAAGTCGGTGTGCCGAAGGAGATCAAGCCCCAGGAGTACCGGGTCGGTCTGGCGCCGGCGGCCGTCCGGGCGCTCACGACCCGCGGGCATCAGGTGCTGGTCGAGGTCGGCGCCGGTGCCGCGATCGGGTTCGACGATGCCGCCTACCGCACCGCCGGGGCGCAGGTCCTCGACTCGCCCGGCGCGGTCTTCGACGAGGCCGAGCTGATCGTCAAGGTCAAGGAGCCGCAGCCCCCCGAGCGGGCGCGGCTGCGGCCGGATCACACCCTGTTCTCGTATCTGCACCTGGCGCCCGATGTGGCCCAGACCCGCGACCTGCTCGCGAGCGGCGCCTGCTGCATCGCCTACGAGACGGTCACGGACGCGGCCGGCCACCTGCCGCTGCTCGCGCCCATGTCCGAGGTCGCCGGTCGGCTCGCGGTCCAGGCCGGCGCCCACTGCCTGGAGATGGCCCAGGGCGGGCGCGGTGTGCTGCTCGGCGGCGTGCCCGGCGTCGCGCCGGCCCGGGTGGTCGTGATCGGCGCCGGGGTTGTCGGGCGCAACGCGCTGGCGATGGCCGTCGGCCTGGGGGCGGACGTGACCGTCCTCGACCGCGACCTGGCCGTCCTGCGTCGGCTCGACGAGCGCCTCGGCAACCGCATCCACACCCTCGCGGCGTCGGAGCAGAATCTGGAGGAGGCGGTGCTAGCCGCCGACCTGGTGATCGGTGCCGTGCTGATCCCCGGGGCGCGGGCCCCGCGCCTGATCGGGCGCAACCTGGTCGCCCGGATGCGGCGGGGCGCCGTCCTCGTCGACGTCGCAATCGATCAGGGCGGCTGCTTCGAGACCTCGCGGCCGACGACCCACGAGGCCCCGACCTTCGTCGTCGACGGCGTCGTCCACTACTGCGTCACCAACATGCCCGGGGCCGTCGCCGCGACGGCCACCCAGGCCCTCGGCAACGCAACCCTGCCCTTCGTCCTCGCCCTGGCCGACAAGGGCGTGCCGCGGGCGCTACGCGAAGACCCGCACCTGCTCGAGGGCCTCGCCGTCGCACGCGGACGGATCTGCCGCCCCGAGGTCGCCGCGGCCCAGGGCGCCGATTGGGTCCCGGCCCTGGAGGTGCTCGACGCGCCCTGATGCGCCGGCCGGCCAAGCAGCACGGAGGTCCAAGGCGTGGTTTCTGACGTCATCGTCAGTCGCCTCGCGCGACTGACGATGGTGGGGCCTCTGCGTCCTTCAGGAGGTGCTGAGAATCTCAGCGCCTCCCTCGTATCGCGCTTCAGAAATGCCGAGACCCTATCCTGTCACCTCAGGATCCGGGCGCCGTAGGAGCCCGCTTGCGGGCGATCTGAGTGACGACTCAAGAACAGCCGGTCGATCTTCTGGGAACTACGAAACACGCGAAACACGCGAAAGGGCCGAACTGACACACAAGAATCTGCCGTTTTTTCGCGACTTTCGTGTATTTCGCAGTTTCTTGTCGTCTTCGCGCTTGTGTCGTTTGTTTCTGACCCCTTCCTTGGCCGCCACGAGCGCGTCGTCGTCGCCCGCAAGCGGGCTCCCACGGTGCTCGCATCCTAGGGCGACATGAAAGCGGCCTCGGTATTTCCGGAGCGAGGCACTAATGCGCCAAGAACTCGATCAACGAGTTGGTCAATCGAACGCTCGCTTCGGCCGGTATCCAGTGCCCGGCCCCCGCGACCAACTCGATCTCGGCGTTCGGGAAGTATTCCTCCATCCCCTCGAGGAAGTTGACGCCGACGACCTCGTCCTCGGCGCCCCAGAAGAATTTCACTGGATAGCCCAGGGGGTTGGGTTTGGGGTAGCCGAAATAGTCCGACGGGTTATTGGGGAACACGAAGCGATAGTATTTCAGAAGGTCTTCGATCTTGCCCAGGCCGCTGATGGAAAAGGCGAAGTTGCAGACGTGCTCGGCGGGAAGTCGGAAGCCCGGGCCGCCGTACAGGATCGATCCGCCGGTCACGAACTCGGTCGCGAATTGCTTGATGAAGAGGGCGGCCCGATCGGGGAAGCCTTGGAAGAGGGGGATGTGCCACGAGTTGATCAAGACCTCCTCGTCGGCATACTGGACGGGGAAGGTCTCGGGATGCGGCGCGTTGATGATGAAAAGCGACCGGATCGCGTCGTTGCGGTACTTGGTGAAGCCATAGGCGAGGATGCCTCCCCACTCGTGGGCTACCACATGCGCCTGGGAATGACCGAAGAAGGCGAGCACGCTATCGTCGTCACCGACGAGTAGGTCGGTGAAGTAGGAGAGATTGTAGTCCTCGTCCGAGGCCGGCGCCTGCGAGCCGTTGAAGCCGGGTAGGTCGACGGCGATCACGTGGTAGCCGAGGTTCCCCAGGGCCACGAATTGATCCTTCCATGCCCACCAGCTCTCCGGGAATCCGTGCAGGAAGAGCAAGGGCTCGCCGTTGGGATCCCCCGCGTCGACCACATGGACCTGGATGCCCTGCAACAGGGTCTTCTGGTGCCGGGCGACGAGCGTGGCTCCCCTTGCGCCGGAGAGGGTCTCTTCGGTCGGCCCGCTCGACAGGTCGAAATCGACTCGGGGATTGGTCTCGGGAAAGACGCTGCAGAGGCGTGCATCGAACGGAAGTCGTTGCATCCACTGAAGCTTCTCGCAGGCGTTTTCCAATGGCGCATTGAGCGTGCATATCGGATCTAGCGCCGGATTCCAGGCATTGGCGACGCCAGGCATCATGACGACAGCGGTCGCCAACAAGGCAAGGATCTTCGTGTGCATCGATGAGCTTCCCCTTTCCGGGTTGGGCGGGTTGTCCGAAACGGTGTCCGTCGGTTCGGTCAGACGGGCCGTCGTGTGCCGAGGACCGCAGTCGGGCGTCCACCAAGATCAAGATCGGATCGAATTGCAATCGACTGACGGGCGAGACGGTTCGACAGGTTCGACCTGTCCGGCATGCGTCGGATGGTCAGCGAAAAACCGCTCTTGAGGCAAGTGATTTGGCCTTGGTAGGCGTCGTGCTTCCTTCCAATACGCCTGTCGAATACGCCGGTCCGATGCCCAGTGCGTGTCTGCCGTAGCGGATCAGTCGAGGCCATGCCGCTCAGCGCGGTCCGCGCCGAACGACAGACGCAAGTCCCCTCTGGGTTGGGCGCCCCCTCGAGGACGACGCTCCGGTAGCCCTTGTGCTCGAATGCGGTAGCCAGCGCGATGCGTGCGGGTCCCTGTCGCACATCGGGGTGCGGCTGTCCAACGCGGCTGACGACACCGCCCGATGGCGATATCACAGCGACGCAAGTCCGTCGCCATACCGCCGAGGCCCGCCCCGTCGCCGCGATGGCCGTGGGGGCTTCAGGCCCCGCGGTGGCCGCAGGCGTCGAGGCGGATCGCGCGCCCGACGCCACCGGCGAAGCAGCGCTCACCGAACGCGGTCATGAAGGCGGCCCTGGCCGCCTCCCCGGTGCAGTGGGTCGGCACCACGCAGCGGATGCCGAGGTCCCGCACGGCCCGTACCGACCGATCGATGGCCGCGGCATCGGCGTACATCAGGTGAAAGCCGCCGATCGCCCAGTCGGGCGCCCGGCCGAGCAGGGGCGTGGCCCGCTCGACGATGTGCTCCATGCCCGGGTGCGCGCAGCCGCTGATGGCGGCCGTGATGCCGTCGGCATCGATCACCAGGCCCTGCTCGGCAGGCTGGCTCTCGAGCAGGCCGGTCGAGAAGACACCCGGAGCCAGTTGGCACGGGTCGGGACCGACGACGAGGAGCTCGCGGCAGAGGGTGCGCAGGTCGTGGATCAGGTGCTTGGAAAACCCCTCGTGCAGGACGACGGTGACCTCGGGGTTGCGCTCCAACAGCGAGTCCAGGCCGCCCATGTGGTCCCAGTGCGGATGGGAGAGGAAGACCAGGTCCACCGTCTCGGGGGCCAGCCCGAGGGTCGCCATATTGCGAAGCAGCACGCGACCGTTGCTGCCGGTGTCGAAGAGGACGGTGCAGCCCTCCAGGCGGATGAGTGCGGCGAAGCCCCAGAGGGTCGTCAACCCGGGCAGACCGGGTTCGTTGTCGAACAGGATGGTCAGGTGCGGAGATGTCATCGGGTCCTCACAGCAGCGTATCGCTCGGGTTGCCGCTACGCCGGCATAGTCGTTACGTGGGTTGGCGCCGCGGCCTGCGAGAAGGCACGGGCAGGGGCGCGCCGCAACCCGATAGGCGGTAGTGCCAGTATGCCAAAGCTGCCCGCCCGAGGTACGCGCGGTCGGGTTACGCCCCGAGGGGCTAACCCGACCTACGGCCCCGACGACCATCGGCACCGCCGTAGGTCGGGTTAGGTGCGCTCGCACGGCGCTCGCCGATAGAGAACAGCCCGGCGCGCGCCGTAACCCGACAGCGGCTGCGTTGCCGGCCGTCGGCACCGCCGTAGGTCGGGTTAGGTGCGCCTGCACGGCGCTCGCCGATAGAGAACAGCCCGGCGCGCGCCGTAACCCGACAGCGGCCTCGTTGGGGGCCGGGTTATGGCCCCGAGGGGTCGGCGCGCCGGTTCGAGGTCGGCCCCTCTCAGGTACGAGACCGCACGAGGCGCCCGGACGCGCGGCGCAGGCACAGGGCCGACCCGGGTCCGGGCGCTCGGCAGGGGCTCGTGACCGTCACCGCAGATAGACGGCCGTGAGCAGCGCGATCACCGCGCCCGCCTCATCGTAGAGGGCCAGCGTTTCGCCGCTGATCTGGTAGCTGCGCACGGCCGACAGCGTCTCCGCCAGGGTGCGCTCCAGCGCATCGAGTGGCGGGGGACAGGCCATCATCGTCGAGGCGGTGAGGCCGAAGGTCAGGCGGCCGTCGTCCGCCAGCGCGTAGGGACCGTTCATCTGGTTGCAGCCCAGGGTCGCCGCGAACCGGTGCGCATCGCCCGCGCGCAGGATCAGATGCGGCTCGCGCCGCTCGGGCAGGCCGACGACGGCCTCATCGCCCAGCCTGTCGATCCGCCAGTAGGTGTTGGTCAACGCGGCATTGGCCTGCTGGCGCTCGCAGGTCACGCCTAGCCGCGTCTTGATGAACCGATGCACCACGAGGCTGCGCCGGTCGGGGCCTTCCATCGCCGGGCGCATCAGCAGACCGCCCTCGACGTGTACGTACAGCGGCGCACCGGGCGCCGTGCGGTCTGCGAGGTAGGCCCGTTCGAGGGCGAGGTAGTCGCCCTCCTGCGCGATGGGATAGCGCCGACCGGTCAGGCACTCCTCGAACAGGGCCGCATCGGCCATGTAGGTCATCATCCCGCCGAGGAAGAGGCCGTCGAGATCCGTCTCGGTCAGGCTGCCATCGCTCGTGACCTCGTAAGGGAGCTCTGACTCGATCGGGTTGCCCTCCATGTCGAGCAGCCGCAGCCGCTCGGGACCCTTGACCGCCCACTGGATCGGCATCTCGGAGGCGCCGTGCAGGACGATCGCGCGGCGAGCCGGATCGGCAGACCAGCGGCCGAGCGCGTCGCGCCGATGGCTGCCTGGGTCGTCGTCGCGCCCCAGCCATTCCCGGCGCAGGTGATAGGTCTGGTCCGGCCAGAGGTCGAGGTGGTGCGCGATACCTTCGCAATCGGCGCAGGGCAGGGTGCCGGTGAAGGTCGCCGGGAGGCGCAGCCCATGCGCCCCGATGCGGGGGGCGTCCCTCACGGCCTGCGCCTTGGCCGGGCTGACCATGCGCATGACGAGATCGACCTCGCTCGGCGCCCCGCGCGTGAGGACCGGGGCCACCCTGTCCGTCGTGAACAGGAGGCGGTCGCCCGCGGTCAGCGTCGCCCGCACCGCATAGGTGTGGCGGTCGTCGATCGCCGCGGGATCGTACGCGATCGCGAAGGCGTAGGGCGGGTTGCCGGCCTGCTCGATCTCGGCGCGCCCCAGCTCCACGGCCGGGGCGTCCGCGCGCGAGATGTCTTCGAGTACCGCCACGAACCGCGCATCGGGCGGCGCCGCGATCCGCTCGCGGTAGGTGGCGGTCCCCGTCACCATGTCGGCGGCATGGAGAAGCGGTGGCATCATCAGACACAGACCACAGGCCAGAAATCGAAGAAACGTCATCGAGGTGCTCCGGTGCTCTCGTCGGCGGGAAGTCGCCGCTCGATTGTAGGTTGCGCCAGCCCCCTTGCCGAGGTGCCTGGCACGGGTAGGCGCTCGCCCCGGCGGCCGCTGGCGGAGGTCGCCAAACGATGAGGCTCGCTTGCTCGGCCCGCGCCACCAGGTCGCCCGAGTGCTCGAGCACTACTGCAGCGCTAGTACAGCAGTGCGGATGTTCCGAGACCACCTCCAACGACTATCGTTGTCGTTGTCGTAATCGACGATCGGACTAGGATCAGGACAACGACAACGAACAGCCTCGGGATTTCTGAAGTGCTGCACTAGGGAGTTCAATCTGACGGCTTTCACGCACTTTTCGATCCCTCGGTCGCCAGACGGGGAAATGTTGCCTAGAGACATATCATTACCCATATCTTTTGCCATATAAAACAGCTACTTCCAAGGATCTCGGGCAGCCTGGCGGTGTCCTGCCGCCGAAATCGTTAGACGGTGCGCCAACAATCAACGGCTTATCGAGCCGTTTGACCTTGTTCATCACGCGCAGAAATTATATAACATGCTGATTTCGAATATTTTATTTGCTTTCAACCGCAAAAATAGGTCTAAAATTATGATTTTTATCATCTTTTTGGTTTATGGGTAATGGCGCGGCCTAGAGATCCGCAAGTTATTGATCGTAAGGGAAAAGTTATCCTTCTAGATCCGGACGAAAACTGCATGAGAGGAATGTGGGTGAGATCCGCCGATTGAACTACCTAGTGCCTGGACGGAAAGTCGTTTTCAATCGCAAGAACAATGCCTTATAATCGAATCGGGCACCGGAAGTCGAGCGGCCGGAAGCCGTCTGGGCCCACGGCGCCGCCGCTAACTGCCTGATTGTTCGTCGCCGCGGGTGGCGGAAACCCGCCGGTCGTGGCAGTGATGGTATTGGATCCGCAAAACTTCGTTCATTCCCAATTCCCATGCGCGAGATCATCAACCCGCAATTGCAGCTCGGTGAACAGGACATCGGCGCCATCGTGATCGACGCCAAGTCGCGCGATGACATCCCGCGACTGCTGCGCGGTCTGCAACACATCTACACGACGCCCGAGTTGCGCGAGCCGGTCTTCGCCATCCTCGCCGAGATCCTGCCGGAGCGCGCCGATGGCACGGGGCCGGTGAGCCGCGAGACGGGGCGCCCCGGGATGACGCAGTGGCAGATCCTGGTGCTGGGGACGCTGCGCCTGGGGCTGAACGCCGACTACGATCGCATCCAGGAGCTGGCCAATGCCCATCGCACNGCGCATCAACGAGGTGGTCGTCGCCGCCGGGCATGCGCTGGTAAAAAAAAGCCCGCACGAAGGGCTCGAGGCGCGCAGTGACTCCTTCGTCGTCGAGACCGATATCCACTATCCCACCGACATCAACCTGCTCTTCGATGCGGTGCGCAAGGCGATTGAGACCAGCGCGGCGCTGTGCGAGAGCGAGGGCTTGAGCGACTGGCGCCAGAGCGCCTACAACCTGCGCTGTCTGAAGAAGGCCTATCGCCGCGCCCAGCAACTCAAGCGCTCCACGGCGCAAGACCCCGAGAAACGGGCCGCGCGCCAAGCCGAGATCCGCGACGCCCATGAAGCGTATCTGGCGCTCGCCGAGCAGTTCATCGAGCGCGCCCACCTCACCCGCATCAAGCTCGAGCACGGCTGCGGACTACCCAGCGCGCTGTTCACCGCCCTCGATGACTACCTGGCTCATGCCGAGCGGCAGATCGATCAGGTGCGCCGCCGGGTGCTCCAGGGCGAGACGATCCCGCATCACGAGAAGGTCTTCTCGATCTTCGAGCCGCACACCGAGTGGATCAGCAAAGGCAAGGCCGGGGTCCCCGTCGAGCTCGGCCTGCGCGTGGCGATCAGCGAGGACCAATTCGGCTTCATCCTCAACCATCGCGTGATGCCGAAGGAAACCGACGACCAGGTGGCCGTGCCGCTGGTGGAGGACCTCGCCAAGCGCTACGACAACCTCATCAGCGTGAGCCTCGACAAAGGCTTCCACAGTCCCGCCAATCAAGAGCGCCTGGGGGAGATCATCGACTTTCCGGTGCTGCCGAAGAAGGGCCGGCGCTCAGCGAGCGAGCTGGAGCGCGAGCACAGCCCGCGCTTTCAGCGCCTGCGCCGGCGCCACTCGGCGGTGGAGTCGGCGATCAATGCGCTGGAGGCCCACGGCCTGGACCGCTGCCCGGATCACGGCCTCGACGGCTTCATGCGCTACGTCGCCTTGGC
>NZ_NRRW01000001.1 GCF_016583835.1 Thiococcus pfennigii | reverse complement strand
ACAAACGCCTAAAAGCGGGCTGGGATGACAAGTACCTGTCAGAACTTCTATTCCAGACCGGGTGATGCACGTTCAAGTCAGCATCCCCGGCAACACTCTATAAGCAATGACTGATGCGTTTGCCCTGGGGTAGTGCAGGGCATCGGAACCGCTCAGCAGGGGTTGATAGGGGTGTCGTTCAAGGCGTTGAGCCGACACGACGCGATTACAAGCCGCGGCAGCGTCGGCGTGCGCATTTAGGGGACGTTGAAAAATTGCCATCCGGGCAATTTTTCAAGACGCGAAGCGAAAAGGCGATTTCCGCTTCGCTGCACCTTGAATTTTTCAACGTGCCCTTTACAGAGCGTTCAGGGGCCAGCCTTCGAGGTCGCGCATCTTTGCCGTCGCACCGCACGAGACCCCACCGCTGCCATGTATGCGAAGCAGTCGGCGACTCGATTGAATCGAGCCTGGCCGCGACTCTGCTCGACGCTCGCGGCCTCATGCCGGCGTCTAGTTGGCCACGACCTCGATCAGCTCGATGTCTTTCACGAGCACGTCGTTGACCATCTCGCCGAACGGTAGGCCTTTGGCCTTCGCGCGCCTCCAGATAGGCCGCGACATCGGCGCGCAGCGTGACCGCAACCGCACCTCGGCCCACAAAGCGATTGCGTAACTATTCAGCTACCCCAGCTTGGGCATGGGCGGACTGCCCTGGAAGGTGAGGACGAGGGCTTGGAAGATGTCGGCGCCCTGCTCGTGTAAGGTCGAGAGGTAGGGGCGGATGGTGGCGACGGGCTCGATGCCGGCCTCGGTGCGCACGTCGGCTGCCCATCGATCGATGCTCTTGCCTTGCACCTGCGCCGCGGTGGCGACAGCGGCGTGGATTTCCGGGCTGACCCTCAGCATCAGCTTGCCGGAGTAGGGGCGCTGTGGTGGGCGACCGGTCCGCTCGCTGATCTCCAGGCAGCGCTCGACCGCCTCGTGGAAGTTGGCCTTCAATTCGTCGACTGTCGTCCCATGGAACCCGACGATATCGTCGATTCCGGCCAGGTGGCCTACGAAGATGCGATCGTCTTCATCGTATTCGATCCGGGCGACGTAGTCCTTGTATTTCATCGTGTTCATGGTGCGATACCCGCTTTGGTCAGGAAGGCGCGCGCGTCTTTGATGCGATAAATCCTCACGGAATCGCCCCGCCTTGTCGGTGGCGCTGCAAATGCTGCCGCAAGGCCACCGCGGTCGGCAGATCGCCGCTGGCGGCGATGCACTCCGGCGGGCCTTCGGCGACGAGCCGACCGCCGGCGTCGCCGCCTTCGGGGCCGAGGTCCAGGATCCAGTCGGCGGCGGCGATGAGGTCCAGGTTGTGCTCGATGACGAGGACCGAGTGGCCGGCGTCGACGAGGCGGTGCAGGACGGCGATCAGGCGCTCGACGTCGGCCATGTGCAGGCCGACGGTCGGCTCGTCGAGCAGGTAGAGGGTTGGCCTCGGGGTCATGCGGCCGGCCGAGGGGCGGGCCTTCGCCAGCTCGGTGACGAGCTTGAGGCGCTGGGCCTCGCCGCCGGAGAGGGTCGGGCTCGGCTGACCGAGGGTCAGGTAGCCGAGGCCGACTGCTTGCAGGAGCCGCAGCGCGTGGTGGATGCGCGGGTGGGCGGTGAAGACCTCGACCGCTTCGTCGACGCCCATTGCGAGGACCTGGGCGATGTCGCGGTCGAGGTAGCGCACCTCGCAGGTCTCGGCCGTGAAGCGGCGCCCGCCGCACGCCTCGCACGGGACCTTCACGTCCGGCAGGAAGCTCATCTCCAGGCGCTGCACGCCCTGGCCCTCGCAGACCGGGCAGCGTCCGGCACCCGTGTTGAACGAGAAGCGCGCCGGCCCCCAGCCGCGCAGGCGGGCCTCGGGGGCGGCGGCGAAGAGGCGGCGGATCGCATCCCAGAAGCCGACGTAGGTCGCCGGGCACGAGCGCGGCGTCAGGCCGATCGGGGTCTGGTCGACCTCCAGGACCCGCGCGAGGCCCTGCCAGCCGGTGAGTCCGGTACAGCCGTGCAGCTCGTCGCGGCGCGCCCGACCGGTCTCGGGGCGATCGGCGTGCAGCAGCGTGCGCAGGCTCGCGAGCAGCACATCATGGACCAGCGTGGACTTGCCCGAGCCCGAGACGCCGGTCACGCAGACCAGCCGCCCGAGCGGGATCTGGACGCTCAGGTCCACGAGGTTGTGGGCATAGGCGCCGCGGATCGCGAGCCAGTGCTCGCGGCTGGGGGCCGGCCGCAGCGGCTCTGCGCGCCGCGGTGGCTGGCGCAGGAACCGGCCGGTCAGCGAATTCGGGTCGGCGAGCAGCTCGGCATAGGTCCCCTGGGCGACCAGCGCGCCGCCGCGCGCGCCGGCGCCTGGGCCGAGGTCGATGATGTGGTCGGCGCGGCGGATCGTCTCCTCGTCGTGCTCGACGACGACCACCGTGTTGCCGCGGCCGGTCAGGCGCGCGAGGGTGTCGAGGAGCAGGCGGTTGTCGCGCGGGTGCAGGCCGATCGTCGGCTCGTCGAGGACGTAGCAGACCCCTTGCAGGCTGGAGCCGAGCTGGGCGGCGAGACGCAGCCGCTGGGCCTCGCCGCCGGAGAGGGTCGGCGCGGCGCGCTCGAGCGTCAGGTAACCGAGGCCGACCTCGGCGAGGAAGGCGAGCCGGTGGCGGACCTCGGCGAGCAGGTCGGCGGCGATCGCCGCCTCGCGCTCGGTCAGCGTCAGCGCGGCGAAGGCCGCGGCCGCGGCGTCGACCGAGAGGGCCCCGTAATCGGCGATCGAGCGGCCGTGGAAACGCACCGCGAGCGCCTCGGGGCGCAGCCGCCGGCCGTCGCAGGCGGGGCAGGGCGCGGCCGTACCGATGGTGGGATCGGCGGCCGCGTCGAGCCACTGGGTCTCCTCGCCGGTCTGCTCGGCGTCGAAGCCGGCGAGGCGGGTGCCGGTGCCGAAGCAGCTCGGGCACCAGCCGTGCTTGGAGTTGTAGCTGAAGAGGCGCGGGTCGGGCTCCGGGAAGGCGCGCCCGCACGCAGGGCAGGCGCGTTCGGTCGAGTAGGCGGTCTCGGCGTCCCAGCCCTCGCCGACGACGGTCGCGACCCGCACCAGGCCGTGGCCGAGCCTGAGGGCCTCGTCGAGCAGCGCGCGCAGCGCCGGCTCGGCGCGCGCCTCGATCAGGATCTCGCCGACCGGCAGGTCGATCGAGTGCTCGCGGAAGCGGTCGAGGCGCGGCCAGGGCTCGGTCGGCCGCCGCACGCCGTCGACCCGCAGCCAGTCGTAGCCCTGGCGCGCGGTCCAGGCGGCCTGCTCGTTGTAGAGCCCCTTGCGGGCGATGACGAGCGGGGCGAACAGCACGACACGCCGGCCGGCCTGCTCGCGCAGGATCCGCTCCAGCAGCGCGGCGGGCAGCTGAGGCTCGATCGGGACCGCGCAGTCCGGGCAGTACTGGATGCCGAGCTTGACGAACAGCAGACGCAGGTAGTGGTGGATCTCGGTCAGGGTCGCGACCGTGCTCTTGAGGCCGCCGCGGCTCGTGCGCTGGGCGATCGCGACCGTCGGCGGGATGCCGAAGATGGCGTCGACGTCGGCGCGCGCGGCCGGCTGCACGAACTGGCGGGCGTAGGCGTTCAGCGACTCGAGATAGCGCCGTTGGCCCTCGGCGAAGAGGATGTCGAAGGCCAGCGTGCTCTTGCCGCTGCCGGAGACGCCGGTGATGACGGTCAGGCGGTCGCGCGGGATGGCCAGCGTCAGGTCCTTCAGATTGTGCTCGCGGGCGTGGTGAATCAGGATCTGCGACGGCCGCAGCGCCCCGGCCGCCGGCTCGGCGACCCGTGCCGGCGGGACCTCGGCGGTGGGCGCCTCGGCGAGGGCCGCGAGGGCCCGGCCGGTGTGGCTGATCGGGTGCGCCGCGACCTCGGCCGGCGTGCCGGCGCAGACCAGCGCGCCGCCGCCGGCACCGCCCTCGGGCCCCAGGTCGATCAGCCAGTCGGCGGCGGCGATGACGTCCAGGTTGTGCTCGATGACGACCAACGAGTGGCCGTCGGCGAGGAGCCGCCGCAGGGCCTGGAGCAGCACCGCGATGTCGGCGAAGTGCAGCCCCGTGGTCGGCTCGTCGAGCAGGAAGAGCTGGCCGCGGCCGCGCCGCCGGCGGCCGGTCTTGGCCAGGTGGCCGGCGAGCTTGAGGCGCTGGGCCTCGCCGCCGGACAGGGTCGGTACCGGCTGGCCCAGGCGCAGGTAGCCGAGGCCGACGGCGGTGAGGGGCTCGAGCGTGCGGGTGAGGTCCGGGTCGCCGGCGAAGTGGGCGAGGGCCTCGTCGACGGTCCAGTCGAGGACGTCGGCGATCGACGGGCCGGGTGCGCCATCCGGGGGGCCGGGCAGGCGCACCTCGAGGACAGCCGGGCGGTAGCGCCGCCCGTCGCAGTCCGGGCAGCGCAGGTAGACGTCGGAGAGGAACTGCATCTCGACGTGCTCGAAGCCGTTGCCGCCGCAGGTCGGGCAGCGCCCGTCGCCCGCGTTGAAGCTGAAGGTGCCGGCCGTGTAGCCGCGCTCGCGGGCGAGGGGCGTTTGGGCGAAGCGCCGGCGCAACGGGTCGAGGGCGCCGACGAAGCTCGCCGGGCAGGAGCGGGCGGTGCGCCCGATGCCGGACTGATCGAGCAGGCTCACGTCGCCGATCGTCTCGTGGCCGTCGATGCCCTCGTGGGCGCCGGGCGTGCCGTCCGGGTGGCCCTTGAGCCGGGCCAGACCGCGGTAGAGGACCTCGTGGACCAGCGTCGACTTGCCCGAGCCCGAGACGCCGGTGACGCAGACCAGCCGCCCGAGCGGGATCGTGACGTCGAGGCCCTTCAGGTTATGGGCGCGCGCGCCGCGGACCCGGAGACTCGGCTCGCCGGGCCTGAAGGGACGAGGCGGCTGCGGCTCGGCGACCCGCCGGCGGCCGGCCAGATAATCGCCGGTCAGCGAGCCGTGCGCGGCGATCAGCGCCGCCGGCGAGCCCTCGAAGCAGATCGCACCGCCGCGCTCGCCCGGGCCGGGCCCTAGATCCAGGATGCGGTCGGCGGCGCGCATGACCTGCGGGTCGTGCTCGACGACGACCAGCGAATTGCCCTGGTCGCGCAGCCGCTCGAGGACGGCGATGACCCGATCCATGTCACGCGGGTGCAGGCCGATGCTCGGCTCGTCGAGGACGAACAGGGTGTTGACCAGCGCGGTGCCGAGCGCCGTGGTCAGGTTGATCCGCTGGACCTCGCCGCCCGAGAGGGTCCGCGACTGGCGATCGAGGGTCAGATAGCCGAGACCGACCGTATCGAGATAACGCAGCCTTGAACGAATGCCGGTGAGCAGCAGCTCGAGGGCCTGGTCCATCGCGCCCTCGAGGCGCAGCGCGTCGAAGAAGGCGCGGCAGGCGGCGATCGGCAGGCAGACGAGGTCGTGCAGGCCGAGCCCGGGCAGGGCCGCCCAGGCGGCCGACGGCATGGTCACGCGGGCGTGGCGGAAGCGCCGCGTGGCGGGCAGCGTGCGCTCGGCGAGCTCCGCCGAGCCGATCCGCCAGTCGAGCGCCTCGTCCTTGAGGCGGGCGCCCTGGCAGGTTGGGCATTCGTCGTAGGCGCGGTAGCGCGACAGGAGCACCCGCACGTGCATCTTGTAGGCACGGCCCTCGAGCCAGGCGAAGAAGCGTCGCACGCCGTACCAGAGGCCGGCGTCCCAGTCGCCCTCGCCGTCGATGACCCAGTGCCGGTCGGCCTCCGGGAGGTCGCGCCAGGGCACGTCGACCGGCACGCCGCGGCGGTTGGCGAAGCCGATCAGGTCCTCCTGGCTCTCCGAGTAGCTGTCCGACTGGAACGGCTTGACGGCACCCTCCAGCAGCGTCTTGCCCGGATCGGGGATGACCTGGTCCCAGTCGATGCCGATCGTGCGGCCGAAGCCGCGGCAGGTCGGGCAGGCGCCGACCGCGGAGTTGAACGAGAACAGGCTCGGCGTCGGCGCGCGGTAGTCCAGGTCGCAGTCCGGGCAATGCAGGTCGCTGGAGTAGCGCCAGGGCTCGCCCGGCCGGCGGTCGGCGTCGACCGGATAGACCAGGACCCGGCCGTGGCCCTTCTGCAACGCGACCTCGAGGGCCTCGATGGCGCGGCCCTGGTTGTCCAGGCGTAGCGCGAGCCGGTCCTGGATGACGGCGATGCCGCTCGCGTCCTCGCCGAGTAGGCGGACGTAGCCCTGCTGGGCGAGCATCTCCTTGACCGATTGCGTGTCGAGGCTGGCCGGTACCGCGACGCGGAACACGATCAGGCAACGCGGCGCCTTGCCTTCGGTGCGCGCGAGCAGGTCCGTCCAGATCGATTCGGGGGTGTCGCGGCGCACCTCGCGCCCGCAGCCGTGGCAGTAGAGGCGGGCGGCACGGGCGAAGAGGAGCTTCAGGTGGTCGTTCAGTTCGGTCATGGTCCCGACCGTCGAGCGCGACGTGCGCACCGGGTTGGTCTGGTCGATCGCGATCGCCGGCGGGACGCCGTCGACCGCGTCGGCGCGCGGTCGGTCGAGGCGGTCGAGGAACTGGCGGGCGTAGGGCGAGAAGGTCTCGACGTAGCGGCGCTGGCCCTCGGCGTAGAGGGTGTCGAAGGCGAGCGAGGACTTGCCCGAGCCCGACACCCCGGTAATCACGATCAGCTCGCCGAGCGGCAGGTCCAAATCCAGGCCCTTGAGGTTGTTCTGGCGCACGCCGCGCAGGCGGATGGCGGGGTGGTCGTCACACATCGGCGGGGCGGCTCCTCGGGCAGGGGCGGAGTTGACGGGATCAGTGGCCATTCTGGACGGTGCGGAAACAACCGATACGAGCACGCGGAAGACGAGAAACTACGAAATACGCGAAAGTCGCGAAAAATGGCAGATGCTCCTGCGTCGATTCCGCCTTTTCGCGTGTTTCGGTCTGTTTCGTAGTTCGAAGAAGATGTGCCGGTCGTTTGTGAATCGTCACGGCTCGAAGAAAGGGTGACGGATCCGCGCAGAGCACGAAGACCCGAAGATTCGGAACTTCCGTGATCTCTTGCAACCCTTTGATCAGAAACGGCCGACCAATGCAAGATCCTCTTTCTAGCTTTGAGCCTTCACGGTGCCGATATACCGCCTATCATGACCGCCGAACCATTGGTGAGCGAGGTCCCTGCGATGGAAAATCTCTTCGCCGATCGGCCGGTCCTCGCGACCGGCGAGGCCTTCGACGAGCTGCTGCGCTGCCGCAACGTGCGGATCGAGCGCATCGTGAGCAGCCCGATGCCGGATCCGGCCTGGTACGACCAGCCGCAGGACGAGTGGGTCGTCCTGCTCGCCGGGCGGGCCCGGCTCGAGCTGGCCGGCGATGTCCTGGAGATGGGGCCGGGCGACCACCTGTTCATCCCGGCCCGCACCCGCCACCGCGTCCTCGCCACATCGGACGAGCCGCGCTGCCTGTGGCTCGCGGTGCATATCGAGCCCTGATCTCGGTGCCGCAGCGCTCGATGGTCCAGGGCCGACCGCATCGCCGCAGCGGGCCTGGATCGGGCGATCCGGATCCCCCCGGGCGATGCGCGCCTCCCGTTCGCCGGGCAGCGTGGCGCCCCGCCAGGGCAGCTGATACCATCGCCGGCACACCCCGCGGCGCGTTCGACGCCCCTCGTGGCGCGCGTGCGAGCAGTCTTCGTCGGGGCCTTCGCGCGTGTCGAGGCCCAGTCCAATCGCCCCATGGTTGCAAGGGAGCACCATCATGTCTCAGGTCCTCTACGATGCCTATCCGTCCCTGATCCGGACCAAGCCGTTCGGCACCATCCTGGCCATCCTGATGGTGGTCTGCGGGATCGCGCTCGCGGCGCTGCTCGGCCAGCGGCCGCTGGAACTGTTGGGCGGGCTGCCGGGCGGGATCATCGGGCTGGCGATGTTCGGGTTGGGCTTCCTGCTGCTCATCGCCTGGTTCATCGCGACCAAGACCGATCACCTGATCATCAAGGAGGACGAGATCGTCTGGACCCACGGCCTGCTGAGCAAGCAGTACACCGAGATCAACATGGCCTCGGTGCGCACGGTTCGGATCGCCCAGAGCCTCTTCCAGCGCATCATGGGCGCCGGCGACCTGACCATCTACACTGCCGGGGACGAGCCGGAGGTGATCGTGCGCGGGCTGCCCGAGCCGCACCGCATCCGCGACCTCATCAAGGGGCAGTCGGGCGTCGGGGGCTGAGGCCGTGGGCGGCGACAACCGTGGCGACCTCAGGCTGCTGGCGCTGCTCGTGGTCGCCGCCGTCGTGCTGGTCGGCATCCTCGCGGTGGTGGCGGTGCCGCTCGGTGCGGGGGCGGTCGCGGCGTTCGATGCCGGGCTCGGCCTCAAGGAGGCCGCGGTCTGGGGCTTCGTCACGACGGTGGCGCTGCTCGTCCTCTTCGCGCTGGTCGCCGGCGATGGTCTGCTCGGTGAGCTCCAGTTCATGCTCGGCTCCTTCTTCGCGTTCTTCGCCATCATCACGCTGTTGATCGCCTGGGTCTTTTAGGCGCCTCGGCCGGGCGTCTGGTCATCGGCTTCGTTCAAGGAGATCGCTGCAATGAAGACTTGGCGTTGGTACGCCGTCCCGGTGCTCGTCGGCCTGGTCGGCTGCGCGAGCAGCCCGCCGTCGACCTTCTACACCCTGGCGCCGATCGGCGAGGCCAGCGCCCGTGCCACGGCGCTCGGCGATCGCGGTCCGAGGGTCGGTCTCGGGCCGCTGGCGCTGCCGCATTTCCTCGACCGGCCACAGATCGTCGTGCGCGACGGCGTGCAGTTGCGCTTCGACGAGTTCCATCGCTGGGGCGGTTCGCTCGATGACGACTTCCTGCGGGTCTGGGGCGAGAACCTTGCCCACCTGCTCGGCACCGGGCAGGTCTACGTCTTTCCGACCGAGGTCAAGACCCCGGTCGATTTCCGCGTCGTCGCCGAGGTGCTGAGCTTCGAGGGCCACTCGGATGGCACCGTCCAGCTCAAGGTGCGCTGGTCCGTCCTCGATCCCTATCGCGACAAGGGCTTGCTCGTGCGCGAGGAGACCTATCGTCGGGCGGTGCCGGTCGCCGCGGAGGGGGGCGTCGAGGAGGCGGCCCTCGTCTCTGGCCTGAGCGCCGTGCTCGGGGACTTCAGTCGCGATGTGGCCGATGCGCTACGGCGGCTGCCGCGGCCACGGCCGCCCGTGGAGCCGTCTTTCAGCTGAGCGCCGCCCAGGGTCGATGGTCCGGTTTGACAGGGGGCTGGGTTTGAACTAGAACTGGGTTTGAACTAGAAAGAGGAAACAAAGGTCTGCGCGACTATTGCGGAAAGGGCTTTAAGATGACCCCCTCGCTGCCGCCCGCTTGGCTCGGCCTCGTCGCCATCGGTTTCTTGCTGCCGGGATGCGGCAGCATGGGCCACCGCGACGACGCGTATGCCGGCCTGCCGCGTATCCAGGAACGGCAGGAGGTCGTCACCGCGGCCCTCTCGCAGGTCGGCACCCCGTACCTCTACGGCGGCGCGGCGCCGGGCGAGGGCCTCGATTGCAGCGGCCTGACCCAGGTCGCCCATCTCGCCGCCGGGGTGCGTATCCCGCGGGTGTCCACCGAGCAGCAGCGGGCCGCCGCCCGCGTCACCGCCCGTCCTCCGGGGCCGGGCGATCTGGTCTTCTTTCGGATCGGGCCCGGCGAGTACCACGTCGGCCTGATGATCGACCGCGACCGCTTCGTTCACGCATCGACGTCGCAGGGCCAGGTGCTGGTCTCGCGGCTGAGCACGCCCTACTGGCAGCAACACTACCGCGGCGCCGGCAGTTATCTCGATTGATGGCGGGTGGTCCCTTGCCGCAAGCCGGCCCCTATCGGCGCGCCGTTGGCCGATTGGCGCCGGTCCGGGCCCCGGGGCGCCGAATGCGATGACCCCGGGAGGCGGAGATTCGCCAGCGCCCCCTTACTCGCCTTTTCCGTACCCTTGGTGCACAATGAGCGGTAGGACACCGTGCCGAAGGGCTCTCCGAGGCCAGATGTCCTTATCCGAGCACTACAACGAGTAAGGAGTCGACAGTCATGTCCGATAAGCCAATCTGCAAGAGCCGTCGTGACGCTGTGAAGATGATGGTGGGCGGCTTCGCCGCGATCCCGGTCATCAACCTGGTTGGCCTGGGTACCGCCCGGGCTTCGGATCTGCCCCATGTCGATCCGGCCACCGACCCGATCGCTCAGGCGCTGAACTACGTCCATGACGCCGCGACGTCCGACAAGCGTGCCGCCAACACCGGCAAGGACCTGCCGCCGGCCGAGCAGCATTGTGCCAACTGCGCCTTCGTGCAGGCCGACAGCGGCGAGTGGCGTCCCTGCAGCCTGTTCCCGGGCAAGGCCGTCAGCGAGAACGGCTGGTGCACGTCCTGGGCCGTCAAGCCGGCCTGAGGCGCGTCGCGTCGCCCGATCACGGGTTGACCAAGCGGGGCTGCGGCCCCGCTTCGCGTTTCCGCCGGTCCGCCCGGCGCCATCACGGAGCCCTCGCGGGGCCGCGCGCATGCAGATCTGGGTCGATGCCGATGCCTGTCCGGTCGCGATCAAGGAGATCCTCTATCGCGCCGCGGAGCGGGTCGAGGTCCGGCTGACCCTGGTCGCGAATCACACCTTGCGCGTGCCCCCGTCGCGATGGATCCGCGCCGTGCAGGTCGCGCGCGGCTTCGACGTCGCCGACAACGCCATCCTCGGGAGGCTCTCCCCAGGCGATCTGGTGGTGACCGCCGACATCCCGCTGGCCGCCGAGGTCATCGCCGCCGGGGGCGAGGTCATCAGCCCGCGCGGCGAGCGTTTCACCACCGAGAACATCGAGCAGCGCCTGGCGCAGCGCAACTTCCTCGACCAGTTGCGCGGGACCGGCGAGATCACCGGCGGTCCCCCGCCGTTGGGTGCGCCGGAACGGCAGGCCTTCGCCAACGCCCTGGATCGACTGTTGACACGCCGCGCCGCTGCCGACTGACCGTCCGTCGTTCATGTCTCGGCCCCTGGGATCTCGCCCGGGTTGGCCTTATACTTACACCCCTTTCTCGTCGCTTCGGCCCATCCTGCGCACGCGCTGTCCGGGTCGCCCGCCACCCTCGAGGTTGCCGCTCTAAACATGGATTCTCCAGACGTTCCCGCCGATTTTTCGGGGCTCGGGCTCGCGCCGGCCGTGCTGCAGGCCGTCCAGTCGCTCGGCTACGAGACCCCGACCGGCGTTCAGGCCCAGTGTATCCCTCACCTGCTCGCCGGGCGCGACCTGCTCGGTCAGGCCCAGACCGGCACCGGCAAGACCGCGGCCTTCGCGCTGCCGCTGCTCAGCCGCATCTCGCTCGATGAGGCGCATCCGCAGGTGCTGGTGTTGGCCCCGACCCGCGAGCTCGCCCTCCAGGTGGCCGAGGCCTTCCAGTCCTACGCCCAGTTCTTGCGCGGCTTTCATGTGCTGCCGCTCTACGGCGGCCAGAGCTACGGGCTCCAGATCCGTCAGCTCGGGCGCGGGCCGCAGGTCATCGTCGGCACGCCCGGGCGGATCATGGACCACTTGCGCCGCGGCACCCTGTCGCTCGATGGCATCCGCACGCTGGTCCTCGACGAGGCCGACGAGATGCTCAACATGGGCTTCGCCGAGGACATCGACTGGATCTTCGCCCAGGCCCCGAGCGAACGGCAGGTGGCCCTGTTCTCGGCGACCATGCCCCCGGCGATCCGCCGCGTCGCCCAGACGCACCTGCGCGAGCCGGTCGAGATCAAGGTCGCGGCCCGCTCGGAGACGGTCGACACGATCGATCAACATCACTGCCTGGTCACGCGCTATCACAAGCTCGACCTGCTGACCCGGGTGCTCGAGATCGAGCCGTTCGATGCGATCCTGATCTTCGTGCGCACCAAGACCGAGACGGTCGAACTGACCGAGCGGCTCTGCGCCCACGGCTTCGCCGCCGAGGCGCTCAACGGGGACATGAATCAGGCGATGCGCGAGCGCACCGTCGAGCGCTTCCGCGACGGGCGGCTCGACATCCTGGTCGCGACCGACGTGGCCGCCCGCGGCCTCGACGTCGAGCGGATCAACCTGGTCATCAACTACGACATCCCGAACGACCCGTCGGCCTATGTGCACCGCATCGGGCGGACCGGCCGCGCGGGTCGCACCGGCCGCGCGTTGCTGTTCGTCGAGCCGCGCGAGCGCGGCCTGCTGCGGGCCATCGAGCGGACCATCCGCCAGACGGTGCCGGCGATGGCTATCCCCTCGGCCGAGGCCGTCAGCGAGTCGCGGATCGGGCGCTTCACGACCGATCTGCGCGCGGCCCTCGCCGAGCAGGACATGGATTTCTTCTACCGTCTGGTCGGACGCATCGCGCACGAACAAGAGCTCGAGGTCATGGATATCGCCGCGGCGCTCGCCTATCTGGTGCAGCGCGAGCGGCCGCTGGTCGTGCCGGAGGTCCCTGTGCCGCGCGCCGACGCGGATCGGCGCGCCCGGCGCGAGCGGGGCGAGGGAGGCGGTCGCGACGAGCGTCCCGGGCGGGGTCCGGACGAGCGACGCGGTCCGCGTGCGCCGCGCGGCGACGATGCCGGGCTGATCCCCTATCGCATCGAGGTCGGCCGGCGCGATGGGGTCGGTCCGCGCGAGATCGTCGGCGCGATCGCCAACGAGGCTGGGATCGACGGGCGTCAGATCGGCCGCATCGCGATCCGCGATGATCATTCGCTGGTCGACCTGCCGGCCGAGATGCCACGCGCCCTGATGCAGCAGCTCCAGCGGGTCTATGTCTGCGGCAAGCCGTTGCAACTGCGCGCGGCCGAGCCGGGGGCGCGCGGGTCGGGGCGTGACGACCGGCGCGGCGGCGGCAGTGATCGCGGTGGCCCGCAAGGCCGCCCGGCGGGCAAGGGCGGTCGTTCCGGGCGGGTCGCCGGCGATCGGCCGCCGCGCTCGAAGCGCTTGGGCTGATCGCGCACTACAGCAGGAAGAGCGTCGCCAAGCCGAGGAAGATGAAGAAGCCACCGGAGTCCGTGATTGCGGTGATCAACACCGAGCTGCCGAGCGCTGGGTCCTTGCCGAGGCGCTGACGGATCAGCGGGATCAGGACCCCGGCGATGGCGGCGAGCAGCAGGTTCAAGATCATGGCAGCGGTCATGACCAGACCGAGCGCCGGGTTGCCGTAGAGCGCCCAGGCCACGAGGCCGAGCACGCAGCCCCAGACCAGGCCGTTGATGAGGGCGACCCCGAGTTCCTTGCCCAGCAGTCGGCGCAGCGCCGAGGGTTGGATCTGCCCCATCGCGATCGCCCGCACGATCATCGTGATCGTCTGGTTACCGGCGTTGCCACCGACTCCGGCGACGATCGGCATCAGCGCGGCCAGCGCGACCAACTGCTCGATGGAACCCTCGAACAGGCCGATGACGCGCGAGGCGACGAAGGCCGTGACCAGATTGATCGCGAGCCAGGCCCAGCGATTCTTCACCGAGCGGATCACCGGGGCGAAGATGTCCTCTTCTTCGCGCAGGCCGGCGTGGCTCAGGATCTCGGCCTCGGATTCCTCGCGGATATAGTCGACCATGTCGGCGACGGTCAGGCGGCCGATGACGCGCCGTGCCGCATCGAGGACGGGCGCCGAGACCAGGTCGTAGCGTTCGAAGGCCTGGGCGGCGCTGCCGGCATCATCCTCCGGGGCGAAGCTGATCACGGCCTCGCGCTGCATCACCTCGGCGACTGCGCGTTCCGGGTCGCTGATGAGCAGCGACTCCAACGTCAGGATGCCGCGCAGGCGCTCGGCGCGGTCGACGACGAAGATCTGGTCGGTGTGGTCGGGCAGGGCCTCGAAGCGGCGCAGGTAACGCAGCACCACCTCGAGCGTCACGTCCGCGCGCACCGTGACCATGTCGAAGTCCATCAGGGCGCCGACCGTGTCCTCCGGATAGGACATCGCCGCATGCACCTGTCGGCGCTCCTCGTGGTCGAGATCGTCGAGGACCTCCTGCATCAGGTCCGGCGGCAGGCTCGGCGCCAGATCGGCGAGCTCGTCGGCGTCGAGGGTCTCGGCGGCCGCGCGCAGCTCCGCGCGGTCCATGGTCGCGATCAGGCCATCGCGGACGGCGTCGGAGACCTCCAGCAGGATCTCGCCGTCCTTCTCCGATCGGACCAGGTCCCAGACGAGCAGCCGGTCAGCGAGCGGCAGGGCCTCGAGGATCCAGGCGATGTCGGCCGGGTGCAGCCGATCGAGCTTGCGCCTCAGCGCCGTCGTATGCTGTCTGTGGACGATCGACTCGACCAGATCCTGGTGCGGCATCGACTGGCGGTGGACCAGGCCCTCGACGAGCCGCTGGCGCGACAGCAGTTGCTGCACGTCATGCAAGTGACGGGGTAGGGTGTCCGGATCACGCGGATCGTGCTGGCTCATCGGTTCGGGCCGGGCAGGAAAGGCAAGATGGGGCGAGTGGCGCACTGTACGGGTTTCCGCGCCGGCTGGCGAGCGGGCCGCGAGGGCCGCCGGCGGGGTAGGCCAGCGGAAAATCGACGCGCCGTTACGCTTCCAATTTCTCAGATTTCATGTATATTTGCTCGTTTACGTGCACGGGATTTTTCCCTCCTCTGTCTGCGTCAGGATCAGAAGACAATCTATGGTTACGATTCGTTTGACTCGGGGCGGTGCCAAGAAGCATCCCTTCTATCAGATCGTCGTGGCGGACATCCGCGCCAAGCGCGATGGCCGCTACATCGAGCGCATCGGCTTCTACAATCCCTGCGCCGTCGGCGGCGAGACCAAACTGCGCCTGGACCGTGAGCGTGCCGAGCACTGGCTCGGTCAGGGTGCCCAGCCGACCGAGCGCGTCGCCCAGTTGCTGAAGCAGGCGGCGAGCGAAGGTCTGGAGTCGACCCCGGTCGCGGCCTGATCGCCACGCGCGACGGGCGGCGGGTCGATGACGACGGCCGCGGACAGCGGGGCACGCCTGGTCGTACTCGGGCGCATCACGGGCCTCTTCGGGGTTCGCGGTTGGGTCAAGGTCTTCTCCGAGACGGAGCCGCGGGAGAATATCCTGCGCTATGCGCCCTGGTATCTCGGTGAGGCGGGCGGTGCCGCGGTGCGGCCCTGCCGGGTCGCCGAAGGTCAGCGCCAGGGCAAGGGCGTCGTCGTCCGCTTGGAAGGCTGCGAGGACCGTGACCAGGCGGCCACCCTGATCGGCGAGACCATCGCCGTGCGGCGCGACCAGCTGCCGCCGGCGCGTGCGGATGAGTTCTACTGGATCGACCTGGAGGGCCTTGCGGTCGAGACGGTCGGTGGTTGCCCCCTGGGGCGGATCGACCACCTGTTCTCCACCGCGGCCAACGATGTGATCGTCGTGCGCGGCGAGCGCGAGCGGCTGCTGCCGTTCGTCTGGGACGACGTCGTCAAGGACGTCGATTTCGCGCAAGGCCGAATGATCGTCGACTGGGACCCAGATTTCTGACGATGCGCTTCGACCTGATCACCCTGTTCCCCGACCTCGTGCGGGTCTGGGCCGAACATGGGGTGACCGGGCGGGCCCTGAGCCGCGGGCTGGCGTCGCTGCACCTTTGGAATCCGCGGGATTACACCGAGGACGTCCACCGCACCGTCGACGATCGGCCTTACGGCGGCGGACCCGGAATGGTCATGAAGGTCGCCCCGTTGCGGGCCGCCCTGGGGGCGGCGCGCGAGGCCGCCGGCGACGCGCGGGTCGCCTACCTCTCGCCGCAGGGGCGGGTGCTGGATCAGGCGGCCATCGGCGAGATCGCCGCAGCGCCTGGTTGGATCCTGATCGCGGGCCGTTACGAGGGGATCGACGAGCGACTGATCGAGCGTTGCGTCGACGAGGAATGGTCGATCGGCGACTATGTGCTGAGCGGCGGCGAGCTGCCGGCGATGGTCGTCATGGATGCGGTCATCCGGCTGCTGCCGGGGGCGCTGGGCCATGCGGACTCGGCGCACGAAGACTCCCATGTGGACGGGCTGCTCGATTGCCCCCACTACACGCGCCCTGAGGTCATCGATGGCCTGGGCGTGCCGCCGGTGCTGCTGAGCGGCGATCATGCGGCGATCCGCCGCTGGCGCTTGCAGCAGTCGCTCGGACGGACCTGGCTGCGCCGTCCGGATCTATTGGAGCGGCGCGGCCTCAGCGACGCAGAGCGTGCGCTGCTCGATGAATTTATCCAGGTGTATCGATCCCGTGCACCGGATCGGAACAGGAGCTGACAAAGAGATGAGCAACGTGATCGAGGAGCTCGAGAGAGAGCAGATGGGCCGCGAGATCCCGGAATTCGCCCCGGGTGACACGGTCGTCGTCAACGTCAAGGTCAAGGAAGGCAATCGCGAGCGCCTGCAGGCCTTCGAGGGCGTCGTCATCGCCAAGCGCAACCGCGGCCTGAACTCGGCCTTCACGGTGCGCAAGATCTCCCATGGCGAGGGCGTCGAGCGGGTCTTCCAGACCTACAGCCCGACCATCGCCGACATCCAGGTCAAGCGCAAGGGCGACGTGCGCCGCGCCAAGCTCTACTACCTGCGCGAGCTGAGCGGCAAGGCCGCCCGCATCAAGGAAAAGGTCTGATCGCCGGGGACAGGCGCGGCTCTCCATCGCCCGCGCGACCGGGTGATGGACCCTGCGGTTGTCCCGGTGGGCGGCGGCGTGGCCGAGACGTTCTACTGGCACGACTACGAGACCTGGGGGGCCGATCCGCGGCGGGATCGCCCGGCCCAGTTCGCCGGGCAGCGCACCGACGCCGATCTCAACCCGGTCGGGGCGCCGCTCGTGCGCTATTGCCGTCCGGCGAACGATCTCCTACCCCAGCCCGAGGCCTGCCTGATCACCGGTCTCACGCCGCAACGTGCCGCGCGTGATGGCCTGATCGAGGCCGATTTCGCGGCCGCCATCGAGCGCGAACTCGCCGAGCCCGGCACCTGTGGGGCCGGCTACAACAGCCTGCGGTTCGACGACGAGGTCACTCGTCACCTCCTCTATCGCAATCTCTTCGACCCCTACGCCCGCGAGTGGCGCAACGGCAACTCCCGCTGGGACCTGATCGACGTGCTGCGCGCGGCCCACGCGCTACGTCCAGCCGGCATCGACTGGCCCGCGCGCGACGACGGGACGACATCGTTCCGGCTCGAGGATCTGACGGCCGCGAACGGGATCGAGCACGGCGCCGCGCACGATGCCCTCGCCGACGTGCAGGCGACCATCGCGCTGGCCCGGCGCCTCAAAGAGGCCCTGCCCAAGCTGTTCGACTACGCCCTCGGGCTGCGCGACAAGCACCGCGTGCTCCGGATGCTGGCTGAGGGTCGGCCGCTGCTGCACGTGTCGGCCCGCTATCCGGCCGGGCAGGGCTGCATCGCCCCGGTGCTGCCGGTCGCCCCCCATCCGACCAACGCCAATGCCGTCCTCGTCTTCGATCTGCGTGAGGACCCGGCCGCCTTCGCCGCCCTGGACGTCGAGGCGCTGCGCGTGCGCCTCTTCACGCCGGCCGCCGAGCGCGGCCCGGATGCGCCGCGCATCCCGGTCAAGGCGGTGCACGCGAACCGCGCGCCCTTCCTCGCCCCGCTGGCGACGCTGACGCCGGAGGCCGCCGAGCGCTGGGCGATCGAGCGCGAGCGGGTCGAGCGGCACGCCGGGTCGAGCACGGCGCTGAAGACCCTCGGCGACCGGCTCGCGCTGGCCTACCAGACCCCTGTGCGCGAGGCGCCGAGCGATCCAGACCTGATGCTCTACAGCGGCGGCTTCATCGGGGATGCGGATCGGCGCCTACTGGAGCGGCTGCGTCGCTTGGCCCCGGAGGACCTCGCGGTGGGGCGCCCGATGTTCGAGGACCCGCGCCTGCCCGAGATGCTGTGGCGCTATCGCGCCCGCAACTGGCCCGAGACCCTGAGCGACGAGGAACGCGAGGAGTGGGATGCCTATCGCCTCGCGCGCCTGACCGACCCCGAGGCCGGCGGCAGCATCGTCCTCGATGCCTTCGAGCAGCGCCTGGGCGAGCTGCGCGCGGAATGTCACGGTGCCCCGGCCAAGCTCGCCGTCCTCGACGAGCTGGCGGCCTGGGCCGAGCAGGTCATGGACGCCGGATAGGGTACGGATCAAGTAGGCTTCGACGACCCGGAGCGGTGCCAGGTGGGGTCTTGGCTCATCCAACGGCCGGCGGTGCGGCGGGCGATGCGCTGGTAGGTGGTGCGATGACCGGGCGGGCCGTCAGTCGGCGTCGTCGAGCCAGCGTTGCAGGCCCTGGATCAGGGCCTCGGCCTGGGCGCGGCTGGAGATGTTGAACTTCGACTGCTGGCGGTACTCGCCGTTGCGCTTCTGGTAGCGGCGGATCGTGAACTTGTCCGGTCCATAGGCCTCCTTGGCGCGGTCCCAGTCCTGGTAGCGGAACAGGATGGTCGTCCAGCTCCCCTTGGAGAGGATCACCTTGTCGAGCTCCTTGACGGTTTCGATCCCGCCATCCGTGTATGACACGGTCAAGTCTTCCACGTTATCGATCATTTGCGATCTCGGTCGTCGCCTCGGTGGGTTGGTCGGTGAGCGGCGGTTGGCCCGTGGTCTGGGCCCCGAATTGCCGCAGTAGCGCGATGATATCGCGATCGCCGTTGGTCAGCGCGATTGCGAGCGGCGTGCGGCCAGCCTCATCGTGCCGATTGATATCGATCCCAGCGCGGATCAGTCGCGTCGTCAGTTCCAGTCGGCCATCGGCGACCGCCCGGTGGATCGGTGCCAGGCCGTCGGCATCGCGGGCGTCGAGATCGGCGCCCCGCTCGACCAGGAAGGCGAGGCTGTCGCGATCGGAGACGCCTTCGCGGACTAGGCGGAACAGCATGTCTTGGGCCGCGAGCGGCGCGCCCTCGTCGATCAGCATCTCGGCGAGTTGGGTGCGGCCGCGGATCAGGGCGACCTCCAGCGGTGTATGGCCATCGCCGTCGCGGGCCGAGAGGTCGGCGCCGTGGCGCACCAGTGCCCGGGCGATCGCGATCCGTCCCTGCTGCGCGGCGATGTGCAGCGGTCGGTCGCCGGCGGCATCGGTCTCTTCCAGATCCGTATCCCAGTACAGGTGGCGCTCGACTTGGTCGAGGTCGCCGAGTTCGACGGCCCGAAACAGGTTGACCGTCGGCTCCTGCGGGGCGCTGCACGCGAGTAGGGCGACGAGGCAGATCGA
Source organism: Thiococcus pfennigii (assembly GCF_016583835.1). Classification (GTDB taxonomy): domain Bacteria; phylum Pseudomonadota; class Gammaproteobacteria; order Chromatiales; family Chromatiaceae; genus Thiococcus; species Thiococcus pfennigii. The sequence goes on along the minus strand of NZ_NRRW01000001.1, from coordinate 172,585 downwards.
CAGCAGGGTGACGAGACGGGGCATCTGAATGATTGGTCCGCGGTCGGGCATCGCAGGGTCGGGCATCGCAGGGTCGGCATCGATGGTAAGGGCTGACCTCCGGCGTCCGCAAGCAGGCACAGCGTTGCGGACAGGACCGACCCGTTCCCCCGGCCTTTCCCGAGACGGTTGGAACCCGGATGGCGCGATCGGCCGTCAGCCTCCGGCCGCTTGCCCCCATCGAGCCGCGCCCGAGCGACACGCTGCCCCCATCGGCGACTCACGCATCGGTGACGGGCAATAGCGCCAGGCATGCTTCACGAACGAGGCGATGAGCTCGTTGCCGACGGCTGACGGCGGCCCGATCCGTGGCGTGGCTCGGGGCTGCGTGCTACCTTATCGCACCATGCTCGGTCAGATCCTCGTCACGCTCGCGGTCGTCCTGGTTGCCTATCTCGTCATCCGGGGGCGCGGGGCCGAGGCGCCACCGCAGCGGCATTCCCGTCATACCGTACCGCCGCATCGGATGCGCGCGGTCGGCCGCGCGCTGCTCGGTCTGGCGGTCCTGGGCGTCGGCTATTTCCTGGTCGATCACTGGCTGTGGGAGCGCGAGCCGGTGACGGTCCAGGTCATCAACGCCAACACCGGGCGAATCAGCTATTTCCAGGCGCGTCGCGGTGATGTGAAGGGCCGCACCTTCGTCACCCTCGACGGCCAGCGGGTCACGCTGGCCGACGTCGAACGGATGGTCCTGCGCGACGCCGACGCCCCCGGGCCGCCCCAGCCGGGCGGCGAGTGATGGCGCAGGTCCGCCTGTTCTTTCTCAGCGACGGTCGTACCGGCACGCCCAACCTCGATCGACGCGGCTCCCTGCCGCAGGGGCCGGCTCGCCACCGTCCGCCCGGATCGTCCGCCAGCGGGCCCCGTGCAGGCACCGCCGGCTGGGTCCGCCGGTACGCATCGTCTGCATCCTCTCGCCGATCGGAACGAAGCCGCCGTGCGCGGGCCGGCCTCACTCCTTGATGGTCCAGGGTTGGATCGGCACCACCGAGATGCTGTTCTTCGGCGAACCCTCGATGATGCGGTCGCTGTAGGTGAGGTAGACGAGGACATTGCGCGGGGCGTCGTAGAAGCGCACGACCTGCATCGTCTTGAATAGCAGCGAGGTGCGCTTCTTGAAGACCTCCTCGCCGTCGCGCTCGTTGTTGCGGATGTCCTCGGGCAGTTGGATCGGGCCGATCTGCCGGCAGGCGATGGCGGCGTCCGAGGTGTCCTCGGCGACGCCGACGGCCCCCGAGATGCCGCCGGTCTTGGCGCGGCTCAGATAGCAGGCGACGCCCGGGATGTCCTCGTCGTCGAAGACCTCGACAACGATCTTGTCGTTCGGACCGAGCACCTTGAATTTGGTGCTGACCTCGCCGATCACGTCCGCCGAGCCGGCGGCTGGCAGCACGAACAGGGTCGCGAGGAGCAGTGGCAGATGCCTTTTCATGAGTCTTCCTTCAGTGTGTCTTGGCGCCGCCCGGCGTGGGCGGCTCTCGAGAGTTTCGTGGGGTCTCGCATCGCGCACCGGCCGACCGGGACGCGGGCTGGGGGCGCGCGGCCGCTGGTGTCTCAGGCCTCGCCGAAGACGCGCCCATGTTCCTGGCGGCTGCGGCTTAGCGAGTCCTCCAGCGAAACACCGTAGAACCAGTTTCCGGTGACCGCGAGGCGACCGCCCGCGAGCTCGGCGTCGAGCTGCTCGACGATGGCCTGGTGCCCCTTGCGCAGGGCCGGGAGGCGGTTGGCGACCTGGGCGACCTCGACGACCTTGGCCGGGTCGGCGCCGAGCGCTCGGCAGGCCGTCGCGATCCGGGCCTCGGGGGCGAGTGCACCGGGCCGGAAGTGGAAGGCGAAGCCGCGGTACTCGGGGTCGGCGAGGTAGTCGCGCGAGACGGCCGAGTAGAAGGCGTCGTCGACCGAGATCAGCCCGGCGAGGCGCGGCAGGTCGAGGTCGCTCGTGCGGAAGGCGAGTAGCAGGGTCTCGATCTCGGCCATGCCGACGGTGCCGACGGCGGCCTTGGCCGCGGCCAGGTCGTCGGGGAGCAGGCGCGTGACGACATTCGGGGGCGCGGCCAACGTCAGATAGTGGCAGCCGAGCTCGTCGCCGTCGGCGAGCTGCACGCGGTAGCCCGGACCATCGCGGACGATGGCGACGACCTCCTGGCCGGTGCGCACCTCGATGTCGGCCTGGCCGGCGAGGGCGGTCGGGATCTCGGAGAGGCCGGTCGGCATCGTGAACTTGCGCAGCACGTCCTTGCGCCGCGGCTTGCGGCGGAACAGGAGCTCGGCTGGGTAGTCGTCGGCCGGCTGGCAGATCAGGGCTTGGAAGGCCGGGCCGAGCAGATCGCGGTAGTTGCGCCGGCCGATCCCGCGACCGTAATACTCGGCGACGCTGGCCCCGGTCTTTCGTGTCGTGAAGAGTCGCGGCAGCGAGACGGCCGCCTCCAGCGGATGCAGGGCCGAGGTGACCTTGGCGAGCCGCCCGTTGCGCCAAAGCCGATAGGGGGCTTCGTCCTTGGCCGTCAGACGAGCCATCTGATCGAGGTCCTCGAGGACCGACAGCAGGGTGCCGTAGCTGTTGAAGCCGGTATGGCTGCCGGCCTCGGTCCAGAAGTCGCCGCAGCGGGCGAATCGGTGACTGTGGATGCAGCCGCCGATGCGCTCGCTGCGCTCGAGGACGAGCGATGGGTGGCCGGCGCGGGCGGCGAAGTGGGCAGCTCCAAGCCCGCTGATGCCGGCGCCGATGACGATGTGGTCGTAGTCCATGGGCGTATCACCGATAAATACAGGTGCGACGGCTGTCGCGATTACTTTCGAGGGGCGCCGCGGCCGCGCGACGGCGTCCGCTCTCGGGAGGCGAGCGCCGAGGCACGGGAGATCCGGCAAGGTGGCCGCGTGTTCATCCCCGGGGTCGAGAAGGGCGTCCTCCGGCGTTAGATGATCGGCTCGTCCGCGGCGGTGTGGCGCGGCTCGATCGCCTCCATTGCCAGGTGGGGAGTCTCCGGTGGGGTTGGCGCGGTCCGCGGCGGGGCACAGTCCGCGAGGTCCCAGTCGTCGCCGGCGACGAGAGTCAGGTGACTGGTGTCGGGCGCCGGCGCGCGGGCGGTGGCGAACCTTGGTACCTCACCGAGGACGGCGCCGGGTGGCGCCAGCGACAGGTGCTGGGCGTTCGGAGCGACATCGGCCTGCGTGGTCGGTGGCTCGGGTTCGGCCGGACCCTCCGGGGTGCTCACCGGGACGATCTGGAGCAGGGCGCCGGCGACGCGGAAGCGCTCGCGATACCGTGCCGCCGTCTCCTCGTCGACGTTGCGTTTGACGGTCACTCGCTGGCCGCTGAAGAGGCGGTAGGAGGTCTCATCGGTCAGCCGGAACAGTTCCTGGAGGCGCTGGCGCGCCTCCTGAAGGTCCGTCCCGGGGACGAGCGCACCACTGAAGAGGAGATCGAATCGCGCGGGGCTCATGGTCTTGGGTCCAGCGGCGGGAGGTCAGGCCGCGCGGTCGGCACTCAGAGCGGCTTGCTCAGGCTGAAGGCCCCACGGACCTCGCCGACCTCGTAGCCGCGGGCCTGATCGTCCGGGTAGGCGGCGTCGAGCGCCTCGGCAACCTTGGGGGCGACGTCCTGGCCATGGCACGCGAGGCAGATCTCGGCGGTCGGGATGGCCTTCATGAACCGGAACCGCTTGCCGTCCTCCCCGTCCACGACCTCGGCATAGGCCATCGTCTGGACATCCTCGCCAGCCGCCTGTCGGGCATCGAAGCGCGCGAGGACCTCGGCCTCCCAGGGATCCGGGCGATTGTGCGCGACATTGCGCGTCTTCAGGCTGGTGCGGCCCACGGTCCAGCCGGTCTGGGCCGACAGTTCCTCGGCGATGCCGGGGGCGCGCTCCTTGCAGACCTCGATGGCCTGGACCGGGCCGCCCTCCTGCATCGCCGCCTGGAGCTCGCCCTGGAGTTCTGTGGCGAACTGCTGGATGATGCCCTTCGCCTCGGCGACGTTCGGGTTGGGTGCCTCGTCCGCGGCGCTCGCGAGGCCGCAACAGAGGGTGAGCAGGGGCAGGCTGCCGATCAGGTGGCGGGTCTTCATCGACTGGGACTCCTCGTCATCGTTGGGTTTCGGGATGGCCGGGCGCAAGATCGTGCGATGGCAAGGCCCCGCGGGTGTCGATCCGGTTCGCCGGGTGCGCCTCGGGATTCCGCCGCGAGGTCTCCGGCATACGGCCGGCCATCGCCGAGTGCGGACGGTGCAGCTCGAAGCCGTCGCCCCCTGGCGAGCCGACGGCTGGCCTGGTCGTCGTTGCCGCCGAAGTCTACCCCAAAGGGCGTGGGCCAAGGAACCGCACGGCGCCCCGCACGGGCCTTGGGCGGGTGTGGGCTCAGGCGATGAGGGCGCGGTAGCTGTGCCAGGTCGCATAGCCGAGGATCGGGAAGATCACGAGCATTGCGGCGAAGGCGGTCGAGATCCCAATCAGGGTCGCGGCCGTGATCAGCGCTGCCCACAGGAGCATCGCACGCCAGTTGCGCATCACCGCCCGGGCGCTGATGACGATGGCCGTCACCGGGCTCTGGTCGCGATCGACGATCAGCGGTACGGCGATGGCGCTGCAGACGAAGACCGTCAGTGCCAGCGCGAAGCCGATGAGGATGAAGAAGCCGAGGACGATCGGGTCGGCGCGGCCGGAGAAGATCCCGAGAAGCCCATCGATCGGCGGCGAGAGGGTCGTGAACATAAAGGCGAAGAGGAGCGAGGAGAGGCGGACCCAGGCGGTCATCACCAGAACGAGGAAGACGGCGAAGAAGGCGAGATTGGTGGCGCGGCTCCGCAACTGCGCGAGGGCCGCGCCGATGCGGATCGGCTGGCCCTGGCGGTGTTGTTCGGCGGCCGGGTAGAGACCGGCAGCCAAGTAGTGGCCGATCAGTAGCAGGCCGGTCACGAAGGTGATCGTCAGCCAGGGCAGCTGGCGAGTCAGCGCGATTGTCCCCAGGCAGGCGAGGGCGAACAGGGCGCCGTAGAGTAGGCTGTAGAGTGGGGCGGCGACGAAGGTGCGCAGGCCGGCTGCGAGCCAGGCGAAGGGCGCGGCGAGGTCGATCTGGCGGATCTCGGGCGGTCCCGGGGACTGGGCCGAGGCGGACGACAGCGGGTGGGTGGCCATGGTGTCCTCCTTATCGTGGTGGCCGGCGGGACGGCCTCTCCGCTTAATCGAGCCTCGGGGCGCGACCTTCAAGGCGCATGGTCTGAACGCACACGAGGGGCAAGGCGATGCATACGGCCGAGGCATTCACCCTGTTCGGGGCCGCCCACCTGGCGACGCTGGCAGGGATCGCCGCCGTCGCCCTCGGCGTGGCGCTGCTCGCGCGACGGGTGCTCACGCCGGGTTGGCAGCAGCGCCTGGGGGTGCTGATCGGGGTCCTCCTAATCGTCCACGAAGGGCTGACGATCTGGCTGCAAATCACCCTCTATGGGCGCGCCTGGAACCATGTGCTGCCGCTGCACCTGTGTGGCATTGCGATCTTCGTGACCGCCTGGATGCTGATCGCGCGCTCCTATCGCGCCTACGAGATCGTCTACTTCTGGGCCTGCGCCGGCACGCTCCAGGCCCTGCTCACGCCGGACCTGACCCTCGGCTTCCCGGCGCCGGCCTACCTCGTCTTCTTCATCGGGCATGGGTTGGTCGTCGTCGGCGTCCTCTATGCGATGCTCGTCTATCGCTTCCGCCCCCATGTCGCTTCGATCGCCTGGTCGGTCGCCGCCGTCCTCGCGCTGATCCCGATCATCGCGCCGCTCAACCTCTGGCTCGACACCAACTACCTCTACCTCTGCGCCAAGCCGTCGCAGGCCTCGCTGATGGACCATCTCGGCCCCTGGCCCTGGTACATCCTAGGCCTGGTCGGCGTCGGTCTCGTCTCCTGCTTCGTCTACTATCTGCCGTTCCTGATCGCGGACCTGATCGCCGGGCGGCCGCTCCTCGCGCGCCGCCCGCCCGAGGGGCCACGGCGCGCTGATCGCCGAGCAGCGGGTCCTTGAAGGACGCGGCCTATCTCTCGTAGAATGGGAATGAGAATTTATCGCGATTGATTCGCCGGATGGATGGCACGGGCAATGCGCAAGGTCTCTTGGTCAAGACGGATCCTCACGAAGCGGCCGGCCCAAGCGGGGCGCCGCGGCCCCATGGTCGCGGCGCTCGCGGTGGCGGCGATCGCAGGGCTCGGGTCGGCGGTGTCGTTGGCCGACGGGCCGCTCGGCATCGAACTGAACAAGCTCGAAGGGCGCGACGGGTCCTGCCTGGCCTATCTGGTCTTCGACAATGCGACCGGGCTCGCCTTCGACGCCTTGCAGCTCGATCTGGTCCTGTTCGACACCGATGGCCTCATCCTGCGGCGCCTGACCCTCGATGCCGCGCCGATCGCCCCCGCCAAGACGACCGTCAAGCTCTTCGAGATCGCCGCGACCCGGTGCGATGCGCTCGGGCGCATACTCGTCAACGATCTGGTGCGCTGCGCCGCCGCCAGCCTGCCCGTGGCGGGCTGCCTCGACAAGATCGCCCTTTCCTCGCGCACACCGGTGGGTCTGTTCAAGTGACCGTGGCCCGGTCGCGCCCGGAGCGGATGCGGCGGGGCAGGCAACGCTTCAACCTGGAAACGGTCCAGCGCCGCCCGACGGCCGACGCGGGCCAGCGCTCATAGCTGGGGCACATCGAATGACCGATCAAGACGATACGACCGTCGCGCCGGTGACGGCGCCCGTCGAGGCCGACCCATCGGTCGCAACGAACGCCGTGTCGCAAGGCGCGGTCCAGCCGGGCGATTCGGCGCTGGCCCCGCCGCCGCTCGATGCGGTTTCGGCCGCGGCGTCGGACGGCGGCGCCGGCTGGCCCGATGCCTTCCTCATGCAACTCGTCGGGGCCTTCGATGCCGGCGGTCCTGTGGTCGTGATCCTGGCCGGGCTGTCGATGGTGGCGCTCGCGATCGTGCTGCTCAAGCTGTGGCAGTTCATGCATCTGCGCCTCGGTGTCGGCCGGCCCGTCGACGAGGCGCTCGCGCTCTGGTATCGCCACGAGGCGACCGCGGCGATCGCCTTGATGGCCGACCAGCCCCAGCCGGTGGCCCGCGTCGTCCACCTGGCGATGACGGGTCTCGGGCGCCCGGGCGTCGATCTCGCGACCCTGCGCGAGGAGTTGGTGCGGGTCGCCGGGGCGCAGCTCGAGCAGCTGCGCAGCTACCTGCGGGCGCTCGAGATCATCGGCACCCTGAGCCCGCTGCTCGGTCTCCTCGGCACCGTGCTCGGGATGATCGAGGCCTTCCGTCAGCTCGAGGCGGTCGGCTCGCAGGTCGACCCGGCGGTCCTCTCCGGCGGCATCTGGGAGGCGCTCCTGACCACCGCGGTCGGCCTCGCCGTCGCCATCCCGGTGGTCCTCGTGCACAGCTGGCTGGAGCGGCGCGTCGAGCGCTGCGGCCACCAGATGGAGGACGCTGTCACTCGGGTCTTCACGCGCGCGCTCGGGGCACCGCCGGGGTACGCGGGCGAGGGGCGGGCGGCGGCGCCGGCGCCGGCGGTCGAGGTCGGCTATGCGACTTGATCTGCCGGCGCGCCCCGCCGGGCGCGCGATCAGCCTGACGCCGCTGATCGACGTCGTCTTCATCCTGCTCCTGTTCTTCCTGCTGGCCTCGCAGTTCCAGCAGTGGCAGGCGTTGACGATGAACGCCCCGACCCTCGCCCAGGGCGAGCGGCGGGCCGAGTCGTCGGCCGTGCTCGTGCGCGTGCACGGGGACGGGCAGGTCGACCTCAACGGCGAGCCGATCGATGTCCCCGGCCTGGAGCGCGCCATCGGCGAGCGCCTCGCCGACGACCCGGAACTTGCCGTCGTCGTCCAGCCGGCCGCCGACGCGACGCTCCAACCCATCATCTCGGTCATCGACCGGCTCGTAGCAGCCGGCGTCGAGGAGCTGAACCTGCAATGAAGCTCATCTCGCCGGTGGCGCGTCGCCGCCAGGACGATCATCTAATCCCGCTGATCAACATCATCTTCCTGATGCTGATCTTCTTCATGGTCGTCGGCCGCGTCGCGCCGAGTGACCCCTTCCCGGTCGAGCCGCCGGCCTCGCGTCACGGCGACGGCGCGTCCACAGAGGAGCGGGTGCTCCTGATCGGCGCCGACGGGCGCCTCGCCCTCGATGGCGAGGTCCTCGACCCGGCGACCCTCGGCGCCCGCCTGGCCGCCTGGTCGGCGGAGAACCGGGCGGCGGACCGCGAGTCGCCCGGTCGCGTGACGATCAAGGCCGATGCCGGCGTGCGCTCGGGCCACCTGCGCCAGACCCTCGATACCCTGCGGGCCGCCGGTGTCGCCCGGGTCACGCTGTTGACCGCACGGGCCGGCTGATGGAGATCCGTCCCCGCCACTGGCTGGTCGCGCTGATGCTGGCTGGGCTGTGCCACGCCGCCTTGGTGATGGCCTTCACGTCCCGGCCGTCGACGCCGGTGCTCGCGGTGCCGATCACGATCGAACTCGGGCCGCCCGGCGGGTCGGCCGGCGGCGGGCCGTCGCCCACCGAGGTCGCCGCGTCTGTCGCGGCCCCGGCCGAGGCGGCGACGGTGCTCGAACCTCTAGCGCCGGAACCGATCGTCGAGACGCTCGAGACCGTCGCCGCGCAGGAGGTCGAGCCGCCGGCGCCGACGGTCGCCCGCACCCTGCCGAGGTCCGACCCGAAACCCAAGCCCAAGCCCCAACCGGTGAAGAAGACGACCCCCAAGCCGTCGACCAAGGCCGGCGCCGAGGCCCCCTCGCGGCGCAGCGTCCAGGCCGCGAGTGCCGGGGACGGCCAGACCGGTCAGGTCGGTCGGGGCGGCAGCGGCGCGCGTGGTGGCCAGGGGGCCGGCGGCGACAGCGGCTCGGCGGCGACCGGAAACTACTACGGTCGGCTCGCCGCCTGGCTCAACCGTCACAAGCGCTACCCGAGCCATGCCCGGCGGCGCCATCAGGAGGGGACCGTCAAGGTCGTCTTCACGATCGACCGCCGCGGCCACCTGGTCTCGCACCGGATCCTCGAGAGCTCCGGCCACCCGCTCCTCGACGAGGAGGTCGAGGCCCTGCTGCGCCGAGCGGCGCCGCTGCCGGCGATCCCGCCGGAGATGCGCCAGGCCCAGCTCACCGTCACCGTGCCGATCGACTTCAGGCTGCGCTGATCCCGGCGGGGATGCGTAGCGCCCCGGCCAGGTCGGCGACCCGCTCGGCCAGGTCCTGCAACGTATCGGCGACATCCGGCGGCAGCGCGAATCGCCGGGCGGCTGCGATCTCGGCGGCGAGGGCGTCGGACTCGCTCAATAGGGCACGGGCGAGGGCGGCGGTGCCGGAACCGTCCCCGAAGAGGCTCTTGAGGCGCAGGCCGAGCGAATGCCACTGGGCCTGCTCCAGGTCGCCGGCGACTGGCAATTCTCCGGTCTGCTGGCGGGCGGCGGTGAGCCGCTCGAGCGCGCTGGCGACCTTCGTCCGCTCGCAGGCCAGTCGCGCACCAGGGACCTCTTCGGGAAGCTGATCGACCAGCATGCCGCAGGCCTCGAGCAACGCGCAGGCGCGCCGGGCGACCTCGTCCAGGGCAATCGTCTCTTCAGGCTTGATGAACTCGTGCATCGGGTCCTCTCAGGGGACATAGACGGCCACGGCCTGCGGGAGAACCCGCAGCTTCGCCGGGGTCGTCGTGCGGATCTCGCCGTCGACGGCGACGGCCTGCGGCGGGTGGGCGCGGAGCGTCAGGCGGCGGGTGCGCCCGCAGGCCACCGGCGCGCCGGGGCGGAAGCGCCCGGAGCGGAAGGCGAAGACGTGGCGGACGTAGGTCAGCAGCGAGCGTGGCCGCACGACGAGGACGGTCAGCATGGCATCGTCGATGCGGGCTTCGTCGTGCACCGTCATGCCGCCGCCATAATGCCGGCCGTTGGCGATCGTGACCTGTACGATCCGCCCACGCAGCCTCAGCCCGTCGCCGTCGATCCGGACCTGGAAGCCCTCGCCGCGACCGAGGAGCCGCCACAGGTGTTTGGCGTAGGCCACGACTCCGAGCCGCGACTTCTCTTCCTGTGACAGCTGCTCGCCGATTGCGACGCTGAGTCCGCTGCCGGCGGCGTTGAAGAACAGGCAGTCGTTGGCCTGACCGACATCGATGCGGCGCGTGCGCCCGGCGAGTACGAGCCGACCGGCCTGCAGGGGGTCGCTCGGGAGGTCGAGCGTACGCGCTAGATCGTTGGCGGTGCCGAGGGGGATGACCCCGAGGGGCAGGTCGTGGCGCAGGATCGGGGCGATGAAATGATTGATGGTGCCGTCCCCACCACCGATGGCCACGGCATCGGCATCCGCGAAGGCCCGATCGACCGCGGCCGTGTCGCGCAGGGCGTCGATCCCGTAGCGGGTGACCGACGCGCCCGCGCTCCCGAGGCGCTGCTCAAGGAGGTCGACCGACAGATCGCCGGCCCCGGCGCGAGGATTGACGATGAGGGCGATGCGTCGCGACATAGCGATCGGGTAGCCAATGGCATCAGCCGTTTCTTATTGAACCCAGGGGGCACCTTGAAAAATTGCCATCAGGGCGATCTTTCAAGACGCGAAGCGGAAGCGGCCTTCGCCGAGCGGGTGAGCAGGACTCACGTAAAGCCCCTTCGCGATTTCAACGATTTGAATCCATGATGAACCGGTCGCCTGCCGTTTTTAGGTTGAAGGACTACGGCGCTAATTCAAGGGGCGGGCCTGGCCGCGAGGTCGACACGACGCAGCCGCCGGCCCGAATCGGGACGAGGTGGTCAGCGCCGGCCGATTCTGCGAACTCGCCGACGTCCCGCGCGCCGCGGTGGTGCTATACGTGAGGTAACGACGGAAAACGGCGGGGCACCCCTGCCCCGCGCGTGCACCTTGAATCCTTCAAGGTGCCCTGATGTGCGGCCGGCGGGTGATCGGTCGGGCCAGGCCGCATCGGACGACGCCGGCTTCGCGCCGGAAGAGATCCGGAACAGATAGGGAGATTGCGATGACGGAGCCCGTCTGCGTGATCCTCGTCGAGCGCGATACTGCCGTGCGGGCGCGCCTCGTCGAGCACCTCTGCCAAGCTGGCTACGCAGTCACGGCCGTGTCCGACGGCCATGCCTATCGCCGGCATCTGAGCGACAGGCATTACGCGGTCGCGCTGATCGCCGTCGAGTTGCCCGATCCGCCGGGGCAGGTCCTCATCGATCACACAAGGCGCAACAGCGCGAGCGCTATCATCGGCATCGCCACCGAGGACACCGTCGAGTTGCGAGTCGGCTGCTATCGTGCCGGTGCCGACCTCTTCCTTAGGGCGCCCGTCGACGACTTGGAGCTTGCCGCCGCGATCGCCAGCCTGGCGCGACGCTACGAGAGGCTGCGGGCCGTGAGCCGCTCCCCGGGGCGGTGGCGGCTTTCGGCGCGACGGCGCGCCCTCGCGACACCCGATGGCGATTTGCTCGAACTCAGCCCAAAGGAGTGCCGCCTCCTCGAGTTGCTCGCGCTCGGCGATGGGCGGGCCGTCGCGCGTGGTGTGCTGCTCGAAGGGCTTTACGCCCGCGATGACGAGAGCGCCGCGCGCGCGCTGGAGACGCTCGTGCGGCGCACACGACGCAAGCTCGCTGCTCGCTGGCCCGGGCCGAGCCCGATCCTGACCGAGCATGGCGTTGGCTACGCCTTCTCGGTGCCGCTGGCGTGGGACTGATGCGCGCCAGCGGGTCGCTGGCCGTCAGATACGGTCAGATGTGGTCAGATGCCGTGGGTTGATCGGGCACCCGTGTCGAGTGGATCTTGGGGTTGACCGTCGCCCGCCGTCCGCCGTCGTCCCGGTGGCCAAGCGGCGGACGGAGATGGCGGTCTTGTCCTCGCAAACCGCTCATGGGAGGAAACCCAGAGATGAAAGGCATCTTCGGTGGCACGGCGGCCTTGGCGGCCGCGTTCTTGATGGCCAGCGGCGCGACGCTGGCCTCCGATCCGGCGGGTGATGGTGTCGAGTCGTTCCGAGCCTGCTATGCGACCTCAGTCCCGGCAGGCATGACGGGCGCACCGGAGCTGACGATCGATTTGGTCGTCGCCGTTCAACCAGAGAAGACGGCCAACGGCACGGGTACCGTGACGTGGGGCGCGGTCGGGCCGGCCTTCGACCCGATCGAGGTCGAGATCGAAGGTCCCTGGTACTACATGTGCACGATGGACTCCTGTGCGATGCGCCTCGATTTCGCGAGTGCACCTGGCGCGAAGGGGCTCCACGGCATGTTGGTCGCACCGAACTGGGGCTCGCCTGGCAAGTTCAAATACGAGTTCGAGGGCGGCACCGGCGAGGTTGAGCAGGACGCAGTCGTCTGCGACTGACCGCGGCCATTCCGCGCGGCCCTCTCGTCAGGGTGGGAGGGTCGCGAGCGTCCCGTCCCAAACGTGGCGAGCGGCGGCCGGCACCCTGTCCGAGGTGTCCGCCGTCTCGACCTCGTCGCCGATGCGGCAGACGTTCGCCACCTCCAGCAGCCGCGCCCCGACCGCGACGGCCGGCGGCGGCCCCGCGGCGAAGCCGTGGATCAGGCCGTCGAGCGCGAGGAAGGGGAGGTTCACGCCGGCGAGCGCGCCGTAGCCGATGCCGCCGGAGAAGCGCGGATTGATCTCCAAGAGTCGCAGCCCGTCGCGCCCCTCCCGAAATTGGATATTGAACAGCCCGCGCAGCGCGAAGGCCGCGGTCATCTCGGCCACCGCCTGCTCCAGGGCCGGGCGCGCGACGATCCGCTGGCCATAGGTGCCGGCGCCGCCCTTCTCGCGCTGGACCAGGGCGATCAGCCGCTGGCCGTCGCCGACCGCGTCGACGCTGTATTCGGGACCATCCAGGTACTCCATCAGCAGGAGTGGCGGGAACTCTCCCGCCTCCCCCAGCAGTTGGCGCAGCCCGGCCAGGTGGATCGCGTGGAGGGCGCCCTGGAGGAGGATCTGCACGCCGTTGCGGCCCTCGTCGATGACGCGGAAGCCAGTGCCGTTGACGCCCTCGGCCGGCTTGATGCAGAGGACCGGATGGCGGGCGCGCAGCTCCGCATAGGCGGCCTCGAATTCGGCCGCGGTGTGGATCGCCCGGTAGTCGGGTGGCGGGATCGCGGCACCCCGCATCCGCTTGCCGAAGCGGTCCTTGTCGCGCAGCAGCGCGAGCGTCTCGGGCGCGGCCACGTTCAGGACCTCGACGCCGGCCGCGGCGAAGCGCGGCCGCTCGGCGGCAAGCCGCTCGGCCTCCTTGCCGGGCCAGAGATGATCGATGCCCCGCGTCGCGCAGGTCGCGAGGCAGTAGTCGATATAGTCGTCGCCCTTCAGTTGGACGGGTTCGAGGAAGGCCTCGTGCGCGGCGAGGAAGCCGGGGAAACCGGGCTGGGTGTGGCTGCACAGGAGCTCGTGCTCGCCGGCCGAGTCGCCTCGACGGATGAGCTCGAGGAGGGCGCGGACATTGGAAAAGGTCCGGTTGAACCAGACGCGGGCCATCGTGGCGTGACCATTGGAAAAAGCACCGCCGGGCTGGCGGCCGCCGCCGAGCGGGCCGGGCCGCCTGCTGGGGCGGTGGTCGTCGGCGATTGCCTCGGGAGAAGCTGATTGATTGGCCGTCCTGGCCAAGAATCAGCACGGGGCGTAAGCCCCGCACGGGAAGCGCTGAATACTTGAGCGCCTCCCTGAGAGGATCTGGGGGCGATTCGGGCAGAAGTCGCCCCGCGCAGGCGCCTGCCGGCGGATCGCACGCCGGCAGGGGGCGCGTTGGGCCTTTCGCGTCGGCCCAACCGGGTCAGCGGCCCTTGCGCTGTTCGGCGAGGTACAGCCAGGTGTCGATGACGGTGTCGGGGTTCAGCGAGACGCTGCCGATCCCCTGGTCGACCAGCCACTCGGCGAAGTCCTTGTGATCCGACGGGCCCTGGCCGCAGATGCCGACGTACTTGCCCTGCTTGCGGCAGGCGGCGATCGACATCTCCAACATCCGCTTGACGGCCGGATCGCGCTCGTCGAAGTCGGCGGCGATCAGGCCCGAGTCGCGGTCGAGGCCGAGGGTCAGCTGGGTCATGTCGTTCGAGCCGATCGAGAAGCCGTCGAAGTACTCGAGGAACTCCTCGGCCAGCACGGCGTTCGACGGCAGCTCGCACATCATGATGAGCCGCAGGCCGTTCTTGCCCCGCTCCAGCCCCTGGGCGGCGAGGGCCTCGGTCACGGCCTTGGCCTGACCGAGGGTGCGCACGAACGGGATCATGATCTCCAGGTTGGTCAGGCCCATGTCGTCGCGCACGCGCTTGAGGGCGTCGCACTCCATCTCGAAGCAGGCGCGGAAGTCCTCGGCGATGTACCGGCCGGCGCCGCGGAACCCGATCATCGGGTTCTCCTCGTCGGGCTCGTAGCGCGGTCCGCCGACCAGGTTCGCGTACTCGTTGGACTTGAAGTCCGACATCCGCACGATGACCGGATTGGGCGCGAAGGCCGCGGCCAGGGTCGAGATGCCCTCGGCCAGCTTGGTCACGTAGAACTCGCGCGGGCTCGGGTAGGCGGCGATGCGCGGGGCGATCTGGGCGCGCAGGTCGGCGGGCAGGGCGTCGTATTCGAGCAGGGCCTTGGGGTGGATGCCGATCGTGTTGTTGATGATGAACTCCAGGCGTGCCAGACCGACGCCGGCGTTCGGGGTCGCCGCGAAGGCGAAGGCTCGGTCCGGGTTGCCGACGTTCATCATGACCTTGACCGGCACCTCCGGCATGTGCGAGAGCTCGATCGTCTTGTGTTCGAACGGGATCTCGCCGTCGTAGATGAAGCCGGTGTCGCCCTCGGCGCAGGAGACGGTGACCGGCTGGCCGTCGCGAATGCGGTCGGTGGCGTCGCCGCAGCCGACGACGGCGGGCACGCCGAGCTCGCGGGCGATGATGGCCGCGTGGCAGGTGCGCCCGCCGCGGTTCGTGACGATGGCCGCGGCGCGCTTCATGATCGGCTCCCAGTCGGGGTCGGTCATGTCGGTGACCAGCACGTCGCCGGGCTGGACCTTGTGCATGTCGTTGACCGAGGCCACGACCTTGGCGACGCCGCTGCCGATGCGATGGCCGATGCTGCGCCCGGTCGCGAGCACGGGGCCGCGGCCGCGCAGGTGGTAGCGCTCGATGCAGCTGCCCGAGCGGCTCTGGACCGTCTCGGGGCGCGCCTGGACGATGTAGAGCCGGCCGTCGAGCCCGTCCTTGGCCCACTCGATGTCCATCGGGCGGCCGTAGTGCTGCTCGATGAGCACGGCCTGGCGGGCCAGGGCCTCGACCTCGGCGTCGGTCAGGCTGAAGCGAACCTGATCGGCCTCCGGGACCGGCTCGGTGCGCACTGGGCTGGAGGCATCGGGCTCGGCGTAGACCATGCGGATGGCCTTGCTGCCGACGGTGCGGCGCAGGATCGCCGGGCGGCCGGCCGCGAGCGTCGGCTTGTGCACATAGAATTCGTCTGGGTTGACGGCGCCCTGCACGACCATCTCGCCGAGGCCGTAGCTGGCCGTGACGAAGACGGCGTCGCGAAAGCCCGATTCGGTGTCGAGCGTGAACATGACGCCCGAGGCGGCGAGATCGCTGCGGACCATGCGCTGGATGCCGGCCGACAGGGCGACGTGGCGGTGCTCGAAGCCCTGGTGGACGCGGTAGGCGATGGCGCGGTCGTTGAAGAGGGAGGCGAAGACCTCGTGGATCGCGTGCTTGATCTGGGCGAGCCCACGCACGTTGAGGAAGGTCTCCTGCTGGCCGGCGAAGGAGGCGTCGGGCAGGTCCTCGGCGGTCGCCGAGGAGCGCACGGCCCAGGAGACCTCGCCGCCGGCCTCCCGGGTCAGGCGTGCGTAGGCCTCTTCGATGGCGGCGTCGAGGGCCGGCTGGAAGGGCTGGTTCATGATCCAACCGCGGATCCGCGGACCGGTCTGGGCCAGGCGGGCGACGTCGTCGACGTCGAGGCTATCGAGTTCGGCCTGGATGCGGCCGGCGAGATCGTCCTGCGCGAGGAAGTCACGATAGGCATCCGCGGTCGTCGCGAACCCACCCGGGACCTGGACGCCGACCGCCGTGAGGTGACGGATCATCTCGCCTAGCGAGGCATTCTTGCCACCTACAACGGGGACATCGTCCATCCCCAAGTCGCTCAACCAGCGGACGTAATCAGTCATCGCACACTCTCTCTAGGTTCGGAACAGGATTGACGGCGGGGTCCGAGCCGACCAGGGGCGGGTAGCGCATGGCGCGGCGAGGCGGTCACGCGAACGGTCCGCGCCGGCGGCGGCAACGGTCGCACAATAACCCCAAAGTAAATCCGCAAGATAACCGAACGCGCGGTCGTCGGCATCCGCGTATATCAATGCAAAAGATTACATGGGTCAAAAGGGGTCAGAGCCCTTTTTGACCGGGGATTAAAAAGGGCTCTGACCCCTTTTCTCTTTTTGACCCCTTTTCTCTTTTCGTCAGGCGACCGATGGGAGGCCGGCCAGGGCCATCGCGACCTCGGATTCGTCGTAGACGAGGTCCTTGAGCTTGCCGCCCAGGTAGTCCGTGTAGGCCTGCATGTCGAAGTGGCCGTGGCCGGAGAGGTTGAAGAGGATGGTCTTCGCCTCGCCGGCCTCGCGGCAGCGCTCGGCCTCGTGGATGGCGGCGCGGATCGCGTGGGTCGCCTCCGGGGCCGGCATGATCCCCTCCGCCTTCGCGAACTGGATGCCGGCTGCGAAGCATTCGAGCTGGTTGTAGGAGCGTGGGTCGATGAGCCCGAGGTCGGCCAGGTGGCTGACCTGTGGCGCCATGCCGTGGTAGCGCAGGCCGCCGGCGTGGAAGCCCGGCGGGACGAAGCCGGAGCCGAGCGTGAACATCTTGACCAGCGGCGTCAGGTGGGCGGTGTCACCGTAGTCGTAGGCCAACCGGCCCTTGGTCAGGGTCGGGCAGGCGGAGGGCTCGACGGCGATGCACTCGACCCGGCGGCCCCCGCGCAGCTGCTCGCCGAGGAACGGGAAGGCGAGGCCGGCGAAGTTGCTGCCGCCGCCGGTGCAGCCGATGATCATGTCGGGGTAGTCGCCGGCCATCTCCATCTGCCGCATCGCCTCCTGGCCGATCACGGTCTGGTGCAGCAGGACGTGGTTGAGCACGCTGCCGAGCGCATAGCAGGTGTCGTCGTTCTTCGCGGCGACCTCGACCGCCTCGCTGATCGCGATGCCGAGGCTGCCGCTGCTGTCGGGGTGCTCGGCGAGGACGGCGCGGCCGGATTCGGTCGTGTCGCTCGGGCTGGCGATGCAGCGGGCGCCGAAGGTCTCCATCATGGCGCGGCGGTAGGGCTTCTGCTGGAAGCTCACCTTGACCATGTAGACCTCGACCTCGATGTCGAACAGCGCCCCGGCGAGGGCCAGCGACGAGCCCCACTGGCCGGCGCCTGTCTCGGTCGCGATGCGCCGTACCCCCTCCTGCTTGTTGTAGAAGGCCTGGGCGATCGCCGAGTTCACCTTGTGGCTGCCCGCCGGGCTCACCCCTTCGTACTTGTAGTAGATCTTGGCCGGGGTGCCGAGTACCCGTTCCAGGCGCCTGGCGCGGAACAGCGGCGATGGGCGCCACTGGCGGTAGACGTCGCGCACCGGGGTCGGGATCTCGATCTCGCGCTCCTGGCTCATCTCCTGCTCGATGACGGCGCGCGGGAAGATGACGGCCAGGTCGTCGGGGCCGATCGGCTGCTTGGTCCCGGGGTGCAGGACCGGCGGTAGGGGCGTCGGCAGATCGGCGGTGATGTTGTACCAGGACTTGGGGATGTCCTGCTCGGGGAGCAGGAACTTGACGGTATCGCTCATGGGCCTGTGGAGCCTCCTGTGCAATGGGTGATCGCGGTCTTTGTCGTGCTGTGCGCGCCCCGGGCGGTGCCGGGCTCGGGCGCGGCTATTGTCCGCCTTCGAGTCGTCCGGCGCGAGCATCGCGCTACTCAATGATTCACTAAGGATTCACCAAGGCGCCGCCGGGGTGCGCGCGCGGCGCGGATCCGGGTAGAGCAGGGCCCGCCAGCCGCGCCGCTCGAACGGGCGCCAGGCGCCTTCGGGCTGGGCCAGGCGCTCGGCGATCGCGTACCAGGCGAGCGGATGCGCCCCGAGCCCGAGGTGGCTCGACTCGACCTCGATGTTCTCGCTCTGAGGTCCCTCGCGCTCGCGGCTGCATGGCCAGGGGACGATGCCGTCGCTGCGGCTGTAGATCGACGTGGTCGGCACCGGCGGCGGCCGATCGAGCGGGCCGTGGTGCTCGGGCAGGCCCATCGGCTCACCGGTGAGGCGCTCGTAGAGCCGCCAGAGGTCGGCCGGGCGGGGCGCGCCGGTGAAGGGCGTGCCGAGCGTGATGACGAGGCGCACCGCCTCCGGCGCCTCCTTGGCGAGCTCGCGGGCATAGAGGCCGCCCAGGCTCCAGCCGATCAGGCTGACACGCCGCCCGTGGCGGTGGTGCAGGTCGTGCAGTCGTGCGAGGCAGCGGGCCAGCAGGTCGCCGCGTGGCCCGAGGTTGATGCCGAGTCCCCAGGGGTAAGGGGCATAGCCGCGCCCCGCGAGATAGACGCGCAGCGGCTGCATCGGCAGATCGTTGCCGAGCATCAGCGGCAGCGTGAGGACCGGGTGGCCGTCGCCGCGCGG
Source organism: Thiococcus pfennigii (assembly GCF_016583835.1). Lineage (GTDB taxonomy): Bacteria > Pseudomonadota > Gammaproteobacteria > Chromatiales > Chromatiaceae > Thiococcus > Thiococcus pfennigii. The sequence continues at coordinate 153,934 of NZ_NRRW01000001.1, read as the reverse complement.
GGCGCGCGCGAGCAGGGGCTGGGCGGCGAGCGTCGCGCCGTGCTCCCAGCCCGCGCGGCCCTCCAGCGCGAGGCGCAGTGGGGCGGTGGCGTGGAGCAGCCAGCGGTCGTCGCAGGACGGGGTCTTGGGCATCGTGACTCCTTGATGGCGGCGGTGCGGTGGCGCGGGCCTTAGGAACGGTGCCGAAACAACCTACACGGGCCCGTGGAAGAAAAGAAACTACGAAATACCCGAAAGTCGCGAAAAACAGCGGATAACAATTTGTTCATTCAGCCTTTTCGCGTGTTTCGCGTGTTTCGCGTGTTTCGTAGTTCGAAGAAGATGTGCCGGTTGCCCTTGCATCGTGCATTAGGCCCGCTCGAAGGCCAGGGCCTTGAGGCGATAGAGGGCATCGAGGGCGGCGCGTGGCGAGAGACTGTCCGGGTCGAGGGCCGCGAGGGCCTCGACGGCCGGGTTGCGCGGGGCGTCGAGCGGCAGCGAGAGCTGGGTCGCGCCGCGCTCGGAGTGTGCCCGCGCCGTGCGTTCAAGCTCGCGCAGGCGCTCGCGGGCCCGCCCGATGACGTCCCGCGGCACGCCGGCAAGGGCGGCGACCTGGAGGCCGTAGCTCTGGTTGGCCGGGCCCTCGCGCACCTCGTGGAGGAAGACGATCGTCTCGCCGTGCTCGACGGCGTCGAGGTGCAGGTTGACGATGCCTGGATATTCGTCGGGCAGGGTCGTGAGCTCGAAGTAGTGGGTCGCGAAGAGCGTGAAGGCCCGCAGGCGGGTCGCGAGTTCCACGGCGCAGGCCCAGGCCAGCGATAGGCCGTCGAAGGTGCTGGTGCCGCGCCCGACCTCGTCCATCAGGACCAGGCTTCGGTCGGTCGCATTGTGCAGGATGTTGGCCGTCTCCTCCATCTCGACCATGAAGGTGGAGCGCCCGCCGGCGAGGTCGTCGGCGGCGCCGATGCGCGAGAAGATCCGGTCGATCGGGCCGAGGCGGGCGCGGCGCGCCGGGACGAAGCTGCCGGCATGGGCGAGCAGAACGATCAGCGCGGTCTGGCGCATGAAGGTCGACTTGCCGCCCATGTTCGGCCCGGTGACCACGGCCAGACGGCGCTGATCGTCGAGCCGACAGTCGTTGGCGACGAAGGGCGCATCGAGGACCTGCTCGACGACCGGGTGGCGCCCGCCCTCGATCGCGATGACGGGCTCCTCGACCAGCTCGGGGCGCTGCCAGCCGAGGCGCCGGGCGCACTCGGCGAGGTCGGCGAGCACATCGAGGGTCGCGATCGCGGTGGCTGCCAGCTGGAGCGGTCCGAGCCCTTCGCGCAGCCGCTCGAGAAGCGCCTCGTAGAGGGCCTTCTCGCGGGCCAGGGCGCGTTCGCGGCTGCTCAGCACCTCGTCCTCGAAGCGCTTGAGCTCGGGAGTGATGTAGCGTTCGGCGCCCTTGAGCGTCTGGCGGCGCACGTACTCGGTCGGGACGCGCTCGGCCTGGCTGCGGCCGAGTTCGATGTAGTAGCCGTGGACGCGGTTGTAGCCGACCTTGAGGCCGGCGATGCCGGTACGCGCACGCTCGCGCGCCTCCAGGTCGAGGAGGAACTGGTCGGCATTCGCCGAGAGGTCGCGCAGGGCGTCGAGGTCCGGGTCGTAGCCGGGGGCGATGACGCCGCCGTCGCGAATCAGGAGGGGCGGGCTCGCGATGATGGCCCGCTCGAGGAGCGCGACCGTCGCGCCCTGGTCGCCGAGGTCGTCGCTCAGGCCGACCAGGAGGGCGTCGTCGATGGCGGCGAGCGGGGCGCGCAGCGCCGGCAGGCTCGCCAGCGAGTCGCGCAGCACCGCGAGGTCGCGCGGCCGAGCCGAGCCGAGCGCGACGCGCGCGAGGATCCGCTCCAGATCGCCGATGCCGGCCAGGACCTCGCGCAGGTCGGCCTCCAGGCCGCCTGCGAGCAGGGTCGCGAGCGCCTCGTGACGGGCCGCCACGGCGGCGCGCTCGCGCAGCGGTCGCCCGAGCCAGCGGCGCAGGAGCCGCGCCCCCATCGCGGTGCGGGTGCGGTCCATGACGCCGGCGAGCGTGTGCTCGGGGCGGCCCGAGAGGCTCGCGGTGATCTCCAGGTTGCGGCGCGTCGCCGCATCGAGGAGGACGGCCTCGTCGCGCCGCTCGGTCGTGAGCCCGCGCAGGTGGGGCAGGGCGGCGCGCTGGGTGTGCTGGACGTACTGGAGCAGGCAGCCGGCGGCGCCGATCGCGAGCGATAAGTCGGCGCAGCCGAAGCCGGTCAGGTCGCGGGTGCCGAACTGCTCGCAGAGCAGGCGCCGGGCGCTGTCGGGGTCGAAGTGCCAGGCCGGGCGGTGGGTGATGCCGCGCGCGAGCGACAGGGCATCGGGCAGCGGGCTGTCCTCGGCGATCAAGATCTCGGCCGGGCGCAGCCGCTCCAGCTCGCCGACCAGGGCCTCGCGGCCGGCCAACTCCTGCACCGCGAAGCGCCCGCTGGAGAGCTCCAACACGGCCAGTCCGACGCCCTCGGGGCCCGCGTGGATCGCCGCCAACAGGTTCTCCTGGCGGTCATCGAGCAGGGCCTCGTCGGTCAGGGTGCCGGGTGTCACGACGCGCACGACGGCCCGCTCGACCGGCCCCTTGGACTTGGCCGGGTCGCCGATCTGCTCGCAGATCGCCACCGCCACGCCCTGGCGCACCAGCTTCGCGAGGTAGCCCTCGGCGGCATGGTAGGGGACCCCGGCCATCGGGATCGGGCGCCCGGCCGACTGGCCGCGCTTGGTCAGCGTGATGTCGAGCAGCCGCGCGGCGCGCTCGGCGTCCTCGTAGAAGAGCTCGTAGAAGTCCCCCATTCGGTAGAACAGCAGCATGTCCGGGTACTCCGCCTTCATTCGGAGGTACTGCTGCATGACGGGGGTGTGGGAAGGGGTGTCTGTCTTGCTCATTGGGAAACGGGAGTCGGTGACCTGCCGAGGCGGTGGCCGCCGGGGCGTCGGGGACCCGCCGCGGCGGGTCTCGATTCGGCGCGTCGGCGGCTGGGCCGGGTGCGCGGGGCGGCGAGCGATCCACCATTGTGCCGGAGAAGGCCGCTCGGCACATCTGCGCGCCGGCCAGTCGGATGGGCCGAGCCCCTGGCGACGGTGCCTAGGTTTCAGGATAATTTGGACGGATGAAAGCGAAGAAGAGATCCAAACAGCCGTCGAACCCACGGGAGTCTGGCCGCGACCTCGCCGAGGGCGCCCGCCGGCATCTGGCCGACCGGCGCTTCCGCGAGGCGATCGCCGCCTTCAAGGATCTGCTCAAACGGGAGCCGTCCGCGGAGGTGCGCGAGGGGCTCGCGGCCGCCTACGCCGGGCGTGCCCAGCAACTCAGCGACAAGGGGCTCCTCAAGGAGGCCCTGGTGATGTGGGAGAATCGCCGCCTGCTTGGCGAGGATGTGGCCTTCGACCCGCGTCAGATCGCGTTGCTGCTGCGGGTCGGTGACCTCCGTGCGGTCCTCGCCCTCTATCGCGACGAGGCCGAGCGCTTGCCGGCCGAAATGGCCGCCGACTTGCGGTCCCATTTGGCGGCGCACTGGCTAGCCGGCACCGAGGACATCGGCCGCGATCTCCCGCCCGACGATCCGATTCTGGCCCACGGGCAGGCTGCCCGTGAGGCGTTGGCCGCCTACTGTCGCGGCGACGAGGCCGGCTTGACTGCGGCGCTCGGCGTGATCCCGTTTCGCTCGCCTTATCGCGATCTGGTCCAGATCCTCAAGGCCCTGCAGCGTCTGCCGGAGCGCCCCGAGGAGGCCGCCGCACAGCTCGGGCGCGCCAAGGTCGCGGCCGGCTTCGCCGACTTGCACCGGGCCGCCGTCCTCGCGACGCTGCCGGAGGCCGAGCTCGCCGAGCAGTTGTACGCCGTCGGCGAGTCGGCGCAGCGCTTTGCGCTCACGCTGCGGGGTTGGAGCCCGGCTCGGCAGGCCCTGTGGCTGGAGCTCGCCCGACTCGGCCCGGACCCGGCCCCGGCGGAGCTGCTGCGCCTGATGATCCGCCACCGGGGGGAGCTTGGGCCGGATTGGGTGCGACGTCGCGGGCTGCGGCTGCTGAAGGACGATTTTCCGAAGAGCCTGCAATGGGCGGCCAAACAGGGTCTGGGTCGCCTCTCGGAGGCTGAAAGCCACCTGGTCGCGGCCTGGCACGCCGAGCGCAGGCCAGACGCCTGGGCCATCCTCCATGCCTGGCGGTCCTGGGCCGCGGCGTGCCATGGCGACGCCGCGCCCGCGCCGGGCAGCGACGAGGCAGTCGAGGTCGCGTTGGCCCTGCGTCGCGCGCACAGTCGAAACAAGCTCCTCGAGCACCTGCCGGCTGGGCACGACGACGAACTCGAGGCGGCCGTCGTCGCCGCCCTCGAGGAGAGCCTGCGATACGATCCGGACGATCGCGAGACCCATCTGGGGCTGATCCGCTTCTATCTGGCCCGCCGGTCGCTCAAGGGCGCGCGCCGGCTGCTCGATCTGGCCCAGGGGCGCTGGCCGGAGGATGTGCGGCTGCTGACGGCGGCACTGGATACGGCGATCGCCGGGGGTGCCTTCAAGAAGGCCGCTGGTCTCGCCCGGCAGATCTTGGCCCTGGACCCGATCAACGGCGGGGTCCGCGAGCGGTTGGTCAACGCCCATCTCGCCCACGCACGCAAGCAGGCCCGTGGTGGGCGGCGCGATCTCGCGCGCCGCGAGCTGGCCCAGGCCGAGGGTTGGGCGAACAGCGAGCGGCTGCGCGAGCGTCACGCGCTGACGGCGGCCTTCGTCGACCTCGGCGAGGACGACGCGGCCGGGATCGAGCGGCTGCGCGGGCTCGGCCAGCGCCTGGCCGGCCCCTTGGATGCGGCGCTCGCGATCGTCTTCGAGGCGGCCGCCTTCGGCGACGATCCCAAGGCGACCCTGAAGGCGCTTGGCCTGCCGCCCACGCGCGCCATCGCGCGCGACGACCTGCTCGCCTTCTTCGCCCGGCTGCGTGGCCAGCTCGATGCCGGCGAGCGGCTACCGCGCCTCGTGGGACGCCTGCTCGACAAGTCGCTCAAGGCGGCGGCCGCGGCGAATCTGTCGTTGCAGGAGGTCCATGGCGCCTGCGAGACCCTGCGCCGGGCCGGGCTCGACAATGCGCGGCTGGCCTTCGCGAAGTTGGCGCTCAAGCGCTGGCCCGGTGCCCCGGTCTTCGAGTTGCATGCCTTCGAGGCGACCTACCGCGGCAACTACCGCCGTGTCAGCGACGCGGCGCTGGACCGGCTCGATGTCGCCATCGACCGCGCGTTGCAGGAGGACGATCGGCGGACCGCGCACCGCCTGGAGGAGTTGCTGAAGGAGGCCGATATGCCCTTCTTCGGAGATCCGCTGCCGCCATTCCCGTTCTCCGGCGACTCGCCGCCCGACCCGGCCGATGTGCTACGTACCGTGCTGAACACGATGGGCCTCGATGCGGTGCTCGATCAGACGCCCATGAGCCCGAAGGACAAGGCCGAGTTCAAGCGGCTCGAGCGCGAGATCGGGCGCGAGGCCCTGATCGAGATCATGCTCTCGGTCATCGGGGATGATCTCGAAGGGGGCGCGGGTGGCGGCTTCGGCCCCGGGCCGCTGTTGCCGCCGATCCTCGGTGGCAAGGGATCGGCCAAGGCCAAGGGACCGGCCAAGGCCAAGGGGCCGGCCAAGGCCAAGGGACCGATCGACAAGAATGGCACCAAGGACGGCGCGCGCGATGCGACCGGCTTCATTCAACCCGATCTCTTCGAATGACAGATCCGTACCTCACGCTGGGCATCCCCGAGGGTGCCGACGACGCGGCCGTACACGCCGCCTATGTGGAAGGCATCAAGCGCTTTCCGCCCGAACGCGACCCACAGCGCTTCGAGGCGTTGCGCACCGCCTACGAGGCCCTGCGCACCCGTCGCGACCGCCTGGCCCATGCCCTGTTCGATACCTCAGCGCCGACGCCGCAGGAGATCCTCGACAAGGCGGCGCCGCTCGGCCCGCCCGGCCGTCCGGACGCGGCGCTCTTCGCCGCCCTGTTGCGGGGTGAGGGCTGATGGATCAGAGCGCCCGCGAGCAACTCCTCGAGCGGTTCCGCGCCTACCTCGAGCAGGCCCCTGATGGCCGGGATGGCCAGGTCGCGTCGGCGTCGGAGGCCCCCGACCTCTTCACGCTGCTCAGCGAGCTCGCCGGGCTGAAGAACGAGGTCCGGCACGAATCCCGCCATCTGAAGTCGGCGCTCGAGGAGTTTCGCGCCCTGTTCGAGCGGCTGAGCACCGCCAACGACCGACTCGCCGCCGAGTTGGAGCGGCGCGACCAGGCCGAGCGCGAGATCGCCCAGCAGGTCGACCGCGACCTGCTGCTGGAGCTGCTCGATCTGCGCGACCGCTTGCAGGCCGGTCACGAGCAGGCGGAGCGGTATCGTCCCGGCTGGCTCGCACGGCGCGGTGGGGCGCGCGAGTTCGTCGCGGCGCTCGCCGAGGGCGGTGCCATGACCCTGCGGCGACTCGACGATACCCTGGCGCGGCGTGGGGTGGCGCCGCTGCCGGTCGTCGGCCGGCCCTTCGATCCGCAGACGATGCAGGTCGGCGAGATCGTCCAGGACCCCGCGCGCGACGACGGCGAGGTCGTCGCCGAGCGTCGTCGGGGCTTCCTCCGGCATGATCGGCTACTGCGTCCGGCCGAGGTCATCGTCAACCGGCGCGAGCGCAACTGACCGCGCGTCGCGCCCGGCGCGCCGCCGAATCTCCGATCGAACAGCTTCGCGCGGGCGGCCCGCTCGTCCGCGTTCCCCAATTTTTGCCTCAGCAGGTGAGCATCGTGAGCGACATCATCATCGGAATCGATCTCGGGACGACCAACTCGGAGGTGGCCATCGTCCAGGGCGGACAGGCACGGGTCATCGAGGTCGACGGCAGCCGCATCCTGCCCTCGGTCGTCGGGTTGGCCGACGACGGGCGCCTGTTGGTCGGGCAGGCCGCCCGCAACCAATATCCGCTCTATCCAGAGCGGACCGTGCGCTCGATCAAGCGGCGCATGGGCGAGGACGCCAAGGTCGAGATGGGCGATAAGGCCTACACGCCGCAGGAGATCTCGGCGCTGATCCTGCGCCGCCTCAAGCAGGCCGCCGAGGACGACCTGGGACAGCCGGTCGAGAAGGCCGTGATCACGGTGCCGGCCTACTTCTCCGATGCCCAGCGCCAGGCGACCCGCGACGCCGGCGCCCTGGCCGGGCTGGAGGTCGTGCGCATCATCAACGAGCCGACCGCTGCGGCGTTGGCCTACGAGGTCGATCAAGCCGAGGCCAAGACGATCCTCGTCTACGACCTCGGTGGGGGCACCTTCGACGTCTCGGTCGTGCGCCTCGACCGCGACGTCACCGAGGTCCTCGCGAGCCACGGCAACAACCACCTCGGCGGCGACGATTTCGACGCCAAGCTCGTCGAGCGCCTGGTCGGTTGGCTCGAGGCGGAGAAGGGCGTCGACCCGAGCGGCGACCGCGGTGCCATGGCCCGCCTGGCGCGTGCGGCCGAGACGGCCAAGATCGCGCTGAGCGACGCCCCCTATGCACGCGTCGAGGAGGAGTACCTGCTCGAACACGACGGCAAGCCTGTGCACCTATCGCTCGAGCTCGATCGCAGCGAATACGAGGCGATGATCGCCCCCTTCATCGACGAGACCCTCGAGGCGATGCACATCGCCCTCGAGGGGGCCGGCCTCACGGTCTCCGACCTCGACGAGGTCCTGCTGGTCGGCGGGGCGACGCGCACGCCGCTGATCCAGCAGCGCATCGAGCAGGAACTGGGCATCCAGCCGCGCAGCGAGGTGGACCCGGAGCTGTGCGTCGCGACCGGGGCGGCGATCCAGGCCGCCGTGATCGCCGGCGAGCAGGTCGCGCGCGTGCTCGTCGATGTGACGCCCTACACCTTCGGTACGAGTGCCCTGGGGCTGCTCGACGGCGAGCCCTACCTGTACACCTACATCCCGCTGATCCGCAAGAACACGCCGATCCCGGTGACCAAGAGCGAGGCCTTCTCGACGATCGATGACGGACAGAAGGCGATCGATGTCAAGGTCTACCAGGGCGAGGACCCGGATGCGCTGAACAATACCGAGATCGGCTCCTACCGTATCGAGGGCCTGAGCGATGTGCCGGCCGGCAATGTCATCGTCACGACCTTCTCGCTCGACATCAACGGCATCCTCCATGTCACCTCGCGCGAGAAGCGCACCGGGCTGGAGGCGCGGACCACGATCGACAACGCGACGACGCGCTTCGAGCAGGAGGAATTGACCGAGGCGCGCGAACGGCTGTCGGTGCTGATCGACGGCGAGGCCGAGCGGGTGCCCGAGGAGCGGCGCGAGCGCGTTGCGGCGAAGGCCCTGCTGGAGAAGGCCGAGCGGTTGATGGACGGGGCCAGTCCGCAGGACCGCGAGGACCTCGTCGATCTCGCCGAGGCGCTGCGCGATGCCCTCGCGGGCGGCGATGCGGCGGCCATCGAGGAGGCCGTCAACGCCCTCTCGGACCTCGTCTACTACTTGGAGTCCTGATGGAGCGCTGCCCGACCTGCCGCGCCCGTTGGGACGGCGCCGAGCGCTGCCGGCGCTGCGGTCTGGACCTGTCTCTAGCGTTCGACGCCGAACGGGCCGCCGGGCGGCTCCTGGCGCATGCGATCGAGCGGCTGGCCGCCGCGGACACGGACGCCGCGCTCGTCGCCATCGGGCGGGCCCGCCGCCTCGTCGAGGACCCGCTGATCGATCACCTGCTGGCCTTCGCCAGTGCGCATCGGCAGCGGGAGATCGACGCGCACCTCCAGGCCCTCGCCCGGGCGCTCGGCCGCCCGGGGGTCGAGGGGCCGGGGGGCAGGCCGCTGGGCGAGGTATCGATTGAGCGATGACCGGGCGTTCGTCGGATTGGCTCAGCGCGACCCGACATCGGCGGCCGAGTGGTGCCGCCGATTAGAGACGGTAGTGGACCGCTTCCTCGTGGATGGGGGTCGTCGGAACGGTCGAGAGGCGTGACGTGAGTCCTGTCGGTTGATTCGTTTCCAACCCCGCGTCAGCGCCGCTTGCCCTGGATCAGGGCCTCCGGGTGGCGTTCCAGGTAGTCGGCGAGGACGCGGAAGGAGCGCGCCGCGGAGGTCAACTCGCCGAGCATGGCCTGGATGCGTTGGCGCTCGGGCGAGTGGTCGCCGAGGAGGTGGTCGACCTGGGCCAATGCGGTGCGTGCCTCGGCCAGCGTGCCCTCCGCCGTCTCGGCCGCGCGGGTCAGATTGCGCAGCAGTTCGCCCGCCGGTCCGTCCTCGAGGTCGAGGGCGTCCTGCGCCTGCCCGAGCGCCTGGTTGGCCGCGGCCGCGGCACCGCGCAGATCGGTCATGATCGGATCGAGTTGCTGCTCGATCCCGGTCGCGATCCGCTCGCTCGACTCGGCGGTGCCCTGGGCCGCGGCGAGGATCCTGGGGATCTCCTCGGCGTTGATGACTCGGTCGAGACCGTCGAGGACATTGGTGAACTTCTCGATGATCTGATCGATCGGCAGGGTGTCGATGGTCCGTCCGAGGCGCTGGAGGCCTGTCTCGATCGTCGCGATCTGCGGGTGGTGCGTCGTGATCTCGACCTTCTTGACTGGGCTGTCCGGGAAGAAGTCCAGATTGACGAAGAGTTGCCCGGTCAGCAGGCTCTGCAACGCGAGCTGGGCGCGCACGCCCTGCTGGTCGAAGAAGTCGGCGAGTTCGTCGTCGTTGTAGCTCTCCATGTCGACGAGGGAGGTCTTAGCGGAGCGGATCTGGCCGCGATTGATCTCGATGTCGACGATCATGTTGACGGCCCTGAGCTTGCCGCCGTCGGCGTCGATGACCGGGTTGATCGACGTGACCTGGCCGATCGGCACGCCGCGGAAGGCGACCGGGGCGCCGACGGAGAGGCCGTGCAGGGACTGGTCGAAGACCACGACGAAATGGCGCGATTGCTGGAAGAGCGTGCCGCCGCCCAGCAGGATCACTAGGATCAAGGCGAGAGCCACGGCGCCGATGACGAATGCGCCGATCAGGGTCGGATTGACTCTTTCTCTCATGCCCATGTGCGGTCGATCCCCGGGGTGCGCGCCGGCGCCCAACGGCCGACAGAGGCGCTACGTGGCGCCAAAGGGACTTATTGTGCGGGAGAAAGGCCGGCCCTGGAAGCGCCGCGCTGATGACGGGCACGACGAAACCGTTCTGCAGCCTCTTTCGAGGTGACCTGATCAGCGGGAGGAGGGGCGCCTGCCTTCAGCCCAGGCCACGCGGCGCCTTCGCGACATCCTGCCCGATCGGCGGCTCGCCCATCGGCGAAGGGGGAAGGGGCGACGAGCCAAGTATGAACGGGGCGACAGGCTCTTTGCTGACGGCTGACGGCACCATTGTGATTCGAGCCCTCGCGAAAGGCGCTCGGGAGCCGGATCGTCTTGCCGTCGCGTCAGGCCCGTCAGGCTGCGCCATAGCGCGTCTTCGAGCCGGTTAGATCCCAGGCGAATGTGCAGTCGAGGTGCGACAGGACGGCGATGAAGCCGCTCTCGCCGTCCTCGAGCATGACCGCGAGCGGCGTGCGGCGACCGAAGCGGCGGTTGCCGCGCAGGATCCAGAGGTCGCGCATCTCGGGGCTGCGCGGGAACGAGGTGCGCAACGCATCCTCGATGCGCAGCAGATAGTGGAGGCGGCGGTTGACTTCGGCCTCGTCCGGCAGGGCCTCGCCATCGCGGAATCGCCCGATCGCGCGCGACCTGATCCCGTCCGGCAGGTCGAGGAGGGCGGCGATCTGGGGAGGCGGGAGGCGCCAGCCGTCGAGGAGGCTCATCGCGCGCTGCGTCAGGGCGCGTCGCTCGTCCGGGGTTAGGTCGCTCATGTCGCACTCGCCTCGTCGCTCGGTGGATACCCGCGATGTGGCGGTCGCTGGGCGCCGAAACAAGTCACTGCGGGCCGAGGGGCGTGCGCTGCGACGCGTCGTGATTCGCCTGCTCTCGGCGGTGCGCGAGACTGTCGCGGCGAGGTTGAAGTCTTCAGGAAACAGACCCAAACCCAGGGAAAGAGGGCCGTCGCTTGCGCATCGCGGCCTGGTGTCCACATCGATCGAGGAGCTAGCCGATGACCGAACTGACTCGACAACGATGCGAGGCCTGCCGCGCCGATGCGCCGCAGGTGACCGGCGAGGAGCTCGAGGCCCTGCGCCGGGAGGTCCCGGAGTGGTCCGTCGAGACCCGTGACGGTGTCGCGCAGCTGGAGCGACGGTTCGATTTCCCGGATTTCGCCCGGGCTCTGGCCTTCACCAACCGGGTTGGCGAGATCGCCGAGGCCGAGGGCCATCACCCCAAGCTCACGACCGAGTGGGGCAGCGTCGTAGTTACCTGGTGGTCTCACAAGATCCGGGGGTTGCACCGCAACGACTTCGTGATGGCGGCCAAAACGGATGCCCTCTAGACGGAGGGTCTCGCGTGGCTCCTGAACCCGTCGATCGGGCTACCCGGGGTCCTTCGCGGCGAGCGGACGACCTGGCCGCCGGCGTCATCGGTCTCGCGCGGCCGGGCCGAGGAATCGCATGCCGAGGATCGACGTGACGGACTTCGCGCCACGATGGTGGCCGACCGGTGGCGTGGGGCGGCTATCTTGGTCGTCCCTGGGCGCGCCGCTGCTGCTTGGGCTGGCGCTCATCGCCCAGCCGGCGGCTGCCGAGTCCTGGAGCGGCACCCTGCGGGGTGGCGGCCAGGTCCAGATCGACCCTTGGACGAACCGCCCGACCGTCACCATCGACGGCGAGGAGACCCAACTCTGGGATGGCGTCCACCGGCTCGACGACGGGCGCGAGCTGACCGTCGAGTCCGGTCGCGTCGTGCCGAACCAGGAGATCCTCGAGTCGCGCCGGCCATTGCCGCCGTCGACGCCGCTGCCGGAGGTGGCCGGGGGCGCGCCCATCCTCGGTCGTTCGCCCTGCGAGGTGTTGGTCGGGCAGGTCTGCGGCGCCGACGGTGCCTGTGCCGCGGCCGAGGCCTGTGGGCCAGCCCGGCAGCTCCTCGAGATGGAGCGCGAGGAGCAGCGCGAGGCCGGCACGCCGGGCCGCACGACCTACACGAGCGACAAGTGCCTCGAGGCGCAACGGGACGACTTCTTCGCGCCCTGTCCCGGCAGCTAGTGCAAGACTGCGCGATTCCCGAGACCGCGCGTCGCTGCCTGCAATCCCCGCGTGGCGCGTAGTAGGAGCCCGCTTGCGGGCGTTCTTTGCAGCGGCGAGCGCGTCGTAGTCGCCCGCAAGCGGGCTCCTACGGCGCTCGCATCATAGAGCGACATGAAAGCGGCCTCGGTATTTCTGGAGCGAGGCACTAGGGTACATACCTCGTAGCCCACGAGCAGTCGATCAACTGAGGGAGTCGGTTTCCTGACCATGGCTGGAGATTCTTTCCCGCGCTCGCCCGTCGTAGTCATCACCGGGGGCACGAAGGGGCTGGGCCTCGGTATGGCACAGGCCTTTCTGCGCCACGATTGCCACGTCGTCGTGAACGGCCGCGATCCCGAACGGCTGGCCCAGGCCGTCGCCGTCCTGGCTGGCGAAGCGGGCGGCGATCGGGTGCTCGGCCGGGCCGGCGACGTAGCTGACGCGGACGAGGCCCAGGCCCTCTGGCAGGCGGCCGTCGAGCGCTTCCAGGGTGTCGACATCTGGATCAACAATGCGGCGATCGGTTCGATCGAGCAGGATTTCTGGGAGCACGATCCGGCAACGATCCGCTCGCTGATCGAGACCAACCTCCTCGGCACCCTCTACGGCACCCGCGTCGCGGCGCGGGGCATGCTGGCTCAGGGGCACGGTCAGATCTTCAACCTGGAGGGCTGGGGCAGCGGCAACGAGCGCCGGCCTGGCAGCGCCCTCTACGGCACGAGCAAGGCGGCGGTTAGCTATTTCACCCGATCGCTCGTCGCCGAGCTGCGCGGTACGCCCGTGCGACTCGGGCGGATCAATCCGGGCATCGTCGTCACCGACCTGTTGGCCCTGAGTATCCGGCCCGGGCAGGAGGCTCGCATCGCGCGCTTCATCGACCTGTTCGGCGATCGGGTCGAGACGGTCGCCCCGGTGCTCGCCGCGCGCGTGCTCGCGAATCGGCGCCATGGCGTGCGCATCGCCTGGCTGACGCCTCGGCGCGTGCTGGGCCGCCTCTTGTCGGCCCCGTTTCGCAGGCGCCGCGTGATGGAACGTTGAGTGACGATTCAAGAACAACCGGCGCATCTTCTCTTAAACTACGAAACACGTGAAATACACGAAAAGGCAGAATATACGCGGGAGAATTCGGTGTTTGTCGCGACTTTCGCGCGTTTCGTAGTTTCTTGTCTTCCATGTGCTTGTATCGGTTGTTTCCGCACCGTTCCTAAGGTACGCATGACGTAGCATGCGGTAGCCTGGTGCGATGTGTGGGTTGGATCTTCCGCGGCTATCCGCTCCGGTGCGGGGTCGATTCTCCGCGGCCGTCGGACCGCCGGTGGGGCTATCGGCCTGGGGTGCTGAGCGGCACGTAGCCTGCGCGGGGTGAGCCCAATCCTTCTTCCGCCAGTGACCATCTCGCTTCTCGTAAGAGCCTTTTACGGCCGACCAGGCGACTCGGTGGGCGGTCTCTTCGCGCGACGCGTCGCCGCGGCGATCCGCGGGATCTTCGTATTGCTCCCAGGCGCTGTTGAATGCCTTGCGGTAGATGGTCTGGGCCGCGTCTGGGAGGTTGTCGCGGACCGACGGGGGCAGGTCCGCGTTCGTGTCGTAGGGCATGGTTCGGCCTCGTCGGGTCGGGGGTCGGTCTGCTGTTGCCGGGGCTGCCGTTGCACGATGACCGCTTCGTCACGCCAGCGCGCGTTGCCGACACCCGACGGGCGCCGCGTGCGACCTGCATCGGGCGCCGTAGCGGCCTTTACCGAGCGGGTGGGCAGGGCTCGGGTAAGGCATCTTGGCGATTTCAACGACTCGAGTCCATGATGGAGCGGTCAACAGCCGCTATTGGGTTGAATCGCTCCTGAGATGAACGATGGCAGGAGGAGGTCGGTGATGACCATCCAGAACCGCGAGATCGCGGCGATCTTCGAGGAGATCGCCGATCTGCTCGAGATCGAGGGCGCCGAGGCCTTTCGGGTCCGCGCCTACCGCGAGGCTGCCGGGGTGATCCCGGGCCTCGGCGAGGACCTGGCCGACCTGGTCGCGGCCGGTGCCGACCTGACCGAGCTGCCGAGCGTCGGCGAGGCGATCGCGAAGAAGATCGAGGTCATCGTCGAGACCGGTCAGTTGCCGCAGCTCGAGGCCGTACGCCAACGCGTGCCCCCGTCGCTGCGCGAGCTCCTGCATCTGGGCGGCCTCGGACCGAAGCGGGTCTGGGCCTTGCACGAGGGGCTCGGCGTCGCCTCGCTGGCCGATCTGCGCGGCGCCGTCGAGGCCGGCCGGGTCCACGAGCTGCCCGGCTTCGGCGAGAAGACCGAGGCACAGCTCCGCGAGCGCCTCGCCCGCTGGCAGGGGCCGTCGTCGCGCACGCCGCTGATCGAGGCCGAGGGGCTGGTCCGGCCGCTGCTCGAGTACCTGCGCGGCGCGCCGGGCATCGCCGACCTGACCGTCGCCGGCAGCTTTCGGCGCCGCCGCGAGACGGTCGGCGACCTCGACATCCTGGTCGCCTGCGACGACGGTGGTGCCGTCGCCGAGCGCTTCGTCGGCTACGGGGCGGTCGCCGAGGTCCTCGCGCACGGCGAGACGCGTGCGAGCGTCCGGTTGCGCTCGGGCATTCAGGTCGACCTGCGCGTCGTGCCGACGGCGAGCTGGGGGGCGGCGCTGCACTACTTCACCGGCTCGAAGGCGCACAATGTCGCGGTGCGCCGCCGCGGCGTCGAACGCGGGCTCAAGATCAGCGAGTACGGCGTCTACCGCGGCGACGAGGCAATCGCCGGGCGCACCGAGGAGTCCATCTACGCCGCCGTCGGCCTGCCCTTCATCGCCCCGGAGCTGCGCGAGGACCGCGGCGAGATCGAGGCGGCGGAGCGGGGCGCCCTGCCGGCGCTCGTCACGCCCGATGACATCCGCGGCGACCTGCACGCCCACACGGACGCGACCGACGGCCAGGACAGCCTCGCGGCGATGGCCGAGGCGGCCGCCGCGCTCGGCTACGAGTACCTCGCGATCACCGACCATACCAAGCACCTCGGCGTCGTCCACGGGCTCGACGCGACGCGCCTGGCGGCGCAGATCGACGCGATCGACCGGCTCAACGAGCGGCTCGCCGAGCAGTATCAGGGGCGATTCCAGATCCTCAAGGCGAGCGAGGTCGACATCCTGGAGGACGGCTCGCTCGACCTGCCCGACGAGATCCTCGCCCGCCTCGACCTGCGCGTCGCCTCGATCCACTACAAGTTCGATCTGCCCGAGCACCGCCAGACCGAGCGGGTGATCCGGGCGATGGACAACCGCCATTTCAACATCCTCGCCCATCCGACCGGGCGCCTGATCGGGGCCCGCGAGCCCTATGCGATCGACCTGGAGCGGGTCATGCGGGCGGCCCTCGAACGCGGCTGCTTCCTCGAGCTGAACGCCCAGCCGAGCCGCCTCGACCTGACCGAGCTGGCCTGCAAGCAGGCCAAGGAGCTCGGCCTGAAGGTCGCGATCTCGACCGATGCGCACAGCCGCGCCGGCCTGGAGATGATGCGCTTCGGCATCGGCCAGGCCCGGCGCGGCTGGCTCGCGGCGGACGATGTGATCAACACCCGTCCGCTGGCCGCGCTGCGCCGACTCCTGCGGCGCGACTGACGAAGACGCGGCCCTCAGGCGGGCGGCGCCGCGGCGCGGGTCTCGAGGTAGTAGTGGCGCAGCGGGCGCAGCCCATCGTCGAGTTCGTAGACGAGCGGCACGCCGGTCGGGATCTCGACCTTCTCGATCTCCTCGTCGCCGATCCGGTCGATGAGCTTGATCAGGGCCCGCAGGCTGTTGCCGTGGGCGGCGATCAGGATCCGCCCACCGTCGTGCAGGCGCGGCGCGAGCGTGTCGTCCCAGCACTCGGCGACCCGCGCGACCGTGTCCTCCAGCGACTCGGCGCGCGGCAGCCGCGCGTGCGGCACGTCGGCGTAACGGGGCTGGCCGGCCGGGTCGTAGGGGCTGTCCTCGGCGACGGCCGGTGGCCGGATGCGGAAGCCGCGCCGCCAAAGCCGCACCTGTTCCTCGCCGTACTCGGCGGCCGTCTCGGCCTTGTCGAGCCCCTGGAGGGCACCGTAGTGGCGCTCGTTGAGGCGCCAGTCGCGCACGACCGGCAGCCACATCTGATCGAGCTCATCGAGGGCGATCCAGAGGGTGCGGATGGCCCGCTTGAGCACCGACGTGTAGGCGATGTCGAACTGGAAGCCGGCCTCGCGCAGTGCGCGGCCGGCCCGGTGGGCCTCGCTCAGGCCCTCCTCGGCCAGGTCCACGTCGTGCCAGCCGGTGAAGCGGTTCTGGCGGTTCCACTCGCTCTTGCCATGTCGCAACAGGACCAGTCGATGCTGCATGCGCTGCCTCCGTCGGGATTGGATGCCTAGGCCGTTCGGGGACGGCAGGGAACAATGGCCTGAAATTGAGGCGCTTGCCGCCCGAGCAAGAGGTCTGGATCGCGTGCGGCCTCGATTGCCCGAGCCTCGGTGCTGGAAATGTGCTGGAGCGTGCGCATATTCACCAGTCGTAGACGGCGCTATTCTGTAAACGATCTTCGCCCGACATGGGCCCCCGAACGCTCGAGGGCCGTTGCCGTGCAGGGTGGCGGATCCGACGCGCCATGCCCCCGGCCCGAGGTGGTCCGGGGTGCTCTGGCATGGCCGTTGCCGCCGTTGCCGATGCGGGCCGCCGAGCGGCGGTCCGACCAAGTTCCATGCCTGATCGCCAGAGACAGGTCCAGCACAGAGGAGGAGAGCGATGGGAGGCTCATCGACCACGCTTCACGAGGACCCCGCCGACCTCAGCACGATGACCCGCGATGTCCACCGCGCGCTCGTCTCGTTGCAGGAGGAGCTGGAGGCCGTCGACTGGTATCGCCAGCGCGCCGACGCCTGCCGCGATGCCGAGCTGCGCGAGATCCTCCTGCACAATATGCGCGAGGAGATCGAGCACGCGGCCATGGTGCTCGAATGGCTGCGCCGGCGCGATCCGGACTTCCAGGAACACCTGAGCACCTATCTGTTCGCCGAGGGTTCGATCCTCGAGGCCGAGGAGGCCGCGACGAGCGGCACGGCCGACGGCGAGGCGCCGCCCGCCGAGACCCCGGCCGCCGAGACCTCGGCGGGCCTGACCCTGGGCAGTCTGAAGGGGGACCACTGATGAGCTACCTGAATCGCGATGCCGCCAGCTTTCCGGCCGAGCTCTGGACGCGGATCGATGCCGCGGCGATCGGTGCGGCCCGGGATCGCCTGACCGCCCGACGCTTTCTCGATCTGGAGGGACCGTTCGGGATCGGTCTGACGAGTGTCGAGATCGGCGACGAGGCCGTCGTCAACGAGCCCGATGGCGAGCTGGCCGGGACCGTCGGCAGCCGCTCGATCCCGGTGCCGATGCTCCAGCAACCGCTGGCCCTCAGCATCCGGCGCGTCGAAGGCCACCTGCGGCTCGGCCTGCCGCTCGACCTGCGGCCGGTCGAGGCCGCCGCGGAGGCCATCGCCCGGCGCGAGGAGCAGGTGATCTACCAGGGCATCCCTGAACTCGGCCTCGAGGGGCTGATGACGGCCAACGGCCGCTCGAGCGTGCCGTGCGGGGACTGGAGCGAGGTCGAGCAGGCGATCGGCGACGTCCTCGCCGCCGTCAACCGCCTCGACGCCAACGGCTATGTAGGACCCTATGCGCTGGCCCTGTCGCCGGTGCGCTACAACGCGCTGTTCCGACGCTATCAGTGTTCGGACATGCTGCAGCTCGACCACCTGCAGCGGCTCTGCGAGGCCGGCCTGTTCAAGGCCCCGATCGACGGTGCGGTACTGGTCGACGCGCGCGTCGGCGACATCAAGATCGGTCAGGACATCCAGGTCGGCTATTCGTCGAACGATGGCACCTACTTCCGGTTGGTCGTCTCCGAGAGCCTGGTCTTCATGCTCGACGAGCCGGAGGCGATCTGTACGCTGGAGGAGTGAGAGAGCCAGCCCCGAGGTTCCTCGGGGCGGCCCCATGAGGAGGGCCGGCTCGGCCGGCCTTTCAGCCGCTTGTCTGGGATCGTCGTCGCTCGCGAGCGAACTCCTAGGACAGGCTTTACTCGGGTCTGCGGTCGTTGCGCGCGGCCGTCGGGCCTCTCTTCCCGGACACGCTCGCTGCCACTCGTCGGCGTCGTTGTCGCTCCATCTCGTGGTCTGGCGTCCACGAATCCAGTCACGCCAACCAGGTCTTCGCCATGATCGCCTTGCTTTCCCATCCGCTGACCATCACCGTTTGGGCCGGCATCGCCGCCGTCTCGGTCGCGGTCCTGCTCTGGGACCTGTGCCGCAACAACCCCGAGAGCGCCGGCCTGATGAGGTGGGCTTGGACCCTGACGGTGGCCTACTCGGGGCCGTTCGGGCTGGCCATCTATTTCTACTCCGGGCGCAAGCAGATTCCGCGCGACGACCTCTGGCGGCGCGCCTGCCGCTCGACCGCCCATTGCTACTCGGGGGGCTGCGGCGGCGGTGAGATCGCCGGGGTCTTCATCGCCGCCAGGCTTCTCGGGCTCGGCAACTGGTGGATCGCCGGGATCAGCGTCGCGCTCGCCTATGTCGCCGGGTTCGCGCTGACGGTCGGGCCGCTGATCCAGGAGGGCGTCTCGACCGGGCGCGCCCTCACCGACGCCTTCTACAGCGAGACCGCGAGCATCACGGTCATGGAGGTCAGCGCCATCGGCATGGATCTGGCGATCGCCGGCAAGGCCGGCATGGGCGAGCCGCTCTTCTGGTCGTCGCTCGTGTTCTCGTTGACGGTTGGCTTCGTCGCGGCCTATCCAGTCAACGACCTGTTGATCCGCTGGGGCGTCGAAGAGGGTATGCACGATCCGCCGCCCATGGCGGCGGGCCAACAGGGGAGGGCGGCGACGTGACGGCGATCCTCTCGCTGCTGTTGGTCGTGACCCTGTCGATCCTGCTGACCCGGGTCGCCGCGATCGTTCTGACCTACACCGGCCTGTCGCGCCAGACGGCGCGCTTCCAGGCGCGTTCGGCCTTTTCCGGGGCGGGCTTCACCACCGCCGAGTCCGAACAGGTCGTCAATCACCCGGTGCGACGCCGCGTCGTCCTGCTGCTGATGCTGCTCGGCAATGCCGGCATCGTCACCGCCGTCTCGTCGCTGATCCTGGCCTTCGTGCGCACCGGCGACAACGGCCTGGGTCTGGAGATCAAGATCCCGCTCCTGATCGGTGGCGTCGTCGGTCTTTGGGCGCTGTCGGCGAGCACACTGTTCGATCGCCTGCTGTCGCGCCTCGTCGAACGGCTCCTCGCGCGCTACACGCAACTCGACGTGCGCGACTACGCGGGTCTACTGCGGCTCGGGGGTGACTACCGGATCGTCGAACTCGCCGTCGAGGCCGACGGTTGGCTCGACGGGCGCACGCTCGCCGAGGCACGACCGGCGGCCGAGGGGGTGCTGGTCCTCGGCGTCTCATCGCCGGGCGGGGAGTGGCTCGGCACGCCCGGTGGCGAGACCCGGGTCGTCGCCGGGGATACCCTCGTCGTCTATGGTCGCACCGAGGCGATCGAATCTCTCCAGCAGCGTCGCAAGGGCGCCCGCGCCGAGCGCGAGCACGCCGAGGCGGTCGGCAAGCAGGGTGAGGTCGCGGCCCGCGAACGGCGCGAGCGGGAGGTCGAGACCGGCCGTTGATCCGCAGGTCGGCTCGCTCAGGCTGGCGGCAGGACTGCGGCGGCCGTCGTCGCGTCGATCAGGTGCAGGTGGAGTCGTGCGTCGCCGATCGGGCGGGCTGCTTCGAACGCTCTCCCAAGCGCGGCCTGCAACGCTGGATGGGTCCCATCGAGGACGACGACGATCCGCAATCGGTTCATCCCCGCCGCGTCGCGTTCGGCGAGGCCGGCCGCGACCCAGCCACGCATCAGCGCCGCTGCCGAGCTTGGTCTGTCGTCGCGCGGCGCCCGCACCAAATAGACGAGCAGCCGCCCGCCGATCGCGATCCGCCGAACGACCCCGGCGTTGTGCGACTGCTCCCTCGGCGACTCGTCGACATGCCAGAAGACCTCGGCCGGGCAGGTGCAACCGAGCGTCTTGCGGACGAAACCCTCGAGCTCGGGTGTCGCGGGCCCGATCGGCGCCTCATCTTGGTTCGTCATCGCTTCTCGGCCTCCTGTGCGCTGGCGGTTTCGTACGCGAGGATAGCGGAAAGAGGGCGTGCGGCGCGTGATGGAGCGACTGTTGCATGGCATCCGGCATGGGTGCGGCGATCACGAACGGCGAATGGCAGGCCCTCGTCGGGCTCGCGGTGGCCTTGGCGATCGGGCTCTTGTTCGGGCTCGAGCGCGGCTGGCACGGGCAGTTCGACCGCGACACCGAGTGGCCGGCCGGGGTGCGCACCTTCGGCCTGATCGGGCTCCTCGGCGGGGTCGCCGGCCTCCTCGCGCTCGCGCTCGGGCCCGGCGTGTTCGGGCTCATGTTTCTCGCCGTCGTCGCCGTGGTCGTCACCGCCTATCTGGTCGATGCCCGGGCGACCGGGCATACCGGCATCACGAGCCTGGTCGCGGCGCTTCTGGCCTTCGTGCTGGCGACCCTGGCGGTGCTCGGCCAGCGCACGACGGCGGCCTCGGCGGCGGTCGTCGCGACCCTGCTGCTCGGTTTCAAGCCGCAACTGCACACCTGGGTCGCGAAGCTCGACCGCCGCGAACTGCAGGCGACGCTGAAGCTCCTGGTCATCTCGGTCGTGCTACTGCCGGTGTTGCCGGACCGCGATCTGGGGCCGCTCGGGGCGCTCAACCCGTACCAGCTCTGGTGGATGGTGGTCCTGATCGCCGGCATCTCGTACCTGGGCTACTTCGCGGTGCGGATCGCCGGGCCGCGCAAGGGTCTGGTCATGACCAGTCTGCTCGGGGGGCTCGCCTCGTCGACGGCCCTGACACTCCAGATGGCGCGGCTGGCCCGCACGGGCCGCGGCGAGCCACGCGGGGGCGCCGACCCGCTTGCGGCCGGCATCCTGATGGCCAACGCGACCCTCTTCCCGCGAATCCTCGTCATCGTCGCCGCGGTCCAGCCGGCGCTGGTCGCCCCGCTGCTCCCGCCGCTGTTGGTGATGACGCTCGTCACGGCCGCCCCGGCGTTCCTCCTCTGGTGGTGGCGCGGCCGCGCCGACGCCGGCACGGCGCCGCACGTCGGGAATCCACTGTCGCTCGGACTGGCACTGCGTTTCGGCCTCCTGCTCGCGCTCGTGATGTTGCTCGGACGGCTCGCCGTCGAGTCCTTCGGCGACGCCGGGGTCCTGGTCCTCGCCGTGGTCTCGGGCGTCGCCGACCTCAATGCGATCACCCTCTCGGTCGCCGAGATGGACTCGGCGACGCTCGCGCCGTCGGTCGCGGTGCTCGCGATCGTCGCCGCGACGACGGCCAATGCCCTGTTCAAGACCGCGGTCTGCGCATCGATCGGGGGGCTGAGGCTCGGTGGGCGGGTCGGCCTGCCGCTGGTCGGTGCCGGCTGCGCCGGCCTCGCCCTAGTGTGGCTCGGCGGCAGCGACGCTGCCCGGCTGACGGCGCCGCTGGCGCGGTTCCTGACCGGGCTCATCGGCGCCGACGGAGGCTGAGGCGCCCTGGCTCCGTCCCTGGTGGGTCGGGTGCGCACGGTGGATGCCGGGCAAGGCGGCCGCCCTCCGGGGGCGGCGCCGTCCATCGGCCGCCGGCGCCTGACCGGCGTCGAAGTCACGGGTCGCCCGGTCCCCAGAAGACCAGCGCGGCGACCCCGATGAAGTAGAAGGCCAGCACGGCGACGCTCTCGAAGCCGATGTTCGCGACCCCGCGCCGCTCGCGGCGGATGAGCCCGAGCAGCAGGACCGCCGTCAGCAGGATCGTCAGGCTGATGACGAACAGTGGCTGGGCGCTGACGGCATGGTAGATCGAACCATCGCGGTAGGCGATGTCGGCGAAGACGAGGAACAGGACATCGAAGGTGTTGCCGCCGATGATGGCCCCGACGGCCAGCGTCAGGGCGCCGTGACGCACCGCCGCGACCGCGGTCACGAGTTCCGGCAGCGAGGTGGAGACCGCCGTGAGCAGGGTGCCGACCAGGGTCTCGGAGAGGCCGGTGTGGCGCACCAGGGCGATCCCGGAGAGTCCGACCAGCCAGCCGGCGATCGCGACGACGGCGACGCTGGCGGCGAAGGCGAACCACAGCCGGCCCGGTCGGGTCGCGTGGCCGGGCGCATCGATCGGCACGTCGACGAGGGTGTCGCCCGTCTGCACCGGCCGCCAGGCCGGCGCGTCGCGGGTCTGCGAGGCGAGCCGCAGGCCGAAGACGTAGACGGCGACGAGCAAGGGCGAGGCGGGATGGACCTGCCAGAGGGTCAGCTCCGGGCCGGTCGCGGCGAGCAGCGGTAGCGCGAGCAGGGCGCAGAGCAGGGCGCCGTGGATCAGGTTCGGTACCGACGCGGCGGCGTGCTCGAGGTTGGCGCGGCGGTAGGCCATGTCGGCGATCGCGAGGAAGGCGGTCTGCGCCGCGATCCCGCCGACGGCGTTGCCGACGGCCAGGTCGGCCCGCCCCGCACCGGCCATGATCGTCGAGGCGACGACACCCGGGATCGAGGTGCTGGCCCCGAGCAGGACGGCGCCGAAGACCGCCTCGCCGAGCCCGGTCACATCCGCGAGGCGGTCGGCGAGGCGCGCCAGATGCGTGCCGACGGCGGCGATCGCCAGCGTGCCGACGGCGAAGAGGGCGAGGGTGAGAGTCAGGGAGAGGGATTCGGTGTCGATCATGCGACGGGCCTTCTGCTGGTCGTCCGCGGTCGTGCGTGACGGGCGCTCGGACCGCGATGGGTCCTTCGGCTGGAGTCGCCGGCCGGCGCTGGCGCGCGGCCGGTCGAACGCGCTGACATGCAAGGATGTGGCCACCGGTCGGCGGCGGTGCTGGCGCAGTCGGGCCCGGTCCAGTGGGGCATTTGCCCCGATGCGGCGGGCAAATGGCCCGACCGAGTGCCGCACGCGACCTGACATCGCACCACATCGGCGATCGGTCGGGAGCTGTGGTCCGCTCCTTGCGGTCGAAACCAGCAGGCCTTCAACCACCGTCGGGCCTGCCCGAGTGCCCTACGGGAGAGATGCCATGACCGACCTCTGGGCCTTCCTCCGTCGTCCCCGCGTCGCGCCCCCGAAGCAGACGCCAGTGCGACGCCTGCGTCACTGGCACGAGTACGAGCGGGTCGCCGACGATGCCGGCTGCCGCGCCCAGGCCGAGCGCTGCATGGAGTGCGCGATCCCCTGGTGCCATAGTCATTGCCCGGTCCACAACCTGATCCCGGACTGGAACGCGCTCGTCACCGACGGGGACTGGCGCACCGCCTGGGAGCAGCTCGAGTCGACGAACAACTTCCCCGAGCTGACCGGGCGGCTCTGCCCGGCGCCCTGCGAGGACGCCTGCACGCTGCGCCTCGCCGACGCGCCGGTGACGATCCGTGCGATCGAGCTGGCGATCGCCGAGCGCGCCTTCGCCGCCGGCTGGGTCCAGCCGCAGCCCCCGGCGGCGACCGACGACGGCGGCAACGAGCGCCGTCGCCGGCAGGTGGCCGTCGTCGGCTCGGGGCCGGCCGGGCTCGCCTGCGCCCAGCAACTCGCCCGTGCCGGCTACCGGGTCACCGTCTACGAGCGCGACGCCAGGCCCGGCGGCCTGCTGCGCTACGGCATCCCGGACTTCCGGCTGGAGAAGGGCGTGATCGACCGGCGCGTCGCGCAGATGCAGGCGGAGGGGGTGCGGTTCCGCACCGGCGTGGCGGTCGGCACCGATCTCGACGCCGAGGCGCTGCGTCGCTCGGTCGACGCCCTGGTGCTGGCCAACGGCTGCACCGAGCCGCGCGACGTTGCGCCGCCCGGCCGCGCGCTCGGCGGCATCCACTTCGCGCTCGATTACCTGACCCAACAGAACCGCCGGCTCGGCGGCGA
Source organism: Thiococcus pfennigii (assembly GCF_016583835.1). Classification (GTDB taxonomy): domain Bacteria; phylum Pseudomonadota; class Gammaproteobacteria; order Chromatiales; family Chromatiaceae; genus Thiococcus; species Thiococcus pfennigii. The sequence goes on along the minus strand of NZ_NRRW01000001.1, from coordinate 129,879 downwards.
GGCCGTGCCGGCCGCCGGGCGCATCGATGCGCACGGCCGCGATGTCGTCGTCATCGGCGGCGGTGACACCGGCGGCGATTGCGTCGGCACCGCGATCCGCCAGGGGGCGCGTAGCGTCGTGCAGATCCAGTATCACGCCGCGCCGCCCCATCGCGGCGACGTCCTCCGGCACTGGCCGCGGCCGGTGCCGGAGCTCGAGCCGAACGACCACGACGCCGAGGGCAACCGCCGCCTCTGGGGCTGGGAGACGGTCGGCTTCGAGGGCCAAGAAGGCCGGGTCGCCGGCGTGCGGCTGCAACGGCTGTGCTGGCGCACCGGCGACGACGGTCGGCCGCGGCGCCAGCCGGTCGCGGGCCAGGATCGCACGCTGCCGGCCCAACTCGTCCTGATCGCGATCGGCTACTGCCACCCGGAGCACGCGGGCGCGCTCGCCGAGCTGCGCCCGGCCCTCACCGGTCGCGGCCTGATTGCCGCCGACGACCACGACTACCGCACCAGCCGGGCCAAGGTCTTCGCCTGCGGCGATGCGCGCCGCGGCCAGTCGCTGATCGTCTGGGCGATCCGCGAGGGCCGCCAATGCGCCGCCGTCGACCGCTGGCTCGCCGGCGGCACGGACCTACCGTGGGTGTAGCGGGGGCGACGCTTCCCAGCCATTGCCGCCGGCGCCCGTCCCGTCAACTGCAACGGCACGATGTCCAAACCGTCGCGGCGACGGGCTGGGCCGGAATCGAGAACGGCGCTTTGGCTTATACAGCGGCTTGTGCGGCGGCGAAGATGTCGATGGGTACGCTGGGCTCTGCGCTTTGCCCATCCAACGACCTCTACTGTTCGGCGATGAGCCGCCGCCGTTCGCGGACCTGTTCGAGCGCGGCCGTTCGGCCGAGCTTCGCGAGGGCCGCCTCGGCCTCGTCCAGCACTGCCAGCGCCTCGTCCCTGTGCCCGCCGATCGCGAGGACCTGGGCCAGCAGCAGGCCGACCGCGCCGATGCCGTCTGGGCGGCCGAGCCGCCGCATCGCAGGTGCACAGGTGCAGCGAGAAGCCGCGGCTGCGCACGATGCCGCGGCGCAGGGCGCTGAAGGCGGCGCCGGCCTCCGCGACGGGGTTATCGGCGGCGGAAGCGATCAAGGGTTCGCAGCACCGGGTTGACCTCGTACCAGATGTCGCCGTTCATGTATTCGAACACGAATCAGGGCGTGGTCAAGTCGGCGGGTGGCGGTACGGACCGCGAGTGCACGCTCAGCGCGGTGACTGTGACCAAGATCAGACCCATGCCCAGAATCTGTGGGCCAACCAGGCTCTCGTGCAAGACCATCACGCCGAACAGCGACGCGGTGACAGGTTCGACCATCGCCACGATCGAGGCGACGGCCGGGGCTGTGTGCCTCAGGCCGATGATGTAGAGGACGAACGACAACCCGGCGCCGAGCACGCCGAGTGCCACGAATAGGGGCCAATGGGGCGTAGTCAGGACGGTCGCCATCTGGTCGGCATCTCCTGGCCAGAACAGGACGGCCGCGAGCACCGCGAACGCGATCGAGAGGATTGCCTGCGGGCTGCCATGCGGCGCGGCATACTTGAAGCCGAAGATGAAGACCGCGTAGGACAGCCCGGCCAGCAATCCGGCGCCTACGCCGATCGGCGTGACGCCACTCGCCCCGATGTCGTAAATCTGCGTCAGCAGCGCGATGCCGAGCATCACCACGGCGATGGCGGCCCACTTGGGGGCCGTGGGGCTTTCCAACTTTAGCGCGAACGACACGAGATAGACGAAGACGGGCGCGCAGTACATCAAGGTCGCCGCGACCGCGACGCTCCCCTGCGCGATGCTCGCGAAATAGAATGCGAAGTTGCCTGCAACGCCGAGGCCGGCGATCGTCGACCAGAACCACAATTGGGGGCTCGCCAGGCCGCTGCCGCGCGGGCGCCACATCAGCCAGGCGAGGACGACCAGCAGTCCGATCAGGCCGCGGTAGAACGAAACGACGAATGCATCCCAGCCGTCGGCCATGAGAATACCGCCGATCCCGCCCGATAGGCCCCAGCAGAGGGCGGCCAACGCGACGAAGGCCGTGCTCGCGCCAACCATCTGATCTCGTCGTCTTTTCATAGCGGAATGAGAACCACGCGCGGCGGGGGGCGGCAACGTCGTGCGAGTCGACGACGGTTCGCCGTCATCGAATGCCCGTTCGAGTGGACCAGTGCAGGCACCGGGTCGGCGCGACGGAACCCGACATCGAAGGTCGAGTCCTGGCCTGTTTCCATCGTACCGCAACGGCAGGTGCCCAGGTACCCGGCCCATGCCGCAGGCAGCGAGTTCATCCGGTCGGCAGTACAGCGGAACCGCAGGGCACGGGTCGCCTTGGCGCCTCGTCTGACCAACCTGGTCCAGGCCGAACGGGCACGGCGTGCCGTGCGGCGATGACCCGCCGCAGGGGCGGGTACGCTTGGGCGCGGCGGCCCCGAGGCGCGCCCGTGACCTCAGTGTCGACGGCATCACGGGGTCGGCCGTGCGGATCTGCCGGGGCGATGGATTGCAATCTTCCGGGTTCCGGCTAGTCTCAGGTAGACGACCCCAGGGCCGGTCGACCGTTTCAGTCCCGTTGATCGGTGGCGCGGGGCCGCGGCCCGATGGTCGCACCGGATGGGGGAGAGCGCCTGGATGAAGCCGTATCGCCAGCAGGTGGCCTGGGCCGCCGCGGTCCTTGTGTCGTGTGCCCTCGCCGTCGTCAGCGCACCGGCGCTGGCGGCGGGCTGCGAGGACGCGATGACCTCCGCCGAGATGCTGAACTGCGCGTCCCGGCAGTACCAGACCGCGCAGGCCCGGCTCGAGCTTGCCTACCAGCACCTCGCCGCCCGCCTGCCGGCGCCGCGCCGCACGCAGCTCGAGGCCGCCCAGGAAGCGTGGAGGACGTATCGGGATGCGCAGGCCACCTTCGTGGCCGGTGCGGCCGAGGAGGGGACCCTGTATCGATCCTGGGGACCACGGAGCGGACGGCCCTGACCGAGGCACGTATCGAAGCGCTGCGGCAGGCCCCCGAGTGACCCGCCGCGGGCCGCGCCCCGGCGGGCGTCCGTTCTCCGTGACCATCAACGGCTCGAAGGGCACCTGGATAAGGTCAGGGTGCCCGCGCGGGGCAAGGATACCCCGCCGTTTTCGGTCGCCTGAGCGGCTGGAAATCAAGCGAAGCGGAAAGCGCATCGTCGCTTCGCGCCTTGCTAGGATTGCCCGGATGGCGATCTTTCGAGGGCCTCCGAAGCAGGCCGCGGGGGCCGGCGAGCGCCAATGCCCGTGATCCCGGGGAGATCGATATGAAAGACAACTTCGAGAAGTCGTTGCAACTCGTGCTCGTGCACGAGGGTGGATTCGCCGACCATCCGGACGACCCGGGCGGTGCGACCATGAAGGGCGTGACCCTGGCCACCTTCCGGCGCTACTTCGGCACCGACAAGACCAAAGACGACCTTCGCGAGATCACCGACGCCCAACTGAAACAGATCTACCGCGCCGGCTATTGGGACAAATGTCGCTGCGACCAGTTGCCCTCCGGCGTCGACTATTGCGTGTTCGACGCGGCGGTGAACTCGGGGCCGGGCCGCGCGGCGATTTGGTTGCAGGCGGCGGTGGGCGCGGTGCGCGACGGCGGCATCGGCCCCGAGACGCTGACCAAGGTAGCTGTCCACGAGCCCAGGGCCATTGTCGACGCCATCTGCGACTGGCGCATGGCCTTCCTGCGCGGTCTGCGAACCTTCGCCGTCTTCGGACGCGGCTGGACGCGTCGCGTCGCGCAGGTGCGGCTCGCGGCGCTGGAGATGGCCAGCGCGGGCGTCCAGGCCGAGCCGCAAGAGATGCCACCCGCGGTCGACTTTCCGGTGCTGCGCCGCGGCGCCAAGGGCGCATGGGTCGTCAAGCTGCAAGAGGCCCTGGACATCCCCGTCGATGGCGACTTCGGGCCCAAGACCGAGGCAGCGCTCAAGGCGTTTCAGGAGGCCGATGGGCTGGAGCCCGATGGCATTGCCGGACCTGTCACCTATCGTGCCTTGGGGTTGATCGCCTAGCGCGGAGGACTCCTGGACCGCCCGGGTCGCCGGGCGGACTGGTCTCGCCGCGCGCGGCGGGGCTCCCGACCCCGCCAGATCAGGCGGCGGCGGGCCGTCCTGGTCGCCCGCCTCGACCCGATGACGCGCCTGCCGTGTTCCGCCAGCGCGGCGGAGCGGGGCCAAACCCGTCCCCGCGACGGCCAGGCGCGGTCGGGATGCGCCCGACCCGGCGGGCGGACGGCACAGCGATGACACGGGGCCTTCACAGTTCTCCGATAGAGTGCTCGTTTCCTGTCACGAGGAAGGACCATTCCCGGAGAAGCATCATGAGATTAAGCGTCCTCGCTATGGCGGTCGGACTGGCCGTCTCGACCGGTGTCCAGGCACATCGAGTCGTCTCGCCCGGCCTGTCGTTGGAGGTGATCGGCCAACATCGCACCGGCCTGTTCGACGAAGGTGCGGCAGAGATCGTGGCACATGATCCGTCCAACCAGCGCCTCTTCAAGGTCAACGCGGCTGCGGCGAGCGTGGAGGTGCTGGATATCCATGACCCCACGGATCCGACCCTGATCGATACCATCGATGCCACCGCGCTCGGCGCAAGCGCCAATAGCGTGGCCGTCCACGGCGGCATCGTCGCAGTCGCCATCGAGGCCGTCGACGCACAGGCCCCCGGGGTCGTCGCCTTCTACGATGCCGCCGATCTGTCGCTCCTCGACAGCGTGACGGTTGGCGCGCTACCCGACATGGTGACCTTCACGCCGAATGGTCGTTACGTCCTGGTGGCCAACGAGGGCGAGCCCAACGACGACTACACCGTCGACCCGGAAGGTTCGGTCAGCATCATCGACCTGCGTCGCGGTGTGACCAAGGCCGACGTGCGCACCGCTGATTTCAAGGCGTTCAATGGCATGGAGAACGAATTGCGCGCACGGGGTGTGCGCATCTTCGGTCCGGGTGCCAGCGCAGCGCAGGATCTGGAGCCTGAATACATCACGGTCTCGCGCGACTCGCGCACCGCCTGGGCCAGCCTGCAGGAGGCCAATGCGTTGGCCGTCATAGACATCGAGCGGGCCGAGGTTACGGATATCCTCCCGTTGGGCACCAAGGACCACAGCCTGCCGGGTAACGCGTTGGATGCCAGCAACCGGGACGACGCCATCGAGATCGCCAACTGGCCGGTCAAGGGCCTGTACATGCCCGATGCCATCGACAGCTATACCTTTCGGGGGCGCACCTACATCGTCACGGCCAACGAAGGCGACAGCCGGGACTACGCCGGTTTCAGCGAAGAAGCCCGGATCAAGGATCTCCCCTTGGACCCTGTCGTCTTTCCGGATGCAGCCGTCTTGCAGGCCGATGAGAATCTTGGTCGGTTGAATGTCACGACCGCCAATGGCGACATCGATGGCGACGGCAATTTCGAGGAACTGTACAGCTTCGGCGCACGCTCCTTTTCGATCTGGACCGCGGACGGTGACCTGGTGTTCGACTCCGGGTCGGACTTCGAAGCGATCACCGCGGCAAGATTGCCGGACGACTTCAACAGCAACAATGACGAGAACGGCTCGTTCGATAGCCGTTCCGACGACAAGGGGCCGGAGCCCGAGGGCGTGGTGCTCGGGAGGATCCTCGGGCGAACCTACGCCTTCGTCGGTCTGGAGCGCGTCGGCGGAATCATGGTCTACGACGTCACCAACCCGTACCGAGCGCGCTTCGTCGAGTACGTCAACAACCGCGATTTCGCGGTCGATGCGCAGTTGCCGGACGGCTCGGTGAATCCGCTGGTGGGCGATCTGGGTCCGGAAGGGCTGGACTTCATCCCTTGGTACCAGAGCCCGAACTGGCGCCCCCTGTTGGTGGTCGGCAATGAAGTCAGCGGGACGACGACGGTGTTCCAGATCGACACTGGATCACCGCCGTCCGGCAATCGGTAGTCAGCTGGGCGTGGCATGCAGCCATGGTCCCCCTGCGCCGTCAGGAGGGACCATGGGACGAAGGCAGGCTCGATCGAGTCGCAAGCGGCGGAGAGATGGGGATATGGTCTCGCTTCCTCGCATTTCCCCCGCGCCGGGCGAGAGCAGGTATCGACGATCCGAGCTAACGGGGGCCGCCCCTTCGCCAAGAACCTGAAGGGTGACCCCCGACGGATACGGGCCATGACCGTCAATCGCGACAAGGCGGCACAGACCTTCGGGGTATGTCGATCCCGATCGATGTTGGTGGTCGAGCCTTGTCTGGCCCCGTCCCAGGGGGCCGCCAAATGAACGCGCCCGGTGACGCGGTTACAGATACCGCAGAGCCGCGATGACCAGGGCCGCGCTGGAGGCGATGAAACCGACCAGCCAGAGAAAATGCTGGTCGTGGCGCTTGAGCATCTCCTCGAAGCGTCTGTCGATCTGCTCGAAGCGCTTGTCGATCTGTTCGAAGCGTCTGTCGATCTGTTCGAAGCGCTTGTCGATCTGTTCGAGGCGCTTGTCCACCTGTTCAAAGCGCCTTTCCACCTGTTCGAAACGCTTGTCCACCTGCTCGAAGCGTTTGTCCACCTGCTCGAAGCGTTTGTCCACCTGCTCGAAGCGCTTGTTCATGTCCGCACGCATGGCTTCGAAGCGCGCGTCCATGTCCGTGCGCAGCGCCGCGAAGCGTTCGTCCGCCTGCGCGAAGCGCTCGTCCATCCGCGCGAAACCTTCGCGCATGAGCTCCCGCTGGTGCTTCAGCTCTTCCTCCACCCGCACCATGCGCTCGCGCAGCTCGATTTCATAGACGAGCGGTGGCTTGCCGAGGCTCTGTTCGGCCAGCCATTCGCCGAGATGGGCTTTGATGAAGGCGATGTCTTCCTCGGCCAGGGCCATGTTGGGCGCTCCTCGCGTGGTCGATCGGGCAAATCGTCAAGGCATTTTAGCGGAGGGCAGCAACGGTTGTAGGGCGACGCGGGCCACCCGGCCGCGCCTGGGTGAGACCTCGGATTGCCCAGCCGGGGATGTGGGTCCCCTTGCGTCCGCGATCTGTCTGGCTGGGCAGCTATAGTGTACTGTCAAGAGAGTTCGGCTTAGTCGCCCGGTCAACGCCGTCGCGGGAGCGTGTGCGCGATGTCGGGCGGTACGCAGGTGCAACATCCGTTGGGGGCGCAGATGGAGAAGATGCAGGGCGTTACTGGCGCGGTAGCGACCGGGCCGGATCGGCACGCGGTCGCTTCGTGCCGATCTCGGTGGTCGAGGTTCTGGCTGGTCCTCACGCTGGCGATGCTCGCCGGCTGCGACGGCGGTCCGCCCCCACAGGCGACGGCGCCGCCCCCGCCATCGGTGGTCGCGGTGGCGGCGACGATGCGGCCCATCCGGGAGGAGGCCCAGTTCGTCGGGCGGGTCGCGGCGATCGAGCGGGTCGAACTGCGCGCCCGGGTCGAGGGCTTTCTGCAGGAGCGCTTGTTCACCGAGGGTCAGCCGGTCGCGGTCGGGGATGTGCTGTTCCGGATCGAACCGGACCGGTACGCGGCCGTCGTCGCCCAGCGTGAGGCTGACCTGGAGAAGGCCAAGGCCGACGCCCAGAACGCCGACGCCCAGCTCGCCCGCGCCTTGGAACTCGTCGCGAAAAACAACATCGCCCAGGCCAGGGTCGACGAGCTCGAGGCGGCGGCCCTGGTCGCCAAGGCGAGCGTCGCCCAGGCCGAGGCGGCGCTGGGGGCCGCCCAGCTCGACCTCGACTACACGCGGATCCGTGCCCCGGTGGCTGGTCGGATCGGCCTGTCCGAGTACACGGTCGGCAACCTCGTCGGTCCCTCCTCGGGCGTGCTGGCGACCATCGTCAGCCGCGATCCGATCCACGTCGAGTTCCCGGTGACCCAGCGGGAGCTCCTCGAGGCGCGGCGCGCCATCGCGGCCAAGGGTGGCGATCCGAACCGGATCAGGGTACGGGCCCGCCTGCCCGACGACAGCCTCTACGAGCAGCCGGGGCATCTGGACTTCGTCGACGTCACGACGAATCAGAGCACCGACTCGGTGACGCTGCGCGCCGAGCTGCCGAATCCGAACGGCCTGCTGGTCGATGGTCAGTACGTCGGCATCGTCGTCGAGGCGGCCGAGGCCGAAGAGGCGATCCTGATCCCGCAGTCGGCCCTTCAGGTCGACCAGCAGGGCACCTTCGTCCTGGTCGTCGATGCCGACGGCAAGGCCCAGACCCGCCGTATCGAGACGGGCCCGGACCTCGGTGCCGACACCCTGGTGCGCAGCGGTCTGCGGGAGGGCGAACTGGTCATCACCGAGGGCGTTCAGAAGGTGCGGCCCGGCCAGCCGGTCGCCGTCGCGCCGGCCCGCCAACCGGGCGGGGGGGCGGCGCCATGATCTCGGCCACCTTCATCGACCGCCCGCGGCTCTCCATCGTGATCTCGGTGGTGCTGACGCTGGCGGGCCTCATCGCCATCACCCAGATCCCGGTCGCGCAGTTCCCGGACATCGTCCCGCCGCAGGTGTCGGTGACGACGGCTTATCCCGGGGCGTCGGCGGCCGTCGTCGAGTCGACGGTGGCCCAGCCGCTGGAGTCGAAGGTCAACGGTGTCGACGACATGCTCTACATGAAGTCGAGCAGCGCCAACGACGGCAGCTATTCGTTGACCGTCTCATTCGCCCTCGGCACCGATCCGGACCTGAACACGGTCAACGTCCAGAACCGCGTCAATCAGGCCCTTGCGCAGCTGCCCGAGGAGGTCAAGCGCACCGGGGTGACGGTGCAGAAGCAGTCGAGCGCCCTGTTGCAGGTGATCGCGCTGACCTCGCCGGGGGGCTCCTACGACGCGCTGTTCCTCAGCAACTACGCGACGATCAACGTCACCGATACGCTCGCGCGTGTGGACGGCGTCGGCAAGGCCGCGCTCTTCGCCCCGCGCGATTACAGCATGCGGGTCTGGCTGTCGTCGGATCGGCTGACCTCGCTCGGACTGACGCCATCGGACGTGATCGCCGCGATCCAGAGCCAGAACGTCCAGGCCGCCGTCGGGCGCATCGGCGCCCAGCCGATGACGGCCGATCAGCAGTTCCAGATCACGTTGCAGACCAAGGGGCGGCTGAGCGACGTGGCCGAGTTCGAGCGGATCGTCGTGCGCGCCAACCCGGACGGCTCGACGGTGCGGGTCAAGGACGTCGGCACCGTCGAGCTGGCCGCCAAGTCGGCCGATGCGACCATGCGTCTGAACGGTCTGCCGACCGCGGCGATCGGCATCTACCAGGCCCCGGGGGCGAACGCGGTGGCGGTCGCCGCGGCCGTCGAGGCGGCGATGGACGAGCTGGCCGAGCGCTTCCCGGACGATCTCCAGTACGGCGTGATGTACGACACGACCGACTTCGTCAACGCCAGCATCGAGAAGGTCATCCACACCCTCTTCGAGGCCTTCGTCCTCGTGATCCTGGTCGTCTTCCTGTTCCTCGGCAGTTGGCGGGCGACGCTGATCCCGCTGATCGCAGTGCCGGTCGCCCTGGTTGGGACCTTCGCCTTCCTGCTCGCGATCGGCTTCTCGGCCAACACCATCTCGCTGCTCGCGGTGGTCCTGGCGATCGGTATCGTCGTCGACGACGCGATCATCGTCGTCGAGAATGTCGAGCGGATCATGGAGGAGGAGGGCCTGGGGCCGCGCGAGGCGGCCAAGAAGGCGATGGAGCAGATCAGCGGGCCGATCATCGCGATCTCGCTGGTGCTGCTGTCGGTGTTCCTGCCGGTCGCCTTCATACCCGGCATCACCGGCCAGTTGTTCCAGCAGTTCGCCGCCGTCGTCGCCTTCTCGATGCTGATCTCGGCGATCAATGCGTTGACCCTGTCGCCGGCCCTTTGCGCGATCCTCCTCAAGCCGACGTCGCATCGACGCGGGCCGCTGGCGGCGATCATGCGCGGCATCGATGGGGTGCGCGACGGCTACGCCTTCGTCGTCGCCCGGCTGGTGCGGGTCTCGCTGCTGGTGCTCGTGCTGATCGCGGTCACCGGGCTCGCGACCGGCTGGCTGTTCAAGGTGACGCCGACCGGCTTCTTGCCGGAGGAGGATCAGGGGGCCTTCATGGCCGAGGTCCAACTGCCGCAGGGCGCCTCGCTGACCCGCACGCTCGAGGTGATCGAGCAGGTCGAGCAGATCGTCCTGGCCGACCCGGCGGTCGAGCAGGTCCTCACCGTGCCCGGCTACAGCCTCCTCGACGGCGCCGTCGAGTCGAACGCCGCGCTGCTGATCGGGCGGCTCAAACCGTTCGAGGAGCGCGAGACGCCGGATCTCAAGGTCCAGGCGGTCATCGCGCGGATCGCGGCGCAGACCGCGGGGATCCCCTCATCGCTGGTCATGCCGTTCAATCTGCCGCCGATCATGGGCCTGGGCACGGGTGGTGGCTTCGAGTACCAGCTCCAGGACCTGCAGGGGCGCGAGCCGCAGGAGCTCGCGGCCGTCATGCGCAGCCTGATCCTGGCGGCCAATCAGGAGCCGGGGTTGCAACGGGTCTTCTCGACCTGGGCGACCAACAATCCCCAGGTCTTCCTCGAGATCGACCGCGAGAAGGCCCAGACCCTGGGGGTGCAGATCCGCGATGTCTTCACCGCCCTGCAGGCCACGCTCGGCGGCTACTACGTCAACGACTTCAACAAGTTCGGCCGAACCTGGCAGGTCCAGCTCCAGGGCCGCGAGGGCGATCGCGCGCGCTTCGCCGACGTCTACCGCATCCATGTGCGCAACGACCAGGGCGAGATGGTCCCGATCCGCGCCTTCATGACCCCGCAGCTGATCCTCGGACCCCAGCTCATCGCGCGCTACAACAACTATCGCAGCGTGACCGTCCAGGGTGCGCCGGCCCCGGGCTACAGCTCCGGCGATGCGCTGGCCGCGATGGCGGCAGTGAGCGAGCAGACCCTGCCGGCCGGCTACGGCTACGAATGGACCGGCACCGCGTTGCAGGAAAAGGAGGCCGGCGGCAAGACGCCGATCGTCCTGGGCCTGGCCGCGCTGTTCGCGTATCTCTTCCTCGTCGCCCTCTACGAGAGCTGGTCGATGCCGGTCGCGGTGCTGCTGTCGGTCACGGTCGGCCTCCTCGGGGCCATGCTGGCCCTCTGGGTGGCGGGACTGCCGAACGACCTCTATGCCCAGGTCGGCATCGTCGTCCTGATCGGGCTGGCCAGCAAGAACGCGATCCTGATCGTCGAGTTCGCGATGGAGGAGCGCAGCAAGGGGCTAGCGATCCGGCAGGCGGCGATCGAGGGGGCGCGGATGCGGATCCGGGCGGTCCTGATGACGAGCTTCGCCTTCATCCTCGGCCTGGTGCCGCTGATCATCGCGAGCGGTGCCGGCGAGGCGAGCCAGCGTGGCGTCGGCACCGCGGTCTTCGGCGGCATGCTGGCCGCCTCTCTCGTCGGCGTCTTCCTGATCCCGATGCTCTACGTGGTCTTCCAGCAGTTGCGCGAGCGGATCCACGGCGGCGCGGCCCGCCGCGGCGGGCCGCAGGCCGCGGCTTGATGGTGGCGGGAGCCTCGTCCATCGCGGCCGGGATGCCGATTGCCGATTGCCGGCCCGTGGCCATGGGAGATCGGGCGTCGTCCGGTCAGACCTCGGTCGTCTCGATGCGGTGGCGGCCGCTGCGTTTGGCGGCGTAGAGGGAGCGGTCGGCGGCCTCGACGATCGCGCGGCTCGTGGCCGTGGCACGCTCGGGTGCCACGGTCGCGATGCCCATGCTGACGGTCACGTGGGGGGCGCTCGGGGCCGTCGGGTGTTCGATGGCCAAGGCATCGACGACCCGGTTGAGTTGTTCGGCGATGTGCCGCGCCTGCGCCGCGTCCGTGTAGGGCAGGAGGATCATGAATTCCTCGCCGCCGTAGCGGGCGATGAAGTCGCCCGAGCGATTCAGCGCCTCCGACAGGGCCTTGGCCAGGCGGCGCAGGCAGTCGTCGCCGGCACCGTGGCCATAGGTGTCATTGAAGAGCTTGAAGTGATCGACATCCAAATAGATCAGTGACAGCGGGCGTTGCGAACGGCCGGCGCGGTTGAGTTCGTCGTCGAGGACCTGGTCGAAGCGGCGCCGATTGGCGATCTCGGTCAGGGCGTCGAGGAAGGCGTAGGATTCCAGCAGTTCGTACTTGCGTTTGAGCTCCAGATGGAGCTTGACCCGCGCCTTCACGACCGGCGGGTGGAACGGTTTGGTGATGTAGTCGACGGCGCCGGCGGCGAAGCCACGTGCGGCATCCATGACCTCGGAGACGGCCGTGACGAAGACCACCGGGGTGTTCCGGGTCGCCTCGTCGCCCTTGAGCGCCGCGCAGACCTGGTAGCCGTCCATCTCCGGCATCAGGATGTCGAGCAGGATGATGTCCGGCGGGCTCTCGGCGCGGGCGAGCTTCAGGGCGCGTTCGGGCCGGGTTGCCGCACTGACCCTGTATTCGTCGCGGAACATCTCCATCAGCAGGTCGATGTTCTCCTTGTTGTCGTCGACGATCAGGATCTTGGGTCTTTGGTCCCGGTCAGTCATGGCGTGCCAGCTCCTCCAGCATGGCCTTCAGGGTCGCGATGGCGGCATCGATGTCGAAGTCGTCGATCTGCGCGATGAGCGCCCGCAGCGGCGCGCTGCCGAGGTGGGCGGCGAGGGGCGGACGCAGGGCCTGCAGCGCGGTGCGCGCCGCGTCGAGATCGTCGTCGAGCTGTTCGATCAGCCTGGCGAGGGACTCGCGCAGTTCCGCCTTGGTTGGGGCTGCGGTGCCAGCCGGGGTCGTTGGCGCCTCCGGCGCCTCGTCGGCAGGCAGGTCGGCGAGGCCCCGCTGGACCTCGGCGAGCGCGGTGGCGAAGTCGCGCCAGGCGCTTGCGTCGGGGCGCCAGGCACCGTCGCCGATGAGGTGCTCGGCCGCGGCGGCCCGCTCATAGAGGCGGGTGGCCCCGAGATTGCCGGCGATGCCCTTGATCGAGTGTACCGCCCGGCGGGCCTCCTCGATCTGCCCCTGGGCCAGGTGCGCCTCGACTCGCTCGACGACGTCGGCCCAGGTGCGCTGGAAGCCGCGCAGCATCTTGAGGTACAGGGCCGTATTGCGGTTGGCCCGGGCGAGGCCGTCGTTGACGTCGATGCCGGGGAGCCTGAGCCCCGCGAGCCGCTCGGCGTCCGGCACGCCGGCCGTGGCGCCGGGCCCAGGCCCCGGCGCGGCGGAGCCGGTGGTCGCAGTGTCGGTCGGCGCCTGGTCCGCGGGCGCGATCCAGCGGCCGAGCGCCGCGAAGAGGCGTGCCGGATCGATCGGCTTGGGGACATAATCGTTCATGCCGGCGGCCAGACAGCGCTCCAGATCGCCCTTCAGCGCGTGGGCGGTCATCGCGATGATCGGCAGGGTCTCCAAACCCGGCGTGGCCCGCATCTGTCGCGTCGCCTCCAGGCCGTCCATGACGGGCATCTGGATGTCCATCAGCACGGCGTCGTGGCGGGTCGGATCGACCCGTGCCAGGGCCTCGGCACCGTTTTCGGCGATGTCGACCGAGAGGCCGAGCGAGGCCAGCCACTCGGTCGCCACGAGCCGGTTGAGATCGATGTCCTCGACGAGCAAGATGCGCCGGCCGGTGAGCTCGGGTCGAGCCTCCGGCGCGGATGCGGCCTGTGCGGCGGCCCCGGTCATCTGGTGGCCGAACAGGCCGAGGATGGTGTCGAAGAGGAAGGATTGGTTGATCGGCTTGTGCAGGAAGGCGTCGAGCAGGGTCCGCTCGGCGCGTTGCATCAGGTCTTCGCGGGCGTAGGCCGAGACCATGCAGACCAGCGGCACGCGGGCAAGATCGAGATCGGTGCGGATGCGCCGCGCCGTCTCCAGCCCATTGAGACCGGGCATCTTCCAGTCGAGCAGCACCAGATCGAAGGTCCGCGTCGGGTCGGCGAGGATGGCCAGCGCCTCCTCGCCGGAGGCCGCCGCCGTGGCCTCCATCTGGAAGGACTCGATCTGGCTGACGAGGATCTCGCGGGCGGTGGCATTGTCGTCGACGATCAGTACCGCGAGGCCACGCAGGTCGCGTGGCGTGACCGGCTGGACGGCGCCACGCTCGGTCTGGCGGCGCAGCAGGACGCGGGCCGTAAAGGTGCTGCCGGCGCCGGGTCGGCTCTCGACCCGCAGTTCGCCGCCCATCTGCTCGGCGAGCTGACGCGAGATGGGCAGCCCAAGCCCGGTGCCGCCGTGGTGGCGGGTGATCGAGTCGTCGGCCTGGGTGAAGGGCTCGAAGATGGCGTCCAGACGATCCTCGGGGATGCCGGTGCCCGTGTCTTGGACCTGGAAGCGGACCATGATCCGGTCGTCGCCGCAGGCCGTCGGCGCCTCCTCGAGCGCAACGCTCACGACGACCTCGCCGTGCGCGGTGAACTTGATGGCGTTGCTGGTCAGGTTGAGCAGAATCTGGCCGAGCCGCACCGGATCGCCGACCAGGGCCCGCGGCACCTGCGGGTCGATCGAGACGATGAGCTCGATGTCGCGTTCGTGGGCGCGGTAGGCGAGCATCTCGGTCAGGTTCGCCATGACCTCCTCGAGCGAAAACGGGGTGTCTTCGAGTTCGAGGCGGCCGGATTCGATCTTCGAGAGGTCGAGGATGTCGTTGATGACCGCGAGCAGCGACGCCGATGAGGTCTTGATCTTGGTCAGGTAGTCGCGCTGGCGTTCGTCGAGATCGGTGCGCAGCAAGAGGTCCGTCAGCCCCATGATCGCGTTCATCGGGGTGCGGATCTCGTGACTCATGTTGGCGAGGAAGCTGCTCTTCGCCTCATTGGCGGCACGCGCCGTGGCGCTCTCGCGCTCGGCCTGTTGGCGGCGGTGACGATCCGTCGCGTCGAGCAGCATTCCCTCGAGGATCGGTCGGCCGTCACGGTCGGTGGTGCGGTGCAGCGCGAGCTCGGCCCAGAAGCTGGTGCCGTCGCGGCGCCGCAGCTGGGTCTCGAAACCGTCGACGCGCCCGCGGGCGCGCAGTTCGGCGAGCATCGTCTCGCGGTCCCGCGGGTCGACGTAGACCTGCGCGCCGAGGTCCTCGATCTCGGCCTGCATTTGCGCGAGTTCATGAAAGCCGAGCAGCCCGAGCAGGGCCTGGTTGGCGCTCACCACCTCGCCGGCGGGTGTCGTCTGGAAGATCCCCTCGCTGGCGTTGTCGAAGATCGCCTGGTACTTGGCGGCGACCGCCTCGATCTCGCGGCGGCTCGCCGCCAGGTTGGCGGCCATGCGGTCGAACGACTCGCCGAGGGTACCGATCTCGTCGCGGCGGGCCAGGGCCAACCGCACGTCCAGATCCCCTTCGGCAATCCGCAAGGCCCCCTCGTTGAGCTGCGCGATGGGTCGCGCGATCGTGCGTCCGATGAGCCAGCCGAGCGGGAGGATCAGGGCCAGGGTCGCGACGAGCACGGCACCGGCAATCAGCAGGACCCTGTGTTCGTAGGCCTGCACGGTGGCGGCCGAGATATCGATGCCGAGGACGCCGACCAGGGTCCCGTCGGTGGCCCGCAGCGGCGCGTAGCCGGAGAGCCAGTGGCCCCAGCGATCGGTGTAGATCTCCTCCTCGACGATGGGGCCGGCCATCCTGTCGAACTGGCTGCGCAGGAGCGGACTGGCCTCGTCGTAGCGGCCGCCGAGCGGGGCTGTCTCGGCTGGGTCCTCCTCGGCGTCGACGACGAACCGGATGGACCCATCCGGGGCCTGTCGCATCGTATACACGAAGTAGAGATCCGAGGCGTTGTCGCGGATGCGCTGGAGCTCGCGCTGCATCTGCCGATAGGCGGCGGAGTCCATGCCGGCCTCCGGTGTGATGCGCGCGTGCAGGTCGCCGTCCAGCGTGGCCGCGGCGACCCCGGCGACGTCCTGTAGCCGCTGGCGCAGATCGGCGATCGCCTGATCGCGGGCGATCTCGAAGAGCACGAGGGAGAGGAGTCCGGCGACGACGGAGGTCACGCCGAAGAAGATCAGCGTGAGCTTGGTCTGCAAGCGAAACGGGCGACGCGTCAAGGTGGCTCGCGGGATACGTTCGGTGTTCAAGTCTGTGATGCGACTATACCGAATCCGGCCGCGGCTGTCGTCGAAGTCGCCCGACGGCGGTCACGTCGGATGGGCCGGGTCGTCGGCGAGTCCCAGGGCCGCCAGATAGCGGCGGGCGGCGATCGCCTGGTCGTATTCGGCGACGGCAGTCCGCAAGGTCGCCGCGGGCAGCGGCGCCGCTAGCGTCGCCGCCATCGCCTCGGCCAGCGCCGCGGCGTCGCCGACCGGTACCAACGCGCCGAAGCGGCCCTGATCGAGCAGTTCGGCCGGCCCGCTCGGGCAGTCGGTCGACACCACCGGCGTGCCGAGCGCCATGGCCTCGGTGAGGACGTTCGGCGAGCCCTCCCAGGCCGAGGACAGGACGAACAGCCGGGCGCGCGCCATGAAGGGATAGGGATTGGCCTGAAAGCCGGGCAGGTCCAGGTCGGCGGCGATGCCCAGTGCGCCGGCCAGGGCCTCGAGGGCCGGGCGGTCCTGCCCCTCGCCGAGGATGATCAGTCGGCAGGGCCGTTGGGCACGCACCCGTGCGAAGGCGCGCAACAGGGTCGGAAAGTCCTTCTGGCGGGCCAACCGCCCGGCCCCGACGACGACCGGCGGCCCGCCCGGCTCCAGCCAGGGATGGGGGCAGGGGGCCGCCGCCTGGGCCGGGAGGTCCGGCGTGATGACCGGGTTTCGGATGACGGTGATCCGCGCGCGCGGCAGGCCGGCGATGGCGGCCGTGTCGGCGGCGACCCCCTCGGAGACGGCGACGATCCGCTCGAGGTGCGGATAGAGCCGCCGGATCGGCGCATAGCGCAGCGCGCGCTGGAGGGCGGACTTGCCGGCCATCGCCGTGGACAGGTGGGTGCCGAGGCGCAGGACGATCGGCGTCTCGGTGCCGGCGATCGCCCGGGCAAGGACAGCGGCGCGTCCGGCCCGGTCCTTAGCGGCGAGCAAGGCCGCCGGCCGCTCGCGGCGCAGGTAGGCGGCCAGGGCCGGGACGGCGAGGAGCGCATGGCCGCTGCCCATCGGCAGGCAGCGCACGGACGTTGGCAGGCGCTCGAGGTGGGGGCTCTGCCGGCGGATCGGCAGCAGGTCGACCGCGCGGCCGAGGTCGACGAGGCCACGGACCAGGTTGACGATCATCCGCTCGACCCCGCCATGGCCGGAGAAGGAGACGAAGACGGCGATCTGGCCGGGGTGGTCGGTCATTGGGGCGGTCTTCCGGGGGCGGCGGCGAAGGCCGCCATTTTACCCGAGGTCGCCGCCCTGGCGGCCTCGGCCCCAGTCGGTGTGGAAGGCTTCGCCGCGCGGGCGATCGGTGCGCTCGTAGGTATGGGCGCCGAAGTGGTCGCGCTGCG
Organism: Thiococcus pfennigii; assembly: GCF_016583835.1. Classification (GTDB taxonomy): domain Bacteria; phylum Pseudomonadota; class Gammaproteobacteria; order Chromatiales; family Chromatiaceae; genus Thiococcus; species Thiococcus pfennigii. Next base: position 112,522 of record NZ_NRRW01000001.1, on the reverse strand, counting down.
CCTGGATCAGGTTGGCAGACAGGTCGGCGCGGCGGTAACCGTCGTAGAAGGCCAGTGCCGAGGTCAGTGCCGGAACGGGGAGGCCGAGGCCGACCGCCATCGCCACCGTCTTGCGCCATCTCGGCAGGGTGCGGGCCAGTTCGTCGCGGAAGAACTCCTGTTGGAGCAGTGATTCGGGCTCCGGGGTCTCGTCGTAGGCGGCCTTGATGTCGTCGAGGAACCGGCTGCGGATGATGCAGCCACCGCGCCACATGAGCGCGATGCCCCCGAGGTCGAGCTGCCAGCCGTAATTGTTGGCCGCCTCGCGCAGGAGCAGGAAGCCTTGAGCGTACGAGCAGATCTTGGCCGCATAGAGGGCGTCATGGATCCGCTCGATGAACCTCTGCGGCTCGATGCCGAAGGTGAGCGGCCCGGCGGGCAGACAGGTGCTGGCCCGTATCCGCTCGTCCTTCATGGCCGAGAGGCTGCGGGCGAACACCGCCTCGCCGATCAGGGGTGCCGGCACACCCAGCTCTAGCGCCTCGATCGCGGTCCAGGATCCGGTCCCCTTCTGGTCGGCCCGATCGAGGACCTTGTCGATCAGCGGGGCGCCGTCGTCGTCGCGCACCGCGAGGATCTGGGCGGTGATTTCGATCAGATAGGAGCTCAACACCCCCTTGTCCCAGTCGGCGAAGACGGCCTGGACCTCGTCGACGGTCAGGCCGAGCCCGGCGCGCAGCAGCAGGTAGGCCTCGGCGATGAGCTGCATGTCGCCGTATTCGATGCCGTTGTGGACCATCTTCACATAGTGGCCGGCGCCGCCCTCGCCGATCCAGTCGCAGCAGGGTACGCCATCGACCCGGGCGGCGATGCCCTGGAACAGCTCTCGAATCAGCGGCCAGGCCAGCGGATCGCCGCCGGGCATGATCGACGGGCCGTGACGGGCGCCGTCCTCGCCGCCGGAGATGCCGGCGCCGACGTAATGGATGCCCCGGGCGGCGAGCGCGCGGGTGCGCCGCTCGGTGTCGCGGAAGTGGGAGTTGCCGCCGTCGATGAGGCAGTCGCCGGCGTCGAGGAGCGGGGTGATCTCGCCGATCAGGTCGTCGACCGCCGACCCGGCGCGCACCATCATCAGGATGCGCCGTGGGCGTGCGAGGGTCGCGACGAGGTGCGGCAGCGCGTGGTGGCCGACGATGCGCGTGCCGGCGGCCGGGCCGGCCAGGAAGGCATCGACCTTTGCCGTGGTACGGTTGAAGACCGCGACCCGGAAACCGTGGTCGTTCATGTTGAGCGCCAGGCTCTGGCCCATCACGGCCAGGCCGACGACCCCGATGTCAGCGTCGGGCATCGCTGTTCTCCGCAGCGGTTGAAGGGGGGTTCAGTCATCGATTATAGGGGCTCTGCGTCCCGCCCGTGTCGGAAATACTTGGCAAATCGGCAGGTTTTCGGCCAGAATTCGGGCTATGCCGTCTTCGGGGCGCCGACATCGAGTGGGGCGCCACACGACGAACCGGTCTAGGGCGGCATCCTGCCGAACGTCCTCAGGAACAATGACGGGGAACCGATGCGATTGGGAACGAGAGCGACCTACTCGATGGTGCTTGGGGTGCTGATCGCGGCCTTGCTGCCCGCCGCCGTCGGTGCCATCGAACGCCTGCCGACCTTCGATGAGATCTATCAATCCCGCCATGCCGACGACCTGACCGCCTGGGGCCGGCGCTACGAGCGCGGCGTCGGCGTCGCCCAGGATGCGAAGAAGGCCACCATGCTCTACTGCAAGGCCGCCGCCAAGGGTGATCGCGAGGCCAAATTCTACCTCGGCCAACTGCTCGCCTTCGGACGCGGCATCGAACGGGACAAGGACCTCGCCGCCGCCTGGCTACACGCCGCCGCGGCAGCCGGCGACGAACGCTCGCGCAGCATGTTGATGGTGCTCGACGTCGGGGATGCGCCAACGCGCGCGGCTGTCTGTCCGCTGGACGCCGGCGGCCGTGTCACGCGCATCGCCAGCCGCCCGCATCCGGCGCGCGGGGCGATCGCCGACCTGGTGCGCCGCCTCGCCCCTAACTATGGCCTGGACCCCGACCTGGTCCTGGCCGTCATCGAGACCGAGTCGAACTTCAACCCGAGCGCCCGGTCGCCGAAGAATGCCCAGGGACTGATGCAGCTGATCCCGGCGACCGCGGCCCGCTTCGGCGTCGAAGATACCTGGGATCCGGAGCAGAACATCCGCGGCGGAATGGCCTACCTGAGCTGGCTGCTAAAGCACTTCGACGGCGACGTCGAATTGGCGCTGGCCGGTTACAACGCCGGCGAGGGAGCGGTCGAACGTCACGGCGGAGTCCCACCCTACCGCGAGACACGCAATTACGTGAGTCGCATCATCGCGCGGATCAACTGATCGCGTCGGCGGGCTTAGGCTCGGACCCGGATAGGCCGCGGCTCGCACCGGCGGGCCGAGCGCCGCGTACCGATACCCACGCCGCGCGGGCAGATGGACCGGAATTCGCTATGCCTGCCATGATCTCCATCCGTCCCCGGGCGATCTGGATGGCGCTGGCCGCGGCCAGCGCCACGGCCGTCGCCGTGAGCTTCTTCCTCACCGAGTGGCGCCTGCTCGAGGCCTGCCACCTCTGCATCTTTCAGCGCCTGCTCTTCATGCTGCTGGTCGTGCTGAGCGTCGTCGCGGCCCTTGCCGCCACGCACCTCCTCGGGCGGCTCGTCGGGGTCATGGCGGCGGCCGTCGCCGCCTTGGGGATCGGTATCGCCGCCTACCAGAGCCGGCTGCAACGTCAGGCCGTCGATAGCCTGTTCTCTTGTACCGGCGAGGAGCTGGGTCCGCTCGAACGTCTCGTCGAATGGCTCGGCGGTCACTGGCCGGCCCTGTTCATGCCGTCGGGCTTCTGCGAGGATCCGGGGGCGGTCTTCTTCGGCCTGAGTCTGGCCAACTGGACCCTGATCGTCTTCGCACTCTGTCTGGTTGCCGCCGCCTGGGCCCTGTGGTTGGGGTGGCGCAGGCCGGTCTGAACCGCGGCTGGCCGGCTCAGTCGCGGTAGCGGCGTAGCAGGTCGGCGTAGGCGTCGATACGCCGATCGCGCAGGAAGGGCCAGAGGCGGCGCACGGTCTCGGTGCGGTCGCGGTCGATCCGCGCGACGAGCAAGTGCTCTCTGTCGCCGGGGGCCTGTGCGACCAGCTCGCCCTGGGGGCCGCAGACGAAGGAGCGGCCCCAGAACAGGGCGCCGGGCGTCGCGCCGCTCGGGTCGGGCTCGAGGCCGACCCGGTTGCACACGGCGACCGGCAGCCCGTTGGCGATCGCGTGGCCGCGCTGGATGCCGATCCAGGCCTCCAGTTGGCGGGCCTGTTCGTCGGGGGTGTCCTGCGGGTCCCAGCCGATCGCGGTCGGGTAGAGGAGCAGTTCGGCCCCGGCGAGGGCCATCAGGCGTGCCGCCTCGGGGTACCACTGGTCCCAGCAGACGAGGACGCCGAGGCGCCCGACGGCGGTGTCGATCGGCTCGAAGCCGAGGTCGCCGGGCGTGAAGTAGAACTTTTCGTAGTAGCCCGGATCGTCCGGGATGTGCATCTTGCGATAGGTGCCGGCCAGCCGACCGTCGCTGTCGAGCACCACGGCGGTGTTGTGGTAGAGCCCCGGGGCCCGGCGCTCGAACAGCGAGCCCACGATGACGACCCCGAGTTCGGCGGCCAGCGCCCCGAGCCTTGCCGTGCTGGGGCCGGGGATCGGCTCGGCCAGGTCGAAGCAGGCCGGATCCTCGCGCTGGCAGAAATAGGCGCCGTTGTGCAGTTCTTGGAGCAGAACCAGACCGGCGCCGCGCGCGGCACCCTCGCGGATGGCCGTCTCGCAGGCGGCCAGGTTCGCGGCCGGGTTGCCCTGGTCGGATTGCTGTACGAGGGCGATGCTCAGCGGGGCGCGTGCCATGGTCGATGCCTCTGGGTCGGGGCGACGAGGACGGGGCGGCATTGTAGCGGGCGGCATGCGTCGGTGGGAATCGCACGCACCGCCTCCCCCGGCCGGATCGCAAGGCAGGCACCTTCTGCGGATGTCTCCGGCCTGACTTGCCTTGGCGGGCGGTGGCGGCGATGATACTGGCCATTTGCCGTTCACACCCTGCGCGGCGCTCGGTTCTGCCGGCCGGCATGGTGTGTTCGTCTGTCTTGCACGGGGAGTCCTCGCATGAGCGGTCTGCTCAGGAATCTGTTTTGGTGGGTGCCCTTCGGTACGGTGCCCGAGTTGGCGCCGCAGGCGCTGCGCGCCGAGTTGGCCGGTGCCGAGCCGCCCTTCTTGCTGGATGTGCGCACCCCGGCCGAGTGGCGACAGGACCGCATCGACGGGGCCGTGAACGTGCCCGTGACCGAACTCAAGGGGCGTCTGCCGTCGCTCGGGCTGGATCCGCGGCGACCGATCGTCGCTATCTGCCGTTCGGCCCACCGCAGCATCGGTGCCGTGCGGCTGCTGGAACTGAACGGCTTCACGGCGGTGCGTCAGCTCGAGGGGGGCATGCTGGCCTGGCAGCAGGCCGGGTTGCCGGTGGCGCGGGGGGGTTAGTCGCCCGCCCGCGCAGGGCAGGGCGAACCAAGGGCGTCGCCTTCGGGCGGCGACAGGTATGGTCGATGCACTATCGAGTCTTTTACTACTTCGCCCGCTCCCAGGAGGTGATCTCCTCGGCGAGCGCCGTCGAGATGAGCGCCCGCGCGATCCGTGAGCGGTTGGTGCCGCGCCTGCAATCGGAGGATGACTATCTCGGCATCCTCGATGCGGAGGACCAGGTCCTCCAGATCCTCCGGGAGCCCGGGGGAGAGCGCTATTGGGTCGAGATCCCGCTCGATGCGGCCAAGGCCTCCTACGGGCGTCATATGTCGCTCGGCGAGTTGAACGAGCTGCTCGCGGCCCTGCCGGGGCGCTTCGAGCAGGACCAGATTCCGGGGTTGAGCTACCGACCCTGGTGACGGGTGCCCCGCGGCGGGCCGGTCCGGCCCCGCCGGGGTGTTGGGGGCCGTCAGGCCTCCGGGGTGATCTCGACCAGGACCTCGTCGGGGTTGACCGCATCGCCCTTGACGACGAATACGCCGGTGATCCGGCCACCGATCGGCGCCTGGATCTCGGTCTCCATCTTCATCGCCTCGGTGATCAGGAGCGGCTGGCCGGCCTCGACCTGGTCGTCCTCGGCGACCAAGACCTCGACGATGCTGCCGGGCATCGAGGTCGTGACGTGCCCCTCCTTCGTCGGCTTCGGCCGCTTGCGGTTGTCGTCCTTCTGCTGGACCGCACCGCTCGCGCCGCCGGTCAGCACCAATTCGTCGAGGGTCTCGACGACGACCTCTTCGGGGATCCCGTCGATCGCGAGATAGAAGTGGCGCTCGGACTGCTCCTTGTGGCCGGTGCCGGTGACCTTGACGTGATAGGTCTCGCCATGGATCGCGATATTGAACTCGGTCGGGGCCGTGCGGGTGTCGTCGACGGCGCCCGACGGCGGGGGCTCCAGCGGCTCGGGCTCCAGGGTGCCGGCGGCGCGGTGCTCGAGGAACGAGCGGCCGATCTCGGGGAACATCGCGTAGGTCAGGACGTCCTCGTCGCTGTTCGCCAAGGTGCCGATGTCGGCGGTGAGCTTGTCCATCTCGGCCTTCAGGAGATCGGCCGGGCGGCATTCGATCGGCTCCTCGTTACCGATCGCTTGGCGCTGGAGACCTGCATCTACGGGGGCCGGGGCTCGGCCGTAGCCGCCCTGGAGGTAGCGCTTGACCTCGTTCGTGATGGTCTGATAGCGCTTTCCTGTCAACACGTTGAGGACGGCCTGGGTGCCGACGATCTGCGAGGTCGGGGTGACTAACGGCGGGTAGCCGAGGTCGGCGCGCACCGCCGGGATCTCGGTCAGGACCTCCTCCATGCGGTCGAGCGCGTTCTGCTCCTTCAGCTGGTGGGCGAGGTTCGAGATCATACCGCCCGGGACCTGATTGACCTGGACGCGGGTATCCACGCCGGTGAACTCGCTCTCGAACTGGTGATAGCGCTTGCGGATCTGGTAGAAGTAGATGCCGATCTCCTGGATCTTCTCCAGATCCAGGCCGGTGTCGTACGGGGTGCCACGCAGGGCCGCGACCAGGCTCTCGGTCGGGGAGTGCGAGGTGCCTCCCGCCATCGACGAGACGGCGGTGTCGATGTGTTCGCAGCCGGCCTCGATCGCCTTGAGGTGGCACATCTCGGCGAGCCCGGCCGTGGCGTGCGAATGCAGGTGCAGCGGCAGGTCGACGGCATCCTTGAGCGCCTTGACCAACTCGCTCGCGGCATAGGGCGTGAGCAGCCCGGCCATGTCCTTGATCGCGATCGAGTCGCAGCCCATCGCGGCCAGTTCGCGGCCCATCTTCACGTAACCGGCGGCGTCGTGGACCGGGCTCACGGTGTAGCAGATGGTGCCCTGGGCGTGCTTGCCGGCGGCCTTCGTCGCCTCGATCGCGGTGACCAGATTGCGCAGGTCGTTGAGGGCGTCGAAGATGCGGAAGACGTCCATGCCGTTGGCCGCCGAGCGTTTGACGAAGGCCCGCACGACGTCGTCGGAGTAGTGGCGATAGCCGAGCAGGTTCTGGCCGCGCAGCAGCATCTGGAGGCGGGTGTTGGGCAGGGCCTCGCGCAGTAGGCGCAGGCGCTCCCAGGGGTCCTCCTTCAAGAATCGCAGGCAGGCATCGAAGGTGGCCCCGCCCCAGCACTCCAGCGACCAGTAGCCGATCGCGTCGAGCTTGGGACAGATCGGAAGCATGTCGGCCAGGCGCATCCGGGTGGCGAGGAGGGACTGGTGGGCGTCGCGCAGGACGACCTCGGTGATGTGGACCTTTGGCATCTTCGTCGATCTCGGTTTACAGGCCGGCGTGGGCGGCGATGGCGGCGGCGATGGCGGCGGCGATGTGATCCTTGCGTCGCTTGCTGGAATAGCCCAACAGCTGCTGCTGGTTCGCCTCCAGGAAGCCGGTGTCGAAACGGCCGCGGCGGAAGTCCGGGTGGTTCAGGATCGCCAGGTAGAAGGGGATCGTCGTCTTGATCCCGAAGACCCCCATGTCGCGCAGCGATCGGGCGCCGCGATTGACCACGTCGTCCCAGGACAGCGCCCAGACGACGAGCTTGGCCAGCATCGAGTCGTAGTAGGGCGGCACCTGGTAGCCGGTGTAGATGGCGCCGTCGGTGCGCACGCCGGGGCCGCCGGGGGCGTAATACCGGGAGATGCGCCCGAAGCTCGGCAGGAAGTTGTTCTTCGGGTCCTCGGCATTGATGCGGAACTGGATCGCGAAGCCGCGCCGGCTGATCTGGTCCTGACGGAAGCGCAGTGGCAGCCCGGCGGCGATGCGGATCTGCTCCTCGACCAGGTCGACGCCGGTGATCGACTCGGTGATCGTATGTTCCACCTGGATGCGGGTGTTCATCTCCATGAAGTAGAAGCGCCCATCGGCGTCCTGGAGGAACTCGACGGTGCCTGCGTTGGTGTAGCCGACGGCCCGCGCGGCGAGCACGGCGAGACCGCCGACGTACTGGCGCTGCGCCTCGTCGAGCTGCGGCGACGGGGCGATCTCGATCAGCTTCTGGTTGCGCCGCTGGATCGAGCAGTCGCGCTCGTAGAGGTGGACGCAGTTGCCGTGCTGGTCGGCGAGGACCTGCACCTCGATGTGGCGCGGGTTGACGACGCAGCGTTCGAGGAAGACCTCGGCGCGGCCGAAGGCCTTGGTGGCCTCGGAGATCACGCGCGCGAAGTTGTGACGCAGCTCGGCGGGGTCGTTGCAGCGGCGGATGCCGCGTCCGCCGCCGCCCGAGGTCGCCTTGAGCATGATCGGGTAGCCGATCTGCTCGGCGGTCGCCAGGGCCTCCTCGACGCTCGCGAGGTTGCCCGGGCTGCCCGGGGTGACCGGCACGCCGGCCCGTTGCATCGCGAGGCGCGCCTCGGTCTTGTCGCCCATGCGCTGGATGACGCCCGCCGACGGACCGATGAAGGTGATACCGCGACGCGCGCAGGCGCGGGCCAGTTCTGGATTCTCCGAGAGAAAGCCGTAGCCGGGATGGATCGCGTCGCAGCCGGTCGCAATCGCGAGGTTGACGATGCGGTGCACGTTCAGATAGCCGGCGAGCGGGTCGGCGCCCAGGCTGTAGGCCTCATCGGCCTTCTTCACGTGCAGCGAATAGCGGTCGGCCTCGGCGTAGATGGCGACGGAGCGGATGTCCATCTCGGCGCAGGCGCGGATGATGCGCACGGCGATCTCGCCGCGGTTGGCGATCAGTATCTTACGAAGCATGCTGGCGTCTCTTCGCGGCAGAAGGCCCGCCGCCCGGGCTGCGGGCGGCGAGGGGAAAAGCCCGGTGCCCGTCGGCCGCCGGCCTCTGCGGATGTTGCGATGCAATATAGCGAATGGCGAAGGGATGGGAAAGCCCGGCACGGACCGCTCGCGGCCCCCTCGCCATCGGTCTATGATGAAAGGCGATGGTTTCCTTGGTGCCCGGCGCCAGGTGCGGTCGGGTGTGTCGACCGGCGGTCGGGTGCGCCGGCATCCGACGACCCCGAGCGAGGTGATCATGTCCGAATCGATCTATCGGCATCTGTTGCTGGCCGTCGACTTCGCCCCCGAGAGCGAGCCGGTCATCGCCCGCGCCGAACGGTTGCGCGAGGACCTCGGCGCGCGCCTGACGCTGTTGCACATCGTCGAGAGCGTGCCGCCGGCGATCGAGTACATGCCCATGTCCTACTCGGGCGAGGCGATCCTCCCCGAGGGGCTGGAGCTCGAGGGGGAATTGCTCGAGGTCGCGCGCGCCCAGATCGACGCCCTCGGCGAGCGCCTCGGCGTGCCGCCGGCCGATCGCCTGATCAAGATCGGCACGACCGGTTACATGATCGACGAGACGGCCGCCGACCTCGGCGCGGACCTGATCGTCGTCGGCAACAAGGGGCGTCACGGGTTGCATGCGTTGCTCGCTCCGTCGACGTCGAAGGCGGTGCTGCGCGCCCAGACCTGCGACCTGCTCTGCGTCCACCTGGAGGCCGGGCCGCGCTGAGCGGCACACGCAGCCGGGCGGTTCAAGCGGCCTCCACGGCGTCGGTCCGTGCGCCGCGCGCCAGGGCGGCGCGCGCCTGCGCGAAGCGCTCTTCCAGGCGCGGCGCGGACGGAAACGGCCCGCACAGGTACCACTTCGAGAGCAGGCCCGCGGCGTTCGCCAGGGGGTCCTTCTCGCCGGCCGCCATCCGTTCGGTCAGCCGCGAGACCTGGAAGGCGAGGCGCTCCTCGGCAAGCTCGGCGGGCGATTCGACCTGCGCCAGGATCTCCAGTTGCAGGCAGAGCCCCTCGCGCTCGCGATGGTTTTCGTCGAGGAGCTCGGCCGGCATCGGCTCGCCGCGTTCGAGGAGGGCGAGGGCGGTCGCGAAGCGGGCACCGATCGCGGTCTGGAGCGCCTCCTCCTGGCGTGGCAGTGCCGACCACTCGGCCTTGACCGAGGTCAGGTCGAGTCGGGTCGCATCCTCGGCGAGCAGGGCCTGCTCGACCTTGGTGCAGAGTTCCGCCTGGCGGGCGAGCAGCTCGAGACTCGCGCGCCGCGCCGCGGCACGGCGCTCGCGGGCATGGGCGAGGGCCTGGTGATGGGTCGCCCGCCAGCGCCGCTCGAGATCCTGGGCGGCGGCGCGCGGGATGGGTAGCGCCGCCGCTTCGCGCCAGCGCCCCTCGAGATCCCGCAGGGCGGCCTCGATCTCGGTCGGGGTCGCCTCGGCCTCGGCGAGGGCCTGGGCCTCGTCGCAGAGGGCGGTGCGCACGGCCAGGTTGTCGTGCAGTTCGCTCTCGCGCGCCTCGTATTGGGCGCGGCGGCGCTCGAAGACGGCGTCGCAGGCGCTGCGGAAGCGTCGCCACAGGGCGTTCTCCTCGGACTTGCGCCCGGCGACCGTCGTCTGCCAGCGGCGTTGGCAGGCCTTGACCGCCTCGATGGCCTGTTCGAGGTCAGGGTGCTCCACGAGGGCCTCGACCTCGGCGATCAGCCCCTCGCGATCGCGACGGTTGCGCGTGCGTTCGGCCTCGAGGCGGCGGTCGAGCTGCTTGATCGTATTGCGGAAGCGCCGTTCCAGGCCCTTGCGGTGACGGCCCTCGACCGGGCCGATCTCGGCCCAGCCGCGGCGCATCTCGCGCGCGGCCTTGACGGCCTTCTTCCAATCCATCCGCTCCCAGTCGACCTCGGCGAGGAAGCGTTCGAGCTCGGCGCAGAGCTGCTCGCGGGCGAGGCGGTTGGCCTCGCGTTCGGCGGCCTGCTGCTCCAAGTACGGCCGGCAGCGTTCGTAGACCTGTTCGGCGGCGGCGTGGAAGCGTTCCCAGCGTCCCTGGTCGGCCGGCGAGCCGGTCTGGTCGAGGGCCTTCCAGGCGCGTTGGATGTCGCGCAGCTGCGGCGCCAGCGTCTCGGGTGGGGCATCGCTTGCGGCCAGCTCGTCGATCGCCTGGCAGAGGGCGGCGCGCTGTTGCTCGCTGCCCCAGCGGCGCCAGCCCTGGAGCTCCTTGATCCGCGGGGCGGCCTGCTGGACCTGGCGCTGGGCCTCGGCGTAGGCCTTGCGCGGCAGCCCGCTCGCCTGGGCCAGATCGATGCTGGCCCGTAGGCTCTGGAGTAGCGGCTCGGCGCGCTTGAGTTCGCCGTCGGCCAGCGCGGCGGCGAGGGCCTCGAGCTTGCCCGGCACCTGGGCGAGGCGCTGCTCGGCCTGGTGGCGCTGCTTCTCGAGCCGTTGGGCGAGGTTGGTCAGATCTTCGCCGAGGGCCTGGGCCTGGCCGGCGGCGAGGATCCCCTCCCCGAGCAGGGCCTGGCCCTCGTTGAGCAGGGGGCGGCTCTTGGTCAGATCCAGGGGCTGGTTCTGGTCGAGCGCTTCGGCGATCCGGGCGTGCAGGGTCGCGGCCCGCCCCTGGCGGCGACGCCGTTCGGTGCGCTGCTCCTGATGGCGGGCGAGGGCCGCCAAGGCCCCGTCGAGCTGCCGCTCGAAGTCGGCCCGCTCAGTGTCAGGCAGGGCCGCGGCCGAGTCGGCGCGCAGCCCCTCGGCCCGGGTGCGCAACGCCTCGAGGGCGGCGTCGTCGTCGCTGTCGCGCGCCGCGCCCAGGTCCTCGAGCAGCGCACGCAGCGCGGCGCGCCGCTCATCCAGACGCCGCGCCTCGGCGAGTTGTTGGGCCTGGCTTTCGCGGTAGCCGGCGTAGTCGGCGAGGAAGCGCGCGCGCGCCGCGTCGTAGCGCTCGCGCAGATCTCCGTCCGCGCGCGGTCCGAGGTGCGCCCAGTCGCGCTCGATGCAATCGAGCAGGCCACGGTCCTGCTCCCATGTGCCATGTCGGCCGAGACGCTCGATCCGCTCGCAGAGCTCGAGGCACTGGCCGCGGATCTTCAGCGGCAGCGACTCCTGTTCGGCGATCGCCCGCAGCTTCTCGCGGGCGAGTCGATAGACGCGCTTGTCCTTCTTGCCGATCTGGCGGGTGATCTGCTCCAGGGCCGACTTGTCGGCAAGGCGCTCGATGGCGGCGCGGCGGTTCGAGGCGAGGGGGTCGCGCAGGGCGCAGGCGGTGAGGGTCGCCGGGCTGCCGATCCGGTCGATCGCCGAGCGGCGCAGTTCGCCCTCGTGGGCGGTGGTGGCGATCGCCTCGAGGAGTCCGGCGTCGCTCGTGACGGCGGCCTCGTGGATGCGCTCGGCGAGCGGCAGGCGCGGTTCGTCGGCGCCGCAGATCAGGTTGCGAAGCCGCGCCCGGGCGATGTCGCGCACGCCGGGATCCGAGTCGGCAGCGGCGATCTCGCGCAGATCACGCAGGCTCGTGAGGCGTCGGCAGGCGTCGCGGCGGGCCGTGACGTCGTCACCCTCGCGGGCGGTGCGGGTCAGCAGCGCCTGGTCGTCGGCGGTGGGGCCGCCGGACGGCTTGGTCTTCAGAAAGCGCTTGAAGATCATAAGTCTCTATCGACCTCGGCGTCTCGAAACTGGGCTATGGTAACCGAGACCCGAGGTGAGCACAGGCCCCGGTGGGCCGTCGTCGGGCGCGGTCGGTGGACGGCGGGCGGTCTTCGCCGCCGGGGCCGGGCCATGCGCGGCGCCCGTCAATCCTCCCGGGCGCCGACGAATGGGTTGGTGTGTCGCTCCTCGCCGAAGGTCGACATGGGCCCATGACCCGGGATGAAGCGGATGTCGTCGCCGAGCGGAAAGAGGCGGCCGCGAATCGACTGGATCAGGGCCCGATGATCGCCGCGGGGGAAGTCGGTGCGACCGATCGAACCGGCAAACAGGACGTCGCCGACCTGGGCGAGGCGCGCGGCCAGGTCGATGAAGACGACATGACCCGGGGTGTGGCCCGGGCAGTGGACGACCGAGAGGGTCTGCCGGCCGACGGCCAGCGTATCGCCGTCGGCGAGCCAGCGTTCCGGGTTGAAGGACGGCATCTCGGGCAGTCCGAACATGCGGCCCTGCAGCGGTAGCGTGTCGAGCAGGAAGGCGTCGTCGTGGTGCGGCCCGAGGATCGGGACTCCGAGCGACGCGGCGAGGGGCGCCGCGGCTCCGACGTGGTCGATATGGCCGTGGGTCAGCAAGACCTGAGTCGCGATGATGCGCTCCTCGGCGATCGCCTGGCGGATGCGGTCCGGGTCGCCGCCGGGGTCGACGATGGCCGCCTCCCGGGTTTCGGGGCACCAGAGCAACGTGCAGTTCTGCTCGAAGGCGGTCACGGGAACGATGCGGTACAGCAAGATTTCGGCTCTCGATGTGGCGCTTGGTACGGGGGTGGGTCGGGACGGCGAGCGGTCGAAGCGGATGCCCCGCGCGGTCCCGATGGCCCGCGGCTGTGGTGGTGAGGGTCCGGCCTCAGCCGCGCAGGAAGCTGTACAAGCGGTCCTTCAGGAGGAGCCGTTCCTTCTTCAGTTCCTCGATGGTCTCATCCGCCACAGGCACGCCGAGCTCTTCGAGGGAGCGCACGCGGGCGTCGAGATCATCGTACTGGTCCATGATCCGGGCGAACTCCTCGTCGGAGGCACGCATCGTGGCGATCTTGCCCTCGAGCTCCGGGAACTCGTGCAACAGGTCGTGGGATTCACCAAGCATCTGTATTCGATCCTCATCGAAAAAGGCCGAGGTCTCTCGCTGCCTCGTGGTGTCTAGATGGCTGTCACGTCCTCTCGGGAGAGGTTTCGGCATTCTAACCCATCGCTTCCTAAGGCTCGCAACCTTGCGGTGAAGCGCCTTGCCGTCGCCCGGACGGGGCCTCGCGCGGCCCCGCGGGCGGTCGGAGGTGGTCCGTTGCGACCGGCGAGATCAGACGGGGAGAATCGGGTCCGTCATCGTGTGTCGGCGTCGAGCTGCTCGAGGACCGCATCGGTGAGTTCGAGGTCGTCATCGATGTAGAGCAGCCCGGCGCGGCTGCGCTCGAAGACCGCCGAGATCTTCTGCGCACTGGCGACCTTCTCGACGGCCTTGACGGCCGGGCCGATGATCTCCTGAGAGATCTTCTGTTGCTCGATCATCAGCCTCTCCTGAAAGGTCGCCGCCTCCTTCTGAAGCGCCTGGAGCCGCGCCTTGAGCTCCTGCTCTCGCTTGGCGATCTGCTCCTTGCTCATCAGTGGCTGGTCGCGGTCGAAGGCGTCTTTGAGCTGGCGGATGGCGTTTTCCTCTTTGGCGATCTCGGCGCGTTGCGGGCCGAACTCCTTCTCGAGGCGTTGCTGCGCGCGCTGGCCGAGCTGGCTCTGCTCGAGGACCTTCTGCATGTCGACATAGCCGACCGTGGCGTCCGGTGCCGCGAGGCCCGGCGCGGCAAAGGCGAGACAGGGCAGGAGGGCGAGCAGGGCGGCACGATGAGTCATCTGTCATCTCCTGGATCGACGGTGTTGGATTGAGGCACGGCAAGCCGTGGTTCGCCGCTCGGGCGGATAGGCCGGCTCGATCGGCAGTGCAGTCTCTCCCTGACGGGGGTGCGGATCGCTCGCGACCGGCTGACGAGACGAAACTCTGGCCGCGGTCAACGACGGTCCGCCGCGTCCAGGTCGGACGAAGCAGCGCCGATTCTAAACTCCCAGCCCGAGTTGGGACACCGGCAGTGCGGCCGCTGGTCGGCCCTCTTGCCTTGCGCGGGCGGCTGTTCCATCCTTGCCGGCCGAGGCCCCGGTCCTCCGTGTTGCGTCCGGATCGCCCGCGGATGCGAAGTCGCTCGGGGCGGGCGGATCGATGACGGGGCGCCATCATGGAGATCTTCAGGTGGGCAATTCCCTCCAGGAACAACTACTCAAGGCCGGCCTGGTCGACGAGCAGAAGCTCAAGCAGGCGCGAAGCGACAAGCGCAAGAAGGTCAAGGCGGCCCCGAAACGGGCGGCCGGCGCCGACCCGGCGCGGGAGCAGGCGCGCCAGGCCCAGGCCGAGAAGGCCCGACGCGACCGCGAACTCAACCGCCAACGCCAGGAGGCGGCGCAGCGTCGGGCGCTCGACAACGAACTGCGTGAGTTGATCCATGCCCACCGCCTGTCTCGCGACGGTGGCGAGGTGGCCTTCAACTTCACCGACGGCACGACGCTGAAGCGCCTCTACCTGCGGCGCGAGCAGCAGCAGCAGGTCGTGGCCGGAACCCTGGCGATCGTGCGTCAGGATACCTTCTACGAACTCATCCCGGCCGCCGTCGCCGAGCGGGTCGCGGCGCGCCAACCGGAGCGGATCGTCGTCTTCAACAAGCCGGGCGCCGACACCGGCGGGGATGATGACTACGCCGAGTTCAAGGTGCCGGACGACCTGATGTGGTGAGGGTCGGCCGTCGCCAATGTGAGGAGCGATCGATGGCGAACGATGACAACAAGCGACTGGCCGTGCTGATCGATGCGGACAATGCCGCCCCGGCCATCGTCGAGGGGCTGCTCGCCGAAATCGCCAAGTACGGTACGGCCCACGTCAAGCGGATCTACGGCGACTGGACGCTACCGAATCTGGGCGGCTGGAAGGAGGTGCTGCTGCGCCACTCGATCCAGCCGATGCAGCAGTTCCGCTACACGAAGGGCAAGAACGCGACCGACGGCGCGATGATGATCGATGCGATGGACCTGCTCTACACGGGCAACTTCGAGGGCTTCTGCATCGTCTCGAGCGACAGCGACTTCACGCGCCTGGCCTCGCGCCTGCGCGAGTCGGGCACCGTCGTCTACGGCTTCGGCGAGAAGAAGACCCCGGAGCCCTTCGTCGCCGCCTGCGACAAGTTCGTCTTCACCGAACTCCTGCGCGAGGATGACGACGGCGAGAAGACCGCGCGCAAGAGCGGCAAGGAGCTCAAGCAGGACGCCAAGTTGGTCCACCTGCTGCGTCTGGCCGTCGATGCCGTCGCCGACGACGCCGGCTGGGCCGGCCTCGGGGCGGTGGGCTCGACGATCGCCAAGCGCGCCCCCGAGTTCGATGCCCGCAACTACGGCTACAGCAAGCTCAGCGGCCTGATCAAGGCGCTCCAGCTCTTCGAGGTCGAGGAGCGCCAGATCGGCGACGGGCCGCACAAGGCCCTCTATGTCCGCGACAAGCGGTCGATCGGCTGACGGCATTGATGGCCGCCCCGGCGGTCGCCATCTCGCTTGCACGACCCTCGTCCGTCCGCGCCGCGCCATGGCCACGCCGCCCGTCTTGATCGATACCCACTGCCATCTCGATGTCGCCGCATTCGATGCCGACCGCGCCGCGGTCCTGGCCCGCGCGCGCGCGGCGGGCGTCACCGACCTGGTCATCCCGGCCATCTCGGCCGCCGGCTGGGACGGACTGCGCGGCCTCTGCGCCGCCGAGCCCGGCCTGCATCCGGCCCTCGGCCTGCACCCCGTCTATCTGGCCGACCATGGGGCCGGGGACCTCGCGGCCCTGGAGCGGGCCGTCGCCGCCAAACCGCCGGTCGCGATCGGCGAGATCGGGCTCGATCGGTTCGTCGCCGATGCCGACCCCGAGCGCCAAGCGGCCCTCTTCGAGGCCCAGCTCGCGATCGCCCGGGCCGCCGACCTGCCGGTCCTGCTCCACGTGCGCAAGGCCCATGACGAGGTCCTCGCGATCCTGCGCCGCGCGCGGGTGCGTGGCGGCATCGCCCACGCCTTCAACGGCAGCCTCCAGCAGGCCGAGCAGTACCAGGCGCTCGGCTTCGCGCTCGGCTTCGGCGGCATGTTGACCTTCGCCCGCTCCAGCCGGCTGCACCGCCTCGCCCGCGCCCTGCCGGCGACGGCGATCGTGCTCGAGACCGACGCCCCGGACCTGACCGTTGTCGCCCACCAGGGCGAGCGCAATAGCCCCGAGTACCTGCCCGACGTGCTGGCGGCGCTGGCCGAGTTGCGTGATGAGAACCCGGCCGCGCTGGCCGCGCAGACGACGGCCAATGCCCGCGCGGTCCTCGGGCTTTGAGATCGGTCTCGGTATGAGCAGCCCCGCCCCGCCCGTCGAGTCACTGCCGGATCCGGCCGGTGCGCTCGCCGAGCGCACCCGGATCGTCGTCGGCGATGAGGGCCTCGCGCGACTGCGCGCGGCGCGGGTCCTGGTCGTCGGTCTGGGCGGGGTCGGTGCCTATGCGGCCGAGGCCCTGGTGCGCGCTGGCGTCGGCCGTCTGACGGTCATCGACGGCGACCTGGTCGCGCCGTCGAACCTCAATCGCCAACTCCTCGCGCTCGGCTCGACCATCGGGCGGCGCAAGGCCGAGGTCATGGCCGAGCGGCTCGCCGACATCAATCCGACCTGCCGGGTGACGGCGCTCGATCGGTTCGTCGGCCCCGAGGAGATGCCGGAGTTGATCGCCGACGGCCACGATCGGGTTCTCGATGCGATCGATAGCCTGAGCTGCAAGCTGGCGCTGCTCGAGGCGGCGCTGCGCGCCGGCGTGCCGGTCGCGAGCAGCATGGGGGCCGGCGGGCGCAGCGACCCGGCGCGCCTGCGCCTGGGCGACCTGATGGAGTCGCGCGGTTGTCCGCTGGCGCGCGAGGTCCGCCAGCGCCTGCGCCGCCGCGGGCTGGGACGCGGCGTGCTGGCGGTCTGGTCCGACGAGCCGCCGCGTCCGCCGCTGCCGCCGGAGCCCGTGGGCCGCGGCCGACCGCGCGCCGTCAACGGGACGCTGAGCTATCTGCCGGCCCTGTTCGGGCTGATGCTGGCCGGGGCCGTCGTCGAGCGGCTCCTCGCGACCGAGTGACCCGATGACCGAGCGGGCCGGGGGCGAGGCGATCCGCGCGCGCGGCCTGGTCCAGGGGGTCGGCTTCCGCCCGACCGTCTGGCGCCTCGCCGAGGCCTGCGGGCTGACGGGCGAGGTCCGCAACGATGGGGAAGGGGTCCTGATCCGTGTCTGGGGCGACGCGCTCGCCCGCGAGCGCTTCTGCACCGAGCTTCGTGCCCAGTGCCCGCCGCTCGCGCGCCTCGATGCCCTGGAGCGAACCGCCCTCGCCGAGGCCGCGCCGCCCGGACCCTTTCGCATCGTCGCGAGCGGTGGTGGGGCCGTGCGCACCGGCGTGGTGCCCGATGCCGCGACCTGTCCGGCCTGTCGACACGAGCTCTTCGATCCGACCGATCGGCGCTGGCGCTACCCGTTCATCAACTGCACCCACTGCGGTCCCCGGCTGAGCATCCTCGAGCGCATCCCCTACGACCGCGCCAACACCAGCATGGCGGCGTTCGCGATGTGTCCGGCCTGCGCCGCCGAGTATGCCGACCCGGCGGATCGGCGCTTCCATGCCCAGCCGAATGCCTGCGGGGACTGCGGGCCGCAGGTCTGGCTCGAAGACGCAGATGGGCGGCGGGTCGCGCCGGCCGCCTTCGGGGCGATCGACGCGATCGATGCGGCGAGCCGGCTCCTCGCACGCGGGGCGATCGTCGCGCTGAAGGGGATCGGCGGTTTCCATCTCGCCTGCGACGCCGAGGACCGGGACGCGGTCGCCCGCCTGCGACGGCGCAAGGGGCGCTACGCCAAGCCCTTCGCGCTGATGGCCCGGGATCTCACCGTGATCCGTCGCTACGCCGAGGTCCAGGATGCCGAGGCCGAGCTCCTCGCGAGCCCGGTGGCGCCGATCGTCCTGCTCCGGGCCGGCGGGCCGCGGGCGGTGGCCGGTGCGGTCGCCCCGGGCCAGGATACCCTCGGCTTCATGCTGCCCTACAGCCCACTGCATCACCTGCTCCTCGCCGATTGGGAGCGGCCGCTCGTGATGACGAGCGGCAACCGCGCCGAGGAGCCTCAGTGCACCGCCAACGACGAGGCGGCCGAGCGTCTCGCGGGGCTCGCCGACTATCGGCTCCTGCACGACCGGGCGATCGTCAACCGGGTCGACGACTCGCTCGTGCGCGTCCTCGACGGCGCCCCGCAGCCGTTGCGCCGCGCCCGCGGTTATGCCCCGGCGCCGCTGCCGCTGCCGGAGGGCCTCGCCGCGGCGCCGCCGCTGTTGGCCCTCGGCGGCGAGCTCAAGGTCACCCTCTGCCTGGCCCAGGACGGCCAGGCGATCCTGTCCCAGCACCTGGGCGACCTGGAGGAGGCCCGCACGGCCCGCGAGTACGGGCGCACCATCGATCTCTATCGCGCCCTCTACCGCCATGAGCCGACGGCCCTGGCCGTCGACGCCCACCCGGGCTACCGATCGACGCTGATCGGTCGGGCCTGGGCGGCGCGCGCCGGACTGCCGGTCCTCACCGTCCAGCATCACCATGCCCATATCGCCGCGGTGCTGGCCGACAACGGCTGGCCGCTCGCCGGCGGCCGGGTCCTCGGCATCGCGCTGGACGGGCTCGGCTATGGGCCCGACGGCAGCCTCTGGGGCGGCGAGTTGCTCGTCGCCGATTACCTGGGGTTCGAGCGGGTCGCGTGGCTGGCGCCGGTCGCGCTGCCGGGCGGGGAGCGGGCCGTCCGCGAGCCCTGGCGCAACACCTACGCGCAGTTGCGCGCCCACCTGGGCTGGGACCAGGTCCGCGCCGCGCATCCCGATCTGGAGCTCGTGCGCTGGCTCTCGGGCCAGCCGTTCGCCGTCTGCGACCGGATGATCGAACGCGGCCTCAACGCCCCACCGACGAGCGCCTGCGGGCGGCTCTTCGACGCCGTCGCCGGTGCCGTGGGACTGTGCCGCGAGGGGATCGGCTACGAAGGGCAGGCGGCGATCGAACTGGAGGTGCTCGCTGGGCGAGCCGTCGCGGGCGAGCCGGGCTACGACTTCGCGCTCGTCGAGGACGAGCGTGGCCGCCTAGTCATGGATCCGGCGCCGATGTGGCAGGCCCTGCTCGCGGACCTCGCGGCCGCCGTCACCCCGCCGGTCATCGCGGCGCGCTTCCACCGCGGGCTCGCCGAGACCATCGTCGCCGCGGCCACGCGCCTCGCCTCTCGCCATGGGCTCGCGGCGGCGGCCCTCTCGGGCGGGGTCTTCCAGAATCGGCGCCTCCTCGAGGCAGTGGCCGCGGGCCTTCGCGAGGCCGGGCTGCGGGTCCTGGTCCACCGCCAGGTCCCGGCCAACGACGGTGGCCTCTCGCTCGGCCAGGCGGTCGTCGCTGCGGCACGGCTCCTCGCCGGGGACACGGGTGCCGGCCGCGCCTGAACTGTGCTCTCTTGCGCGCAATCCCTTATAGTTGCGCCCTGCTCGGTGGCCCCGACCCCGTCGGCGGGCCGCGAGATCGCACAGGGCGCGACCGCGACGGCGCGCCGGATCAGGGCGCGCCCCGCGTGCCTCGAACGCGATTGACGATGAAACGACCCCCGGAGAAGCCAGTGCAAGACATCAATCCGATCCGTGCCCAGATCCATGACCTCCGGGGACGCATGGCGTCCCTTAGGGGGTATCTTTGACTACGCCGAGAAGAAGGAGCGCCTGACCGAGGTCCTGCGCGAGCTGGAGGAGCCGAACGTCTGGAGCGACCCGGAGCGGGCCCAGGGGCTCGGGCGCGAGCGCGCCGCGTTGGAGCAGGTCGTGGTCGGCCTCGATGAGCTCGATGCCGGCCTGACCGACGCCGCCGAGCTGCTGGCGATGGCGGTCGAGGAGGGCGACGAGGCGACCGTGGCGACCCTCTGCGCGGACCTCGAGGGCTTCGAGCGACGCGTCGGCGAGCTGGAGTTCCGGCGCATGTTCTCCGGCGAGATGGATGCGAACAACGCCTTCCTCGATATCCAGGCCGGCTCGGGCGGCACCGAGGCCCAGGACTGGGCGGAGATGCTGCTGCGGATGTACCTGCGCTGGGGCGAGCGTCACGACTTCAAGATCGAGCTGATGGAGGTCTCCCCGGGCGAGGTGGCCGGCATCAAGAGCGCGACCATCCGCTTCGAGGGCGACCATGCCTTCGGCTGGCTGCGCACCGAGATCGGCGTGCATCGGCTGGTGCGCAAGTCGCCGTTCGACTCGGGCAACCGCCGTCACACTTCCTTTGCGGCCGTCTTCGTCTCGCCCGAGATCGACGACAGCGTCGAGGTCGAGATCAATCCCGCCGACCTGCGCATCGACGTCTACCGCGCGAGCGGTGCCGGCGGCCAGCACGTCAACCGGACCGAGTCGGCGGTGCGCATCACGCACAACCCGACCGGTATCGTCGTGCAGTGCCAGAACGGCCGCTCGCAGCACCAGAACAAGGACCAGGCGATGCGCCAGCTCAAGGCCAAGCTCTACGAGCTGGAGATGCAGAAGCGTCGCGCCTCGCAGCAGGCCCTGGAGGACAGCAAGTCCGACATCGGCTGGGGGAGCCAGATCCGCTCCTATGTCCTCGACCAGTCGCGGATCAAGGATCTGCGCACCGGTGTGGAGACCGCCAACACCCAGGCCGTGCTCGACGGCCATCTGGACCCCTTCATCGAGGCCAGCCTGAAGAGCGGGCTGTGAGCCGCCTCGAATCCGACAGGCAAAGATTGAACGGACGATGACCGATCAAGATCAGCACGACGAGAACAAGCTCATCGCGCAGCGGCGCGAGAAGCTCGAGCAGCTGCGCGCCCGCGGCAACGCCTTCCCGAACGACTTCCGCCGCGATGCGCTGGCCGGCGATCTACATGCGCGCTTCGGCGAGGTCGAGGCCGAGGCGCTGGAGGCCGACGCCCCCCGGGTGCGGGTGGCCGGGCGCCTGATGAGCCGCCGGGTCATGGGCAAGGCGAGCTTCTCGCACCTGCAGGACATGTCCGGGCGCATCCAGCTCTTCATCCAGCGCGACCAGCTGGGCAGCGAGGCCTACGAGGCCTACAAGCGCGACCTAGACCTCGGCGACATCGTCGCGGCCGAGGGCACGCTGTTTCGTACGAAGACCGGGGAACTGTCGGTGCGCTGCGAGTCGCTGCGACTGCTGACCAAGGCCCTGCGGCCGCTGCCGGAGAAGTTCCACGGCCTGACCGACCTGGAGAGCCGCTACCGCCAGCGCTATCTGGATCTGATCGCCAACGCCGAGACGCGCGAGACCTTCAGCACCCGCACCCGCATCATCCAGTACCTGCGCGACTTCCTGAACGGGCGCGGCTACCTGGAGGTCGAGACGCCGATGATGCACGTCATCCCCGGCGGGGCGGTCGCGCGGCCGTTCGCGACCCACCACAACGCGCTCGACATGCCGCTCTACCTGCGCATCGCCCCCGAGCTCTATCTGAAGCGGCTGGTCGTCGGCGGCTTCGAGAAGGTCTACGAGATCAACCGCAGCTTCCGCAACGAGGGGCTCTCGACGCGTCACAACCCCGAGTTCACGATGCTCGAGTTCTACGAGGCCTACGCCGACTATCACGACCTGATGGACCTGACCGAGGAACTGCTGCGCGGCCTCGCCGAGACCCTGCGCGGCGAGGCGCGGGTCGCCTACCAGGGCGCCGTCTACGATCTCGGCCAGCCCTTCCGGCGGATGACGGTGCGCGAGGCGATCGGCCATTTCAACCCAGACCTGACGCCGGCCGACCTCGCCGACCCGGCACGCGCCCGGGCCGCGGCCGCGCGCCGCCAGATCGCGCTGGAGGACGGCTGGGGGCTTGGCAAGGTCCTCCTGGAGATCTTCGAGAAGACGGTCGAGCCCCAGTTGCAGGATCCGACCTTCATCACCGAGTACCCGACCGAGGTCTCGCCGCTCGCGCGGCGCAACGATGCCGACCCCTTCGTCACCGACCGCTTCGAGCTCTTCATCGCCGGGCGCGAGATCGCCAACGGCTTCTCCGAGCTCAACGATGCCGAGGACCAGGCCGAGCGGTTCCGCCGCCAGGCCGCCGAGAAGGCCGCTGGCGACCTCGAGGCGATGCACTACGATGCCGACTACATCCGCGCCCTCGAGCACGGGATGCCACCGACCGCGGGCGAGGGGATCGGCGTCGACCGGCTCGTGATGCTCTTCACCGATTCGCCGTCGATCCGCGACGTGCTCCTCTTCCCGCACATGCGCCCCGAGGGCCGCGACTAGGCCGGCCCCGGGGCGCCCCCCGCTCAGGGCCGAGAGGTCGGGTTAGCCCCTCGGGGCGTAACCCGACGGCCGGCAACGCGGCGGCCACCGAGGCATCCGTGCCCCGACCGCCCGCAAGCGGGCGCCTACCAGCGCAGGCGGCGTCAGCGGGGCCGTTGTCGGGTTATGGCGCGCGCGACCGCTGCTTTCCCATCGAAGGCCGCGCCGGCGCGCCTGACCCGACGGCCTCGCACCCGAAAAAGAGATCTCGCGCAGAGACGCCAAGGCGCAGAGAAGGAGAAGCGGAGCGTACTGGTGACATCGACCAATGCCTTCTCTTCACGTTGCGCCTCTGTGTCTCTGCGCGAGCCCGTAGGTCGCATGAGCCCTGTAGGGTCCGCTGTGCGGGCCGTTCGGGCTAGTGCAGCACTTCAGAAATCCCGAGGCTGTTCGTTGTCGTTGTCGAGATTCGCAAGCCGACAACGACAACGATCTGAGACGGTCTCGGAACATCCGTACTGCTGTACTAGGCCGGCCCCGGGGCGCGCCCCGCTCAGCGGCCGGCCGGGAAGCCGTAGGGCGGGGCATGCAGGGTCAGGTGCGGGCCGTCGCGCCCGAGCTGGACGTGGTCCTGCTCGGCCGACTCGACCTCGACGACCGCGAGGAGTTCGTAGCGCCCCGGGGCGCTCTCCTGGGCGTCGACGACGAGCCCCGTGCCCTGCCCCGAGTGGCTGTCCGGCGAGAAGAGCTCTTCGCCGGGGCGCGGCGGTGTCGCCGTCTCCACCTCGGCCCGATACATCCGCCGCTTGAGCTTGCCGAGGTGCTGCATCCGGGCGACGACCTCCTGACCCGTGTAGCAGCCCTTCGTGAAGCTGACGCCGTCGATCAGGTGCATATTGGCCATCTGCGGCACCAGGGTCTCGCGCGTCTCCGGGTAGATGCTCGGCAGGCCGGCGCGGATGTCGAGCAGCCGCCAGCGATCCGGGCCGGCCAGCGCGGCCCCCTCGGCGAGGCGCGACCAGAGTGCCTTGACCGCGTCGACTGGGCCGAGGATCTGGAAGCGTGCTGGGTTCCCGGGGATCCGCACGAGCGCCAGATCGCCGGCCCGCGCGAGACCGTTGTCGAGTTCGGGCAGGACGCCGCAGGCACCGGCGACCCGTGCCAGCGCCCCGTCGCCGGCGACGCCGATCGCGACCAGCTCGTCGCTCGCGTCGCGCAGCCGCGCGCGCGAACGCAGCACGAACATCTGCAGGCGCTTCAGCGTCGCCTCGACCTGGCTGCGTGGCAATTGCAAGTAGATGGTCTCGCCCAGGCGCAGCAGCCGAAAATTGGCCAACATCCGCCCTTTGGGGCTACAGTACCCGCTGAGTTGGGTGTGCCGATCCGACAGCTCGCGCACGTCGTTGGTCAGCTGGCCCTGGAGGAACTCGCGGGCGTCGGGGCCATCGACGGCGATGAGCCCCAGGTGCGACAGGTCCACCAGCGTGCAGTCGGCGTCGGCCGGGGCCTCGGGAAAGGTGACCCGGCCCTCGTCGTCGATGCGGGCCGATAGGGATTCCAGGAAGGCTTTCCATTCGCTGTTCATGGTCGTGGCGTCTCGCTCTCTGTGTCGCGGGCGGCGTCGGGCGACGGCGCCCGGCGGTGTTCAAGGTCTGGCCCGCTATCATACAGGAAGCCCGGAGGCGCCTCGCGCGTCGCCCGCGTGCCCCGAATCCGCCGCGGGCCGAAGGCCCGAATCCGAAAGAGAGAAAGCCGTTGCCGCATCAGCAATCGATCCCCCAGTCCGACAGCCTGGTCCTCTACAAGCTTTATCCGGCGCGGGTGGTCGCGATCGGCGAGAAGATCGAGATCGAGCTCGAGGGTGGACAGAAGAAGCGCGTCCGGCCGAAGGACATCGAGCTGCTGCATCCGGGGCCGCTGCGCAGCCTGGCGGAACTGACGCCTTGTCGCGGCGAGATCGAGGAGGCCTGGTCGCTGCTCGAGGGCGGCGAGACGGATCTGAAGGAGCTCACGGAGCTGGTCTTCGATTGCTATACGCCGGCGGGCTGCTGGGCGGTCTGGCAGCATGTCGCGGCCGGCGTGCACTTCACCGGCAGCCCGGCCGCGATCCAGGTGCGCACGCGCGAGGCCGTCGAGCGCGACCGTGCCGAGCGCGAGGCGAAGGCGGCGGCCGAGGCCGATTGGCGCGGCTTCCTCGAGCGCGTGCGCCTGGCCCGGCCGGCCCCCGAGGATCGCGAGCGCCTGCTGGAGGTCGAGCGACTGGCCCTTGGTCAGGGCGAGCGTAGCCGCATCCTCCAGGCGCTCGGCCACCAGGAGACGCCGCAGAATGCCCACCGGGCGCTCGTCGATTGCGGCTATTGGCCGGGCGATTACAACCCCTATCCGCGGCGCGTCGGGGCCGTGATCGAGGATCCGACGCTGGTGGTGCCGGCGCTGCCGGAGGAGGCGCGCCTCGACCTGACGCACCTGAGCGCGTACGCGATCGACGACGAGGGCAACGAGGATCCGGACGACGCCCTGAGCCTCGAACAAGGGCCCGAGGGCGAGCGGCTCTGGGTCCATGTCGCCGACGTCGCCGCGCTGGTCTCGCCCGCGGGCGAGCTGGAGCGCGAGGCGCGCGCCCGCGGCGCCAACCTCTATCTCCCGGAGGGCATCGTCAACATGCTGCCGGGCGAGGTGACGACACGCCTCGGCCTCGGGCTCCAGGCGGTCTCGCCGGCGCTCTCATTCGGCTTTCGCTGCGGGCCGAGCGGGGAGCCGATCGATCTGCGGGTCGAGCGCACCTGGATCCGGGTCGAACGCCTGACCTACGAGGCGGTCGAGGGCCGCATCGAGGCGTCGCCGTTCGCCGCGATGAATGCCTTTCTCGCCCCGTTTCGTGCCCGTCGCGAGGCCCGTCAGGCGGCCAGCATCGACCTGCCGGAGGTCAGCGTGCGGGTGCGCGACGGTCGCGTCCTGATCCGTCCGCTGGCGCGCCTGCGCAGTCGGGCGCTCGTGACCGACGCGATGCTGATGGCCGGCGAGGCGACCGCGACCTTCTGCCGGGAGCAGGGGATCCCGATCCCCTATGCCTGCCAACCGGCCCCGAATGCCCCGAACGGCTCGGAGGCGCCGCTCGACCTGGCCGGGATGTACGCCTACCGGCGCAAGTTCAAGCCGACGCGGCTGGTCCGCGAGCCCGAGCCCCATGCCGGCCTCGGGCTGCCCCTGTATACGCGCGCGACCAGTCCGCTGCGTCGCTATTCCGACCTCATCGTGCACCAGCAGCTGCGCGCCTGGCTGCGCGGCGAGGCACCGCTCGGCGCCGACGAGGTGATGCTGCGGGTCGCGGAGGCGGATACGGCCAGCGCCCTGGTGCGTCGCGCCGAACGCCTGTCGAACCAGCACTGGAAGCTCGTCCATCTGCAGGCCCAGCGCGACTGGCGCGGCGAGGGGGTCGTCGTCGAGATCGACGAGCACAAGTGCACGGTCCTGATCCCGGAGTTGGCGCTGGAGACGCGAGTCCGCGTGCGTCACGAGGCGGCCTTGAATGCGCGCGTGCGGCTCGCGCTGCGCGAGGTCGACCTGCCGGAACTCGGCGCGATCTTCGCCACCAAGTGAACGCAGGGCACGGCCCTGCCCACCCTGCGGAGCGGTTCGAGAACCGCCGGCGCGCGTGCCGGGCGAGCGCGCGGCGTACCCCCAGCGCTGTGGCGCCGCCTGTCGCGTTATGGTGCGCGCAATCTGTCCTTTCCCGAAGAACGCGGCGCGGGCGCACTGGCCCGGCCAAGGCCGCTACGTCGCAGCCGATGCAGTTGGCCGTTGCGGTCCGGGCAGAGGTGGCGCGCGTTCGGGAGCTGGCGATGGGCCCCGCCCATCCGACGCGGCCGATGATCGGCGCGGCCGGCGATCCGCCGCGCGAGACGCTCCGGCCGCGGTCAGGCGACCCAGCGGCGCACGGTCCCAGTATCCAGGTGGACGAAATCGGACCTCGGATAATAGCCGACGCCACCACGGCCCAGTGCGACCGCGATGTCCCGGACCCGTCGGCTGCGGGTGTTCGCGAGGCGCACATCGACCGCTTGCCCGGTCAGGTGCAGGCTCTTCTTGGCGACGCGGCTGGAGCGGCTGCGCAGCATCGCGTTGGTCTGCGGGGAGCGGTAGGCGCTCAAGACCTCGTAGATGGCATCCTCGTTGCCGATCGATCGGCGGACATCGTAGAGGATATCGAGTAGTTTGGGGTCGATCGGGACGATATCGCCGGTGCGGAAATCCCTGAACAGGTGGTTGATCTTCCCTAATTCGCTGCGCTGATAGTTGTCGCCGATCCGATAGCAGACGGTGAGCCGCTCGTCGGTGTGTTGGTGGTGGAAGGAGAGGAAGCGTGGCTTGGCGTCGGTCTTGGTGGCAAAGGCGGGTGCTGCGGTTGCAGCGAGCGCAATACCAAGGAAGATTCGTCGGTTCAAGGGTACCCCTCCGCGATTATTTTATGTCGACGCGCCGGATTATAAGGAGCGAGTGCCATTAAGCAAATTTTTCTTGGTGAAAATGGGTTAATGTCCTGTCACGCCACATTCTGTTGCGCGATTGCACCTAATTGTTGTGATTGGGCATTTTTGCTCTTTTGCAGATGGCGCCGACTGTCGTGAGCGGCCTTGCCAGGCCCCGCGTGGCCTCGATTGGCGCAATGCTCGGAATTGATCGCGCGTGCCGTCCGATACCGGTTCGCAACGATTGAGGGGCCGCCAAATGTCTGCCATCGAGGCCAATCGAGGCGGCGCCGGTTTGTTGCCACCGGGTCCTCGCCAAGACGCGGGGGACCATCGTCGAAAAGGTCGATTTGGTCACAGTATTCCTGGCCTTGTCTATTTCAGTCAGCGACTTGCGTTTATTGCCGCACCGTGACGAGCAATGATGGTGTGCCATTAGGGGAGGCCTGTAGCACGCGTCGACCAGCGCGGTCCGCGGTCCACGTGTGGCGTGCCGTTGCCAGGTCTGGAACAGGGTTGTCGAATTGCTTATGATCCGGGCCACGATGGTAATCGTTGCACCGCCCTGGGCGCCGCTCGTTGCGACTGGGCGTTGCGGCGTCGAGCCATCCGTCGTGCCGGGGGGCGCGGGCGACGCCGAGCGCTAAGGCGTTTCCCGTTTGGGGCTAGCCGGCTAGCGGTGGCGGGGCGCCTTCCGGCGATTCGGCATGCCCTTGCGGGGCGGGGCGGCCAAGTCGGGTTCGCTGTTCCGGGTGCCGGTAGGAAGGGGGACCGGTCTCTTCGGCGCCTTCGGGCGTCGGCTCGCTTGCCCTCGCGGAGGGCCTGGGGAGGGGAAGATGGTGTGCGCGAGAGTCTGCGTGATAGCCTTGCTGTGTTGGATCGCCGTCCCTGCACTGAGCGACGTGTACAAGTACACGGACGCCCAGGGCAATGTGATCTTCACCGACAAGCCGCTCGGCCGCAAGGACCTGAGCCTCGAATGGCGGCGGTCGGCGAAGGGGCTGGCCGAGGAGAACCGCGATGCGCAGCGGCGGCTCCTCGCCTATAGCCGCGTCACCGCGTCGGGAACGCCGAAGGCCAGCGGGTCGCTGGCCGAGCGGCGCGCCGGCTACGATGGCGTGGTGCGATCGATGGCGTTGCGCTATCGGTTGTCGCCCGAGTTGCTGCACGCCGTGATCCGGGCCGAGTCGGCCTACGATCCGAGCGCCGTTTCGTCGGCCGGTGCGATCGGTCTGATGCAACTGATCCCGGCGACGGCCGAGCGCTACGAGGTCCGCGATATCTGGAACCCGGTCGAGAACGTGCGCGGCGGTGCCGCCTATCTGCGGGATCTCCTCGACCTCTTCGACGAGGATCTGTCGCTCGCGCTGGCCGGCTACAATGCCGGGGAGAATGCCGTGATCCGCCACGGCCGCAAGATCCCGCCCTATCCCGAGACCCAGACCTACGTGCGCAAGGTACTCCAGTTCTACTGGGCCGAGCGTGCCGCCGTGACCCAACTTGCCGCCCGCTGAGCGGGATTCGGCGCACGTCGGTGTGTCGCGAGTCCAGGGGTTCAGGGGGCTCGGTCGGTTTGGGGCAACGCTGCGTCTCCTTTGTCGCCCCCGCCGAGGACCTTGCGAATCGACATCAGGGCGCGGTCGATGAACGGGTGCTTCGGAGGCGGGACGATCCGGGCCCGCCCGGCGAGGATCTCCTGGGCCAACTCGCGCAGGCCCTTGACCTCGGCCTGCATCCCCGAGCGATCGACGAACATGCAGGTCGAGGTCAGGGGGCTCATCCAGGATAGCTTGATGTGGCGTGGCCGTCCGCCGTCGCTCGGGGTGAGCTCCAACCAGGTCCCGAAGCGCAGCTGACGCAGCTCCTCCAGCAGTGCTTTCTCCTCATCCGAGACGTCGTCGTTCTCGTCCTCGTCGTCCATCGCCAGTGCCTCGCTCGGTGGCAGACCGGCGTCGTGCGCTGCTTCGGGCGACGCCGCCTCATCCGGGGTCGGCGGGGTGCCCGGCGTCGGGCGTGGCCACTGCGCCGGCGGTTGATCGAGCAGCGCGAGCAGGCCTTCGATGGTGTCGCGGTGGACGTCGTCCATCGTCTGGGTCTGCGCGCGGATGGCATCGCGCACCGCGCCGATCGCCTCGGCCGACGCCGCCTCGCGCCGTGGGTCGAAGAGGTCGACGAGCTTCTCGGCCATCGCGATGGCCCGCTGCCAGCCCTCGCCCTGTTCGGGTTCACGCAGCGACGTGAAGACCAGGTGATCGGTCCAGGCCCCGCTCAGGAAGGCGAGGACGGCGTCCGGCAGCGGGCGTCGCCCGATCAGTTCCTGGACCGTGCGCATGGTCTTCTGACGGGCCACCTGGAGGCGCTCTCGGCCGCGAAGCGTGTCCTGGCTGCGCTGCTCCATGGTCTCGATGCGGCGCCGCTGCTCCTGCACCGCCGCCTCGAAATCGGCCAGCAATTCGTCGAAGAGGGCAATGTCGTCGTCGAACTCCATCAGCACGCGGTCGACCGTCCGGCGCATCGCCGGGAAGATGCCACGGTTGGGGTTGCCTTCCTCGACCCAGAGGCTGCCGGCCTCGATCATCTGATCGAGCAGGTGGCGGGCCGGGTGACGGTTGTCGACGAGCATGCGTCGGTCGATCAGGGCCACCTTGAGATAAGGGGTATGTAGGTGGCTGAGCAGCGCCTTGGCCGAATTGGGCAGGATCGGGTCGTTGAGCATGTACTCGAAGAGCATGCCGATCAGGTCGATCAGGTCGCTGTCGACGGCCGACAGGTCGGTTTCGTCGACCTGTTCGCGGATCTGTCGGCGCTCGTCGGCGAGCGTCACCTTGACCCGATCGAGGAAGGCCGCATCGACCTCGACATCGGGGGCGAAGGCCTCCGTTCCGCCGGCAGCGCTGCCCAGATCGGCGCGCGACAGGGATTGGATGCGGCTGATCGCGCTGAGCAACTGCGGGTTCGACGGCGCATCGAGATCCAGCGCCGCGCGGGCCTCGCCGTCCGGGCGGCGCTTGGCCATGAGGTCGAGGATCGAGCCGAACAGTTCATTGGCCAGCGATGGCTGGTCGTCGTGCCCCCCGTCGGGCGAGGCCGTCCGGTGGGCGGCCGTCGCGGTCTTCGCCTTGGCACCGCTTGCGTCCTTCGGGGTCGGCTTGTCGTCCCCGGCGGCCGTTGGCCGGGGCCGCTGGGCCGAGCCCCCGTCGGTGCGCAGCGGAACGGGCTTGAGATTCGGCAGGATCCCGGCCTCCTTCAGGTGCCGGTTCAGCTCGTCGTAGACCTTGGTCAACTGGCGGATGACGAAGCGGTCGAACAGGGCATAGAGGATGACCTTGATCTTGACCTCGACATCGAGGCTCTCGAGCGAGCGGCGGAACGAGCGGACCAGGTGGTGGGGGCCGGCGGGGATCTCCGAGTCCTTGAGCTTGAGCCCGCCGTTGACGACCGCAAGGCGCTGCGCCAGGGCGTAGAGGTCCGGAAAGAAGCTCGCGTTGGCCCGCATCGTGAGGTTCTCGCAGGCGACCGACTCCTCCATGTCCTCTGGCTCGATGAGGGCCAGCTCGATGCCATCGGCGGAGAATCCGCCGTCCTCGTCGGTGAGCCGGCCGTAGCGGGCAAAGCGTTCGAAGCCGCGGTTGATCTCGACACGGAAGGTGTGTTCGATGTCGGCGCGGCGCCGCTGCAGCAGGTTCATGGCCTCGAAGAATCGGCCCTGCAGGGCATTGTTCTCGGCCCGTTCGGCGAAGTCGAGCAGCACGGCGTCGCAGTGATCGAACATCTCGATGAACTGGGCATCGATGATGACGAGCGCCGTGTCGCGACAGGCATCGAGCACCGTATCGTGGCGAGTCGCCCTGATCTGCCGCTGTTTTCGTGGCTCTGACATGTCGGCTATCGCGATCGAGTGTCGGCTGTCATGGTCGGCGGGGACGCTCGCGACCCGATGCCGGCGGACGGAAGCGGTTCCGGGGTCATTGAATTCGCCGTTGGTGCTGCCGTCTCGGGCATCGACTCCATGTCGTCGCGCGCCGGGCCCCTAGTCTTCGCCGATGACGCGCTCGTCGCGCGGGATCGACAGCAGTCGTTCGGCCTCGGCCTCGTGGTGGGCGAAGATCATCCGGTACAGGGTCGTGTCATCGGCACCCCGGGTTGCCCTCAGGTCGCGCACACGCCCGCGCGCCTCCTGATAGCTGCCTTTCGTGTCCAGATGGGTTAGGATCAGCGGCGGCTCGATCCTGTAGATATAGTAAGGCATCTAGCCATCTCCCGATATGCCTGGTCGCGGATCGCGACGCGGACGCCGCCGCTGCCCCTGCGGCGCGCGAGTACCGAAGCGAGTGTAGCGGAATTTTCTGGGGCCATAAACAGAGTCCCGGACGCGGGGAGCCGCTTCGCGTGGTAAGGTTCGCCCGGCGGCCGAGGGCCGCACCCTATTTGAGAATCGGATAAAGGCGGAGCGGGCCATACCCCGACGTCCGTCGTCGCATCGATGAGGAGGCCCATGATCAAGCCAGTCGGTTCTGACGTCCTTAAGCCACGTTTCGTATATGATTCCGCACGCCACCACGCCCTTTCCAGTGAGGCCGAGGGCCTGCCGTCGGTCCTGATCAGCTCGCAGGCGGCCGGCAACGCCGTGATGCTGGCCGGGGGCTATTTCTCGCCCCTGCCGGGTTTCATGGGGCTGGCCGACGCCCTGAGCGTCGCCGAGTCGATGACGACGACCGACGGTCGCTTCTTTCCGGTGCCGGTCCTCTGTCTGCTCGACGACGTCGAGGCCATTCGCGGGGCCTCGCGGATCGCGCTGCGCGACCCCAACCTCGAGGGTCATCCGGTCCTCGCCGTCATGGACGTCGAGCGCATCGAGCGGGTCGACGACAGCCAGATGGCCCAGATGACGCACCAGGTCTATCGCACCGATGACCCGGCCCACCCGGGCGTCGCGACCTTCCAGTCCCAGGGGCGTTTCCTCGTCTCGGGGCCGATCGAGGTCCTCCATTTCTCGTACTTCCAGCAGGATTTTCCCGACACCTTCCGCACCGCCGTGGAGATCCGCAACGAGATCATCGAGCGGGGCTGGCGGCGCGTCGTCGCCTTCCAGACCCGCAACCCGATGCACCTCGCCCACGAGGAACTCTGTCACATGGCGATGGAGCGACTCGGCTGCGATGGCCTCGTGATCCACATGCTGTTGGGCAAGCTCAAGCCGGGCGATATCCCGGCCCCGGTGCGCGATGCGGCGATCCGCAAGATGGTCGAGCTCTACTTCGCGCCGAACAGCGCCATGGTCACCGGCTACGGTTTCGACATGCTCTACGCCGGTCCCCGCGAGGCGGTCCTGCACGCCTACTTCCGTCAGAACATGGGGGCGACCCACTTCATCATCGGCCGGGACCATGCCGGCGTCGGCGACTACTACGGCGCCTTCGACGCCCAGGAGATCTTCGATACCGAGGTGCCTCAGGGGGCGCTCGAAATCGAGATCTTCAAGGCCGACCATACGGCCTACTCGAAGAAGCTCAACCGGGTCGTCATGATGCGCGAGGCCCCGGACCACACGAAGGACGACTTCGTCCTCCTCTCCGGTACCAGGGTCCGCGAGATGCTGAGCGACGGGATCGCCCCGCCGCCGGAGTTCTCCCGGCCCGAGGTCGCGCAGATCCTGATGGACTACTACCGCTCGCCGGCCTGAACCGAAGACCCCCGTGGCGGCGCGGCCGCCGCGCCGCGCTGGCCTCAGCGAAGGTTCTTCTTGTAGCCGGGGATCTTGGCGTTGCGCGCCCGCGAGAAGTTGGCGAACTCCATCGTCACGCTCGCGAGTTCGACCCCGGCGAAGTCGGCGTTCGTCACGTCGGCGCGGCGCAGGATCGCGCCGCCCATGACGGCGTTCGTGAAGTTGACGTCGGTCAGGTTGGCATTGCGCATGTTGACGTCCTGGGCGAGGACGTGACGCAGGTTCGCGCCGCGCAGGTCGGCGCCGTCGAAGTTCGCCAGGTTGATCACGGTGAAGCCGTCGGGCTGCCGGCTCGAGAGATCGGCGTCGTGCAGCGAGGCCATCGCCAGATTGGCGTCGTTGAGGTGGCAGTCGCGCAGGTCGGCGCCGCAGAGGTTGGCCTCGCGCAGGTCGGCCTTGATGAAGAGGGCATTGTTGGCGACGACGTGGCAGAGGTTGGCGCCGCTGAAGTCGGTGCCGCGCAGGTCGGCGTGGCTGAGATCGACGCCCTCCAGGTGGGCGCCGCGGGCCTCGACGTGGCGCAGGTCGGCACCTTGCAGGTTGGCCCGGGTAAGGCGCGCGCCGGTGAGGATTGCGGCTCGGCCGTGGCGCTCGGCTCCGAGGCGCGCCCGAGCGAGGTCGGCGCCGCTCAGGTCGGCGCCGCTCAGGCGAACCCCGACGAGCAGGGCGCCGACCAGCCGCGCCGCGCTCAGGTCGGCCTCGACCAGGTCGCTGAGCTCCAGGTTGGCGCCGCTCAGATCGACGCCGCGCAGGTCCGCGCCGTTGAGGCTCATCTCGCGCAGGTCCGCCCCCGCGAGGGTCTCGCCCGAGACCTGTGCGAGCACGGCGCCGCTGACCTTGTGTCTAATCTCGATCATCTCGCACCTCGTATCGAAGAGACGATGGCCGCGCCATCGCCGTGAACCCGGGATCGTCCGGCGTCAAGCTTACCAAGGGTGCGGACCGAGCGGTCGAGGTCCCAAGCCCGCGAACGCATCCCACCCCGTCCAGCCCCTCATCCCAGCCGCTCATCGACGAGGGCGATCAGGCGCTGCGTTGCCCCGCGGTTGGACGCGACGACCCTTTGGCCATTCTCGCCGATGCGGGCGCGTTCGGTGGCATCGCCGAGCCAGATGGCGATCTGACGCCCGAGTGCCCGGGCATCGGCGACCTGGACCGCGGCCTCCTCGGCGAGGAGGTTCTCGGTGATCGAGGCGAAGTTGAAGACGTGCGGGCCGATGACGACCGGGATGCCGAGGGCGGCGGCCTCGACCGGATTGTGGCCGCCGACCGCCACCAGGCTGCCGCCGATGAAGGCGGCGTCGGCCGCGGCGAGGAAGGCCGGCAGTTCGCCCATCGAGTCGCCGAGGAAGACGGCCGTCTCCGGGGTGCAGGGCAACTCGGCGCTGCGCCGCACCAGCGTGAGGCCGCGCCGCGCGACGAGGGCCGCGACCCGCTCGAAGCGCTCCGGGTGGCGCGGCACCAGGACCAGTAGCGCTGCCGGCCACTGGCGGCGCACCTGCGCGTGGGCGGCGAGGACCTGCTCTTCCTCGCCGGCATGGGTGCTGGCCGCGACCCAGACCGGTCGTTCGCTCCCCCAGTGGCGGCGCATGACCTCGGCGCGCTCGATCAGGCTCGCCGGCAGGCGCAGGTCGAACTTGACGCTACCGGTCACGCAGACCCGATCGGGCGGCGCCCCGAGGGCGCGGAAGCGTGCCGCGTCGGCCTCGGCCTGGGCGGCGATGCAGTGGAAGCGGGCGAAGGTCTCGCCGGCGAACCGCCCGAGCCGGGCATAGCCGCGCGCCGAGCGCTCGGAGAGGCGGGCGTTGGCGAGGATGACCGGGATCCCGCGCGCCTCGCAGGCGCGGAGCAGATTGGGCCAGACCTCGGTCTCCATGATCACGACCAGGCGCGGGCGCACCCGGTCGAGGAAGCGCGCGATGACGGGTTTCAGATCGAACGGTGTGTAGAGGTGCGGGATCGGCTCGGGGGAGAGCCCGGCCAGGCGTTCTGCGCCGGTCGGGGTCGTCGTCGTCACGAGCAGACGCCGCGGCGGGTCGCCGGCGCACAGGTGGCGGATCAGCGGCTGGGCGGCCTGGACCTCGCCGACCGAGACCGCGTGCAGCCAGACCTCGGCCTGCGGCGGCGGGCGATCATACCGGGCAAGGCGCTCGCGCCAACGCTGGCGGTAGGCCGGCAGGCGCCGACTGCGCCACAGCAGCCGCAGCAGCGCGGCTGGCGTCAGGAGCCAGAGGAGGAGGTTGTAGAGGCGTTCCATCCGGCTGCTCCGTTCAGTGTCTGGTGGCGAGGAGTTCGCGGTAGACGGCCAGGTTCCCGGCGACCATCGCCGCAGGCGAGAACTCGGCGCGCATCCGCGCCTGACCGGCCGCGCCCATCCGAAGGCGCAGCGCCTCGTCGCCAAGCAGCCGTCGGCAGGCCGCACCGAGCGCGGCGCTGTCGCCGGGCGGCACGAGCAGACCGGTGACGCCGTCGACGACGGCCTCGGGGATCCCGCCGACCCGGGTCGCGACGACCGGCACGGCGGCGCTCGCGGCCTGGAGCAGGGCGACGCCGAGCCCCTCCATCGTCGCCGGGTGGACGAGGATGTCGAGGCACGGCAGGCAGGCGGCGAGGTCGGGGCGAAAACCCACCAGATGGACCCGTCCGGCGAGGCCGGCGTCGGCGACCGCCCGGTGAAGCTCTTCGGCCAGGGGGCCCTGGCCGAAGAAGGCGCAGTGCAGCCGCGGGAACTCGGCGACGAGGGCCGGCAGCGCGGCGATCAGGTCCCTGTGGCCCTTGCGCGGGATCAGTTGAGCGACGACGCCGAGCCACAGGGCGTCGGCCGGCAGGTCGAGGGCCGCGGCGACCCGGGCGCGCTCGCAGGGTCCGGCGAAGGGGTCGCTGGCCACGGCGCTGCGCACGACGCGCAGCTTCTCGGGCGGCAGGCCCTCGGCGAGCAGGACGTGGCCGATGCCCTCGGAGATCGCGACGACGCGGTCGTGGAGCCGGTATTTCAACGCGACCAGCCAACGCGGCTCGGGATTGTCGACGCGCCGCGAGAGGACGATCGGCCGGCCGTGCCGGCGGGCCGCCAGCGCCCCGAGCACATCGGCCCCGGCGCGGCTGTGCAGGTGCACGAGATCGGGCCGGCAGCGCGCGATCAGGCGTGAGAGCCGCGGGATCAACCCCAGGTCGAGGTCGCCGCCCATCGCCAGGCCATGGACCTCGGCGCTCGCGCTCGCCGCCTGCGCGAGGTCGCTGCCGCGCGGACAGGCGAGGATATTGGTCACCCCGGCCGCGGCGAGCCCCTCGAGCAGGTAGAGGACCTGCTGGGCCCCGCCGTAGAGGTGGCGCCCGGCCTCGACGTGCAGGACCTTCATCCGGCGTCCCGTCCCAGCAGGTCGTGCGCGGCCGCCAGGCACGCCTCGACCTCGATCAGGCGCATGCAGGTGAAGCGGCCCTCGCAGGTCGGGTCGCGCCGGCACGGCGAGCAGGCGAGGGGGTGGTAGAGGACCCGGGCGTCGGGTCGGCCCGTGTCGAGGTAGGGCCGCGTCGAGCCGAACAGGAGCAGGCTGGGGCGGCGCAACGCGATGCCCATGTGGCCGAGGCCCGTGTCGACGCCGATGAGTAGCCGCGCCCGGGCGGTCACGGCGGCCGCCTCGCGCAGGCTCGTCTCGCCGACCAGGCTGACCAGCTTGGAGCGCGCTGCGGCGCGGATGCGCTCGGCCGCGGCGCGATCGCCCGGCCCGCCGAGCAGGACCGCCGGCAGGCCGAGGTCGCCCGCCAGGCGGTCGGCGAGTTCGGCCCAGCGCGGCTCGAACCAGTGCTTTTGCGGCCGGGTCGTGAAGGGGCAGAGGACCGCGTAACCCGCCTCGAGGGCATGCTCGCGGATCCGGGCCTCGGCGAAGGCCGCGTCGGCCGGGGCCAGGTGCAGGGTCATCGCGAAGTCCTCGCTCGGCAGGCCCAGGGCCTCGGCCAGGTGGCGGTATTCGGAGCCGATCTGGCGCTCGTCCCCGCCGCGCGGGATCGTGCGGGTCATCAGCCAGCGGCTGCCCTCGCGCGAGCCCAGGCCGATGCGCTGCGGCGCCCCGCTCAGCCAGGCGAGGAGCCCGCTCTTCATGAGCCCCTGGAGGTCGAGGACGAGATCGAACCGGTGCCCCCGTAGCCGCCGCCGGAACGCGACGACCTCGCGCGCCAGCGCGGTGAAGCGCCTTGCCCGCCACAGGGCCAGCCAGTCGCGCCGCGGCCAGACGAGGACGCCGTCGAGGCCCGGGTGGCATTCGATCAGCGGGGCGCACTCGGGCTGGACCAGCCAGTGGATCTCGGCGTCCGGATGGGCCCGCCGCAGGGCGTCGATCAGCGGCGTCGCGAACAGCACGTCGCCGATGGCGGAGAGGCGAACGAGGAGGATCTTCACCGGATGGGGTCGACGGCGGGCGTTGAGGGGTGGGAGTGAATGCCGATTGGGAGCGGTTCAAAAATGAGCGATACGAAATTCGCGGACGTCAAGAAACTACGAAATACACGAAAGTTGCTAAACGGCCAATGATCCTCCGTCTATTCAGGGTTTTCGCGTCGTTCGCGTGTTTCGTAGTCACGAGAAGACGTACTGGTTGTCATTGAATCGTCGCCGAGCGTGTTGTGAACCGATCGGGGGCGACGCGAGGCCCCGCCGGCCAGGCCGATCCAGAATGCTACCATAGCCGGTCGACGAGAAAGCCGACGTTGGCCGTGCCGCCGGGGGCACGGCTGCGGTGCCGCCGAGGGGTTGAGGATGCGAGAGACCGGGCTGTTCTTCCTGTTCCTGTTCGTCTGCCTGATCGGCGCCGCCGTGGCGACGGTGCCGCTGATGCAGACCGGTTGGTTCGACTACTCGCCGCAGCGCGTCATGGGGCGCCTGGCGCAGCTCTTCATCCTGATCGGCCTCTGGCCCTTCCTGCGCTGGCGGGGCCTCGCGACGGCCCAGTCCCTCGGCTGGGGCGTCGCGCGCGCGCGCATCGCGCGCAGCCTCGCGCTCGGCTGGGTCGCCGGGGTCGCGATCCTGCTCGTGCTGGTCGCGGCCCTGCTCACCCTCGGCGTGCGGGTCCTCGACCCGAGCCCCGAGCGCGGCGCCGCCTGGCTCGCGACCAAGGCCCTGCAGGCCCTGATCGCCGGTCTGTTGATCGCGGTCCTGGAGGAGACCTTCTTCCGCGGCGCCCTCTACGCCGGCATCCGGCGGCGCAACGGCCTGGCGTCGGCCGTCGCCTGGTCGGCGGCGCTCTACGCCCTGCTGCACGTGATGAAGCCCTCCGGGCTGCCCGACGGGGTGGCCTTCGACTGGGCCGGGGCGGCGCAGATGTTCTTGCAGGTCTTCGGGGGTGTCC
Organism: Thiococcus pfennigii; assembly: GCF_016583835.1. Lineage (GTDB taxonomy): Bacteria > Pseudomonadota > Gammaproteobacteria > Chromatiales > Chromatiaceae > Thiococcus > Thiococcus pfennigii. Next base: position 74,700 of record NZ_NRRW01000001.1, on the reverse strand, counting down.
TGCAGTGGTCGCATCTGGATACGCTCGCGGCCCTCTTTCTGGTCGGGGTCTTCCTCGCGTTGGTGCGCGAGCGCAGCGGTCACATCGGCTGGTGCATCGGGCTGCATGCGGGCTGGGTCTTCGTCATCCAGGTCACGCGCCGCCTCACCGACGACGAGGCCGGGGCCCGGCTCGCGTTCCTCGTCGGCGACTACGACGGCGTAATCGGCTGGCTCGCCGCGGCCTGGATCGGCCTTCTGGCCGCGGTATTCTGGCGCGCGTCGGCACTGCCGCGCGGTGCGCGGGCGGACTGAAGGGGGCACGCCACCTTGGTGATGGACGCGATGACGGATCCCCGATCGACGGCGGCCCGGCGATGACCGACCTGCACGACCTCGAGCTCCTGCTGCGCTCGACGACCCCGCTCCTGCTGATCGAGTCGCTGGAGGAGCCGCGCATCGTCGAGCTCTTCACGCGCCTGGCCCTGCGCCTCGGCGAGCCGGCGTTCGGCTGGACCGTGACTGACGGCCTGAGGCGCCTGGAGTACGAGGGGTCGCCGCAGCGCGATCTCGCGACCCCAACCGCGGTGCTGCGCCACATCAAGGCGACGCCGCAGCGCGGAGTCTATCTGCTGCTCGACTTCCACCCCTTCCTCGACGACCCGGTCAATGTCCGCCTGATCAAGGAGATCGCCCAGGGCTACGAGACGCTGCCGCGCACCCTGGTCCTCGTCAGTCATGCCTTGATCGCCCCGGTCGAGGTGCGCCACCTGAGCGCCCGCTTCGAGCTGCGCCTGCCAGAACGCAACCGGCTCCTGGCGCTGATCCGCGAGGAGGCCCAGGCCTGGCAGCAGGCGAGCGCCGGGCGCAGCTTCCGCGCCGACCGTGACGCCGTGGCCCAGTTGACCCGCAACCTGCTCGGCGTCAGCGAGTCCGATGCCCGGCGCCTGATCCGCAACGCGATCCGCAAGGACGGGGCGATCACGCACGAGGACGTGCGCGAGGTCACGCGCGCCAAGTACGAGTTGCTGAGCCCCGAGGGCGTCATCGGCTTCGACTACGACACCGCGAGCTTCGCCGACGTCGCAGGGCTCGAGAACCTCAAGGAGTGGATCGCACGCCGCCGCCCCGGACTGCTCGGCGGCGGCGACCCGGCCGACCGCCCGCGCGGGATCATGCTGCTCGGCGTCCAGGGCGGCGGCAAGAGCCTGGCTGCCAAGGCGGTAGCCGGTCAGCTCGGCATCCCGCTGCTGCGCCTGGATTTCGGCGCCCTCTACGACAAATACTATGGCGAGACCGAGAAGAACCTGCGCCGGGCGCTACGCACGGCCGACCTGATGGCCCCCTGCGTCCTGTGGATGGACGAGATCGAGAAGGGCCTGGCCACCGGCGGCGATCACGATGGCCTCGCCCAGCGGGTCCTCGGCACGCTGCTGACTTGGATGGCCGAGCCGCGCAGCGCCGCCTTCATCGTCGCGACCTCGAATGCGATCCAGCGCCTACCTGCGGAACTCGTGCGCAAGGGGCGCCTCGACGAGATCTTCTTCGTCGACCTGCCCGATGCCGCTGTGCGCCGAGAGATCTTCGCGATCCACCTGCGCCGCCGCGGCCTCGATCCGGGGCGGTTCGACCTCGAACGCCTGGCGGCGCGCAGCGACGGCTTTACAGGTGCCGGCATCGAGCAGGCCGTGGTCTCGGCCCGCTATGCGGCCCGGTCCGTCGGTAGCGAACCAACGACCGAGGCGATCCTCGAGGAACTCGGTCGGACCCAGCCGCTGTCGGTCGTCATGGACGTGCAGATCGCCGCCTTGCGCGCCTGGGCGCGGGGGCGCACGGTCGCGGCCCATGGCGGCCCGGGGGATGGCGACGAGGCGGTCGTTTGACGATGACCGCTACCATCCCCAGATTGTGGATGCGCGGGTCCTCTCGACCTTGACTACAGGTTTACAGGCAATGGAATACAAGGACTACTACAAGATCCTCGGCGTCTCCCGCGACGCCTCGGCGGACGATATCAAGCGCGCCTACCGGCGACTCGCCCGCAAGTACCATCCGGATGTGAGCAAGGAACCGGACGCCGAGGCCCGTTTCAAGGAGGTCAACGAGGCCAACGAGGTGTTGAAGGACCCCGAGAAGCGGGCCGCCTACGATGGACTCGGCAGCGGCTGGCAGGCCGGGCAGGAGTTCCGGCCGCCACCCGGTGGGGGCTTCGAGCACCAAGAGTTCCACTTCCGCCCCGAGGACATGGCTCAGTTCAGCGACTTCTTCTCGAGCCTCTTCGGGCGCGGCGCCCGCGGCAGCGCGCGGGGTGGGCCGAGTGCCCGTCAGCGGCGTGGCGAGGACCAGAATGCGCGCCTGCGCATCAACCTCGAGGAGGCCTATGCGGGCACGACCCGCCAGCTGCGCCTCGAAGAGCCGGTCATTGGTCCCGACGGGCGGGTCCACTCGCAGAGCCGGATGCTGAACGTGCGCATCCCGGCCGGCGTGACCCAGGGCCAGCAGATCCGCCTGGCCGGCCAGGGGCTGCCCGGTCACGGTGGCGGCGCGGCCGGGGATCTCTATCTGGAGATCGACCTCGCGCCGCACCCGCATTTCCATGTCGAGGGCCGGGACATCCGCATCCAGGTGCCGATCGCCCCCTGGGAGGCGGCGCTCGGCGCGACGATCCCGGTCCCCACGCTCGGCGGGGCCGTCAATCTCAAGGTGCCGGCGGGCTCGCAGAGCGGGCGACGGCTGCGGCTGAAGGGACGTGGTCTGCCTGGCTCGCCGCCCGGAGACGAGCTGGTCGAACTGGAGATCCAGACGCCACCGGCGCACACGGAGGAGGAGAAGGCCCTCTATCGTCGCATGGCCGAGACCTTCCCGTTCAGGCCGCGGGCCAAGTTGGGAGTGTGACCCATGCGCCAGACAGTCATCGAGATCGAGGGCGTCCTGCTCGACGAGGGGCTGACCGTGACCTTCACCGAGTTGGGACAGTTGTGCGGGGCGGATGCCGAGGCCATCGAACGACTGGTCGCGGAGGGGGTGCTGCGCCCGGTCGGTCGCCGGCGCGAGGAGTGGTGCTTCAGCGGTCGCGAGATTGGCCGTGCCCGGCGGGCGCTGCGTCTGCTGCGCGACCTGGAGCTGAACCTGGCCGGCGCCGCGCTGGCGGTGGAACTGCTGGATGAGATCGAGGCGCTGCGCGCCCGGTTACGCCTGCTCGAGCGCGATGTCGATCGCTGAGCAACGACTCAAGAACAACCGACACGTCTGATTGGAACTGGTCTCCCCCGTGCTTGCGTCGGTTGTTTCGGCACCGTTCCTAGGCGGTGGGACTCGGCCGCCGATGTCGGGTGGCGGCGCGCGCGCCCCCTGCCGTCTCCGAGAGGCCGGGCGGGCACGCTCGACCCGACGCGGCTCCCGGCCGGTCCGGTGTAGGGGCGCCTTCAGTCGCGTGACGGCCACGGCGGTGGCGGATTGTGTTGCGGCTGAAGCCGCACCTTCAGCACTCTCCACCGCCGGGTGAACTGGAAACCGGATCGGTTTAGGCGCCTCGGTAGGGGTCTTCGAGAAAGAGAGGCTGGCGCCCGCTGTCGTCCGACCGACGGCACCGAGGGGTTCAGGCCTTCGGTTCGTCGGCCGTGATCGGCACCAATTGCGCGTCGCGGCGTCGCTCCATGACCTTGCGGTAGAAGGCCAGCATCCGCTCGGCGAGGACCGGGGCCGACCATTCGGCGGCATAGGCGGTTCCGGCCTGCGCGAGCTCGGCGCGCAAGCCGGGGTCGCGCAGCAGCCGGACGGCCTTTGCGGCGAAGTCGGCCTCGTCCTCCTCGGCGATCAGGCTACCGCGGCCGTCGACGAGGACCTCGCGGGTGCCCATGACGGCGGTCGAGACGACCGGCAGGCCGAGCGCCAAGGCCTCGAGGACGACCAGGCCCTGGGTCTCGGTGCGAGAGGCGAAGACGAAGACGTCGCCGGCGCTGTAGCAGTCCTCGAGGGGTCCGCCGCGATCGAGGTAGCCGACGAAGCGGACCTGCTCGGCGATCCCGAGTTGGGCGGCGAGCGCCTCGAGCGAGCGGCGCGCCGGCCCGCCACCGGCGATCACGAGCAGCACGTCGGGCATCTCGGCCTTGACCGCGACCAGCATCCGCAGCAGGAACTCGACGTTCTTCTCGTGCGCGATGCGCCCGACATGGACCAGGACCGGGCGCTCGGGGGCGATCCCGTGGCGCGTGCGGAAGGCGGCCCCGTCGCCGCGGCGGAACCGTTCGAGCTGGATACCGGTTGGGATCACCTGGGCCGGGATCGTGACCCCGTAGCCGCGCAGCACCTCGAGCATCGCCCGGGACGGCACGACCAGTCCGTCGACGTCGTTGCACTGAGAGGTCGAGAATCGCCGGGTGATGAACCGCAGCCAGGCCGACGGCAGGAAGGTCACGTACTTGTCGAAGTACTGTTCGAAGAAGGTATGATAGCTCGCCACGGCCGGCACCCCAAGTCGGCGCGCCAGTCCGAGACCCGCGTAGTGGGCGATGAAGGGGGTCTGGATATGGACCAGGTCGTAGCCGCGGGCGAGCAGCGCTCGATGGTAGTGGCGTAGTGCGCGGGTGCGCAGGATGCGGTCCTCCGGGTCGATCGGCAGGTAGCGCGACGGGATGCGGATGATCTCGAACGGCTCGGCGGCGGCGCTACGCCCGTAGTCGGGGGCGATCAGGGTCAACTCGTGCCCTTTGGCGACGAGTTCGTGGGCGAAGGTTTGGATCGACGTCGAGACCCCGTTGACGCGGGGGAAATAGACGTCGGAGATCATCAGCACACGCATCGCGCGGCTCCCGGCCTCTGGCAAATCATGAAATGGTAACGGACGGCAGGCGTCCGTTGCGTGAGCGAATGGTTACATAAAAATGACGCTTCTGCTGCGACGGATGCCTTTCCTGTTCGGCGTGTTCCTGCTGTTCGCGGTCGGCGCTGCGCGGGCCGAACCGGCGCCGGTCCTATGGGGCTACGGGGGGCAGTCGTGCGCGCGGGTGGTCCAGGCGTCGGACGGCCTCGAGCGGGGCAACGAGGCCGAGATCGTCGATTACGGGCGCTTTCAGGAATGGGTGGCCGGCTTCGTCTCGGGGATCAACCTGGCAAGCGGGCGGGACGTCCTGAACGGCATGGCACTCAGCGTCGCGATGCAGCGCATCGAGGCCGAGTGTCGCGAGGATCCGCGGCGCGATCTCTTCAGTGCCGCGACGGCCCTGGTGCGCGCCTCGATGCAGTTCGATCAACTGGTGCGCTGAAGCGGCCCGAGCCGGTGGGGCGACACGTCCCTGTGTCGCGGCGAAGATCGCCGATCGGGCGACTGCGGTCAGGCTACTTGTAGGCGCCCACGCCGCAGAAGAAGCCCTCGTCGTTGGTCGCGATATAGCTGGTCTTCGGCTTGATCTCGTCGGTGCCCGGATAGGGCCAGCTGTAGTCCACCCAGCCCTCGCCGGACGCCTTGGCCAGCGCGATCATGTCCTGGAACAGCAGGTCGCCGTACTTGTTGAATTCGAGCAGGTTCTTGCCAACGAGCTCGGGCTTGACGGCGTGCGACAGCATGACGCCATCCATATCCATGCAGAAGACGTAGAGGTCCTTCTCCTGGAAACCACCGTCCGGGTCAGCGAAGGTCGCGAAGGCCTGCTCGCTGCCCATCTCGTTGACCGCGGCCCGCGCCTTCTCGCTCATCGCCTTGGCCTCATCGGGGGTGGCCATGTCGGCGGCGAAGGCCGGGACCATCAGGGCGGCGGCGGCAACTCCTACCAGGATCTGCTTCATCTCTGTCTCCTCGGTCTGTATCTCGTTGTCGGGAGTGCAGACGGTATTACATGTCGCAACCCGCGTCCATTATCCGCATGCCCGCTCGCAAGGCGAATCTGTTCGGATCGGCGGAAGAATGCAGACGAGGCCGATCGGCGGTCAGGCGTCGCCTGGACGGGTAGGGGCCAGCTCGCAGGCGACCCGGGCGGGCGGCGGATCGCCTGCCAGCGGTGCCGTCTATCGGGCGGGGTTGTCCTGGGCGCGACGCCGCACCTGGCCGCCTGCCAGGGCCGCGGCGAGCTCCATCGCCCGCACGAGCGTCTCCTCGCGCGTATAGAAGTGCGGCGAGAAGCGCACCCCGCCGCCGCGCGCCGCGCACAGCACGCCGTGCCCCATCAGCGCCTCGTAGAGGGCCGGCTGATCCGCCCCGGGCACGCGGAAGGTGACGATGCCGGCGCGGCGCGCCGCGGCCCGCGGGCTGAGCAGCTCGAAGCCATGGCGGTCGACGAGCGCGATGAGACGGGCGGTGCGCTCGCCGATCGCGTCGGCGACTCGCTCGATGCCGATCTCTTCGAGCAGCGACAGGCTCGCCTCGAGGGCATGGATGCCGAGCATGTTGGGGCTGCCGCACTCGAAGCGGGTCGCATCGGGCGCCGCACGCCAGTCGGGGCGCTCGAAGTCGCCGCGCTCGGCGACCATGTGCCAGCCGAACTGGTGGAGATCCAGCGCCTCGCGCAGCGCCGGCGCGACATAGAGCAGGGCCACACCCTCGGGACCGAGCAGCCACTTGTGGCCGTCGGCGACGACGAAGTCGGCGGTGCAGCGGCCCAGGTCGAAGGGCAGGGCGCCGAGGCTCTGGATCGCATCGACGCAGAGGTGGATGCCGCGCAACCGGCAGCCGGCCCCGAGCCGCTCGAGGTCGAGGCGCAGCCCGCGGGCATACTGCACCGAGCTGACTGCGACGAGCCGCGTGTGCGCATCGCAGAGGGCGAGGAGGTCGTCCTCCGGGGCCTCGGAGCGCGCGAGATCGAGCTGGCGCAGCCCCACCCCGCGCGGGGCCAGCGACTCCCAGACGATACGGTTCGACGGAAACTCCTGGAGGATCCCGACGACATTCTCGCCCGGCTGCCAGCGCAGCCCATGGGCGATGATCGAAAGGGCCTCCGAGGTGCTCTTCACGAGCGCGATGTCGTGCGGTGCCGCCCCGATCAGCCGGGCCAGGCGCTCGCGCAGGCGCCGCTCGGTCGCGAGCCAGGCCGGATAGCGTCGCGACCCGAGCCGGGCGTTCTCCTCGGCGAAGCGTGTCACGGCCGCGACCGTGCGGCGCGGCCACGGCGCGACGCCGGCGTGATTGAGATGCAGGACCTCTGGGTCGAGCGGGAATTCGTCGGTCATGGTGCGATCGGGCCTTGCCAGGGGTTGCATGCGGCGCTGCCGAGCGGCCGGCTCGAGGTGCCGACCGGGCTGACGATTTGGGTCCCATTGTGCCGCACTCGGTCGCTCGGCGCGCGCCCCTCGCCGATGGGGCATCGCGGTGAGCGGCCCGATGCCAGGTGATGCGATGGCACCGAGTTTGCTTTGAGCTCAGCCAAGAACGCGCCGTGACCGGCGCCCGGGATCGTTTCCAAACGATGGAATGGCCCGGCGGCCACTGGACTCAGTGTACCGTCGGCGGGCTGGGACTAGGGGACCGACGCCATGATCAAGCAAACCAGCAACGGGAAAGACCGCGGTAACAGGCGCAAGCACACGCGGCTGCCGATGAGTATCCCGGTGACCATCCGGGCCGAGGGTGCAGAGACGTTCCATCGTGTGCAGAATCAAGACATCTCATGGGGCGGGGTGCGGTTCCTCGCATCGAAGGCGGCCGTAGCCAATCTCAAGTCGGTGACCGTGACCTTTCCCTGGAGCAATGGCCGCCATTTCTCGGCGCTCGCCGAGGTGGTGCGCAAGGACAGCGTCGATGATGAGACCGCGCTCGTCGCCGCGCGGTTCTCGAGGCTCTCGACCGCCGATCAACACCGCTTGGAGAAACTCTTGCAGATGCTGCACGGCGCAGGCGCTCCGGCAAGCAGCGAGCCGAATCTGTCGATGGCCCCGGTGCTCGAGATCTTCTTCAGCGATACCCAGGAGATCTACGACAAGCTGGCCGAGATCGCCGAGGGCCGGTTCTCGATGACGGTCTTCGAGTCCTACGAGCCGGGTCAGAGCATTCGCCTGGTGCTCGGCGGCATCGCCGATGTCCCGGCGCTGCGGCTGCGCGCCCGCGTGGTTCGGATCGAGGCCGTGCAGTCGGAGGCGGCCTCGGAGTGGGCGATCTTCAATCTGGAGCTGAGCTTCGAGCACCCGGCCGACGAGCTCAAGGCGGCGGCCGCGTCGCTGGAGCACCAACTCGCGACCAGCCGGGCGACCTCCGGCTTTGCCGGCGACGCCGAGGATATGGCCTCCGAAGACCTCCTCGTCTGACACTTGTGGCGATGCGCCGGTGGGCGCTCAGGTCACGGTGTCGTAGACCTGCTGGGCGATCTCGAGCTCCTCGTTGGTTGGGATCACGAGGACCTTGACCGGACTGTCCGGCGTACTGATATCCTGTTCGCCGAGCGCAGCCTCGTTCGCCGCCGCGTCGAGGTGGATCCCGAGATTCTCCAGGTGGCCGCACGCACGCGATCGGATCAGGGCATCGTGCTCGCCGATCCCGCCGGTGAAGACGATGGCGTCGACCTGGCCGAGCACGGCGTAGTAGGCACCGATGTACTTGATCAGGCGGTGACAGAAGACCCCGATCGCGAGTTCGGCGCGGTCGTCCCCGGCCTCGGCCAGGCGGTGGATCTCGCGCATATCGTTGACCCCGGCGAGGCCGAGGAGGCCGCTCTGGCGGTTCAGCAACTGGTCGAGCGTGTCATTGTCGAGACCCAGGTTCTTGCTCAGATAGAAGAGGATCGCCGGATCCAGGTCGCCGCTGCGGGTCCCCATCACCAGGCCCTCGAGCGGTGTCAGACCCATCGAGGTATCGACGCTGCGTCCGTTGCGGATCGCCGTCGCGCTGGCCCCATTGCCCAGATGGAGCGTGATCAGGTTGCAGTCGCGCAACGGCCTGTCGAGCAGCGCCGCGGCACGCTTGGCGACATAGTGGTGGGAGGTCCCGTGAAAGCCGTAACGGCGCACCCTGTGCTCCTTGTAGAGATACTCGGGTAGCGCATAGCGGTAGGCGGTGCGCGGCATCGTCAGGTGGAAGGCGGTATCGAAGACGATCACCGAGGGCACGTCGGGACAGAGTTCGCGGGCCACGGCGATGCCGGCCAGGTGTGCCGGGTTGTGCAGCGGCGCGAGCGGGATCATCGCCTCGATGACGCCGAGCACCTCCTCATCGACGATCGTAGGGCTGTGAAAGACCTCGCCTCCGTGCACGACTCGGTGGCCGATGGCGCCGAGCTCATCGAGATCGGCCAGGGTGCGGCTCTCGCGCAGGCCCTCGATGATGTGGGCGATCGCGGCATGGTGGTCGGGGATGGCCAGGTTGTCATCGCGACGGTGGTCGACCCCCTCCGCGTCGGTCCATCGGCAGGACAGATCGCCGACTCGCTCGCCGATGCGGCTGACGGCCCCCGAGGCCAGCGACGGCCAATCCTCGCTGTCGAAGAGCTGGTATTTGATCGATGAGCTGCCTGAGTTGAGGACCAGGATCTTCATCGTCGTTCTCCATTGAAAGCATGACAACATCCGGGGACGATCGCCGGCGCCGGGCCTACGAGGATCTCCGCGGGCCTCCGGGCGCTCGGGTGGATCGCCGCGGCCGCCGACCAGCCCGGATTCTAACCGCTGCGCCGGCGCTCCGCCGCGTCCCGACCGACGGGCTGGTTACGCGCCGGCCTGTCGGCGACCGTTTTGGGCCTGCACTGCGGTGATCACGACGGTGTTGACGATGTCGGCGACGGTGCAGCCGCGGCTCAAGTCGTTGACCGGCTTGTTGAGGCCCTGGAGCACCGGGCCGATCGCGACGGCCCCGGCGCTGCGCTGGACCGCCTTGTAGGTGTTGTTGCCCGTGTTGAGGTCGGGGAAGATGAAGACGGTCGCCTGCCCGGCCACCTGGCTGTCGGGCATCTTCGAACGGGCGACGCTGGCATCGACGGCCGCATCGTACTGGATCGGGCCGTCGAGCTTGAGGTCCGGGCGGCGCTCGCGGGCGATCCGCACGGCCTCGCGCACCCGCTCGACGTCCTCGCCCTTGCCCGAGGTGCCGGTCGAGTAGGAGAGCATCGCGATGCGCGGCTCGATGCCGAAGGTCGCCGCCGTCGTCGCCGAGGTGATCGCGATATCGGCCAGTTGCTCGGCGTTGGGGTTAGGGTTGACGGCACAGTCGCCGTAGACCAGTACCCGGTCGGCCAGGCACATGAAGAAGACGCTCGAGACCAGGTGTACGCCTGGACGGGTCTTGATCATCTCGAAGGCCGGGCGGATCGTGTGCTGCGTCGTGTGCACGGCGCCCGAGACCATCCCGTCCGCATCGCCGTGGTGGACCATCGCGGTGCCGAAGTAGCTCACGTCCTCCATCAGATCATGGGCCATCTGCTCGGAGATGCCCTTGTGCTTGCGCAGCTCGAAGTAGGTGCGGGCGTACTTCTCGCGCTCCGGGGCCGTCGCCGGGTCGATGATGCGCACCTTATCCAGGGTCAGGCCGAACTCGCCGATGCGTCGGGAGATCTTCTCCGGGTCGCCGAGCAAGACCAGGTCGACGACGTCGCGCAGCGACAGGATCTCGGCGGCGCGTAGGATCCGCTCGTCGGTGCCCTCGGGCAGCACGATCCGCTGGCGGCTCGCCTTGGCCCAGCGCACCAACTCGTATTCGAACATTAGCGGCGTCAGCCGATCCGAGTGATGCACGGCGAGGCGCTCGCGCAGATCGGCGATCGCGACGTTGGCCTCGAACAGGCCGAGCGCGGCGGCCACCTTGCGGCCGTCCTCGGCGAGGATCGTCGGCTCGATGCGGCTCACATCGAGCGTCGTCGCGAAGGTATCGCTCGAGACCCGCAGGATCGCGACCTTGGTGCGGCGCAGGCCCTCGATCAGGCGCTCGAGGTTCCTCGCGAGCGGCAGACCGCCGGTCAGCAACAGCCCGGCGACGCGCGGGAAGGCGGTCGAGACGTCGGCAGCGAGCGCCGCCAGGATGATGTCGGAACGGTCGCCGGGGGTGATGATCAGGCTGCCATCCTCGACATAGTCGAGGAAGTCCGGGATCTCCATCGCGGCGATCTTGAAGTTGGACACGACCTGGGTCAGGGCGTCGGCATCGCCGTAGAGGCACTCGGCGCTGAGCGCCTTCTGGACCTCGCCGACCGTCGGGCTACTCAGCGCTGGCTGCGCGGGCAGGACGTAGACGCTCTCGCTTCGCGGCAGCAGGCTGCGGGCGCGGCCCAGCACCAGTTCGCGATGCTCCGGGGCGATGCCGTTGACGACGGTCGCCACCAACTCGCTACCGCGATCGATCAGCGACTCGTGGACCATTCGCACCGCATCGAGGGTCTCCCCAGGCGTGCGGTGAAAGCCCCGGACGACGGCGACGATCGCGCAGCCGAGGTTGTTGGCCAGATCGGCATTCACATCGAATTCGAGCGACGGGGAGATGCCGCTGAAGTCCGTGCCGGCGCAGACGACCAGGTCGCACTTCTCCTCGAGCATCTTGAACTTGTGGATGATCAGCTTCAGCAGTTCGTCGTAGTGGCCGCCGCTCATCAGTTGGCGGGCCGTCTCGGCGGTGCACCCGTAGAGCATCTCCTCGGCGAAGGGCAGATCGTAGCGTTCGCGGATCAGCGCGATCAGGCTGTCGTCGGCGGGTGCGGTGGAGAGCACCGGACGGAAGAAGCCGACTCGCCGGTTGACCGACGAGAGCATCTCCATGAAGCCCAGGACTACGACCGATTTGCCGCTGCCGGCGCTGGCGCCGGCGATATAGATGCTCTGCATGTCTCTCTCTGTCGATGGGTGTGTCGCCCGGCCGGCCGCCCCGCGCGCCGCCGGCACGACCGCCGAAAAGGGGGCGATCTTACCAAACTCCGATGTCGGTCCGTCGATGTGGCCTGCACGAACCGGGCGAGCCGTATGAGGGCGACTTCGCGGCGTGCTCCCGGGGCACGCCGCATGGTCTACAGCACGACCAGTCGGCCCTGGGGTCGCGGTCGGGCGCAGTGCATCTGGCGGGCGTCGACCATAAGTCTGACCAAGGCGCCGTTGGTCCGCACAGCGGACCCCGCCGGTGCGGGCTCTTGATCGGGTCGGGGTGACGGGACCGTCCCCGGGGATGGTCGGAGTTATGATCAAGGCCATCTGGCGGAACGTTTCGCCGTCGCTGGCGGTCCTCTCGAAGAGATGCCCGGCCCACGATGGGCAGCGGCGCGACGGCATTCCCCCGCGCCGCGACAACACCCAGGCCCTCCTGTATAAAGTGCCTTCCGCCCAGCCGAGTCGATCCCCATGGTGCGTCTCCTCGTCTTGACCCTCTCGCTCCTGATCCTGCCTGCTACGCTCCATGCCGACCCGCCGCCCGAGGGGCCGGCGGTGATCGTCGCCGAGGCCGTGTCGCGGCCGCTGGCCGATCGCGTCGAGGCGCTTGGGACGCTGAAGGCCAACGAGGCGGTCACGATCACGGCCAATGTCACCGAGGTGATCTCGGCGATCCACTTCGACGATGGCGAACGGGTCACGCGCGGCCAGGTCCTGGTGGAGATGAACAGCGCCGAGCAGCAGGCCCTGCTCGACGAGGCCATCGCCCGCCTGGGCGAGGCCGAACGCCAGTTCGAGCGGGTCAAGTCGTTGGTGGCCCAGCGCTCGGCCTCCGAATCGATGCTCGACGAGCGCCGCCGCGATGTCGAGACGACCCGGGCGCTCGTCGTCGCGATCCGCGCGCGACTCGCCGACCGTGTCATCGAGGCGCCGTTCGACGGTGTGGTCGGGCTCCGCGATATCAGCCTCGGCGCGCTGGTGACGCCGGGCGACCTGATCACGACGATCGATGACGACAGCGTCATGAAGCTCGACTTCGCGGTGCCGAGCGTCTATCTGACGACGCTCGCCCCCGGGATGGCGATCGAGGCCCGCGCCCGCGCCTTCGGCGACGAGGTCTTCACCGGCGCGATCCGCGGCATCGACAGCCGCGTCGATCCGGTCACACGCTCGATCCAGGTGCGCGCGATCCTCCCCAATCCCGAGCGTCGCCTGCGCCCCGGCGTGCTGATGCGCGTCGAGCTCAAGCGCAACGAGCGCGAGGCGCCCGTCATTCCGGAGGCGGCCCTGGTGCAGGCCGGGCGCGAGCACTTCGTCTTCGCCCTCAGCGCTGAGCATGTCGTGGAGCGGCGCCGCGTCGAGATCGGCGCGCGCTTGCCGGGGGTCGTCGAGATCCGCGACGGGGTGGCCGTCGGCGAGCGGGTCATCAGCCAAGGCCAGGACAAGGTCCGTCCGGGCCAGACCGTGCGGGTCCTGGCCGTCGATGATGGCACGAGGACGCTGCGCGAGATGTTGGAGGCCGGGCAGTGATTCTGTCCGACGTCGCCGTCACCCGGCCGGTCTTCGCCAGCGTCCTGTCGCTGCTCCTCGTCGCCTTCGGGCTGGTCGCCTGGGATCGCCTGCCGCTGCGCGAGTATCCCGACATCGACCCGCCGGTCGTCTCGGTCGACACCGTCTACCCCGGGGCGGCGGCCAACGTCGTCGAGACACGCATCACCCGGGTGATCGAGGACCGCATCTCGGGGGTCGAGGGCATCGAGAGCATCGAGTCGGTGAGCGAGGACGGGCGCTCGGCCATCACCATCCGCTTCGATGTCACGCGCGACATCGACGGGGCCGCGAACGACATCCGCGACCGCGTATCCGGTGCCCTCGATGAACTGCCGGACGAGGCCGAGCCGCCGGATATCCAGAAGGTCGACAGCAACGAAGACGTCATCATGTGGCTGAACCTGGTCAGCGACCGGATGACGGTGCCCGAACTCACCGACTACGCGCGCCGCTACCTCGTCGACCGCTTCTCGGTGCTCGACGGCGTCGCTCGGGTACGGGCCGGGGGCGGGCAGAGCTTCGCGATGCGCATCTGGCTCGATCGCACCGAGCTGGCTGCGCGCGGTCTGACGGTCGCCGACGTCGAGGCGGCGCTGCGCGCCGAGAACGTCGAGCTGCCGGCCGGCAGCGTCGAGTCGCTCACGCGGCAGTTCAGCGTGCGCGTCGACCGGGCCTTCCACACGGCCGAGGATTTCGCGCGTCTGGTCCTCGCCCGCGGCGCCGGTGGCTACCTGGTCCGCCTCGGTGACGTCGCGCGCGTCGAGCGGGGCACCGACGAAGACCGGACCTTCTTCCGCGGCAACGGGGTGCCGATGGTCGGGATCGGCATCATCAAGCAGTCGACGGCCAATACGATCGCGGTCGCCGAGGCGGCGAAGGCCGAGATGGAGCGGGTCAATGCGATGCTGCCCGAGGGCATGGAGCTCAAGCAGAGCTACGACACCTCGGTGTTCGTCAAGGGGGCGATCCAGGAGGTCTATAAGACCCTGACGATCGCGATCGGCCTCGTCATCCTCGTCATCTTCCTATTCCTCGGCTCGGGGCGCGCGACCCTGGTGCCGGCGGTGACGGTGCCGGTCTCGTTGGTGGCGACCTTCACGGTCCTGCTGTTCTTGGGCTTCTCGGTCAATATCCTGACGCTGCTGGCCCTGGTACTCGCGATCGGCCTCGTCGTCGACGATTCGATCGTCGTATTGGAGAACATCCACCGGCGCATGGGAGAGTACGGCGAGACCCGTCTGGTCGCGGCCTTTCGCGGTACCCGCCAAGTCGGCTTCGCCGTCATCGCGACGAGCCTGGTGTTGGCGGCCGTCTTCGTGCCGATCGCGTTCCTCCAGGGCGATGTCGGGCGCCTGTTCGCCGAGTTTGCGCTGACGATGGTCGCGGCGGTCGGCTTCTCGACGCTGGTCGCGCTGACCCTCTCGCCGATGCTCGCCTCCAAGGTCTTGGCGCCGGCCCACGGCGGTGGCCTGAGCGAGCGAGTCGATCGCGGCTTCGGCTGGGTGCGACGCGGCTACCGCGCCCTGCTCGGGCTGTTTCTGTCCCAGAAATGGCTGATCGGCCTTTTGTTCGCGGCGACCCTGGCCGGCGCCCTGTGGCTCTTCGATGCCATCCCACAGGAGTACGCACCGAAGGAGGACCGCGGCGCCTTCTTCGTCCTCGTCAATGGCCCCGAAGGGGCGTCGTTCCAGTACATGTCGCAGTACATGGACGAGATCGAACGGCGCCTGCTGCCCTATGCCGAGAGCGGCGAGGCGATCCGGGTCCTGGTGCGCGCGCCGCGCTCGTTCGGCAACAGCGCCATCTTCAACACCGGCATGGTCGTCGTCGTCCTCAACGACTTTGCGCAGCGCCGCTCGGGCTGGGCGATCATGGAAGAGGTGCGCGCCTCGCTCGCCGGCCTGCCGGGCGTCAAGGCCTTTCCGGTGATGCGCCAAGGGTTCGGCGCGCGCATCCAGAAGCCCGTGCAGTTCGTCCTCGGCGGTGGCACCTACGAGGAGCTGGCGGCCTGGCGCGACATCCTGCTCGCCAGGATCGAGGAGGACAACCCGGGCCTGACCGGCATCGATTGGGACTACAAGGAGACCAAGCCCCAGCTGCGCGTGGCGATCGACTATGACCGCGCGGCCGACCTCGGCGTCAGCGTCAGCACGATTGGGCGCACGCTGGAGACCATGCTCGGCTCGCGGCGGGTGACGACCTACATCGACGCCGGCGAAGAGTACGACGTGATCCTCGAGGGCGAGCGGGCCGCTCAGCGCACGCCAGCCAGCCTCGAGAACCTCTATGTCCGCTCGCAGCGCAGCGGCGAGCTGATCCCGCTCGCCAACCTCGTCACGGTCACCGAGGTGGCCGACTCGGCGAGCCTCAATCGCTACAATCGGATGCGGGCGATCACGATCGAGGCCAACCTGGCCGACGATCTCGCCCTCGGCGAGGCCCTGGACTACTTAGAGCGCCTCGTCGCCGAGCATCTCCCGGAGCAGGCCCAGGTCGACTACAAGGGCCTGTCGATGGACTTCCGCGACAGCGCTGGCGGGGTGCTGTTCGTCTTCCTGCTCGGGGTCGTCGTCGTCTACCTGGTCCTCGCCGCCCAGTTCGAGAGCTGGATCCATCCGCTGGTCATCATGCTCACGGTGCCGCTCGCGATGGCCGGGGCCCTGCTCGGCCTCTGGCTGACCGGCCAGACGATGAACCTCTACAGCCAAATCGGCCTCATCATGCTGGTGGGGTTGGCGGCCAAGAACGGCATCCTGATCGTCGAGTTCGCGAACCAGTTGCGCGATCAGGGCCGCGCCTTCCGCGATGCCCTGTTCGAGGCGGCCGACGTGCGTCTGCGCCCGATCGTGATGACCGGCATCACGACGGCCGCCGGCGCGATGCCGTTGATCCTCTCGCAAGGGGCCGGCGCCGAGACGCGCATGGTGATCGGCACTGTGATCTTGTCCGGGGTGCTGGCCGCGACCCTGTTCACGCTGTTCGTGGTCCCGGTCGCCTACGACCTGCTCGCGCGGGGCACGGGCTCGCCCGGGGACGTCAAGCGCCGGCTCCTCGCCGAGGAGGCGACGGCCGACCGAGAGGCCACCTGAGCAGGGAGCACAGGGTCGATGGCGCCGAGGACTGCGGCCGGATCCTCGGGCTGTCCTGTCCCTTGCGGTCTCGGCGCGTCTCAGCCGCCTTTACGCCAAAGGCGGCCTGCCCGTTCTGCGGCCGTGACCAGGGCCAGGATCAGGGCCCCAGCCAGGATGCCGACGACCGCGTTCGCCAGTGGGCCGACGAGCGCCGCGAGCACGAGGCCAATCGCCGGGACGCCGCGCGCCGCCTCGACCAGGCTGTGCAACAGGTGCTCGGCACCGGGAAGGCCGTGGACGAGGATCCCGCCGCCGACGAGGAACATCGCGGCCGTGCCGATGACCGCCAGGCCCTTCATCAACAGCGGCGCGGCGTCGATGAGCCGCCGGCCGAGGCCACGGAGCAGGCGCGCGCCGCGGCCGGTGCCAGGGCGGCGCCCCAGGTAGAGACCGAGGTCGTCGAGCTTGACGATGCCGCCGACCAGCCCGTAGACGCCAACCGTCATCAGCAGGCCGACGCCGACGAGGACGGCGAGCTGGGTCGCGAGGCTGGTCTCGGCGACGACGCCGAGCGTGATGACGATGACCTCGGCCGAGAGCACGAAATCGGTCCGGATCGCGCCCCGGATCTTCTGCCGCTCGAGGTCGGCCATGCTCTGGCCCGGATCGAGGAGGGCCGCAGTCAGCTGAGCGTGCTCGCGAGCCGCCTCCTCCGGCGGGTGGAGGTAGCGGTGGGCGAGCTTCTCGAACCCCTCGTAGCAGAGGAAGCCGCCGCCGAGCATCAGCAGCGGCAGGATCGCCCAGGGCGCGACGGCGCTGATCAGGAGCGCGGCCGGGATCAGGATCGCCTTGTTCTTCAGGGAGCCGACGGCGACCGCCCAGACCACCGGCAACTCGCGCTCCGCCAGCACCCCGACCACCTGCTGGGCGTTGAGCGCCAGGTCATCGCCGAGGACCCCGGCGGTCTTGCGCGCCGCGACCTTGGTCATCGCCGAGATGTCGTCGAGGACGGTCGCGATGTCGTCGATCAGGGCAAAGAGGCTGGTGCCGGCCATCGCTGGCTCCTGGTTGGGCTATCGGAAATGGGATGGCAGTAGGCCGGCCCGGGGGCGCGCGGGCGGGGGGAGACCTCGCCCGCTCAGCGCCGCCGCGTGCCGCCGAACAGGGACCCCAGGACGCCCCGGACGATCTGCCGACCGAGTTGGGTGCCGATGGCCCGCGCCGCGCTCGTGGCCATGGCCTCCATCGTGCCTCGCCGCGGGCCGCGCGGGCGCGCTGCGCGCGGGTCCGTCGACGCTGCATCGACGGTCGCGGCGCTCTGTGCGGCCATCTCCCGCAGGATCTCATAGGCCGAGACACGGTCGATGGCCCGCTCGTAGACGCCGGCGACCAACGAGTCGCCGAGGATCGCCTGCCGCTCGGCGGCGGTGATGGGGCCGATGCGCCCGCCCGGCGGGGCGATCAGGATCCGCTCGACCATGGTCGGGATGCCGTCGGCGTCGAGGGTCGAGACGAGCGCCTCACCGACGCCCAACTCCCCGATGACCCGTTCGACATCGAGCGCGGGGTTGGGCCGGAAGGTCTGGGCCGCGGCGCGCACCGCCTTCTGCTCGCGAGGCGTGTAGGCGCGCAGCGCATGCTGGACGCGGTTGCCGAGCTGGCCGAGGACCGTATCGGGCAGGTCCAGCGGGTTTTGGCTGACGAAGTAGACGCCGACCCCTTTGGAGCGGATCAGGCGCACGACCTGTTCGATCTTCTCCAGCAGCACCTTGGGGGCATCGTCGAACAGCAGGTGGGCCTCGTCGAAGAACAAGACCAGCCGCGGCCGATCCAGATCGCCGACCTCTGGGAGCTGTTCGAAGAGTTCCGAGAGCAGCCACAGCAGGAAGGCGCCGTAGACGGCCGGGGTGTGCATCAGTCGGTCGGCGGCGAGCACGTTGACGAGACCGCGACCGGCCGCGTCGGTCTGGATGAGGTCGTGGATGTCGAGCGCTGGCTCGCCGAACAGGCTGCTCCCGCCCTGCTGCTCGAGACTCAGCAGGCGGCGTTGGATCGCGCCGATGCTGGCCGCGGAGACATTGCCGTGGGTGGCGCGCAGGGCGCCGGCCTGCTCGGCGACGTGTACGAGCATCGCGCGCAGGTCCTTCAGGTCGAGCAGCAGCCAGCCGTTTTCGTCGGCGACTCGAAAGGCGACATCGAGGACGCCCTCCTGGACCTCGTTAAGCCGCAGCAGGCGCCCGAGCAGCAAGGGGCCCATCTCCGAGACGGTCGTGCGTACCGGGTGACCCTGCTCGGCGAAGATGTCCCAAAAGGTCACCGGGCAGCCGGCGTATTCGAACCCCTCCAGGCCGAGTTCGCGGACCCGCTCGGCGACCCGCCGGTTGTCCCCCCCGGGCTGGCTGAGCCCGGCCAGATCGCCCTTGATATCGGTGACGAAGACCGGCACGCCGCAGCGGCTGAAGGACTCGGCGAGCCGCTGGAGGGTGACCGTCTTGCCGGTGCCGGTGGCGCCGGCGATCAACCCGTGGCGGTTGGCCATGCCAGGCAACAGGTGGACCGAGTGCACGCCGCGGCCGACGAGTATGGGATTGGGCATTCGCGAGGATCCTTCCGGCATGGGAGGGGATGCGGGCTATGGTACTGTCTCGAACCGTCGTGGCAAAGGCCGCCCGGCGTGCTTGGAGGGCACCTTGGAAGATTCGAGGCGCCCGGACGGGGCCAGCAGCCCCCACCATGTTCGGTTGTCTGAGAGGCTGACAGGGAGGCGAGGCGAAGATCGCATCTTCGCCTCGCGTCGTCGAAGAATCGCCGGGATGGCCATCTTCGGAGATCTCCTGGAGTCGGCCCGCATGTGCGCGCGGTGTGCCGTTTCCATCGCGGCGGCCTTCGCGTTATTTTAGGCCGTTGCCTCTATCGGTCTCCGCGACGCGGCTGAGGTCCGAACGGGCCCCACGGGCCTGGGCGCGATGGCCTTCGGCTGGATCTCGGCCGACCCGGCAACCCCCGGGAGGCGGATCGCCGGCCGGGCATCCGACCCGATCGGCTCGCCGCTCCGGCAACGCTGCGGAGCGTGTCCGAATCAATACGAACCAACCCAATGGCTGTTTGGAGCTGTCGATGAAAAAGAGATGTCGTTTCCGGTCGATGCCCCTGCCCGTCGTGGCGCTGGCGACTATCCTGTTGCTGGCCGGCTGTGGTCCCGAGGCCCCGTCGGGCCCCGAACTCTCGGCCCCGGAGGCGCTGGAGAGGGCGCAGCGCGGCGAGCTGATCATCGTCGATGTCCGCACGCCGGGTGAGTGGCGCCGCACCGGGGTCGGTGCTGGTGCCCTCGAACTCAACATGATCCAGTCGCGCGGCGGCGAGGAGTTCATCGAAAAGCTCCTGGAGCAGGTCGGTGGCAATATGGATACGCCGATCGCCCTCATCTGCCGTACCGGTAATCGCAGCGGCAATGTCCAGCGGCTCCTGCTGGAGAACGGTTTCACCGAGGTCTATAACGTCCGCGAGGGCATGGCCGGCAGCGGGGCCGGACCGGGCTGGCTGGAACGCGGCCTGCCGGTCGAGGACTGCCGCAGCTGCTGATCGTCTGGACAGTCGTCCGCTCGCGCGTCATGGGGACCTTGAATTCTTCAACCCAAAAGCGGCCGTTGGACGGTGCCCGAGGTGCGCCGCGCGGGGTGCCCGGTCAGGCACGAGGAGGCGCAATAGCCAGGCTATTGCCACGACTTGTAACGCCACCGGGCGTTGCGCGCGACCTGCGTCGGCCGTCGTAGCGGCCTTCACCGAGCGGGCGAGCAGGACCCATACCCCTATAGCGCCTCGCCACGGTTCCGACCGACTTCCTTCCATGATGAAGCGGTCAACTGCCCTTTTTAGGCCTCATGTCGGGGCCTCGAACAGCGAGCGCTGGATGGGGCGGCCCGGTGGGCTGAAGCGGCGGCTGTCGAGGTGCCAGGCACCGCCATCCGTCCCCAGGCCGGCGCGGCGGGCAGCGAGCGCGAAGCGCTGCGCGATTAGCGCGGCGATCGGCCCGCTGCCGCTGTGACGGTGGCCGAAACGCGGGTCGTTGAGCCGGCCGCCGCGGCATTGGCGGATCAGGTCCAGGACCTTGGCCGCACGGTCCGGATAGTGTGCCTGGAGCCATTCCTGGAACAGGTCTTTCAGCTCGTGCGGCAAGCGGATCAGCTGGCTGCACGCCATCCTCGCCCCGGCCTCGGCGGCCCGTGCGAGGATTCGCTCCAGGTCGACGTCGGTGAGGCCCGGGATCACCGGCGAGACGAGGACGCCGACCGGCACACCGGCCTCGGCCAGGGCCTCGATCGTCGCGAGGCGCCGCGTCGGCGAGGCGGCGCGCGGCTCCAATCGCCGGGCGAGTTCGGCGTCGAGCGTCGCGAGCGAGACCCGCACCGCGATCAGGTTCTCCCGGGCCATCGCCGCGAGGCGCTCGAGGTCGCGCAGCACTAGGGCCGACTTGGTCGTGATGAAGGCCGGGTGGCGCCAGTCGTGCAGGACCTCGAGGACCGCCCGGGTGAGGCCGAGGCGTCGCTCGAGCGGCTGATAGGGGTCCGTGTTGGAGCCGAGCGCCAGCGGGGCCGGGCGATAGCCGGGTGCCGCCAACTCGCGAGCGAGTTGGGTCGCGGCGTCCGGCTTGTAGAACAGCCGGGTCTCGAAGTCCAGACCAGGCGAGAGGCCGAGCCAGGCGTGCGAGGGCCGGGCGTAGCAGTAGAGGCAACCGTGCTCGCAGCCGCGGTACGGATTGACGGCGCGGTCGAACGGGATATCGGGCGAGGCGTTGTAGCTGATCACCCGGCGGCTGGCGTCGACCTCTACGGTCGTGCGCAACGGCTCCTCCGATGCTTGCCACCAGCCGTCGTCGACCGTCTCCCGGCGGTGCTCGGCATAGCGTCCGTCGGGGTTCGAAAGGGCACCGCGGTGCGGTGATCGTTGCGCTGGGTCTTGCGCCATCGTCTTGCCTCGCTGAACCTGCTCCACCATCGCCAGTCACGTTTCCATTTGTTGGCCGCGAGCCCGATCCGACGTCGGGGTGGCCCGATCCGGAGATAGAGTCTATCCATGATGGACCAGCTCGCGCAGATCCTCGTGCTGCTTGCCGTCGCCCTGACGGTCGTGATCGCGTTCCAGCGCCTGCATGTACCGACCAGCCTCGGTTATCTGTTGGTCGGCGTGATCCTGGGGCCGCACACGATCGGACCGACCATCCACATGCCGGAGCTCAGCGCCCTGGCCGAGTTCGGGGTCGTCTTCCTGCTCTTCACGATCGGGCTGAACTTCTCGATCCCCCAGCTCCATGCGCTGCGCCACCAGGTCCTCTGGCTGGGCACGGCCCAGGTGGTGTTGACGACGGCCGTCGTCGCGCTGATCCTGTGGCTCGTCGGCCTGCCGGGGGCGGCGGCCTTCGTCCTCGGTGCGGCCTTCGCCCAGTCCTCGACGACGATCATCGGCAGCCAGTTGGCCGAGCAGGGCGAGGAGAACAGCCCGCACGGGCGGCTCGGCCTGGCGATGTCGGTCTTCCAGGACGTCACCGCGGTGCCCTTTCTGGTCGTCATCCCCGTCTTGGGCGTGGCGCTCGCCCCCGACCTGCTGGCCGGCGCGCTCGGCGCGGCGATTGCCAAGGCGGTGCTGGCCTTCGTCATCGTCTTCTTCGTCGGGCGTCGACTCCTGCGCCCACTCTTTCACCTGGTCGCCAAGCGGCGTTCCCCCGAGGTCTTCACGCTGGCGGTCCTGTTGGTCGCGCTGCTCGCCGCCTGGTCGACGAGCAGCCTGGGCCTGTCATTGGCGTTCGGGGCCTTTCTCGCTGGGATGATGCTCGGGGAGACCGAGTTCCGTCACCAGGTGGAGTCGAGCATCCGGCCCTTCCGCGACGTCCTGCTCGGCCTCTTCTTCATCGGCATCGGGATGCTGTTCGACCCGAGCGCGCTGCCGCGGATCTGGCATTGGGCGCTGGCCGGGGCCCTGCTGATCCTGGTCAGCAAGGTGCTGATCGTCGGGCTGATGGTGCGACGCAGCGGCATCGAGCCCCTGGTCGCCTGGCGCACCGCGCTGCTCGTCGCGGTCGGCGGCGAGTTCGGCTTCGCGCTCCTGGCGCTCGGTCTCGGGGCCGGCGTGATCGACGAAGCGCTCGGCCAGATCGCGCTCGCCGCGATCCTCTTCTCGTTGATCGGCGGGGCGGCGTTGATCCGCTTCAACCGGGCCATCGCGGCGCGCTTCGCCGGACCCCGCGTCGAGGCGGCGGACCCGCCGAGCGCACTCGCCGAGTCGCCCGAGGCGCAGGTAGTGATCGGCGGCTACGGCCGCGTCGGGCACACGATCGCGGTCCTGCTGCGCAATAGCGGCGTATCCTTCGTGGCCTTCGACACGGACCCGAAGCGGGTGCTACAGGGCCGCGCCGACGGCCATCAGGTCCTCTACGGCGACATCGCCGATTCAGAACTGCTGACGGCGATCCAAGTCGAACGGGCGGCCCTGGTGATTATCACGACCGATCGGCCGGCTACGGCCCTGCGGGCCGTCTCCTTCCTGGGTCGCCACTGCCCGCAGGTGCCGGTCATCGCCCGGGCGCGCGACCTCGAGGCGAGCTCGCGTCTGAGCGAGGCCGGGGCGACGCATGCCTACCCAGAGGCGATCGAGGCGAGTCTGCGGCTCGGCGCGATGGCCCTGGAGATGCTTCGCATCCCGAGCGAGGATATCGAACTGACCATCCAGGGCGTGCGGGATTGGCAGTACCGTGCGGTCCTCGAGCCCGAAAGGGATGGCTGAGGTAGGCTGTGGGCGTGCGAACGACCGAGGCAGCGAGATGATGAAGCGATTCGCCGATATCCTCTGTGTGATCGGATCGCCCGTCCGTGACGGGTTGGTCCTTGCGCGGGCGGTCTCGCTCGCCGAGAACAATCAGGCGCGGCTCACGGTCGCCGCGTTGCTGCCGGTGGTCCCGGCGGGTAGCGCCGGTGCGGCCCCAGACCCGGCGGTGACGGGCGACGCCCGGCGGATCCTCGCGCGCCTGACCGAACCCTATCGGCAACGGATCGAGATCCGCCACGCGGTGCTGGTCGGCACCGGCTTTTTGGAGGTCATCCGTGCCGTGCTGCGCGAGGGGCACGACCTGGTGATCAAGGCGGCCGAGGATCCAAGCTTCCTCGACCGCCTGTTCGGCTCCGACGACATGCACCTGCTGCGCAAGTGTCCCTGCCCGGTGTGGCTGACGAAGCCGGGCGAGCGCCCCAACTACGCCCGCATCCTGGCGGCCGTCGATATCGAACCGCCGACCCCCGAGGCCGAACTCGCGCCGCTCAATCGCCGCATCCTCGAGCTGGCCGGATCGCTCGCGCTGTCGGACTTCGCCGAGCTGCACCTCGCCCATGCCTGGGACGTGCCGGAGGAACGCTTCGTGCGGACCTGGAGCGAAAATCCGCACGTCGATGGACCGGCCTACGTCGAGGGGGAGCGGCGCTACCATCAGGATGGCCTGGACCGGCTCGGCGAGCGATTGCGGGGGTTGATCGGCGCCGAGGCCTTCGCGTATCTCGTGCCGCAACTCCACCTCTGCCGCGGCCCGGCGAGCCTGGTCATCCCCGACCTCGCGCGGCAGCTCCAGGCGGACCTGGTCGTGATGGGGACCCTCTCGCGCACCGGGGTCGCCGGGCTGTTTATCGGTAACACGGCCGAGGCGATCCTCGAGCAGCTGACCTGCTCTGTCCTCGCGATCAAGCCGCCCGGCTTCGTCTCGCCGGTCGCCTGACGGCCAGGTCGCGAGCGGTGGTGTTCAGGTCGCCTCGGCCTTCGGCTTGCGCGTTGGGCGATTGACGTACCGGACCATCTTCACCGCGTTGTCGCCGGTCTGGATGATCTCGATGACATGGCCGTGCAGCTTGAGACTGGTACCTGTCTCTGGGATCGTCTCCAGGTACTCCAAGATCAGGCCGTTGAGGGTCTTCGGTCCCTGGGTCGGCAGCTTCCAGCGCAGCACCCGGTTGAGGTCGCGCACGCTGATGCCGCAGTCGATCAGGATGCTGCCGTCCGGGTGGCGGACGATCTCCGGAATGTTGTCGGCCGGGTCGGTCGTGAACTCGCCGACGATCTCCTCGAGCAGGTCGGTGAGCGTGATGAGCCCGAGGAAGTCGCCGTACTCGTCGACGACCAGCGCGACGCGCTGGCGCTCGCGCTGGAAGTTGATCAGCTGCTGATAGAGGCGCGTCCCTTCGGGGACGAAGTAGGGCCGGTGACAGATCTCGCGCAGCTGCTCGCGCGTGAAGTCTTCGCGCTCGCGCATCAGGCTCAGGACGTGGCGCATGTGCAGCAGGCCGACGACGTTGTCGACCCCGCCGTCGAAGACCGGCAGGCGCGAGTAGCCGGCATTGCGCAGCGTGCGCATGACGTCCTCCTCGGGATCTTGAAGGTCGATGCCCTCGACCTCGTGGCGCGGGATCATGATGTCCTCGACCGTCGCCCCCTCCAGGTCCAGGATCGCGAGCAGCATGTCGCGGCTGCGCTCGGGGATCATGGCCCCCGCCTCGCTGACGACGGTGCGCAACTCCTCGCGGCTCAGGGTCTGGTTCGGCGCCCCGACCGGCTCGACCCCGAGGAGCCGCAACAGGTTGTTGGCGATCATGCTGACCGACCAGACCAGCGGCGAGAAGAAGCGGATCAACGGGGTATAGACGTAGGCCGCGGGGTAGGCGAGGCGTTCCGGGTGCAGGGCCGCGAGGGTCTTGGGCGTGACCTCCGAGAAGATCAGGATCACCAGCGTCAGCAGCCCCGCGGCGATCGCGATCGCATTGTCGCCGCCGATACGTAGCGCGATGAGGGTGGCGAGCGACGAGGCGAGGATATTGACGAAGTTGTTGCCGAGCAGGATCAGTCCGATAAGCCGGTCCGGACGCTCGAGCAGGGCCTGGGCCAGGCGCGCACCGCGGTGCCCGCGATCGGCCAGGTGGCGCAGGCGGTAGCGGTTGATCGTCATCAGGGCCGTCTCGGATCCGGAGAAGAAGGCCGAGAGGACGAGCAGCAAGAACAGCGAGAAGAAGAGCGCGGCAAGCGGGGGCTCGGTCACGGCGGACACCTGTTGGTCTCGCCCCGGGCGCCGCCCCTGGGCCGACGGCGCGGCGAACGGCAGGCGGCGGACCTGGTCGGCGATGCAAGACTTGGCCAGAAGGTCTGTGACACGCGTTGGACGCGGCGCGGGGCCGGAGTCGGGCGGTGCCACGCCGGTCGGACACCGCGCATTGTCATCCCGCGTGCCGACCCGGCCGCGCCCAGGTCGGGCATGGCCAGCGGGCCGCCGGTGGGCGGCCCGGGGTCAGCGGATTTCGGCCGGCCGGTTCAGAAACCTTCGGTCGAGATGAAGAGGCCGACGCGCAGATCCTTGGCGGTGTAGATCTCGCGGCCGTCGACCTCGACGGTGCCGTCGCCGATGCCGAGGACCAGCTTGCGGGTGATGACCCGCTTCATGTCGATCTTGTAGGTGACCTTCTTGGCCGTGGGCAGGACCTGGCCGGTGAACTTGACCTCGCCGACGCCGAGCGCCCGGCCATGGCCGGGGTTGCCGATCCAGGCGAGCCAGAAGCCGACCAGCTGCCAGAGGGCGTCGAGGCCGAGACAGCCGGGCATCACAGGATCGCCGGGGAAGTGGCAGGAGAAGAACCAGAGGTCCGGCTTGACATCGAGCTCGGCGAGGATCTCGCCCTTGTCGAAGGCGCCGCCGCTGTCGGTGATCTTGAGGATGCGATCGAGCATCAGCATGTTGGGCGTCGGCAATTGGGCATTGCCGGGCCCGAACATCTCGCCACGGCCACATTGCAGCAGTTGCTCTCGATCGAAGGCTTCCACTCGGCTCATGCGTTGTCTGTCCTGGGGTCTCGAGGGTGGGGCCGGGCGAGTGTCGCCCGGCACTGGAATCCCGGTATGGGGATGAGTCAGTGCGCGGCGAGCCGCTCGCGGAGGAAGGCGACGACCTCGGCCAGCGGGATCAGCCGCGAGTCGCTGTCGCGCCGGCCCTTGTACTCGACGGCCCCCGCATCGAGGCCCTTGTCGCCGACGACGATCCGGTGGGGGAGGCCGATCAGCTCCATGTCGGCGAACATGACGCCCGGGCGCGCGTCGCGATCATCGAGCAGGACCTCGATGCCGGCCGCCTGGAGGTCGGCATAGAGCCGCTCGGTCGTCTCGCGCACGCGGTAGGACTTGTCCCACTTCATCGGCAGCAGCGCGACGGCGAAGGGCGCGATCGGCGCCGGCCAGCAGATGCCGCGCTCGTCGTGGTGCTGCTCGATCGCGGCGGCGACGACCCGCGAGACGCCGATGCCGTAACAACCCATCGTCAGGGTCGCGGCCTTGCCGTCCTCGCCGAGGACGGTCGCCTTCATCGCCGCGCTGTACTTGCGCCCGAGCTGGAAGATGTGGCCGACCTCGATGCCGCGGGCGATCGTCAGCTGGCCGTGGCCGTCGGGGCTCGGATCGCCAGCGACGACGTTGCGCAGGTCCGCGACCGGCGGCAACGGCAGGTCGCGCCCCCAGTTGAGGCCGAACCAGTGTTTGCCGTCCTCGTTGGCGCCGGCGCTGAAGTCGGCGATGACGGCGACGGCGCGGTCGGCGATGACCGGGATCGCCAGCCCGCGTGGTCCGAGCGAGCCGGGGCTGGCGCCGATCGCGGCGCGGATCTCGGCCTCGCTCGCGAAGCGCAGCGGCTCGGCGACCTCCGGTAGCTTGACCGCCTTGACCGCGTTGAGCTCGTGGTCGCCGCGCACGAGGAGGGCGACCAGATCGGCATCGACGGCCTCGGAGGCGGCGACCACCAGCGTCTTGACGGTACGCTCGATCGGCTGGCCGAACTGCTCGACCAGGTCGGCGATCGTGTGCGCGTTCGGGGTGTCGACCAGGCGCGACGTCTCGCCGGGCGGCGGGCAGGCCGCGCTCGGCGCCAGCGCCTCGGCGAGTTCGATGTTGGCCGCGTAGTCGCTCGCATCGGAGAAGGCGATGGCGTCCTCGCCGGAGGCGGCGAGGACGTGGAATTCGTGGGAGCTGTGCCCGCCGATGCTGCCGGTATCGGCCTGGACCGGGCGGAAATCGAGGCCGCAACGGCGGAAGATGCGGCAATAGGTGTCGAACATCGCCTGGTAGGTCTCGCCGAGCGAGGCCTCGTCGAGATGGAAGGAGTAGGCATCCTTCATCAGGAACTCGCGGGCGCGCATGACGCCGAAGCGCGGCCGGATCTCGTCGCGGAACTTGGTCTGGATCTGATAGAAATTGACCGGCAGTTGCTTGTAGCTGCGCAGCTCGTTGCGGGCGAGATCCGTGATGATCTCCTCGTGCGTCGGGCCGAAGCAGAAGTCCCGCTGGTGGCGGTCGCGCAGCCGCAGCAGCTCCGGGCCATATTGGTCCCAGCGGCCGGACTCCTGCCACAGCTCGGCGGGCTGGACCGCCGGCATCAGGACCTCGAGCGCCCCGGCGCGGTCCATCTCCTCGCGCACGATGCGCTCGACCTTGCGCAGCACCCGCAGGCCCAGCGGCAGCCAGGTATAGAGGCCGGCGGCGAGGCGGCGGATCAGCCCCGCGCGCAACATCAGCTGGTGACTGACGACCTCCGCGTCGGCGGGGGTCTCCTTGAGGGTCTGGAGCGGGAATTGGGAGGCGCGCATGCTCGTGTCTGGGCGACGGAAAATTTTGGAGTCTAGCGGGAGGAGATGACGAGGACAAGCGGGCGGGTACGGACGGCCGGGGCGGCGCGGACCGCCCCGGTGACAACCCAGCGCCGGCAGCCGAGGCTGCCGGCGGTCGGATCGGCGAAACGATGGAAACGGGAGCCGATCGGTCGGCGACGCCGTCGGGCACGCATCAGTCGCCCGGGACTGCGTCGTGCGCCTTCAGGTGGGATCCCCGGGGGAGGGGGATCCCACGATCGGCGTTCAGAAACGGCGGCCGCCGCCACCGCTGCGCGGCGGCCGCTCGGCGCGCGGGCGAGCCTCGTTGACCTTGATGTTGCGGCCCTTCAGCGAGGTCTCGTTGAGCGCCTTGATGGCCGCATCGGCCTCGCTGTTGTTGGGCATCTCGACGAAGCCGAAGCCCTTTGACTGGCCGGTGAACTTGTCCGTGATCACGCTGACGCTGCTGATTTCACCGAAGGCGCCGAACGCCTCGCGCAACTCGTCTTCAGTGACTCCGTAAGCCAGGTTTCCTACGTAGATATTCATCTCGTCGATCTCTATTGCGGGCTGTGCATTGTTGGGAAAGGAACGATCGCGTAATCAATGCACGAATTAGGCGAGCGTTTGCCGCCGTCCCGAGCCATCGGGAAGGCGCGGATCTCGTTGCAGCGAACAATGCGTGTGGCGCGCCGCTCCAGGGCGACAGCGAGGGCCGACGCCGCCTCGCGCGGCCTGCGCAACGGCCTCGATATCGGACCTCGAACCAGGCCGACCGAGCCGACAAGGATCCCTTGGCCGACGGTTCGGTCCCGATTGTGCCTGAGGTCGTCCGTAATCGCCACGTTTTATCGGGAATTGGGTGCGGGGCGCACGCGGGTCAGCGCGTCGCGTTGCGGGGCTGCTGCGTCGCCGCGGTGCGCGGACGGCCGCGGGAGCGGCGGCGCGACGGGGCGGAGGGCGCGGGGACGGTCGCCACCGGCATCGCCGGCGCCTCGAAGCCGTCGACCGAGGCCGAGGGGATCTCGCGCTTGAGCAGGCGTTCGATGTCGACCAGCAGCTTGCGCTCCTCCGGGCTGACCAGCGAGAAGGCGGCCCCGGCGCTGCCGGCCCGCCCAGTGCGGCCGATGCGGTGGACATAGTCCTCCGGGACGTTCGGCAGCTCGAAGTTGACCACGTAGGGCAGCTGATCGATGTCCAGGCCGCGGGCGGCGATATCGGTCGCCACCAGCGCACGGACCGCGCCGCGCTTGAAGCCGGCGAGCGCGTTGGTGCGGGCGGTCTGGCTCTTGTTGCCGTGGATCGCGGCGGCGGCGATGCCGTCGCGGATCAGTTGGTCGGTGAGCCGATTGGCGCCGTGCTTGGTGCGGGTGAAGACCAACACCTGCCCCCAGCCCTGACTGTGGATCAGGTGCGAGAGCAGCTCGCGCTTGCGCTCCTTGGCGACCGGATGGACCAGTTGCGAGACCCGTTCGGCGGCCGTGTTGCGCCGGGCGACGGCGATCGTCACCGGATCGCGCAGCAGGCCGTTGGCGAGTTGCTCGATCTCATCGGAATAGGTGGCCGAGAACAGCAGGCTCTGGCGCGCGCTCGGCAGCAGCTTGAGGATCCGACGGATGTCGTGGATGAAGCCCATGTCGAGCATCCGGTCGGCCTCGTCGAGGACCAGGATCTCGATGCCGGAGAGGTCCAGCGTGCGTTGGCCGACGTGGTCGAGCAATCGCCCGGGTGTCGCGACGACGATGTCGACGCCGCGGCGCAGCCGGTCGATCTGCGGCTGGATGCCGACGCCGCCGAAGATGATGGTTGCGCGCAGCGGCAGGTGCCGGCCATAGGTCGAGATGCTCTCACCGACCTGGGCGGCGAGCTCGCGCGTCGGCGTCAGAACGAGGGCGCGCGGCCGGTTGCGGCCGGTCTGGCCATCGCAGAGCCGTTGCAGCATCGGCAGCGTGAAGGCGGCGGTCTTGCCGGTGCCGGTCTGGGCGCCGGCGAGCACGTCGCGGCCGGCGAGGACCGCCGGGATCGCCTGGGCCTGAATCGGGGTCGGGGTGGTATAGCCTTGCGCCGCGATCGCGCGCCGCAATTCGTCCATGAGACACAGAGAATCGAAAGACATGAATGCTCCTGGGTCGGCCTACCCAGGTCTGTTCTGGGCCGGTCTAGGCTCGTTGATCGTTATTGGAGTGTTTCGGGGATGAGCCTGGGAAGGGTAATCAGCCGCGGAACGATGCGCCGACCGTAAGGCGCGATCTGGGCCTGGATCATATACAAGCCAGGCACCGTTGAAAAGCGATTTTTCGGGCGGCGCCAGCCGCTCGAGCCAGTGGACGACTCGTGTCTCGGTACCCGCTGCGAGTCGCGGCTGGCTGCCGACATTGGCCGTGGGGATCGGCCCCGGTTCCTCGGCGGGCAGTGCGGCGGCCTTGGCCGCGCCCAGGCGCGCCGTCCTCCGCGACGAAGGCCCCGCAGCCGCTCGCGTTGACCAGGATCGCCTCGGCGACTGGCGGTAGTCGCAACAGCGCCGCTCGGGAGGTTGCGCACGCCGGGCTGGACGCGGCCGTGCGGGCCCGCGGATCGACCCCGTGGATGCGGGTGAAGCACGTCAGGCTCAGCAGGACCCCAGGGGAAGGCGACCGCAATCCCCCGGCCCCGGGGTTGAAAAGGGCGCCTCGCCCTCAGAGTGTCTCCAAGAGGCCTTGGCAGGCGACGCAACGGCAGGCGCCTGGCACGGACACGCGGCGGGCCGCCGGGATCGGCCGGCCGCAGTCGATGCAATGATCCCGGCCGACGCCCGGTCTCGTGCTGCGGCGGATCCGTTCGATTCGCAGTGCCGTCTCCTGCTCGATATGTGCCTGCGCCATGTCGACGATGTCCGATAAACGCTCCATCCCATCCCCGCTCGGTCGGTTTGCGAATGCGGACAGTGTGCCCGCCGGCTGTTGCGAATCCGTGACGCGGCGCGGGAACTCCCCGGAGGCGGTCACACTCGGAACACACTCGTCGACTATATTGATCCCTTGAAGCCCGCTACAGGAGGAGTCGTCCATGGCCAGACCCGCCGCCGAACTCACGCCCACGACAGGTCCGCTGACGCAGGAGGCCCTCGCCAGGATCGACGCCTACTGGCGTGCCTGCAACTACCTCGCCGCCGGCATGATCTATCTCCAGGACAACCCGCTGCTGCGCGAGCCGCTGAAGGCCGAGCACGTGAAGAACCGCCTCCTCGGCCACTGGGGGGCGAGCCCCGGCCTGTCCTTCATGTACGTCCATCTGAATCGGCTGATCCTCGAGCAGGACCTCGAGGCCATCTTCCTCGCCGGCCCGGGCCACGGCGCGCCGGGCGTGCTGGCCCCCGTCTATCTCGAGGGCACCTACTCGGAGGTCTATCCGGACAAGAGCGAGGATGAAGAGGGGCTGCGCGGCTTCTTCAAGCAGTTCTCGTTCCCCGGCGGCATCGGCAGCCACTGCACGCCCGAGACCCCCGGCTCGATCCACGAGGGCGGCGAGCTCGGCTACTCGATCTCGCACGCCTTCGGCGCGGCCTTCGACAACCCGGACCTGGTAGTCGCGGTCGCGGTCGGCGACGGCGAGGCCGAGACCGGCCCGCTGGCGACCTCCTGGCACTCGAACAAGTTCCTGAATCCGATCCGCGATGGGGCCGTGCTGCCGATCCTTCACCTGAACGGCTACAAGATCAACAACCCGACCCTGCTCGCGCGCATCCCGGGCGAGGAGCTCGCGAGCCTGTTCCGCGGCTATGGCTGGACGCCTCACTTCGTCGAGGGCGACGACCCGGCGACGATGCACCAGCAGATGGCCGCGACCCTCGACCGCTGCCTCGCCGAGATCCGCGCGATCCAGGGCGAGGCGCGCCGCTCCGGGCAGGCGACCCGCGCCCACTGGCCGATGATCGTGCTGCGCACGCCCAAGGGCTGGACCGGCCCCGAATCGGTCGACGGCCGCAAGGTCGAGGGCTCCTGGCGCGCCCATCAGGTGCCGCTCGCCGGGATCCACGGCAATCCGAGCCATTTGAGGCAGCTCGAGGCCTGGCTGCGCAGCTATCGGCCCGAGGAACTCTTCGACGAGACCGGCCGGCTGATGCCCGAGCTCAAGGCGATCGCCCCGCGCGGCCCGCGGCGCATGAGCGCCAGCCCGCATGCCAACGGCGGCCTGGTGCGGCGTGCGCTACGGATGCCGGACTTCCGCCACTACGCGCAGGAGGTGCCGAAGCCGGCGCAGTTGACGGCGATGAACACCAAGCCGCTCGGGGCGCTGCTGCGCGACGTCATGGCCCGCAACGCCGACAACTTCCGCGTCTTCGGCCCCGATGAGAACACCTCGAACAAGCTCGATGCCATCTACGAGGTCAGCAAGAAGCTGTGGCTCGCCGACTACCGGCCCGAGGATGCCGACGGCGGCGAGCTCGCCCCCGACGGGCGGGTCATGGAGATGCTCTCCGAGCACACGCTGGAGGGCTGGTTCGAGGGCTATGTGCTGACCGGCCGCCACGGCTTCTTCGCGACCTATGAGGCCTTCGTCCACGTCATCGATTCGATGTACAACCAGCACGCGAAGTGGCTCGCGATCAGCGAGGAGATCCCGTGGCGCGCGCCGATCTCCTCGATCAACCTGCTGATCACCTCGACCGTCTGGCGCCAGGACCACAACGGCTTCACCCACCAGGACCCGGGCTTCCTCGACGTGGTCGTCAACAAGAACCCCGAGGTCACCCGGATCTACCTGCCGCCGGACGTCAACTGCCTCCTCTCGACGGTCGACCACTGCCTGCGCAGCCACGACGACATCAACGTCATCGTCTGCGACAAGCAGAACCACTTGCAGTATCTCGACATGGACGCGGCCATCAAGCACTGCACCAAGGGCCTCGGGATTTGGGACTGGGCGAGCAACGACCAGGGCGCCGAACCCGACGTCGTCATGGCCGGGTGCGGCGACATCCCGACCAAGGAGGCGCTGGCCGCGACGGCGCTGTTGCGCGAGCACTTCCCGGATCTGAAGATCCGCTTCATCAACGTCGTCGACCTGTTCCGGATGACGCCCGACACCGAGCACCCGCACGGCCTCTCGGACCGCGACTTCGACAGCCTCTTCACGCGCGACCGGCCGATCATCTTCAACTTCCACGGCTATCCCTGGTTGATCCACCGGCTCGCCTACCGGCGCACCAACCACAAGAACCTGCACGTGCGGGGCTACAAGGAGAAGGGCAACATCAACACGCCGCTGGAGCTTGCGATCAACAACGAGATCGACCGCTTCAGCCTGGCCATCGACGTGATCAACCGTGTCCCGCGCCTCCAGGTGGCCGGGGCCCACGTCAAGGAGTGCCTGCGGGATCGGCAGATCGAGTGCCGGCAGTACGCCTACAGCTACGGCATCGACAAGCCCGAGGTCGCCGATTGGACCTGGCCCCACTGAGACGGGACCTTCACGCCCGGGCGGCGTGCGCGCCCGGGCGCACGAGAGCGCGCACGCGAGGGGGGAGGGGGAACGCGCATGACCGCCACGAATCGTCCCGGCTCGACGGTCGCCGACGGCGACCACATCCGCACCGGCCTGTCGAAGGAGCAGCTGAAGCAGGCCTACGTCGACAACCTGTTCTACCTGCTAGGGCGCTTCCTCGAGGTCGCCACCCCGCATGACCGCTACATGGCCGCCGCCTACACGGTGCGCGACCGCCTGCTCGATCGCTGGATCAAGACCGCGCGCACCTACAAGGCCACGCAGGCGCGCACCGTCTGTTACCTGTCGGCCGAGTTCCTGCTTGGGCCCCACCTGGCCAACAACCTGATCAATCTCGGCATCATGGAGGTCGCGCGCGAGGCCGGCGACGAGCTCGGCCTCGATTTCGAGGAGATCCTCGAACAGGAGGAGGAGCCGGGGCTCGGCAACGGCGGCCTGGGGCGGCTCGCGGCCTGCTATCTGGACTCGCTCGCGACGCTGCAGATCCCGGCGATCGGCTACGGCATCCGCTACGAGTTCGGCATCTTCGATCAGCTGATCGAGGACGGCTGGCAGGTCGAGAAGAGCGACGTCTGGCTGCGCGACGGCAACCCCTGGGAGCTGCCGCGCCCGAAGCTGCGCTTCCCGGTGCGCTTCGGCGGTCACACCGAGACCTACCACGACGACGGTCGGTTGCGCGTGCGGTGGGTCCCGGATCTGGTCGTCGAGGGCCGCGCCTACGACACCCCGATCCTCGGGCATGGCGTCAGCAACGCCAACCTGCTGCGGCTCTGGTCGGCCCACGCGCCCGAGTCGTTCGACTTCCAGGCGTTCAATACGGGCGACTACTATGGCGCCGTGCACGCCAAGGTCGAGGCCGAGACCATCTCGAAGGTGCTCTATCCGAACGACGAGCCACAGGCCGGCAAGGAGCTGCGCCTCAAGCAGCAGTACTTCTTCGTCTCCTGTTCGCTCCAGGACATGGTCCGCCTCCAGCTCAACGCGACCGCGACGCTCGCGGGCTTCCACGAGAAGTTCGTCGTCCAGCTCAACGACACCCACCCGGCCATCGCGGTCGCCGAGCTGATGCGCCTGCTCCTCGACGAGCAGCGGATGGACTGGGAACCGGCCTGGGAGATCACCCGCCGGACCTTCGCCTTCACCAACCACACGCTCCTGCCCGAGGCCCTGGAGACCTGGACCGTGTCCCTCTTCGGGCGTCTGCTACCCAGGCCCTTGGAGATCGTCTACGAGATCAATCGCCGCTTCCTCGACGAGGCGCGGGTGCGCTTCCTCGGCGATGAGGCGCGCATCGCGCGCCTGTCGCTGATCGACGAAGGTCACGGCCGGCGCATCCGCATGGCCCACCTGGCGACGGTCGGCAGCTTCGCCGTCAACGGCGTCGCCGAGATGCACTCGGCACTCGTCAAGTCGACGATCCTGAAGGATTTCCATGAGATGTGGCCGGAGCGCTTCCACAATGTGACCAACGGCGTCACGCCACGGCGCTTCCTCCTCGTCAGCAACCCGCGCCTCGCACGGCTGCTGACCGACTGCTGCGGCGACGATCGCTGGGTGCGCGACATGGGGCGGCTGCGGGTCCTCGAGCCGCTCGCCGACGATGCCGGCTTCCACGAGGACTGGCGGCGGATCAAGACCGCCGCCAAGCGCGACCTGGCCGACTGGCTGCGCCGCCAGGTCGGGGTCGGCATCGACCCAGAGAGCCTGTTCGATGTGCAGGCCAAACGGATTCACGAGTACAAGCGTCAGCACCTCAACGTCCTGCACATCATCACCCTCTACGAGCGCCTGAAGGCCGAGCCGAACCTGAGCATCGCCCCGCGGACCTTCGTCTTCGGCGGCAAGGCCGCCCCCGGCTACCTGATGGCCAAGCTGATCATCAAGCTGATCAACTCGGTCGCCGAGGTGATCGACCAGGATCCGCAGATCAACGACCGCCTGCGGGTCGTCTTCATGCCCGACTTCAACGTCAAGAACGCCCAGCGCCTCTATCCGGCGGCGGACCTCTCCGAGCAGATCTCGATGGCGGGCAAGGAGGCCTCGGGTACCGGCAACATGAAGTTCTCGATGAACGGCGCGCTGACGATCGGCACGCTCGACGGCGCCAACGTCGAGATCCGCGCCGAGGTCGGCGACGAGAACTTCTTCCTGTTCGGCCACACGGCCGAGCAGCTCCAGCGCCTCCAGGCCGAGGGCTATCGACCCTGGGAGGTCGGCAATACGCACCTGGAGCTGCGCTCGGCCATCGACCTGATCGCCTCCGGGTTCTTCTCCCACGGCGACAAGGCGCTCTTTCGGCCGCTCGTCGAGAACCTCCTCTATCAAGACCCCTTCATGGTCCTGGCCGACTACGAGCCCTACCTGGGTCGCCAGACCGAGGTCGGCCACGCCTGGAGCGACCCCAAGCACTGGAACCGGATGTCCATCCTCAATGTCGCGCGGATGGGCAAGTTCTCATCCGACCGCTCGATCCGCGACTACTGCGAGCGGATCTGGCAGGTCCGGCCGGTGCCGGCGCAGCTCTGACGCTGCACCTCCAGTCGATCTGAGGCCGATTCCAATGGGTGACGGTGACGAAGCAGGGGGCTCGTCACCAGGGAGACGCGGAAAGGGCAGGCTCTTGCTCGCGTGCGCTCATCTCGGTGACGCGGCCCCCGCCGCCGGGCGGATAGTCGGCCGCGCTGATCTGTCCGGCCAGGGACTCGACGATGTAATCGGCCAGGGCCTGCCGGTAGCCGACCTCGAGGTTCACGAAGGCGGCGTCGCGATACGGGTAGCCATCGCCGCCTCGGGCCAGGAAGTCGATCGTCGCGATAGTGAGCGGCGCCCCGGGTTGGACGACACCGTCGATGACGAACGGCTCGCCACCATCGAGCGTCACCTGACGCACCCGGGTGCCGGCGACCAAGACCCGGCCGGCGTCATCGAGCACCTGGGGGATGCCGTTCGGATCCCAGGCGAAGCGAAAGCCGGCGATCTGCGCGAAGGCGCCATCGGCGCCCGCGACGTTGGCCACGGCCTTCTCCAGGATCTCCTTGAATTGCGCGCGGGGGATGTCGGGGACGATCGTGACGAAGTTCGCGAAGGGCAGGATGTCGAAGGTGGTCAGCTCGGTGAGCTCGCCGGCCGGGATGACGCTGTTGTTGCGGATCCCACCACCGTTCAGCAGGGCGACGTCGGGCGGCGGGGCAGCGCGGGCCTCGGCCAGTTCGCGGGCCTGCCAGAGCAGGGCGTCGGCGATCAGGTCGCCGAGGTTGGTCTCGCGGATGCGGATGTTCGGCCGGCTGCCGTCCAGGGCGACCTCGCTGGTCGCGAGGACCTGCTCGGCGAGTCGATCGAGCGCGGCCTGCACCGGCCGGGTCACGCGCGCCAGAACCTGCGGATCGGGCGCGACGGCATCGGGGGCGTTGCCGCCGGCCACCCGCACCGGGCCGCTGCCGGGGGCGATCGCGACGATCCGGCCCGCGCGATCGAAGCCGACCTCGAGGCGCCCGACATACTTGTAATCGCCCGCGGTCGTCACGACCGGCACCCGCTGGCCATCGGCATCGACGGCGAACAGCGGGTAGGGCAGGGCGGGGACGCGCTCATCGCCCGGCACCAGCCGGTCGCCCGCGTTGGCCAGCAACTCGTGGCCGCCGCCGGCGATCGCGACGTCGATGCCGCGCAGTTCGGCGAGGAGCGCCATCTCCTCGGTGATGCCCTGCAAGTGGCTGATGAGGATCACCTTGTCGACGTCGCGGTGGCGCAGCCTGGCCAGCTCACGCGCGACGGCCGGTGCGACCTCGTTGACGAGGATGTTCCGCGGATTGGAGATCGCGGGCAGGGTCGGCGTCGTCGCGCCGATGACGCCGATGCGGCGGCAGCCGGCGAAGACGACGGTGCTTGCCACGATCCTGCCGTCCGCGGCCAGGGCCGCAAGGCGCGGTTCGGCGCTGACATCCAGGTTGGCGGCCAGGAACTCGACCGGTCGTTCGAAGCCGGCGATGAAATCGGCGAGGACGTCGGGGCCGAAGTCCAGTTCGTGGTTGCCGATCGCGACGGCATCGTAGCCGATCAGGTCCAGGCCGATGGCGTCGTAGAACGGCTTGCCGTCCGGGCGCCTGAGGCTCGCGTGGAATTCGGGGCCGGTGAGGAAGTTGTCGCCGGAGGACAGCACCACTGCGGCGCGTCGATCGCGGCGGTTCAGACAGGGTTGCCGGACACCGGCGGTCGCCTGCGCCCGCAGCTCATCGACGAGGGTCCGGAACCGCGCGATGCCGCCGAATGCCTCGTGGCCCGGGGCCTGGAGCAGTTGCGACTCGCCATCGTTGCTGTGCAGGATCGTCAGCCACAGATCCACATGCGGCGGCCGGGCCTCGACCGGCGTCGCGGCCGCGAACGCGAGCACGATGGCCATCGGAAGGTCGCCGAACAGGACTCGCCAGATCACCTTCGCTGTCATGCCACCGCCT
This sequence comes from Thiococcus pfennigii, assembly GCF_016583835.1. Classification (GTDB taxonomy): domain Bacteria; phylum Pseudomonadota; class Gammaproteobacteria; order Chromatiales; family Chromatiaceae; genus Thiococcus; species Thiococcus pfennigii. The sequence goes on along the minus strand of NZ_NRRW01000001.1, from coordinate 36,745 downwards.
TCCGATTCTAAGGGTCATCGCGGTCACGCCGTCGCCATGAGGGCACCTTGAAAAATTCAAGGTGCCCGCGCGGGGCAAGGATGCCCCGCCATTTTCAGTCGCCTAAGCGACTGAAAATGAAGCGAAGCGGAAATCGCATTTTCGCTTCGCGTCTTGAAAAATTGCCTGGATGGCAATTTTTCAAGGTCCCCATGAAAGCGACACTGCCGTTCGATGACTGTCGAATCCATGGATTATCGCCCCTTCGTCTGCCCGGAAGCGACCCGGCTCAGCGGCCAGGACGGCAGCGAGGCGACCGCATGTCCGTGGCTCGCTGGCGATCCGCAGCCGGCCGCGCCGATCGCCCGCAGGCGGGCTCCCACCCGTGCAGGCAACGCGGGATGATGCCCGCGGACCGACCGATGCGTTGCTTGCCGGAGCGCGGAGCTTCGCGACCGCAGATCGGATCATTTGACGTAACTTCTCAATAAGTCATGGCAGCCTTGGCTGAAGATATCCGTTAGAGTACCCCATGGTTTCCCACAAATCGTCGAGCCATCATGCCCAGCCCGATCAGGCTTCCTGACATCCCCGACGCGGAACGCACGCCGCTGGTCGAGCAGTTGGTGGAGTTGATCGAAGCGCTGGCCGAGACGACCCAACGCCAAGCGGAAACCATCCAGCAGCTGCGCGATGAGATCGCGGTGCTTAAGGGCGAGAAAGGCAAGCCGACCTTCAAGCCGAGCGGGATGGAGGATCAGAGCGATCCTGACAAGAACGAGCAAGGCACGGGCGAGTCAGCGGGCCAGCGGGCCGGCTCGAGCAAGCGGAGCAAAACGCCGGACGTGCCGATTCATGAGGAGTGCGTGATTCCCCCCGCCGAGACGCCACCGTCTGGCTCCCGCTTCAAGGGCTATCGCGACTTCGTGGTCCAGGATCTGAAGATTCAGGCGCACAACACCCGCTATCGCTTGGAGGTGTGGCAAACCCCGGACGGGGAATGGTTGCGCGGGGAGCTGCCAGCGACCTTGCAAGGCGGGCACTTCGGCCCGAGCCTGCGTGCCTACCTGCTCTACCAGCACCATCACTGTCACGTTACCCAGCCGTTGTTGCGCGAGCAGCTCCTCGAATGGGGTATCGACCTGTCGGTAGGGCAGATCGACGCCCTGCTCAGCGGACACAACGAACCCTTCTTTGCCGAAAAGGACCAGTTGCTGGAGGTGGGCCTGGAAGTCAGCTCCTTCATCACGGTCGATGACTCGGGGGCGCGCCACCAGGGGCGCAACGGCTACGTCACGCAGATCGGCAACGATTTCTTTGCCTGGTTCTCCAGCACCGAGAGCAAAAGCCGGATCAATTTCCTTCAGCTCCTGCAAGCGGGCGAGCCCGTCTATTGCCTTCATGACGAGGCACTGACGTACTGGCGCGAGCAGGATCTGCCGCAGGCACTGCGCCACGCGCTCGCGGCCTCGCCCATCCTGGAGATCGCGACCACCGCGGCGTGGGAGGAACACCTCAAGGCCCTTGGGATCACCAAGGAACGCCATCGGCGCATCGCCACCGAGGGCGCCTTGCTCGGTGGACTGCTGGCGAAAGGCCTCTCGCGCGAGCTGGTCATTGTCAGCGATGGCGCCGGACAGTTCGCCATTCTGCTCCATGCCCTCTGTTGGGTGCACGCCGAACGCCTGATTCACACACTCATCCCGCTCAATGAGCGCCAACGCCTGGATCAGGAACGCGTCCGCGACGAGATCTGGACCTTGTATGCCGATCTCAAGGCCTACCAACGCGCCCCCGATCCCGCCGCCGTCGCCGATCTGCGCGCACGCTTCGAGGCCATCTTCAGCCAGAAGACCTCCTTCGCGACCCTCAATCAGACCCTCAAGCGCCTGAAGACCCATCAGAGCGAGCTGCTGCTGGTGCTCCTGCGCCCGGACATCCCGCTGCACACCAACGGCAGCGAGAACGACATCCGCGGTTACGTCAAATGGCGCAAGATCAGCGGCGGGACGCGCAGCGAGCTGGGGCGCCGCTGTCGCGACACCTTTGCCAGCCTCAAGAAGACCTGCCGCAAGCTCGGGATCTCGTTCTGGGATTATCTCAATGACCGCATCGGACAGGTCGGAGACATTCCCCCTTTGCCGGAGATCGTGCGCGAACGGATCTTGGCGGCACAGACTGTGCCGTGAGTTATTGAGAAGTTACCATTTGACGCTATAAGCTACTGTTATTGCACTTTAAACGCTGACGCGCGGATGAACTGCGTGGGCCTCCAGTCGATCGGGATACCCGTCGCCGCAGCGTCGCCAATCTTTGGGAGATCGCCATGACCCAACTCTGTGTCGAATTGCCAGACGCGGTCCATTCCGTGCTGCATTGCGCACCGGCAGATGTGGACCGCGAGCTGCGGCTGGCCGCCGCAGTCCAGTGGTACCAGCAAGGCCGCATCTCCCAGGAGTGGGCGGCCGAGATCGCCGGCCTGGATCGCACGGAGTTCCTGCTGGCCCTGGCCCGGCTGGGCAAGGACTCGTTCCTGGTGGATTTCGAGGACCTGGACCGCGAGCTGTCGCGTGGCTGAGCGGGCCGTCATCAACTGGTCGGCGATGCGCCGAGCGGCTTGGCCTTGTGGTGCGCGGCACCCTTGGGATCGTGTTGGCCGCCAAGCGTCCCGGCTTGATCGCGGCCGCCCGTCCCGTGATGGCGGACCTGACGGCGGCCGGGCTGTACCTTTCGGAGCGGGTCCTCGACGAGGCCCTGCGGCGGGTTGGGGAATAGTCGCAAGGGAGAAGCGTGGACAACCGCGACGCGACCGCGTGCCCGGATAGGTCCCGCTCGTCGGCGATCCGCAGCCGGCCGCGCCGATTGCTCGCAAGCGGGCTCCCACCCGGGCGGGCAACGCGGGTGACGCCTGTGGACCGGCCGATCTTGGGCTGGAAATACCCCCTGGTGTGTGCGATACAGGGCCATCGCGTGCGTCTGGCGAGGGCCAGGGCCGGACGATGGGAGAGGACAGGAGGGCTGGGGGCGATGAGCGACAAGGCAGAAAAGATTCAGGAACTCATCTTGCGACGAGGAAAACCCCATCGGCGCGACCGGGCAGATGCGCACCTGGTATACGACCAAGCCGACCTTCCCGGCGATCAAGTCGCACATCAGCCATGTCGTCGGCGATTCCGCCTGGGAGGGCCACACGGCGAACATCTGCGAACGGCGCGACGAGGTGCTGGCCTACGCCAAGAACGACCATCTCGGCTTCCAGATTCAGTATCTCTGGGGCGGATCGCGGAGGCGCTTCCTGCCGGACTTTCTGATCCGGCTACGCAACGGAAGGGTCCTCGCGCTCGAGATCAAGGGCGAGGACAGCCCGCAGAACCGGGCCAAGCGCGATGCGCTCGCCGAATGGGTGGCGGCGGTCAACCAGAGCGGTGGATTCGGCCAGTGGTGCTGGGATGTCGCCTTCGCTCCCCACGACATCGACGACATCATCACAAGGCACGCCGCTGCCTAGTGAAAGACTGCGGAATTCCCGAGACCGCGCGTCGCTGCCTGCAATCCCCGCGTGGCGCGTGGTAGGAGCCCGCATCATAGGGCGACATGAAAGCGGCCTCGGTATTTCTGGAGCGGGGCACTAGGGATCCATCGTGCCGCGCCCGCCTTCGGGCCTGTTTGACGGGTTGCGCGAGAGCTTCGGCCGCCAGAATGGAAGCAAGGCGCCCAGAGTCGATGGGGTAAGGCAAGAGGACTATGCCAAAGGCGCGGAGCCACGTCAGGTCCCACAGCGCTACGGCGTCCGAACTATAATGCAGTGCATTACCGCAAATAGAGGTTCTGCGACATGGGGATGACCAGTGTCCGGATGCCGGACGATCTGCTACAGCGACTCGACTCCATGGCGACACGCCTCCGCCGCTCCAAGGGCTGGATCATCAACGACGCCGTGCGCGAGTACCTGGAGCGCGAAGATCTCCGGCAGCGTCGCGACGAGGAAACACGGGAGGCCCTGGCCGAGCTGGATGCCGGGCAAGTCGTGGATGGCGAGGAGGTGCTCGCCTGGATCGACAGTTGGGGCTCGGACAAAGAGCTTGAGCCGCCGCGTTGAAGCGCCTCCAGTTCACGGCGAACGCCACGCGGGATCTGCGGCGCTTGCGCGATCTTATTGCCGAGCACGACCCGGCGGCAGCCGCCCGCGTCAGCAAGCGCCTGGGTCGCACAATCCGCTTGCTTCGAGACCAGCCTGCGCTGGGGAAGGAGGTCGAGGAACTGCCCGATGTACCCACGGCGGATCTGTTCTGAGTAACCCGACAGCGGCCTAGCCAGGAGCCGCGTTGCCGGCTGTCGGGTTACGCCCCGAAGGGCTAACCCGACCTACGGCTCCGCCAGCGTTGCCTGGGCCGATGGCACGGCCCGTAGGTCGGGTTAGGCGCGCCGGCACGGCGGTCCAGGAAAACAAAGGATTGCGCGCGCCGTAACCCGACAGCGGCCTTTTAGGCGCGTCCCTTGCGTACCATCAGCCCCTCGATGCGCTGGCGGATGTCGCGCAGGCTCAGGCGCCGGATCGGCTGGCGGCTGGCGATGCGTGCTGCATCGGCGGCGTCGAGGCGTTCCTTGACGATGCGCGCGAAGCGCTCGGCGAGCTCGGGGCGGGCGGCGAGGAGGGTGCGCACGCAGTCCAGATCGATGCGGATCAGCGTCACGTCGCTCTGCGCGCGCATCTCGAGGAATGAGGGGTCTGTCGTCAGCATCGAGGTGATGCCGAAGTAGTCGCCGAGACCAAGGACCTCGGTCACCTTGCGGGTGCCGTCGGGCAGCCGGATCGCGGCCTCGACGAGGCCGCCGGCGATCACATAGAAGGCGTCGCTCAGTGCCCCTTCGGCAAGGATCACGTGGCCGCTGTCGTAATAGCAGTAGGCGCCGCGTGCCGCCAGCTCCTCGAGCTCTCCCTCGGTCAGCAGGCCGCCCACGTCGAGGGACTTGAGGGCCAGGAAGATGGTTGGCGGTTCGGCGCGCACCGCATCGGCGCGCCGCATACGCAGCTCGTGCACCTCCGGCGCCAGCGAGATCCCGGCCCGTTGCAGCGCCCAATGGATCTCCCGGTAGAGCTCCTCGCGGCCCCGGAACATCGCCGGATAGTTCTTCAGATGCACCCAGACCATGTAGCTGTAGGGGACCGAACCCGCGTCGGCGAGCCGCACCACCGGATGCGGCATCTTCAGGACACTCTCGCAGCGCAGCGCGGCGTCGAGGATCAGGGCCGTCGCGAAGCGCGGGTCCACCTCGGCCGGGACCTTGACGAAGTACCAGGGCGCGAAGAGGTGGCGATCGTCGTGCAGGTTCTTCAGCGGCTGGCCGGCCATCTGCGAGTTCGGGATCACGTGGGTCGAGTTGTCCCAGCCGCGCAGCCAGGTGGCCCGCCAGTTGAGATCGATCACCTGGCCGACGGTGCCGTCGCGCAGCTCGATCCAGTCGCCGAGCTTGAAGGGCCGCTCGATGCCGAGCGCGATGCCGGAGAAGAGATCGCCGAGCGTGCGTTGCAGGGCCAGACCCAGGACCGCCGCGGCGACGCCGGTCGAGACCCAGATCCCGGTGAACGAATAACCCTGAAGCCACAGGAGCAACCCGAGGCCGAAGAGCATCAGGGCGACATAGATCAGGCCGACGACGAGTTTCGGCACCCGTTCCGAGAGCTCGTCGTCGGCACGCGCGAGCAGCAGCGCCTCGATCAGCCGTGCGAGCAGCCAGCCGGTGATGAGATAGCCGACGACGAGGGTGGCCGTCCGGACGGTCCCGCCATCGACTCCGGCGAACCCGAGCTGTGCGACGGCGACGCTGGCCAGCGCACCGACGAGGGCGACCAAAGCCGGCACCAACAGCAGATCGGCGAATGCGATCAACCGCGGAAAGCGCCGAGCGAGCGCGCGCCCCTGAACAGGGTGGCCACCGAGGCGCCACAGGAGGAAGAGCAGCGAGACGGCGAGGAAGATCGGCCAGTGCCGGGTTGTCAGGTCTTCGAGAAGGTTCATCACGAGCGACGCGTCGAGGACGGCGGGCGACCGGCAGGCGTGGCGGCCGTGGATGCCAGCGATTCTACGTGACGGACCGGGATCTGTCCGGCCCGTTGCCCGGACGCACGATGACAACCTCGGTGTCGGTGAAGCGGTAGTACAGCGCGTAGTCGCGATGGAAGTGGACGCGCAGGCATTCGGCCAGTTGGTCCCGCCGCGGACCGATCTCCGGATGGTCTTGGACGGTCTCGAAGCGTGCCTGGATCTCACGGACCAGCTTCGATGCCGCTGTGCGATTGTCGGCGGCAATGAAGCTCCAGATCTCGATCAGGTCCTGCTCGGCGCTCTCGGTCAATCGGAGCTGTCGGCGCGGCGCGGCAATCGCTCTTCTCCCCGTCGAATGATCCGCTCGGCGTCGAAGTCGCGCACGCGCCCGGCCTCGATGTCGTCGAGACCCTCCTGGACCGCCGCACGCAGGCCGGCAAGCTCTTGCGCTTGCAGTGCGCGCTTGTGGCGCCAGTCGCGCAGGGCCTCGCGGATGATCTCGCTGCTGGAGGCGTACTCGCCCGCCTCGACGGCGTCGCGCACGGTCTGGGCCATCTCGGCGGTGAGGGTGATGGTGATGCGTGCCATGGTGTTCATGAGTATGAACATATCATACTTGTTTCCCGATGCACGCCCTTGGGAAGGGTGATCGGGGCGACGGCTCCACCGTCGGTTGGCTGCCAGACGGTGCGGGCGGCGAAGAAGCGTGGGATGCCGCCGGCGCCGACAGCCGTCCGGATCCATCATGCGCAATTGCGCATAATGTATATTATGTAAAGTCGTCGGGCGATGGCTCAGGGGCCTGGCGACCGCGCGGGCGCCCTGGACATAGGGCGTCCGCGCTGCTCTCGATAGGCCTCCCGATACCAATCGCGATCATGCATTCCCATCGTTCCTTCCCTCCCTTTCACATGATGTGAGAAACAAGAATCTGGCATGCCAACAACCGAGGCTGCGGTTCGTGCCTCATCCCCGCCTATCGGCTTGATCGGTCAGTGCAGCAGTGCCTCGCGTTGGGTCGATTGCAGCAGGCCGACCAGGCTGTTGACGCCGTGGCAGACCGCATCGGTGCGGACCGATTCTTCCCTCGCGTTGCGGATCAGCCCGCCGATGACCCTCTCCGGGTCCTCGATGTGATAGGTGTTCTGCGGTGAATAGGTGTTCTGAATCAGCCATCGGGTGGTCAGGATCAACGCCCGTTCCAGGCGCTCGCAGTCCGGCCGTCCCGTCGCCTCGCAGGCGACGAGCAGTTCGCTCACGACCTCGTTGATCCAGCCGTTGCCACTGGTGGCCCTGGTGTCCGAGAAGCGGCCATAGTTGGCGATGTCGCTCGGGTCCGTCATCTGCAGCGGTAGCAGCGCATCCAGGTTCTTGAACGCGACCTCGAGGCTGCCGCTGGCCGGATCGATGCGGCTGTAGTCGAGCAAGGCCATCGCGAGCCAGCTGGTGGAGATGGACTCGACCTTGCGCCGATACTGGTCGCGCAGCAGAGGACCCTGTTCTTCGACCATGCCGAGGAGCTTGCCGGCGAGCCGGCGCGCGCCGTCGAGGTGACGTGGCGCCTCGCTGATCGCGTAGAGCCTGGAGAGCCCGGTGAGGACCTGGCAGTTGTAGAAGAGCGAGAAGGCCTCGTTGGTGTCCCAGGCGCCGCGGCGCCAGGCGACGTCGACAGGGAAGCCGCCGTCGGGTGTTTGCAGCGACAGCAACCAGTCCCCGGCGGCGATGGCCGCCTGCAAATAACGGGGGTCCTGGTCTCCCTCGTAGAGCGCGGCCAGCGTCATGATGACCTTGGCCGTGGTGCCGACCGGGAACCGCCGCTCCTTCTCGCTGGTGGTCAGATTATAGGAATAGTGGAAGGCGCCCCGGTAGGGTTCATCCTGCTTCTGCATCGACAGGATGAAATCGGCGATCGGCTCGATGTTCGCCTCCACCCTCGGGTCGACCTCGAGGGTGTTCACGCGCAGCAGCGAGTAGAGGCTCGAGGAGCTGTAGATGGTGCGTAGCCGGTCGTCGAAGCCGCCGCGCGCGACATCGTACTTCTTGGAAAAACCATGCAGTTCTGGGTGCATGATCCGCAGGAGATAGTCCTTGTTGGCCTCGACCGCCCGTCGGACATCGCGGCGCGTCAGCGTGCGCAGCGGGACCAGGTCCCCGACGAGTTCAAGTCCCCTGCCCTCGAATTCGATGATCGAATGCAGATCGCCACCGTCGGGCCGCAGCGTAATCAGGAGACGGGCCTGCTCCGACAAGGGCGACTTGGGGGTCGCCCCCAGCGCCTGTGTGACGGCATCGCAGAGGGCGGCGTCGAGCCCCATCGCAGCCGCCGAGCCTTCGTGGGTCCGCACGCCGTCGGCGTAGACGGCCACGCTGGCCTCCCAGGGTCCGGCCTGTCCGAGCGAGGGTTCGTCCTCCTCCACGTGGTCCCCTCTTCGACCTGCCGCACAAGCCCGGGCCACTTGCACGACCTCGGTTCGAAAGGCGTCGTTGGAGTACGCGCCGCCCCCGGAGGGATCGACTGCGTCGTTCGCTGCCGGCGCGAGGGCGGTGTAGGACAGCGCAGCGAGCGCGAGCGCTGCCACGAAACCCGGGATGATTGTCTGTTGGCTCATGTTGGCTGCTCGGATTGAGAGGACGTCAGACGGTTGGACGGCGGACCATCGAGACGGGCGGCGAGACCCGACCGGTGGCCCCGCCTGACTCTGCCCATCCTATCGCACTCCCGGCGACTTGGGCGCCTGCCGTTCAGCCGCTGTTAAGCCGGGTTGCTGTCTCATCGGTCCCGTATCGGCCACAACGGGCCGTTGAATGGGAGATGCAAGACCATGAAACCGCAGACACTCGCACTGGCCGCTATCCTCTCGGTCGCCCTGGTGGGATGCGGTACGACGACCGCGTCGAGGACCGGAACGGGGGCGGCCGCCGGCGCCGCCACAGGGGCGCTCATCGGTTCGATGAGCGGCCACGCCGGCGAGGGCGCCCTGATCGGCGCCGGCGCCGGTGCCGTTGGGGGCTATCTCTACGATCAGAACGAGAAGCGCAAGCAGTACTACTATGGAGGTTACTACTGACCATGACCACCGGAGCGGTCGCGGCCGAGCATCGCCTCCGTGCCGCGAGCGGCGCCGGATCAGGTCGCGCGCGGGGCCGTCGTCCGGGATCCGGACAACGGCCCCGACGCGAGGACGCGGGTGCCCCGATCGGGTTCTTCAACGTTATTGCGCCGGGTTTGCGCCTTGCCGCGAGATGCACGACGCCCCATGTGTTGACAGACACGCACATCGACGCCGCACGGAGACTGCCATGACTGTCACGGGTCGCCCTCGCACAATGACTGCATCGTTGGTGTTATCGGCCTGGTTGCTCGCCGCGTTCGCCGGCGCGGCATCCGCTGACTGGTCGCTCGATCCCGAGCGCTCACATCTCGCCTTCGTCTCGATCAAGGCCAAGGATACGGCTGAGGTCAATACGTTCAAGGAGATGTCTGGTACCGTCGATGAGGAGGGGCGAGTCGAGATCGCACTGCGGCTCGACAGCGTCGAGACCCTGATCCCGATCCGCAACGAGCGGATGCGCGAGTTGCTCTTCGAGACCGCCGACTATAAGGAGGCGAGGTTGACGGCGAAGATCGACGGCGCGCTCCTCGCCGACATGACACCCGGCGAGATCGCCACCACCGCGGCTGAAGGCATCCTATCGCTGCACGGCGAACGCCAGCCCATGATTCTCACCCTCCAGGTCGCCAAGGTCGCGGACGATACCCTCATGGTCGCGAGCGTCAAGCCGGTGATCGTCGAGGTGGCGAAGTTCGGCCTGACGAGCGGCATCGAGAGGCTGCGGGAGATCGCCGGCCTCGAAAGCATCAGCCATGCGGTGCCGGTCAGTTTCGTCGTCACCTTCGTCGATGCGCCGGCGCCCTAGATCGGTGCCGCCGCTGGCGGCGCCACCGGCACGCCCCGCTCTCCAGGGCTGATCCGTTCTGCGGCCTTATCCGACAGCCGGCAATGCGGCTCAGAACAAGGCCGTCGGGTTACGGCGCGCTCAAGCCCTTCTTGCTCAGCGACCGCCGTGCCGTCGCGCCTCACCCGACCTACGTGGCTCGGTCGGGTCGGCCCCGAGGGGCCTAACCCGACGGCCGACGACGCGGCACCGAACGACGCCGCTGTCGGGTTACGGCGCGCGCCCGGCCTGTTCTTTCGCATCGAAGGCCGTGCCAGCGCGCCTAACCCGACCTACGTGGCTTCATATTCAGTCGTTTACCGTGAAAGATGCAGCCGCCCGTCGGGTTACGGCGCGCGCCGCCCGTGCCTGCTCATCGAAGGCCGTGCCAGCGCGCCTAACTCGACCACGGGCCGTACCACCGGTCCAGGCAACGCCGACGGAGTCCGCCGGTACGCCTCGTCGGCACCCCCCGCGGATCAGAACGGATCCGCCTCGCCCCGGTCTCGGCCGTTCGTTGGCTTACATGGGACGCCTTCTGTAAAATCTCGCGACTCTGAAACAGGCGGTGTTGCCAGACGCCCGCGCCGGCAGGGCGTCGCCGCGGCGCCCTGGTCCAACTTCGGGTCAATCTTGGGAAGCGAGACGATGGGGCGATTAGCGATCATTGGGGGTTCCGGATTCAAGGCGATCAGGGGCATCGAGGGCGCCGTCGCCGGTGCCTCGACGACGCCGTACGGCCCGCCATCGGCCCCCGTCTCGCGTGCCTTGCTCGGCGAGCACGAGGTCCTGTTCCTGCCACGGCACGGTGTCGGACACACGATCCCGCCGCATCGTATCAACTACCGCGCCAACCTCTGGGCGCTGCGCGAGGCCGGCGCCTCGCACATCGTCGGACTGGGTGCGGTCGGTGGCATCACCCCCGCCTTCGGCCCTTGCGTCTTGGCCGTTCCCGACCAGCTCATCGACTACACTTACGGTCGGGTCCAGACCTACCACGACAACGACGACGGCGAGGTCGTGCACATCGATTTCTCGGCGCCCTACTGCGCCAGCCTGCGCGAGGATCTGCGGCGCGCCGCCGAGTCGAGCGGGGTCGAAATCGTCGCGCATGCCGTCTACGGCGCGACCCAGGGACCCCGGCTGGAGACGGCGGCCGAGGTGCGGCGCCTGGAGCGCGACGGCTGCGACCTGGTGGGGATGACCGGGATGCCCGAGGCGGCCCTGGCCCGGGAGCTTGGGCTCTGCTACGCGAGCCTGGCCTTCGTCGTCAACTGGGCGGCGGGCAAGGTGGAAGGCGAGATCCAGATGTCCGAAATCGCTGCGAATGTTGCCCTGTGCACGGGGCGCATCGAGCAGATCCTCACAGCATTGACCCCGTCCGGGGCGTAAGGCGCGGGTTCGTCGATCCCGGCCATCGCCCCGGTCTCACGGAGACAACCAAAGATGGCGGAAGCGGAAACATCCTTGGAGACCCCCCGCAAGCGGCAGCTCTGGCCAAAGGCGCTGCTGTGGTTGCTGGTCATCGGCTTCGGCATCTTCTATCTGGATGCGGTCAACGAGCGCGACCCCGACGGGGACGCGATGCGCGGGGTCGATCGTCCCGCCTCGGCGCCTGCGCAAGCCCCGACCGAGCCCACACCGCCGACACCCGAGACAGCAGCTGGGCCTAGGACGGCGGGGCGCGAGGCGCCGGCAGGCCCGATCGAACCGCGCATCGGTGGGGCGCCCGAACCTGGCACACCGCCGGTCGCACTGCGCGAGGCCCCTGCCCCGCAGCCGATCGGCGGCGCGGCAAGCACGGCACCTGACGCCGCGCCCGACCCCAACACGCAGCCCGCATCGCCGACCGATCAGGGACCAACCGCCGCGGCACCACCGGATCGCGACCCGTTGGCGGAGCATCGTGCCCGCGTCCTCGCCGAGTACAGGGCCATGCTCGAGTCCGTAGAGGCCGAGCGTCGCGCCCTTTGGGAGCAGATGAACCAGGTACCGGGCAATCCCGAATGGCCTTATCCCTACCCGCCGCCGGCGCCGTTCGGCCCGCCCGGATACGGCTGGCCGCCTCGCTGACGCGCGCGGGGGCTACGCCCGGCGTCTGATGACAGCCGCCGCTCGGTTCAGGGCGCGGCACCGCGCAGCAGATGCTCGTAGCGCGCCTTGACGGCGATCTGCCGCAGCCGTTCGGCCTCCTCGCGGTCGGCCACCAGGGGCGAGTCCTGCCAGGACGCGCTGGCGTGGTCGTAGACCGAGAAGCGAAAGCCCTTGCCGACCTTGAAGACCCTGGTCACCTGGTTGCCGGCCTGTTCGAGCGCGGCGAGCCGGTCGAGCCCGGCGCCCGACGGTACGGGCCGGTCGCTTCGGCGCTCGTCCGCAACGACCGCTGGCTCGTCGTGGAATTGAAAGCGTGTATTCTGGATCTCACCGGTGGTGTCCGGCTCGACGGCGGCGACCCGCGGCAGGCGGCTCAGGATGTAGCCGGCCATGAGGCGGCCGAGCTTGTCGTTCTCGTTCTCCAGTGCGGTCAGCAGCTTGTCGGCGACGATCTGGCAGCGCTCCAGCCGCGACGGGCTCGGGACCCACTCTCGGCTCATCTGCCAGCCGTCGTCCATGTCGCGGTCGAGCCTGTCGAAATAGTCCGCGGCCTGCGCGAGGAAGGCGTCGGGCACGTTCAGGCTGTAGACGGTGTCGCCAATGATCGCGTTCAGTATCATCCGATCGATCTCCGTTTCTGTGCGCGTGCGCCTCGTGCCCGACCGGGGCGATCGCGACAACCGCGGTTCGGGCTTGGGTGAAGGGCGGCGGGCGGGAATTCAACCCGACCGAGCCGCCCTGCTTCTGCGAGAATGGCCTTTTCGCGAAGAGCACCTGAAGGAGCCATCACGATGACGATCGCGGTCCTACGCCTCTTGAAGGACCAGGAGCGCCGACTGCTTGCCGGTCACTGCTGGATCTACAGCAACGAGGTCGATACCCGGGCGACGCCGCTCAAGGGGCTGGAGCCCGGGCAGACGGTGGCCGTTGTCGGTCACAGCGACCGCTGGCTCGGCTATGCCCATGTCAACCCCCACTCGCTGATCTGTGCCCGCCTGATCAGCCGTGATCGCGCGCGCCCGCCTGGGCCGGCCCTGTGGGCCGAGCGCCTGCGCAGCGCATTGGAACTGCGCGCCCGGCTCTACCAACGGCCATTCTACCGCCTGGTCTTCGGTGAGTCCGATGGCCTGCCCGGCCTCATCGTCGACCGCTACGCTGACCTCCTCGCGGTGCAGCTGACGACGGCCGGCATGGAGCGCGAGCGCGCGGCCATCCTCACCGCCCTGGAGCAGCTCCTGCGACCGACCGCGATCGTGCTGCGCAACGACATCGCCGTGCGAGAGCTCGAGGGCCTGCCGCAGTCGGTCGAGACGGTCCTCGGGACGGCGCCGGAGACGCTCGAGCTGATCGAAACCGGGGCCCATTTCCTCGTCTCTCCGCTCACCGGCCAGAAGACCGGCTGGTTCTACGACCAGGCCGAGAACCGCGCCCGGCTGTCGCGGTTTGGGATCGCCGGGCGGGTCCTCGACGTCTGCAGCTATGTCGGCGCCTGGGGCGTGTCGGCGGCGGTGCGCGGTGCCGAGCGGGTCACCTGCGTCGACAGCTCCGGGCCGGCGCTGGAGCGCCTGATGGAGAATGCCGCGCGCAACGGTGTTGCGGGCCGGATCCGGCCCCTGGCCGGCGATGCCTTCGAGGTCCTGCGCGGGCTACGCGATGGCGCGGAACGCTTCGATCTGGTCATCCTGGACCCGCCTGCGTTCGTCAAACGGCGCAAGGACGCCCGCGAGGGTGCGCAGGCCTACCAGCGGCTCAATCGCCTGGGTCTCGAGGTCCTGGAGCCGGGTGGGTTGCTGGTCACCTCGTCCTGTTCCTTCCATATGGATCGCGAGGCATTTCTCGGGGCAGTGCAGCAGGCCGCGCGCCGGGCTGGCCGCACGCTCCAGCTGCTGGAGACCGGCCAGCAGGGGCCGGACCATCCGGTCCATCCGGCGATCGCCGAGACGGCGTACCTGAAGACCTTCTTCCTCCGCGCCCTGTAGCTCGCCTGCGTCGACCGAGGGGCCGCGCAGCGGGGGGCAAGGGCCGCGACAGCCTAGGATCCACCCTCTTTTTTTTGTTCAGCCCCTTGCCTAGAATTCCTCCCAATTCGCTTCAGATCTCGCCGCATCCCTCGCCCTATCCGGTAGCCGACATGTCGTCCCCTGAACCCACATCGGCCGCAAATCGGCGTCACCCGCCCTCGGCGCCCCGCCCTTGGCTGCGGTGGGGCGCCCTCGCCCTCGCCGCCCTGCTGCTGATCCTCGGCGGCTGCACGACCAGGCCGCCCGAGCGACCCCTGGTCGTCGATCAGGTCGTCGTCGAGAAGTCGGCGCGTCGGCTCCAACTCAAGGGCGACGGGAAGGTCCTGCGCGAGTACCGCGTCGCGCTCGGCGGCAACCCGATCGGTCACAAGCAGCGCGAGGGCGACAAGCGCACCCCCGAGGGGGACTACGTGCTCGATTGGCGCAATCCCAACAGCAATTTCTACAAGGCGATCCACATCTCCTATCCGAACGAGCAGGACGTCCTGCTGGCCCGCATGATGGGCGACAACCCGGGCGGCATGATCATGATCCACGGTCACCCCAACTACATCGTCTCGGATGCGGTGCGCCGGGAGTACCTGGGCCGGGATTGGACCGACGGTTGCATCGCCGTCACCAACGACGAGATGGACGAGATCTGGAGGTTGGTGCCGAACGGCACGCCGATCCGGATTCTGCCCTAGTGCAAGACTGCGCTATTCCCGAGACACGGCGGATCCGTTCTGATCCGCCGGCGTCGCCTGTGCCGATGGTACGGCCCGTAGTCGGGTTAGGCGCGCTGGCACGGCGGTCCCGGTAAAACAAAGGATTGCGCGCGCCGTAACCCGGCAGCGGCGTTACTCGGAGCCACGTTGCCACCCGTCGGGTCACGGCGCGCGCGGCCCGTCCTTTCTCAGCGGCCGCCGTGCCGACGCCCCGGCATGCTCGCTGACGCAGCCTAACCCGACATCGAAGACCGAGCTGTAACGCTCGCTTTCGAAACCTTCCTCATCGTGCCAACGCCCCCGGCATTCGCCGCGGTGCCTGCACGACGTCGCCCTGCCCCTCGCACCTGAGCGATTCGTCGCGCCCCGCCGAGCCGGTCGGCGTCACGGCTTCGTCATCAACTCTTAAACCGCCAATCACAGGATCGACAAGGTCGCTCGCTAGAGTGGGCCGCGTCGACGGGCCACGCCCGAGCGCCTGTCGGCAACCGTCCCAGCTCATCGTATCTATAGATCAAGCGAGGCAGTTGTTCGATGAACCTCAGACAGCTTTCCGTCACCCTGCTCGGCGTCGCCCTGCTGGCGGTGACGACCCTGGCGAGCGCCGCACCGAAATACGTCTTCTTCTTCCTCGGCGACGGGATGTCGGCCACCCAGATCCAGGCAACGGAGGCCTATCTGACGACCATCAACGGGGGCGATGCCACCGTGGCCGAGGACCTGCTCCGGCCGGAGAATCGCCTGAACATGTCCAAGATGCCGGTCCTCGGCATGCAGACGACCTACGACGCCTATGCGCTGATGACCGATTCGGCCTCCTCGGCGACGGCCTTCGCCAGTGGTATCAAGACCAAGAGCGGCACCATCGGGATGGATGCCGATCTGACCACCAACTACAAGAGCATCGCCGAGCTGGCCCACGAGAAGGGCATGAAGGTCGGCGTCCTCTCCAGCGTCTCCCTCAACCACGCCACCCCGGCCGCCTATTACGCGAACGTGCCGAGCCGCAACGACTATTACGGTATCGCCGGGATGCTGGCCGATTCGGGTTACGAGTTCTTCGGTGGCGGCGGCCTTCACAGGGCCGATACCGCGCTGTGGGACTATCTGGCGGGTCAGGGCTATACCGTGCTCAACGATCGGGACTCCATCCTGGCGCTGAAGAACCAACCGTTGGACAAGGTCGTCGCGATCAATCCGGAGCTGGATTCGAGTTCCGCGATGCCCTACGCGATCGACAAGCCGCAAGGCAACCTATCGCTCGCGGAGATGACCGAGGTCGCGATCGCCAACCTGTACGGCGGCGACCGTCGCGACCCCGGCTTCTTCATCATGGTCGAAGGCGGCAAGATCGACTGGGCGGGCCATGCCAACGACGCCGTTGCGGTCATCGGCGATGTGCTGGACTTCGACGCCGCAGTCGGCGTCGCGCTGAACTTCCAGGCGCAACACCCGGCCCAGACCCTGGTCGTCGTCACCGGCGACCACGAGACCGGTGGCATGACGATCGGTCATGCGACGACCGCGTACAAGGCCTACTACGAGAAGCTCCTCAACCAAGAGCACAGCTACGAGTACTTCGGGCAGAACGCGTGGGCCGATCACAAGGCGACCTATGCCGCCGGCTACGATTGGGAGAATCCGAACAACCTGGCCTCGAACGCCGACATGGTCGGCCTGCTGGAGTCGGAGTTCGGTCTCGTCTGGGATGCGCTCAACAACTACCAGAAGGAGAAGCTGGAGGACGCCTACGACAAGTCCATGTCCGGCGAGAACGACAACACGACCGCCGAGAACAACCTGCTCTACGGTGGCTACGAGCCGATCGTCGTGACCATCACGCACATCCTGAACGAGAACGCCAGCATCGGCTGGACCTCGTACGCGCACACGGGCGTGCCGGTCCCGCTCTTCGCCAAGGGTCCTGGCGCCGTCGCCTTCGCCGGCTTCTACGACAACACCGACATCGCCAAGCGTCTGGGCAAGGTGATGCGCCTCGGGAACCTGCCGGTCGCCAAATAGCCGTCTGCGCCATCGGTCTCCTGTCCTGTGACTGCGCGGCGCCGCTGCCCCAGCGGCGCCGCGTTCGTTCGTCTTCCGAGGGTAGACACCGCCATGTCCCACACCCGGCGCGAATGGTTCTTCGCCCTGGTCCTCGCGACCATCTGCATCGGACTCTTGTTCCTCGACCTCGCCCCGGCCTCGCCGGTCACCACGGGTCTGCACGCCCGCGCCCTGGTCACGGCCGTCGACAACACCGACGTGCGCACCAACCTGATCGTCAAGACCGACACCCAGGCCCTCGAGGTCCGCCTGCTGAGCGGTCCGCACCGGGGCTACGCGATGTCGATCACCAATCGGCTCACCGGCAAGATGGAGTTCGACGAGTTCTACGAGGCCGGGGCGATCGTGCTCGTGGAATACGATGTCGTCGACGGTGAGCCGAAACACGGCGCCGCGCGCGGCCATTACCGCCTGCACCTGCAGTTGATGCTCGTCGGCCTCTTCGCCGCCCTGCTGATCGCAGTCGCCGGTGTGACCGGGTTGAAGGCCGCCCTCTCGTTCATCTTCGCGGCGCTCGTCCTGTGGAAGCTGTTCTTTCCGGCGGTCCTGCTCGGCTTCTCGCCAATCCCGACCGGCCTCGCGATGGTCGCGTTGCTGACCGCGAGCATCACCTTTTCGATCGGTGGCCTCAATCGCCGAGGGGTCGCCACGTTCGCGGGCTCGATGCTTGGCGTGCTGCTGACCTGCGCGCTGGCCTACACCTTTACCCATGCCTTCCAGCTGCACGGGGCCGTGCGCCCCTTCGCCGAGACCCTGCTCTACTCCGGTTATTACGAACTGCGTCTCACCGACATCTTCATCGCCAGCGTCTTCATCGCCTGCTCGGGCGCCGTCATGGACCTGGCGATGGACATCGCCGCGAGCATGGAGGAGATCGCTCAGAATCGCCCGGACATCGGGTTCTTCGAGCACCTCGTCTCGGGTCTGCGCGTCGCTCGCGCCGTCGTCGGGACCATGACGACGACCCTGCTGCTGGCCTACTCCAGCAGCCACATCTGCATGTTCCTGTTGTTCGTCGCCAAGGACCTGCCGCTCGCGAACGTCCTGAACGCGCCGTTCGTCGCTGCCGAGATTCTCAACATCCTGGTCGGCAGCTTCGGCCTGGTGACGGTCGCGCCCTTCACCGCCCTGGTCGCGGCCCTGCTCTATCATCTCCGCGGCCGTCGCGCGGCCGAGCGCGGCGAGCTCGTCGCGCCGGCCTCGCTCGGCGGAGAGGCCTGAGCGTCCCGCCGGCACGGCGGACTCGGCCAGGGATGCCGAGCTGCGCACCAACGATTGCCCCGCCCCTGGGCTCTCGGTAGACTTGGCAACTCGCTGGCGCCCGCCGGCCCGTCGAGCGATCCGCCGGCGCCGTCCCCTGCCTTTCTGGACCGGCCGCGAAATGCGGCCGGTCGTCGAACCGATCCTCAACCTCGATAAAGACCAAGCAACCGATCATTTGGAGTCATCATGGCCGTCGAACGCACCCTCTCGATCATCAAGCCCAATGCCGTCGCGAACAACGCGATCGGCGCGATCCTGGCGCGCTTCGAGGCGGCCGGCCTGCGCATCGTCGCGGCCCGGATGCTCCACCTCACCCGCGAGCAGGCGAGCGCCTTCTACGCCGTGCACCAGGAGCGCCCCTTCTTCGGCGAACTCGTCGACTTCATGACCTCGGGCCCGGTGATGGTGCAGGTCCTCGAGGGCGAGGACGCCGTCGCCCGCAACCGCGAGGTGATGGGCGCGACCGACCCGGCCAAGGCGGCCCCGGGCACGATCCGCGCCGACTTCGCCGATTCGCTGACCGAGAATGCCGTCCACGGCTCGGACGCCCCCGAGACCGCCGCCGTCGAGATCGGGTTCTTCTTCCCGGAGGGGGTTTGTGAGCGCACCCGGTGACACGGGCCGCGGCCCGGCGGACGCCCCGATCGACCTCCTGGATCTGACCCGCGCCGGCATCGAGTCGCTGGTCCAGGGTTGGGGCTACAAGCTGTTCCACGGCCGCAACCTGTTCAAGTGGATCCACAAGCATGGCCTCACCGACTTCGAGGCCATGACGGATCTCTCCAAGCCGCTCCGCCAACGGCTGGCCGCGACCTGCACGGTCGCGCTGCCGCGGGTCGTCTTGGAACAGCCGGCACCTGACGGGACCATCAAGTGGCTGACCGAGGTCGGTGACGGCCAGCGCATCGAGACCGTCTTCATCCCGGAGACCGGGCGGCGGACCCTGTGCATCTCCTCGCAGGTCGGCTGCGCGCTCGATTGCGCCTTCTGCGCCACCGCCCGGCAGGGGTTCGCCCGCAACCTGCGCCTCGCCGAGATCGTCGGCCAGGTCTGGTACGCGACCCGTCGCCTGGGCGTGGCGCCGAGCAATGTCGTCTTCATGGGCATGGGCGAGCCGCTGGCCAATTTCGAGGCGGTCGTCGCGACGATCGATATCCTCCGCGACGACTACGCCTACATGCTCTCGAAATATCGGGTGACCCTCAGCACCTCTGGCATCGTCCCGAACATCGCCCGTCTGGGCATCGTCAGCGACGTCGCGCTGGCCGTCTCGCTGCACGCGCCGACCAACGCGTTGCGCGACGAGTTGGTTCCGATCAATCGCAAGTACCCGCTGGAGGCACTGGTACCGGCCTGCAAGGCCTATCTGCGCGGCGACCGGCGACGTCGGATCACCTGGGAATACGTGATGCTCGATGGTGTCAACGACGGCCTCGGCGAAGCCAAGCAGCTGATCCGGCTGCTCGAAGGGACCCCCTCGAAGGTCAACCTCATCCCCTTCAACCCATTCCCGGGGAGCGGCTTCGCGACCTCGCCGCCCGAGCGGGTCGAGGCCTTCCGCCAGCGGCTGCTGCGTTCCGGCCTGGTGGCCACGACGCGCAAGACACGCGGCGAGGAGATCGCCGCCGCCTGCGGCCAGCTCGTCGGTCTGGTGCAGCGTCGCCGGCCACCCCTGGCTGGCGCGGCGGCGAGAGGCGCCGAGGGGGCTCGGCCATGACCGCGGTGATGCGGTTGCCGCGTCTGGCCGTGACGATCGGATTCTGCACGCTGCTCGGCGCCTGCGCGACCCCTCAGAACCAGTCCAGCGGCGAGGGCATCGGCAAGCTCAGTGCCCAGGAGACCGACAGCCCGGCCGACCTCTATGTCGCGCTCGCCTCCGAATACTATCGCATCGGTCAGATGGACCCGGCCCTCGACCGGGCGCGCCGTGCCTTGGAACTCGACCGCAACAACGCCCGCGCCCACTATGTGGCGGCCGTCATCCTGCAGCGTCTGCGCGAGGACGCGCTCGCCGAGACCCATTTTCGACGGGCGATCGAGCTGGAGCCGAACAACCCCGACATCCGCAACGCCTGGGGCGCCTTCCTCTGTGCTCAGAAACGCTACGCCGAGGCCGACGCCCAGTTCGCCGAGGCGCTCGCCAACCCCTTGTACAATACGCCGGCGCTGGCCCTGACCAATGCCGGCCTGTGCGCCGTCGGTGCGGGGGACAAGACCAAGGGCGAGAACTACCTGCGCCAGGCGCTGACCCGCGAGCCGCGTTTCGCCCCGGCCCTCTACCAGATGGCCGAGATCCAGTACGCGCGTGGTGACTACAAGTCGGCTCAGGGGTATCTCGAGCGCCTGATGCAGGGCGGTCAGCTCAACCCCAGGGCGCTGTTGCTCGCGGTGCGGGTCGAGAAGGCGCTTGGCAACCGTAAGCAGGCGAATGTCTACACCGAGTACCTGCGCAAGGGCTTCCCCGACGCTCCCGAGGTCCTCGAACTCTGACCCGTCCCCCTAGGGCGAGCGAGGGCGAGCCCCGGCGGCGTTCTTCACGGCAACCGTTTCACGACCTCGATATGACCGAGCCATCCGCCAATTCCGAGCACCCATCGACCCGCGAACTTGGCGCGGGTCCCGGTCACTGGCTGCGTCAGGAGCGCGAGGCGCGCGGGCTGACCCCCGAGCGGGTCGCCGCCGAGCTGCACCTGGCCCCGGCACTGCTCGAGGCGCTGGAGCAAGATCGCTATGCCGAGTTGCCGGCACCGGTCTTCGTGACCGGTTATCTGCGCAATTACGCGCGGCTGCTCGGCCTGGACCCCGAACCCTTGCTCCAGGCGTACCGAGCCGCGAGCCCGGCCTTGGAGCGGGCGGCGACGCGCGGCACTGGGCACAGCGCCCGGTCCGACGGCAGCGGCAGCCCGCTCTTTCGGGTCGCGACCCTCGTCATCGTGATCGGGCTTCTGGTCCTGCTCGGGCTCTGGTGGCAGGGCCGGCAGGGCCCGCTCGACATCACCGAGGTCGAGGAGACCGGGCCGACGGCCCCAGCCCTCATCGAGGCCCCAGACGATCCGCCCGAGGTCCCGCAGGGCCCGCCGCGCGCCCCCGACGAGGTGCCCTCGGCCCCAGACCCGGCCCCAGACCCGCCGACGGATGAACTGCCCGTCGCGCCGGCGCCGATCGTCGAGGCCCCGACGTCGCCCAGCCCGCCGGCCGCCGGGGACGAGGCGCCCGCGGCCCCCGCCCCGGTCGAGGTCGTGCTCGTCTTCGATGGGCCCTGCTGGGTCGACATCCGCGATGCGACGGGCGAGTTCAAGCTATTCGGCGAGATGGGCAAGGGTGATCGCCGTGTCCTCGGCGGCTCCCCGCCCTACTCCATCATCATCGGCAACGCCGCCGCCGCGACCATCAGGATCGACGGCGAGCCGTTCGACCTGGCGAGCCGCGCGCGCGGCAACGTCGCCCGCTTCACGCTCGATCCGACGGCGGCCCGCTGAGGCGCTCCGTCGATCGATCCCATACGGCCCCACAACAGTTCGATTCAGATGACGAAGAACATCCAGGCGATCCGGGGGATGCACGACATCCTCCCGGCGCAGACGCCCCTCTGGCAACACCTCGAGGCCCAGGCCCGGAGGATCCTCGCCGCCTATGGCTACAGCGAGATCCGTACGCCGCTGGTCGAGGTCACCGAGCTCTTCAAACGCTCGATCGGCGAGGTCACCGACATCGTCGAGAAGGAGATGTACAGTTTCGATGACCGTAACGGCGGCAGCCTCAGCCTGCGCCCCGAGGGCACCGCGAGCTGCGTGCGCGCGGCCATCGAGAACGGCCTGCTGAGCCAGCCTCAACGCCTCTGGTACCAAGGGCCGATGTTTCGCCACGAGCGCCCCCAGCGCGGTCGCTATCGGCAGTTCCACCAGATCGGCGTCGAAGTCTTCGGCCTGGCCGGCCCGGACATCGACCTGGAGGTCATCCTGATGACCCGGCGACTCTGGCAGGCCCTCGGCCTCACCGGGCTGCGCCTAGAGGTCAACACGCTCGGCGACGGGCCCGAGCGGCTCGCCTACCGCGCGGAGCTGGTCGCCTTCCTCGAGCGGCATCGCGAGCGGCTCGACGAGGACAGCCGCCAGCGCCTGTCGACGAACCCGCTGCGCGTGCTCGACTCGAAGGACCCGGGGACCCAAGCGGTCCTCGTCGACGCACCGCGGCTGCTCGACCACCTGGGCGCCGAGTCGCACGGGCACTTCGAGCAGCTCTGCGCCGGGCTCGAGGCGGCCGGCATCGCCTACGTGCACAACCCGCGGCTCGTGCGCGGCCTCGATTACTACAACCGCAGCGTCTTCGAGTGGATCACCGACGAACTCGGCGCCCAGGGCACCGTCTGCGCCGGCGGGCGCTACGACGGTCTCGTCGAGCAGCTCGGCGGTCGGGCGACGCCGGCGGTCGGCTTCGCGATGGGCGTGGAACGCCTGATCGGCCTGATCGAACAGGCCGACTCGGCCCCGGCGCAGTCCCTCGATGCCTATCTGGTCGCCGTCGGCGAGGCCGCCCAGGCGCGCGCCCTGCAGATCGCCGAGGACCTGCGCGACGCCTGCCCGGGGCTGCGTCTGATGTGTCATTGCGGCGGCGGCAGCTTCAAGAGCCAGTTCAAGAAGGCCGACCGCAGCGGGGCACGCTACGCGTTGGTCCTCGGCGAGGCCGAACTCGCCGCCGGGGTCGTCGGCGTCAAGCCGCTGCGCGCGGAGGCCGAGCAGACGCTGGTGGCATTGGACGAACTGCCGGACTACCTGGCCGGCCAGGGCTGACTGGGGTTGGGCGCGGCAGCGCCCCGCGGCAACCGATCAATCGCGATTCACGGGAGAGCATCGTGGCTCAATACGAAACCGACGAAGAGAAGGTCGAGGCGATCAAGCAGTGGTGGAAGGAGAACGGGCTCGCCGTCGCCGCGGGGCTCGTCTTCGGCCTGGTCGCCGTGTTCGGCTGGCGCGCCTGGCAGGACCATCAGGAGAACCGCGCCCAGCAGGCCTCGGCGACCTTCGAGCAACTGCTCGCGGTCGCGAGTCGGAGCGACGCGGATGCGGCCGCGGCGAGCCAGCTGACCAAGCGGCTGCACGAGGACTTCGGCGGCACCCCCTATGCGGCGCTCGGCTCGCTCGTGATGGCCCGCGTCGCGCTCGCGGGGGACGACCGCGAGGCCGCGAAGGAGGCGCTCGGGCAGGCGATCGACGAGGCCCCGGATCCGGCCTTGGCCGACATCGCCGCACTGCGTCTCGCACGCATCCTGATCGACGAGCAGGACCTCGAGGGCGCCGATGCCATCCTCGCCGGCCTCGATGCCGGCGGCGCCTTCGCCGGCGAGATCGCGGCACTACGCGGGGACATCGCGGCGGCCCGGGGCGACCTCGAGGGGGCGCGCACGGCCTATCGCGAGGCGCTCGCGAGCGGCGCCAGCCAGGCCCAGCTGATCGAGATCAAGCTGGCCAACCTGCCGGCGGCCGGCTGACGGCAGCCCGGCGCCGCCCCAACACCACTGCGTGACAACCCAGAGGGCCAGAGAATTGAACAGCTTCCGCCGATGGAACCGGGGAGACGCCACCCTCGTCCGCCTCGTCCTCTGCCTCGTCGCGGCCGTCGCCCTGGGCGGGTGTTCGTCGCTGTCCTGGTTCGGGGGGGACAAGGATCCCAATCCGCCGACGCCGCTCGCCAAGTTCACCCCCGATGTCGACCTGCGGGTGCTGTGGCGGCGCGACGTCGGGCGCGGCACCGACAAGCGGCGGCTCTATCTGGTCCCGGCCCTCGGCGACGGGCGGATCTTCGCTGCCGACGCGCGCGGCCTGGTCATCGCGGTCGACCCCAACGAGGGCCGTCCGATCTGGCGCGCCGACCTCGGCGTGCCGCTCAGCAGCGGGCCGGCGAGCGAAGGCGGTCGGGTCGTCCTCGGCACGACGAACGGCGACCTGATCGCCCTCTCCGCAGTCGACGGCACGCAACTGTGGCGCGCGCGCGCCGAGAGCGAGATCCTCTCGGTGCCGCGATTCGCCGACGACCTGATCGTCGTCCACACCCTCGACGATAACGTCTACGGCTTCGATGCGGCCACCGGCGAGGTCCGCTGGCGCTTCCTCAATCAGGCCCCGGTCCTGATCCTGCGCGGCAGCAGCAGCCCGGCCATCACGCCCTCGGGCGCGATCGTCGGGCTCACCGGCGGGCGACTCGTCAAGCTCGACCTCGCCGACGGGGTCCCGCTGTGGACGACTCGGGTCACGCCACCGACCGGGCGCTCCGAGCTGGAGCGCATCACCGACCTCGATGCCGATCCGGTAGTCCTCGACGACACCGTCTACGTCGGCACCTACAACGGTGACCTCGCGGCCGTCGATCTGGAGTCCGGCGTCGTCCTGTGGCGGCGGACCCTGTCGGTCTACGCCGGCCTCGTCGCCGACCCGAATACCCTCTACGTCACCGATGCCGACGACCACCTGTGGGCTGCCGATCGCGAGCGCGGTGCCGGGCGTTGGCGTCAAGAGCAGCTCGCGCACCGGCGTCTCAGCGCCCCGGCCCTGCTCGGCGACCTCGTCCTGGTCGGCGACTACGACGGCTGGCTGCACGGGGTCGCCCGTGCCGACGGACACCTCGCCGCCCGCATCCGGATCGCGAAGGGTCCGGTCACGGCCCGCCCGCTGGTCGTCGGCGATCGCGTCTACGTCTTCGCCGACGATGGTACGCTCGCCGCGTTGGCCCTCGGCGGCGGGCAGCTTGGCCAGCCGAGCGCCGCGACCGCCGCGGTCGGCGGGTCTGCGATGAGCGACCGGGCCGACACCGAGGCCGGCGCTGTGCCGGCCGTGCCGGCGCCCTGACCCATGCTACCCGTCATCGCGCTCGTCGGTCGTCCGAACGTCGGCAAGTCGACGCTGTTCAACCGCCTGACCCGCAGCCGCGACGCCCTGGTCGCCGATACCCCGGGCCTGACCCGCGACCGTCAATACGGCATCGGGCGGGTCGGCTCCGCCCCCTACGTCATCGTCGACACCGGCGGCCTCGGCGGTGAGACGAGCGACCTCGCGGCGCTGATGGAGGGCCAGGTCGAGCGGGCCATCGCCGAGGCCGATCACCTGCTGTTCCTCGTCGATGCCCAGGACGGCTGCGTGCCCGGCGACGTCGAGATCGCCGCGCGGCTGCGCCGCGTCGGCAAGCCGCTGACGCTCGTGGTCAACAAGACCGACCAGCGCGATCCGGACCTGGCGACGGCGGAATTCCATCTGCTCGGCCTCGGCGAGCCGGTGGCGATCGCCGCTGCCCAGGGGCGAGGTGTGACCGCCCTGATCGAGCAGGTGTTGGCCGGCCTGGCGAGGGACGACGAGACGGCGGCCGGCGAAGAAGGTCCCGAGCGGATCCAGGTCGCGATCGTCGGGCGCCCGAACGCCGGCAAGTCGACGTTGATCAATCGGCTCCTGGGCGAGGAACGGGTCGTCACCTACGACAGCCCGGGCACCACCCGCGACAGCCTCTTCATACCGTTCGACCGCCTCGGCCGTCGCTACACGCTGATCGACACCGCCGGCGTGCGACGCCGCGCCCGGGTCCAGGACGCCATCGAGAAGTTCAGCGTCATCAAGACCCTCCAGGCGATCGCCGCATGCCACGTGGTGATCCTGGTGGTCGACGCGCGGGCCGGCATCGGGGAGCACGACGCGACGCTGGCTGGGCACATCCTCGAGAGCGGCCGCGCCCTGGTCGTGGCGGTCAACAAGTGGGACGGGCTCGATGCGCAGGCCCGCCAGGCCGTCAAGGACGACCTCGGGCGCAAGCTCGCCTTCGTCGACTTCGCCGCCTACCACTTCGTCTCGGCGCTGCACGGCAGCGGCGTCGGCCTGCTCTTAGACGAGGTCGATCGGGTCTACGCCAACGCCACGCGCGACCTCTCGACGCCGGAACTGACCCGGCTGCTCGAGGCGGCCGTCCAGGAGCATCAGCCGCCCCTGGTCCGCGGTCGGCGGATCAAGCTGCGCTATGCCCACCAGGGCGGTCGCAACCCGCCGCTGATCGTCATCCACGGCAGCCAGACCGAGTCCCTGCCGGCGAGCTACCAGCGTTACCTGGTCAACCGGTTCCGCCGCGCGCTCGACCTGCAGGGCACGCCGCTGCGCATCGAGTTGCGCAGTGGCGCCAATCCCTTCGCCGGGCGCCGCAACAAGCTCACGCCCCACCAGATCAAGAAGCGCCGCCGGCTGCGCGAACACGTCGAGCGCCGCCGCTGACCGGAGACGGCCGACCCGTCGTCGGCCGAGATGGGGATCGCTCGGCTCGGGTGCGGCGCGCCTCAGAGCAGGGTCACGGCCTCCTCGAAGTCGAGCCGCGGGCCGCGGGGGAAGAGGCCCAAGTCATCGCCGTAGCCGAGATTGGCGAGGAAGTTCGAGCGTAGGCGCCCGTCGGGGAAGAATTCGGCGTCGACCTTGGCGCGATCGAACCCGGACATCGGACCGACATCGAGCCCCAGTGCGCGGGCGGCCAGGATCAGATAGGCCCCTTGCAGCGTGGCGTTGCGGAAGGCCGTGGTCTGGGCGAGCGGGGCATTGCCCGAGAACAGGGTCGCAGCGTCCGCGTCGTGCGGCCAGAGCCTCGGCATCTCATCGAAGAAGCGCCCGTCGTAGGCGACGATCACGGTCACAGGCGCGGCCTGGACCTTCGCGACGTTGCCGGCCATCAGGGCTGGCACGAGTCGCGCCTTGGCCTCTTCCGTGCGCAGGAAGACGAAGCGGGCCGGCAGGCAGTTCATGCTCGTCGGGCCCCACTTGAGCAGGTCGTAGAGGGTGCGCAGTTGGTCATCCGAGACCGGCCGATCCTGCCAGGTGGGGTAGCTGCGCGCCGCGCGGAACAGCTGATCGAGGGCCAGGTCGTCGAGGGGTCGTGTCATCTCGGGATTCTCCATCGGTAGTCATTCGCATCCGCGGCGGGGCCTGCCGACTGTGAAGGTCACCGGCCGGTCGTGCGTCGTCGTCGCCGTCCTGCCCGCGAGGGCCTCGCGATGCCGCCGCTCGGATCCGGAGCGCCATCCCAATCATCTCACGTCAACCGCGAGGAGGTGTTTCTCATGCCCACACTGCGTATCGTCACCAACGTCGAGATCCCGCCCGAGCAGTGCGCCGCACTGCTGGCCGACGCCTCGGGTACCGTCGCCGCGATGCTCGGCAAGCCCGAGGCCTACGTGATGGTCCTGATCGAGGACGGCCGCGCGTTGTCGTTGGGTGGTTCGTCGGCGCCGGCCGCCTACCTCGAGCTCAAGAGCCTCGGACTGCCGGAGGATAGGACAGCGGAGTACTCGCGCACCCTCTGCGATCTGCTGGCCGAGGCGTTGGAGATCGGTGCCGAGCGGGTCTACATCGAGTTCGCCGCCCCACCCCGCCACCTGTTCGGCTGGAACGGCGGCACCTTCTGACGCGCCGACAGGGGCCGATGGAGGCCCGCAACGGCCACCGCGCCGCTCGGCGCGGGCCGCTGCGGGGCTTGTTCGGTACGGGATCGGGGGGGCGTGCTCAGGCCGTGCTGACGAGGCGCTCGCGGACCTTGGCCGGCTCCTCTTCGGCCGCCATCAGCTCTTCCTGATAGGCCTGGTTGACGCGATCGCGCAGCTCCTTGCCGGGCTTGAAGTGGGGGACGTACTTGCCGGACAAGGAGACGGCCTCGCCGGTCTTGGGGTTGCGGCCGATGCGCGGCGGGCGATAGTGCAGCGAGAAGCTGCCGAACCCTCGGATCTCGATGCGCTCGCCGGAGGCCAGTGCGTTGCTCATGTTGTCCAGAATGCAGCGCACCGCCAGTTCGACGTCTTTGTAGGCCAAGTGATTCTGACCCGCGGCCAGCACATCGATCAGCTCTGATTTCGTCATGGCAATCATTCCGGCTAAAAGGCTAGGCGAGGCCCGGCGTGCCGGGCCTCGCGTGCGATCGGGCTGGCGTCAGGGGATCAGTCCCGACGGGCCTCTTCCATTTGCTCCTTCAGGATGTCGCCGAGCGTCGCCGTGCCGGCGGCCGCATCGCGCGAGTAGCCCTTGATGGCCGCCTGCTCCTCGTCGACGTCCTTGGCCTTGATGGAGAGGGAGATGGTGCGGTTCTTGCGGTCGACGCCGAGGAACTTCGCCTCCACCGCGTCGCCGACCTTGAGCACCGCGCGGGCATCCTCGATGCGGTCGCGCGAGATCTCCGAGGCGCGCAGATAGCCCTCGACCCCCTCGATCAGGGCGATGGTCGCGCCCTTCGGATCGACGTCGGTGATGGTGCCGCGCACGACACTGCCCTTCTCGTGGGCGGCGACGAACGACGAGAACGGATCCTTGTCGAGCTGCTTGACGCCGAGCGAGATGCGCTCGCGCTCGGGGTCCACCGACAGCACGACGGTCTCGAGGCGGTCACCCTTCTTGTAGCGGCGCAGGGCCTGCTCGCCGGGTTCGTCCCAGGAAATGTCGGAGAGGTGGACCAGGCCGTCGATGCCGCCTTCCAGGCCGATGA
The DNA here is from genome assembly GCF_016583835.1 of Thiococcus pfennigii. Taxonomy (GTDB): domain Bacteria; phylum Pseudomonadota; class Gammaproteobacteria; order Chromatiales; family Chromatiaceae; genus Thiococcus; species Thiococcus pfennigii. Next base: position 8,146 of record NZ_NRRW01000001.1, on the reverse strand, counting down.
AGATGCCGAAGTCGGTGATCGACTTGATCTCCCCGGCGACGTGGTCGCCCTTCTTGTGGGTCGCGGCGAACTCGTCCCACGGGTTGCTCTGGCACTGCTTGATGCCGAGCGAGATGCGCCGACGCTCCTCGTCGATGTCGAGGACCATGACCTCGACCTCGTCGCCGACGGCGACGACCTTGGTCGGATGCACGTTCTTGTTGGTCCAATCCATCTCGGAGACGTGGACCAGGCCCTCGACCCCCTCCTCGATCTCGACGAAGCAGCCGTAATCGGCGATGTTCGTGACCTTGCCGAAGACCCGGGTGCTCTCCGGATAGCGGCGCGAGATGTTGACCCACGGATCCTCGCCCATCTGCTTGAGGCCGAGGGAGACGCGCTGGCGCTCACGGTCGAACTTGAGGACCTTGACCATGACCTCGTCGCCGATCTCCACCACCTCGGAGGGGTGCTTGACCCGACGCCAGGCCATGTCGGTGATGTGCAGCAGGCCGTCGATGCCGCCGAGATCCAGGAAGGCGCCGTAGTCGGTCAGGTTCTTGACGATACCCTTGACCTCCATGCCCTCTTCGAGGTTCTTCAGCAGCGCCTCGCGCTCGGCGCTGTACTCTTCCTCGACGACGGCACGGCGCGAGACGACGACGTTGTTGCGGCGCCGATCGAGCTTGATGACCTTGAACTCCTGCTCCTTGCCTTCGAGGTAGGTCGTGTCGCGTACCGGGCGCACGTCGACGAGCGAGCCGGGCAGGAACGCGCGCACGCTACCCAACTCGACGGTGAAGCCACCCTTGACCTTGCCGTTGATGAGGCCCTTGACGGTGTCGCCGGCCTCGAAGGCCTTCTCGAGGTAATCCCACGCGGCGAAGCGCTTTGCCTTCTCGCGCGACAGGCGCGTTGCGCCCGTGCCGTCCTCGACCGCATCGAGGGCCACCTGGACGTCGTCTCCGACGGCGACCTCGAGCTGGCCCTCGGCATCGAGGAACTGGATCCTCGGGATGATGCCCTCGGTCTTCAGGCCCGCATTGACGACCACGGTGTCTGCCGTGATCTCGACGACCTGCCCGGTGACGATCGTGCCGGGCTGGAGCTGGGTGTTGTTCAGACTCTGTTCAAAAAGTTCAGCAAAGCTTTCGCTCATGAGATCCTATATTCCTGCCGCGGCACGTAATCCCGCCCCTTCCGGGACGAGAGGGTTGGATGAACACAAGGTCGACGTTCGCGACGCCGACCACCATTCGCGGGCCGCAATCGACCCGCCACGCCGAGTCTGCGGAGAAGCCAAGGCATCGACTCCTCCCGAGTGGCACGCGCGGTGCCGAGCGCTTCGAGCCGAGCCTCGAAGCTGAGCACCATCCAGGATCGGCGATTCGTGGATGGTCCACCGGCCAGGGCCGGCTTGGTTGGCCGCTGGGCGCCCTCCTGACAAAGAGGCCGCGGCGGCCGGTGCGTCCCGATGGTGGCCGCGGCCTTCACCAGGGACGGCAGCGCCCCGGTCGGCCGGTTGACCGGGGACGATGCGGGGTAGTAGCCATTGCAACCCGCTCCCGCATCTCGACAGGCCGCGGTCACCGCGGCCTGTCGAGATGCGCGCTGGATGGGCCGGCGACTTCGACGAAGAGAGACGACGGCCTGCGCGGTCGATGGCGGATCCGGGGATCCGCATCGCGCCCCTTCCGTTACGCCCTGGATGTGGCTGCGGCCTAGCCGTCATCCCTCCAGGCCAGATCGGGCAGCGCAGACCGGGCGGCTTTCATAACGCAATCAAGTGCTTGCGAAATCGAGAGCGAACTCGTATCGAGCACGAACGCCCCCTCGGCCGCCCGCAGCGGCGCGACCGAGCGGTTGCGATCCCGTTCGTCCCGCGCCCGGATGTCCTCTACAAGGGTCGCAAGGTTAGCATCCAACCCCTTTTCTTTCAACTGTTTATGGCGCCGCCTCGCGCGCGTCTCAGGGCTCGCGTCGAGGAAGATCTTCAAGCGCGCCTCGGGGAAGACGACCGTGCCCATGTCGCGCCCGTCGGCCACGAGGCCCGGGGCGCGGGCGGCGCGCCGCTGCCACTCGAGCAGGGCCTCGCGCACCGGGCCATGGACGGCGACCTGCGAGGCTGCCGCGCCGGCCGCCTCGGTGCGGATGGCGTCGGAGACGTCCTCGCCATCCAGCCGGACCCTTCCGTCGGCGGTGAACTCGACCGGCAGGGCGGCGGCGAGTTCGGCGAGCGGCGCGGCCGCCGCGAGGTCGATCCCGCGCCGCTGCGCGGCGACCCCAAGCACCCGGTAGAGGGCACCGCTGTCGAGGCAGTGCCAGCCGAGGCGCTCGGCGAGCAGCCCGGCGATCGTGCCCTTGCCGGTCCCCGAGGGGCCGTCGATCGTGATGACCGGGACCATCTCAGCCCTCCCGGATCTGCAGCCCGACGCCGCCGGCCAGTGTGGCGAAGCGCGGGAACGAGGTCGCGACATTGGCGCAGTCCTCGATCTCGATCGGGCCGGCGGCGCGCAGCGCGGCGATCGCGAAGGACATCGCGATGCGATGATCGCCGTGGCTTTCGATGACCGCGCGCGCCCCGTCGGCGCCAGGCGTGCCGCCGCGAATGCGGATCCCGTCCGGTCGCGGTTCGGCCTCGATGCCGAGCCGCGCGAGCCCGTCGGCCATGACCTGGATGCGATCGCTCTCCTTGACGCGCAGCTCCTCGGCGCCGGTCAGCACGGTCTCGCCCTCGGCGCAGGCGGCGGCAATGAAGACGGCCGGCAGCTCGTCGATCGCCAGCGGCACGAGCGCCTCGGGGATGCGGATGCCGCGCAGCGGTGCGGACCGCACCCGCAGATCGGCGACCGGCTCGCCGCCGACGTCGCGCTCGGCCTCGATGCGGATATCGGCACCCATCGCCCGCAGGATGTCGATGACGCCGGTGCGGGTCGGATTGATGCCGACGTGCTCCAGCGTCAGGTCCGAGCCGGGCGCGATGCTCGCCCCGACCAGGAAGAAGGCCGCCGAGGAGATGTCTGCCGGGACCTCCAGCCGGCAGCCGCGCAGGCGCCCGCCCCCCTCCAGGCAGACCCGGGCGCCGTCGCGCGTCAACGGATAGCCGAAGGCGGCGAGCATCCGCTCGGTGTGATCGCGGGTCGGGGCCGGCTCGGTCACGCAGGTCCGACCCCGGGCGTAGAGGCCGGCCAGCAGCAGGCTCGACTTGACCTGGGCGCTGGCGACCGGTAGCCGGTAGTCGATGCCGGCGAGCTCGGGCGTGGGCGTGATGCGCAGCGGCGCGGTGCCCTCCTCCGTCGTCGCGATCTGCGCCCCCATCTCGGCGAGCGGCCCGGTCACGCGCCGCATCGGTCGGCGTGACAGCGAGGCATCACCGATCAGGGTGGAGGCGAAGCGCTGCCCGGCGAGCAGGCCGCTGAGGAGGCGCATCGAGGTGCCGGAGTTGCCCATGTCGAGCGGCCCGTCGGCGCCCCTCAACCCATCGCGGCCGACGCCGCGGATCCGTACCCGCCCGCCCTCGGGCCCGTCGATCTGGACCCCGAGCTGGCGGAAGGCGCCGAGCGTCGCGAGCGCATCGGCGCCCTCGAGGAACCCCGAGATCTCGGTCTCCCCATCGGCGATCGAGCCGAGCATGATCGCGCGGTGCGAGATCGACTTGTCGCCCGGCACGCGCAGGCGCCCGCGCAGCGCCCCGCCGGGCGAGAGATGAAAGCGTTGTCCTGATGATGCCGCGGCCAAGTTTCCCCCGCTAGAGTTGGCGGCGAACCATGGTGGCCCGCCGGTTCGCACAGGATCCGGAGTGTCGAGAAGGTGCGCATGATAACGAAATGCGCCCGACCTCGGTCATGTCGATTTCACGATTCGGCGTAGGCGTAGGTGCGGCTTCAGCCGCAACGCAATGCGCCCAGACGGCCGAGGCCGTCGCCTTCGTACGGCCGAAGCTGCGCCGACACTATTCAAGCGACAGTCGCGAAGGGATGTCGCGCGATGCACGGCGCGCCCTCAGCGCACCGCCGCAGCCTCGAGGATGTCCGGGCGGGCGAGTTCGGCGGCCCGCTCGGGCGAGTAGCCGAGGGCGCGGTAGTCCAAGATCCCATTCCGGGCGTGGCACTCCTCGCAGGTGCGTCCGGCCCGCTGGATGCCGTGGCTGATCTTCAGGCTGCCCATCTGGCGCATCCAGTGGGCCTCGACGCCGCGCAGCGCGCCGTCGACCAGCGGGTAATTCGTTCGCCAGCCGCCGGCGACGCCGAAGTAGGCCATGAACTCGTCCATCATGTAGAGCTTGAACGGGGTCTGGTACATCCGCACCAGGATCGGGTCGCGCAGCGCCGCCGCGACGGCCTCGCGGGTCTGGCCGGTCTCGTAGTAGGTCGGGTAGTCGAACGGCAGGATCATGGCGCCGAACGGACCCTGATTGCCCATATCCTCGTACATCAGCGCGTTGAAGAGCTTGAACGGATAGATGCGGCTCTCGCCGTCGTTCATGTAGGCGCGCAGGTTCTCCTCGATCATCCGGCGGCGCTCGACGAGTTGCTCGGGGGTGAGCTGGGAGAGCGGATTCGTGGCCGCCTCGACGTAGGCCTCGACGTCGATCTGCGGATAACGCACCTTCAGTGCCCGCGCGGCCTCGCGCACGGCGGCGACGACCTCGGGGTCGTCGATCCGCGCCAGTTGCGCCATCAGCGGGTCGTAGTCGCTCGTGCCGTTCGGGTTGTTGCCGAGGGCGTTGGCGAGGAAGGTCCCCTTCCCGTTGAACCAGAGGAAGGTGAAGCCCTTGTTGACCTCGCCGGAGCGGTAGACGTCGGTCGGCTCGTAGATGCCCTCCTCGGCCTTCCAGGTCGGGTGGACCCAGTCGCGCAGGACCACGTTCGTCGGCTGCAATTCTCTGATATGACAGGTCTCGCAGGCGATGCGGGCGATGTGGCCGTTGAGCAGGACCTTGTCCTCGGAGGCATTGTGCGGGGCCTGCGAGTGGCAGGTGACGCAGGAGACCTCGACGTCGGGCAGATCGTTCGCGACCAGGTCGACGCCGAGCTTGCCGCGCGGCAGCTTGTGGCCCTGCGGGCGGTGGCAGTCGGTGCACTGGATGTCGGCCGCGGCGTGCACGTCGTCGGCCGGGCTGAAGGGGTTGCCACGCTTGGCCCCCTTGTGCAGCAGCCGCTGGTTGCGCTCGCCGAGCGCCTGGGCCGCCTCGTTATGCAGATAGACGTCGCCGCCCATGTTGTGCTGGTGGCAGCGCAGGCAGTACTCGTTCGCGACCCGTGTCACGGTCAGGGCCGCGCGCAGGCTGCGGTCCTGGTTCCAGCGCAGCCCGACCGCGTCGCGCATCACGTAGCGCTGGTTCATGTCGTAGTCGGTCGCGTGGCAGATGAGGCAGTCGATGCCCTCCTTCGCCACGCCCGGCACGTCGCCGACCGGCATCATCTTCTCGGTGGCCGGCTGGTAGTTGCCACCGATGTGGCACTGCCCACAGCCCTCGCTGCGCAGCACGACGCCCTCGGCGCCGGCCGGCCGGCTCTCGATCAGGGCCGCCCAGCCGGTCCAGGAGAAGCTGCCCGGGATGCCGCAGGCGCGGTCGATCTTGCCGACCGGGATCGGCCGCGAGCCCGGGGCGTTGACGATCCGCCCGTCGTAGCCGACCGTCGAGAAGCCGCCGGGGGTCTCGCTCTGGAACTTGAAGTGCACCGAATTGACGATGTCGGCGAGGGTGTCGACCTCATCGATGCGCCCGTCCGGACGCCTGACCTCGATCGTCGCGTGACAGGTCAGGCAGGTCTCGGGGCCGGCGTAGCGGCGGATCCCGGCATCGCGGAAGTAGCGGATATGGCTCGGCTCGTGGTCGCGGACGAACGACGGCGTGCGCATCAGCATCGCGAGCTTGACCTCCCGGGCGAACGGGTCCTGGTCGTCGCGCACGATCGCCTCCGCGGCGCGCCGGCGCGCCGCCTCGGTCAGTTCGTCGGCCAGCGCCTCGAACTCGGCGTCGGTCAGGGCGCGGCTGTTCGGATAGGTCAGCGGCGCGTTCGCCTTGCCGACATAGGCCTCGAACAGGCGCGGATAGATCACCGGGTAGGCGAAGACCAGGAGCAGCACGGCCCCGAGCCCGATCAGCGCCCAGCGGCCGATCCGCGTCTTGATCCAGTCGTTCATGTCAGTCTCCGCCCTCGCGGTGCCAGCCGGTCAGCATCGCGCGCAGGTTCGTCGTGACGCGTGCCCCGGTCGTGATGACGTAGAGGTGCACCAGCACGAACAGGACCAGCAGGTAGCTCACGACGACATGGGTTCCCGCGACGATCCAGATGGTCCCGAGCCCGAACAGGGTCTCCGGCAGGCGCACCGAGAGGAGGAAGCCCCAACCGCTCAGGATCAGCAGCGGCATCAGCACGAACATTGCGGCCACGTAGCTCAGCTGCTGGAGCGGGTTGAGCTTCGCCGTCTCCGTGACGTGGAACGGGTGCGGGGCGCCGCGGAAGATCCCGACCAAGTAGTAGAGGCTTTGGTCCCAGGTCCGCCGCCACAGCCCGCGCAGCCGGATCCGGTAGTGGCGGCCGTTGCCGGTCACCAGGTTGCCGACGACGAAGCCGACCCAGGCGACCGTCAGCAGAATGCCGGCGGCGTTGTGGATCACGAGCGCGGTGCGGAACGGCAGCAGTGCGGCCGCCCCGGCATAGTGGAGGCTGACGCCCGAGACGATCAGCGCGACGAAGAGCGCGGCATTGACCCAGTGCCACAGCCTCAGCCAGCCGGGATAGAGATACAGCGCGGTCATGCCCTCCTCCTCCTCGCCCGGGCCGCGAGCCAGCGCCCCAGGCCGTGCGCCGCGAGCAGCCCGGCGACGACGGCGAGGCCGATCAGGCTCAGCCGGTCGATCGTCGGGCTGCGGCTCAGCCCGACGACATAGGCCTCGTTGAAGACCGCCCGGGACAGCCAACCGCGCCGGGCGATCTCCTCCTCGGAGCGATAGGCATACAGGTCGCCGAGGAGTTCGGCGCTGCGCGAATGACAGCCGACGCAGTCGCGCGCTGCGACCGCCGCCGGCTGGACCAAATGACTGGCCGGCGCGGCCGTCGGCGTGTGGCACTCGACGCAACGCACCGCCTGCCAATGGGCCTCGCGGTCCGGCAGCCAGGCATGCGGCGGCAGCGCCACGTCCGTCCCGCCCAGGACCGCGGGCCGATCCTGATGACAAGCGAAGCAGATCGCGTTGTGCCGGTGCACGATCGCGGCGAGCGGCTCATCGCACCCAGCCGGGCGAAAGTCGTGCGGATCGTGGCAGGAAGAACAGTCGAGCGGCCGAGCGTCGGCGGCGTCGGGATCGGCCTTGCCGTGCACGCTTGCGGCGAGCTCGGCGGCGATCCGCGCGAGCTGCGCGTGCACCGCCTCGTTCTTGCGGTGGCAGTCGGTGCAACCCTTCCGCTCGGTCGCGACCTGCGGATGCGGATAGCCCCGGTAATCCTCGGCATGGCAGTCGACGCAGACCAGCTCACGATGCGCCGACTCGGCGAACCGAACGGGATCGACGAACAGATCGACGATCGCCCAGGTCTGCGGATCGCGATACCCGAGGGTCGCCATCCCATGACAGCGCTGACACTCGCGCAGCGCGCCCGGTCGCTCAGCCGCCCCGAAGGCCGGTGGCACGGCCAACAGCACCGCTACGAGCAGCAGCAAGAGCGCCGCGCGCCGCGACGACGAGACAGATGGGTGTGGCAAGACGGACATGAGGCTCCGAGACGGCGGCGGCACCTGGGCGCCGGGGTCAGTGGCATTATAACCCCGTCATCGGCGGGCAGGCCGCGGCGGCGGCTTGGGGGCCGTCGCGCGACCCCCGGGATCTTGCGGCGAGGGCCTTGTCGAGAGGTCTTCCGGTAACGCCGGGGCGGTGCGCATGGGATCGGATCGCGCAACCGCTGACCGGAACGGTCGGCGCCCGCCCGCGCCCAAAACTCGCCAAATGGCCTATGATTGGCCGCGGAGACGCAGCTTCCACCCCTCGTAACCATTTAGCCCCCCCGCTTCGGACGGCCTGCCGGGGGTTGCGCGTGCTGTCAGATAGCGGGCGCTGGTAGGGGCGGTGCCGGCAACCCTTGGCGTCGTTGGCCGATGACCTCAGCGATGTACGGCCAAGGAGAGACGCCACGCTTGCGGCAGGTCTCGATGACGCTGG